>NZ_JBBCVY010000003.1:0-555365 GCF_037146255.1 Paenibacillus sp. MMO-58
AGATTTCCCAATTAGTAAGACCCCTTGAAGACGACGAGGTTGATAGGTTCGGGGTGGAAGCACAGCAATGTGTGGAGCTGACGAATACTAATCGGTCGAGGGCTTATCCTACAACGTTTCCGAAGGAAACGTACTTCGGAAGCATAAACAATTAATACCCCACAAAGTGAAGCAAATGCTTTGGAGTTAAATCCGAGTACTTTGCGGGGACCCCGGTGTGAAACCGGAAAACTTAAGGAACTCAAACTTTCGCATCCAGTTTTCAAGGCGCAAATATACTTTTATGCCGGTGTAGCTCAGTTGGTAGAGCAACTGACTTGTAATCAGTAGGTCGTGGGTTCGACTCCTATCGCCGGCACCATTTACGAATGTTAATCCGATCATTTATGATCGGATTTTTTTGTTGTATCTTATATTTAGAATTTAGTTATGCCCTACAGGAGGTACATATGCCGAAGTTTAAAGTTACTAAGACGTCGAAGAGAGAAACTGACTTTATATTGTATGGAAATTCATTAGAGGGGCAAATCAAAAAAGGTATGGAGATTTATGTCCCCCTAAATAATTTTTTGCAATTGACCGGTGTTATCACGGAAATAAAACATGACAATCAGCAAGTCGTAATAGCAGTTGAATGTTCTGATATAAAAGAGGCAGATTTTTGGGAAACGTTGAATTTGAAAGACGAAGTACTATTAATTAAATAGTTGATGAAAGTATATTCGTTCATAAAAACAGCGGACGCTTGGCTAAGCGTGCCGCTGTTTTTATGTTACACTTCGATATTGGCTGCGATGCTATCCTCACGGCCATACTCACGGATTAGCGCTGCTACAGCTTGGTGATGCGGGTTAGGGCCATATGCCTCCAATGCGGCTTTATCTTCGAATCTGACGCGAAGGACCAGCTGGTAACCTTTGTTGTTATCCGAGAAATTAATGCCGGCATTTACTTCAATAACACCAGTCAGATGTTCTTTCAGCGCCTTGAAGCGATCTACGATCTCCTGGAGCTGTTCATTGGTTGTTTGCTCGCCGAATTTTACTAAAATAGTACGATCAATCATGTTGTAACCTCTCTTCTTCAAAATCTCTAACCTAATGCAATATAGCATGAAATGGGAACGTATTTCTAGTTTTTCATGAATAAAGTTCCTTAGGCGGCAGCCGCAGTCTTTGATTTGAGCTGGGAAGCATACGCCTTCAGGCGATCTCGCGATACCACCATCTTTTTCACGGCCGTGCGATTTGGCTTAAGTGCAACTGTCGGTCCCTCTATCTGATCAGGAATGTAATAGACAGAACCAATTTGCGGGAGGATCTCTGAAATTACTTCGAGCATATAACGATATACCTCTTGATCATCGGGCGTGGGGGATGGGTTAAGATGCAGTTGTTTATTCAAATACTCCGTTATCGCTCTTAGATCATTTGCAAGAGGTACCATCAGGTTTGTTCCTTCTTTCTGATCAACTAGGTAAGAATAGGCGCTGACACTGATTAGTTTCTCATTAATTTGATTTAATCGTTCTACACTTATTTCTTCAGGAGGATATTTAGCAATCTCATCATAATTAGACCATATTTGATAAATGGCGCTGCCAAGCATACCTTGCAAGCCTGATTTCATCTTCTTGGCCTTTTGATGCTCCTGATTCCAAAATATGAAGCCTCCGATTAGAATAATAAAAGCAATAAGCAAGGTTAGTTTACTCGAATTTATAATGGTGAACACTCCTTTTTCTTCCAATTCGGGTTACACAAAGAGTATATCATTATAGATTGTCCAAACCTAATAGATTGAAGTTTTACGTGCATGGTTCATAGACATATGTTAATCTTGTTTTTACTGGAAAAATGTTGAAGATGAAGTTGATCACTTCCCAAAGGAGCGGATGGGTATGAAATGGAGAGGGCTGCAGAGTATCTTGTTTATTGCAGCATTTGTAGTTTCTTTAATCCCGTTGCTTTACCTAATAGAAGAAGATAAGAATAATGCTTATCTTAGCGGATTAATGTTCCTAGCCATTGTTTTTTGCTTTCTGGGAGTAGGCAGTACGGTTACCTATTATATGATTAAACTTAGGGAACTGAAAAGGAGATGATCAACCTGGCTAATCATGTTTGCATCATTACGGGAGTATCCAGCGGACTTGGCGCGGAACTCGCTAAAAGGCTTTTAGAAAAAGGGAACACGGTTATTGGCCTATCCCGAACGGATAATGAGGAAATCGGTCGAAATACACTAGACGGAAAATACTTCTTTTACCCCGTTGATCTCACTCTAGTAGAGAGCCTTACAACTGTACTACAAGATCTTATTTCGGCTATCGATCAACATGATTTGAAATCAATAACTCTAATAAATAATGCGGCTTCAGTCACTCCGTTAAGAGACATACAATTTTGCACGGATGAGGAAATTCTGAAAAATATACAGCTTAACATTACAGCTCCGATGCTGCTTACGTCGGCTTTTATTCGGCTAACCTCAGATTGGCAAGTTGTAAGAAAGATCGTAAATATTTCATCCGGCTCCGGAAAGTACCCTGCACCAAACATGAGTCTCTATTGCTCAGCAAAAGCCGCGATAAATATGTTCTCCCGATGTATAGGTATGGAACAAAAGCAGGGTCAGCAGGTTAATGAAGTTCAGGTATACGCGGTTGATCCGGGAATGATGGATACACCGATGCAGCAGACAGCTCGTGAGTCGGATATGGCGTTAGCCGGTTATTTTGCCGCACAGAAGGCTGAAGGAAATTTAATAGACCCAGCTCGCGTTGCGAGACAAATCATTAGTCTAATAAGCACTTCTGTCTCCGTTAATGGTGGTCTATTTCAAGCATGTGAATTGGAGGAGTGATCAGATTGAGCAGCAAGAATAAGGTGAGGGACAGCTGGAACGAGTGGTCAGATACCTGGTATTTAAAATATAGAACAGAAAAGGCGATATCAAAAGTCATATCGGCTCCGGCATCCGCTTTTCATCCTACAACATACGGCATGATTAGAGAAGCCTTCCCAGATTTAACAGGAAAACGTGTGTTGGTTCCTTCGAGTGGAGATAATCATGCGGTGTTTGCGTTTCATCTACTGGGTGCAACAGTCACTTCCTGCGATATTTCGGATAAACAAATAGAAAACGCTTCCATCATTGCCAAGCATCATGGCTGGGATATCGAATTTATTTGTGAGGATACGATGACTTTATCCCAACTTCCAAGCGATGAGTATGATTTGGTCTACACGTCGAATGGGGTTCACGTTTGGATTTATGATTTAAAATCCATGTACAATAATGTCAGTAGAGTTCTGAAGAGCAGCGGAATCTATATCATGTACGATATTCATCCTTTCATGCGGCCCTTTGGAATCAAGGCAAAGGAAGCACTTACGATAAATAAGCCTTATCACCTAACGGGTCCTTTTGGAGAAGTGCCTACATTTAAATGGCGAATACAGGATATTTTGAATGCTGTAGTTAGCTCTAGTCTACATATCAAGCAAATTGAAGAGATGTATGCGGAGAATGGCTGTTTCTGGGTGGATGATTCAGAGAACGAAGGCGATAACTTAACCGCTGAAGAGGTGGAGAGCTATTCCAATTGGCGTGAAAATCCTTCAGCTGCACTTCCTCAATGGCTCTCGGTCAAAGCTGTTAAATATACAAAAGAATAGAGTTGATCAGTCATGCTAAAACCATTGTTTGGTGTATGGCCAACGGACAAACGGATTGCAGGAATTCATAGCATACCTGTTACCTCAGATGGTTCCATCGTTATGGTGTGGGACAAATACGAGCAAAACCTGACAACGGTCGGAGGCAGAGTTGAGGGAGACGAGGACCTCATTGCTGCGCTTGACCGCGAGACGGTAGAAGAAGCAGGCTTGTTATTAGAAGACGAGAGAATTCCTGTAGCAGCATGGTATTGGGAGAGCACCCATACGTATACGGTATTTGTAGTCGCCAAAGTGAAGCAATACGTTGAAATCCCGGATGGTTTTGAAACAACAGGAAGAGTAACGATGAACATAGAAACAGCCAAACAAATGATAATTAAAATGGAAGGCGAAGGGATGCGTACGGATTTGCTTAAGATCGTAGAGTTGAAGTTTTCGAATTTCTTCAATTGACCGCAACTTCTAGAAGCTAGGTTATACGTTTCCGCTCAGAAACCGCATGATTTGTTGTTTATGGTGGGTGTCATGTTCTGTAAATTCCTTAATGATATAAATTAGAGAATAATGAGCTCCAGTTCTAGGACAATCAGATACACCATTAACAGTTAATCGCCTATTTAACCTTTCAATGGTCATTTCATGAAGCAATTTTACTAATAGATGTCTTGTAGCTACTGTTTCATCGATAAGTTTCGATTTAGAGACACCTGATTGTATATAATCGGAAGCCCGTTTGTTGAAGGTATCATAATCAGGGAAACTTACTTCATTGCCGATTTGAACAGCGGGAAGTATTTCGGATATAAGGTATCTATCCCAATTAAAAAGATGCGCAATGATCTCGCTGATTGACCATTTGTTATCCGCAATTGGTGCAAACCATAACTTTTCATTCGTATTTTCCAATGAGCGGATCCAACTAGAGAAATAGTTAAATGAATGAAGAATCTCATTCTGCGTCATCTCCATACCTCCACTAATATTTTAGAAAAGCATATCACAATCCAGACAAAATGCAAACACTTGTTCTCGTTTTATTTCTGTGTTATGATTTGGATAATAAAGGTAAAGATTGATCCTGTATCGAATTACCAGATTGAATATCTATTATTGGAGGAGATCTGAGGATGAGTTTAAAAGTTGGACCGTATGATCTGCAGCAATCTGATATTTCAGGAGCGAAGTGGCTGGAGGTTCGCGCGGAAGAGCTGGTAATCGATAATGTCAGCCTGGCCAGAACTTCGATAAATAACGTAAATATGAATGCCATGAAGTTGAACGATGTTAATATGAGCGAAATTCAAATTACGGATGCAAACATGACGGGGGTAAGCATTAGGCTTGCGAATATGAGTCACGCCAGCATTGATCATGTCTATCTGATCGGCACCCAATTTACGAATGTCGTTCTGCCGAAGGAAGGCGAGCCGCAATACAAACCCGACGGTCAGTATGAACCAACAACTTTCAAGAACTGCAACCTTTCGACCACCCTTTTTAACAATTGTGATTTATCCAATGTTAATATCGACAATTGCAATATTGCCGGTCTCCGAATCAACGGAATTCTGATATCGGATCTGCTTAGGGATCAGTAAATCTATCATCCTGAACGGGAGGTCGGAACTCATGAGCGAGCAAGTCCTTGAAGATGAGCAGCGCAAATCCAGAGTTAAACTGGGCAAGACCATTCAGGTTCGATTAGTATCGGATCTGGCAAAGTCACAAGCTTATTACCGCGACTGTTTAGGGTTTTCCATTGACGATTGGGGACATGCGGAGCGTGACGAGGTTTGTTTTATCCTTCAACAGGCCGTTTCCGAAGAGGACGTTAAACCAAATGCCGTCTCTGCCAAGCGTAACAGCTATCCAACGGAATGGGACGGCCCAGATTATGGATGGGATACTTACATTCATATTGGCTGGGAAGAATTCGATGAATATGTGGAAGAGGTACGCGACAGAGGCGGGATTATCTGGATTGAACCTTTTACTGGCGAACATGGCGGCTGGGAATTTAAGAATGTCCATATTCATGATCTTGATCGTTACAATATTGTTCTTGGCGCAATGCGAAGAAAGGCGTAGCCTTATAATTCCATGATAAGAAAACAGGATGCTTGTGAATCCTATCTCGAATAAAATCAATGGTATCTTTATCCCAGTAAGCAATGTTCAAAATGCCCGCGACTGGTATTGCGATATTCTAGGTCTTCCTGCAGATGGCGAGATTTATTTCGGACATATTTATGTCTTGCCGTTGGAAGGGCCAAGCATTGTGTTGGACAGCAAAATTTACTCGACTGAAAACTTGTATACGGCACCGGCATTTCAATTTCATACGGCAGACATTGAACAGGCCTATGCTTTTATGCAGGAGAAGAAGGTTGAGCTGATTATGGAAATCCAGAATGGTCACTGGTTTAATTCTAATACCAAAAAAGGGGGTATACGATAATGAACTTTGGACAGCTGGTACCGATTCTTCGTATATTTGACGAGGCGAAAGCTAGGGAATTTTATTTGGACTTTCTAGGCTTCGACGTAGATTGGGAGCATCGCTTTGAATCCGATATGCCTATATATATGCAGATCTCAAAGGGGGGAATCAGACTACATCTTAGTGAACATCATGGAGACTGCAGCCCGGGCTCGGCTATTCGTATCGAAATGACCGGGATAAGGGAATTACATAAGGATTTATTGGATAAGAAATATAAATACGCAAGGCCCGGACTGGAAGAAACGCCGTGGAACACGCTGGAGTGCAGAATCGGCGACCCATTCGGGAACCGGATTGTCTTCAGTGAACCAACATTAGACAAGTAGGAGGAGCTGAACATAAGAATACTTCTAGGCATTGTACTGCTAATCGTATTCCTGCTGGTCACTTTCTTTGGACTTGGACCCGTGTTATTTGCGGATGGGAGCATGACGGAGAGAATGATTACATTAGGGATTGTCATCCTTATTTATGCTGTGATTGCGGTCGCTGCCTACTTCGTATTCCGGAAGAAGCGATAACTTGCTTAATCCGCCGTACAAGCTTACTCCAAAACCTGTCATATTTCTCCTTATTTCCCGCATACGAATAGTGAGTTGATGTAACGTGCTGGGAAAGGGGACCAGATGCGAATGGACTGGATCAATGACCAGATTATCCGATTGGCGCAATCTTCACTGCCTCCGGGGGCGGAACTCGTCATGATGGAGGATCCACCTAACGAATATGCGATTTATACCCAGGATTTAAGCGGGGATGGCGTACCGGAGCTAACGGTTGTGTATCGCTGGCAAGATGAGCTTTATGTCCATATTTTGCAATACCGCCATGTTGGTTGGACGATCGCGGCAGCCGCGAAAGGCGAAGGTTACGGTGTTGCGGAGCTGACCGCTTTTCCCGTAACGAGCCGGATGGTTAATAATCTTATTATTAATTGGCGGACTGCGGAAGAACAAACGAAACGAGCTGTCTACGAATGGAGTCCTGTAGGCTTCCGAAATATTGTACCCGATGATCGGTCTTTGGAGACTAGAGCGATATCTCTCTATCCGGGATCCGAAAAAACAACAAGCGGAACCAGATGGGGCTATATTAACGGAATTGGCACGATGGTAATACCCCCTCGCTTTGACCGTGCAGAGGATTTTCAGACGAATGGGCTTGCTATTGTAAGCGCGGATAATGGCAATGGCTTAATTAACACAACAGGAGCATATTTTGTCAGACCCGTTTATAGCTTTATTGCTCCTTTTTCGGAAGGAAGAGCGGTTGTTATTGACGACCAGGGCAAATACAAGCTGCTTAATGATTCAGGAGCTATTGTGACAAGCAATGGTTATTCCTATATGGCAGATATGCATGATGGAAGAGCGATGGTAAACAACCAGCTTGAAGGCGGCAAAACCGTCTACGGCTATATTGACCGGTCAGGTAAAGAGGTTATACCGCTTCGTTATGATGATGCTACCGATTTTTCCGATAGACATGCGGTCGTAAAAATAAAAGACAATGTTTATGCCTTAATTCGGCATGACGGTTCAAAGGAAGCGGAGTATCATTTTCCTTTTGTAGGAGTTCTGGGGGATGGATTATTGCCATTCCAACAGACGGCGAATGGGAAATATGGCTATATCAACGAAAAAGGCACGGTAAAAATTCAGCCGACCTATTCGATGGCGTTTCCGTTCCAGAATGGCCGGGCAATCGTTAATAATGCGGAGGATTTTGGCGCGGAATACGGCGTAATTGATACAAAAGGAAATCTTGTCATACAGACGATCTATAACGATATCATGGCGATTGGCCAGCAGCGATATGCAGTTGGGAAAGCGATTAATCCGGATCAATCGTTCCTTGGCTCGATGTATGCGATTTTCGATTCCGATGGCAAACGACTGACCGACTTTGTCTATACCGACGTGCAGCCCTATCGAAAAGGACTCGCTTCCGCCAGCAACGGGAACACGACCTTCTTCATTAACACCAGCGGTAATCCGGCCCCAGGGTATCCGCAGTTCCAGGGGAGCGGTACCTTGAAACTCGAGGATGATCTGATTCAAGTCAATATTGATCAGAGGATTAAATATGCCAACCGGAACGGACGAATCGTGTGGGAGCCTAACACGGTTATTCCGCTTCGCCTGCCTTATCTGGTCAGGGAGCATAAGTATAAGCCGAATAAGGATTATGTCGTCTATTATCCGGCTGTGGAAGGGATCGCCGATCATGCCGCGCAAGAGCGGTTGAACGAAACGCTTAAGGTCATGTCCCAGGTTAAGCCGATCCCTGGCGATGAACTGCTTGGCTATACGTACAGCGGGGATTTCGAAGTGACGTTGTTCAAGAAAAATCTGCTGGAGATTGAAATGACGGGGTATAATTACCCGGCCGGGGCAGCACATGGCATGCCAACGAAGGTCTATGCCCATATCGATGTGTCGAATGGCGATATGTATACGCTGAAGGACTTGTTCAAGCCGGGCAGTGACTATGTGAAAGTGCTGAGCGATATCGTAGGGGAACAGATCAAAACGGACCCTCAGTATGATTATGTTTTTCCGGATACGTATAAAGGCATCAAACCGAATCAACCGTTTTTCGTAACGCAGGATGCGCTGCATTTGTATTTTGAGCCTTATGAGATTGCGCCTTATGCTGCAGGTTTTCCCGAGTTCAGAATTCCTTACTCTCAGATTATGAACATCATTGATGTGAGAGGCGATTTCTGGCGTTCGTTTCATCCATGATGGCCGTTCACGAGTGCAAGGGCTACCCACAGTAAATGGTACATGTTAACGAATAGGTAGAGCAGGAACAGGATGACTGCCGAATAACGGATCCATAAGCGGGCACTTAGCTGAGGATAAATTAGCAAGAAAAGTACGGGAAACATCAGCTTAACGCCGTAATAAGCAATGAAGTGCCAATTATACAGCCAAGATACAAATGGATTCAACTCGGTTATAAGCTTTAATCTGATTCCGATATCGGTAAATACGGCATCGGTCAGACTGAAGAAAAGCAGCCATAGCAGCAGGCCTCTTATCGGCAAACGAAGGATGACAGACATTCCAGCACATCACATCCCATTAGTGGAAGAGTGTTATAGAATTATGATACATTTTGTATCTAAAATAAGCAAGCTGGCGCATGAAAGACTCCTTTTCCTGAAGGTGCTTTTATGCGCTGTTTTCGTTTTGGCGATTGCCCGGTTGTGCTGATATAATATAGTGGTAAAGCAAATGTGCCCGACTATATTCAGATGGAGCTGAAAGTCATGCAGAGCTCGTCATTATCTTCTTTTCATCCATCCCTTGCGGAATGGTTTGGGGCGTCGTTCGGCGAGCCGACCGACGTGCAAAAACAAGCTTGGAAAGCGATTACAGCAGGCGACAATACGCTGATTGCCGCTCCGACAGGCTCGGGCAAAACATTAGCGGCCGTTCTTCCATGTCTCGATGGGATTGCCCGAATGAAGCAGCAGCAGCGTCAGGCAGGCGTGAGGCTGCTCTATATTACGCCTCTTAAGGCGCTTAATAACGATATCCATGATCATTTGGTTGCTTTTATCGATCAGATTGATAAGCTTGCCGCTTCATCGGATACCAGCTGGCCGGGACTCCGAAGCGGCGTTCGGACAGGGGATACGACCAGCTCTGTTCGATCCGCTATGTATCGGAAACCGCCGGATATTCTGGTCACTACGCCGGAATCCATGTACATTCTTCTGACTTCCGAGAAAGGGAGGGAGATGCTGAAGACGGTTTCCTACGCGATTATTGATGAGATTCACGATCTTGCAGCGGATAAAAGAGGCTCGCACCTTTCCGTATCGCTTGAACGGTTGGAAGAGTTATGCGGAAGACGAATTCAACGAATCGGGGTATCGGCTACGCAGAAGCCGCTTGTGCGCGTGGCAAGATTTCTTGGCGGCTGGCAGGAACCGTCAGACAGTAGGCTGGATGAGAGACAAGCGACGGACAGTGAAGGATTCGTTCATCCGCTGGGATTAGTGCCGCGTCCGGTAACGATTGTAGAAAGCCATATGAGCAAAAAGCTTGAAATATCGTTAACGATGCCTGATCAATCGCAGCCCATGCAGACCCGCGATGCGGTATGGCTCCCGATTCTGGACAGGCTGTTTGCGCTGATGTCCGATTGCCGTTCGGTCATTATTTTCGTGAACAGCCGAAGGTTATGCGAGCGTCTATGCCTACGGCTGAATGATCATGCCGGCTACGAGATGGCGAGAGCCCATCACGGCAGTATTGCCAAGGAGCGGCGGCTTGAAGTAGAGAGGATGCTGAAGGCAGGCGAGCTGCGCTGCATTGTGGCTACCTCCTCGCTTGAGCTTGGCATTGACGTGGGGCATATCGAGCTGGTTATCCAGCTCGATTCCCCGATTGAAGCCGCATCCGGCATTCAGCGGATCGGCCGTGCGGGCCACGCCGTCGGCAGCGCCAGCCGCGGCGCGATGGTTGCCCGGCAGCGGGGCGTGCTGCCGGAGATGGCCGTGCTCGGCAAGTTAATTGCCGAGCGCGATATTGAGCCGATCCGGATCCCGCGGGATCGGCTGGATGTCCTGTCGCAGCAGACGATATCCATCGTTGCTGCGCAGGACATGGCGGTGGGCGATCTGCACAGGCTGATCGCCCGAAGCGACAGCTACCGAAGCTTTCCCGCTGGCAAGCTTCGGGGCATGCTGCAGGTACTGGCCGGGTTTTACCCGTTTATGCGGCCGCTCCTGGATTGGAACCGGGACACGGATCAACTCGTGAAACGGCGGAATACGATGATTGGCGCCTTGACCGGCGCGGGAACGATTCCGTCGAGCTCGGCGTATCCGGTACATCATGTGGACAGCCGGGTTCATCTTGGCGAGCTTGACGAAGAATTTGTTCAGGAGAGCCGCGTAGGGGACGTATTTCAGCTTGGAATGAACGGCTGGATGATACGTAGAATCGACAAGGACCGCGTCTATGTTTCCGAGGCGGGCAACCGCTTTAGCGAAATACCGTTTTGGCGTGCTGAAGGACTTGGGCGGACTTATTCGCTTGGCAAGAAAGTCGGGGCTTTTATCGCGGAGATTGAAGAGCGTCTTCAACGGGAAGACGAAAATCAGCTGATCAGCTGGCTGTCCGGGCAATATCAGATGGATGATTATACGGCACAGCAGCTACTGTCGCTAATCGGTTCCCAATTATCCAACTGTGAGCTTCCGACAGATAAACGCATCGTCCTTGAAACCTACCGGGATCTGATGAATCAGACGCATGTTATTATGCATAATCCGTTTGGCAGACGGCTTAATCGGACCTGGCTTCTGGCGATTGAGCGACAGTTCGAGCTGCTTCTGCCTTACCGGCTCTATGGCAATGCCAAAGACAACGGCATCGAATTCGTGCTGCCGGAATGGGATTCCTCCTGGCTGCAGACCATCTGGGGGGTTACGCCGGCTAACGTAGAGCCGCTGCTTACCGAAGCGATTACAGGCTCGCCTCTGCTCGCGATTGCCTTCCGTCATATTGCCGAAACCTCGCTGCTGTTATCCCGCAGCTTCGGCAGGACGCCGCTGTGGCAGAAGCGGCTGAGGAGCGAGGAGTTGCTTCGCTCCGCCTTGCCGTATGCCGAGCATTTTCCTTATTTGACGGAAGCGATGAAGGCATGCCTACACGAGTATTTATCTTTGGATGATCTTCGCGCCTTGTTAACTGACATTCAGAATGGAGAGATTGAGGTTGTGGTCAAGGAGACGGAATATCCGTCCCCGATGGCTACCCAATTCCTGGCCGATTACGTAAATATGCGGATTTACGAAGGTGACGGGCTGGATCCGGCCATTCAAATGCAGCTGATGAATGTAAGCAAGGAGATGGCAGGGCGTTTGTTCGGCGAGCAGGCTATCCGCAGCGCAATTCCCGAACAGGTACTGGAAGCGGAACGGCAAAGGCTGTCCGAGCCGGAGCTGGAGCTCCGCGAGTCTAGCGATATTATCCGTCTGTTGAAGCATCGAGGCGATATGGCTTCGGACGAGATCATTCAGCTGTCGGACACAAGGGCTCTGGAATGGGCGGAACAGCTCCAGCATACCGGGGAACTAGCCGTCTACAAGCCATCGCAAGATACGCCGGAAGAGGAGTACAGGTGGATTTGCCGCGATGAAATAGAAATCTACGAAGCTTTTCCGGAGTCGGATGAAGCTGCTTCCTTTATTATCCGCCGGTATGCCGACAACAGGATCGCTTTCACAGAGCTTGAGTTATGCGAGCGTTATCCGAAGCTGCCGCTTGTTGAAGCGAAGAGATTGATCGATAAACTGCGTGAGGAAGGCAGCCTCGATCAAGCGCCTTTTGCCGCTTCGCCGGAGGAGCGGATCTGGTCGAGCCGGCGCGCGGCGGAGCGCATGATCCGGCTGTCGATCGGGGAAGCCCGCAAGCAGGTGCAGCCGGCCTCTCCAATCCGCTGGTGCGCGCAGATTGCGCTTCGCCAACATGCGCTCCAAGGCGCGCAGCTTCGCGGCAGCGAAGGTCTCAAGCTTGTCATCGAGCGTCTGCAAGGCATTTTTCTGCCGCTATCGCATTGGGAGTCGGCTATCTTCCCGTCCCGCGTAACGGATTACCGGAAGGATGAGCTTGATCTGCTGTGCGCAACGGGAGAAGTAATCTGGATTGGCAAAAAGCAACCGGAGGAAAAGGAAGGGAAAGTAGCCTTCTTCCTTGCAAGCAGCCGTTCGATCTATGAGCCTTATCTGGCCGAGAGCAGAGAGAAAGCCGTTTCGCATCCGGAGCTGCTTGAGCTGTTGAAGCGGAGCGGGGCTAGCTTCCTTACCCGGCTGGCTAGAGACACCGGGAAGCTTCCGACGGAGGTTTTAACGGCTCTATTGGACCTCGCTTGGGAAGGTCATGCTTCCAATGACCAGTTTGCCCCCCTACGGTTATTAACGCTGAAGAAGGGCAAGGATTGGGCAAAAACCGGGTCGGGACTTGGCAGATGGTACTGGACAGGCAGTCTGGCTGAGTCTTCCGAGGATGCAGGGGAATCCGGCCATACATCTCCGGACACGGACCCTCCCGAGATGTATTGGATCCGCCATTTGCTGGATACGTACGGGATTGTTACCAAGGAGCTGGCTGCCTCGGTAACGCCTTACAGCTGGGATCGTCTTCAGCCGGTACTTCGAAAGCTCGAGGAATGGGGCACGTTGACGCGCGGTTTGTTTATCGACGGAGCGATAACGATGCAGTTTACGACGCCGGAGATCGCCGAGCTTATTCGAAAGCCGTTTCCTTCAGGAAACTCGGCAAAAGAATCGCTTACGCTGCTGTCGGCGGTGGATCCTGCTAATCCGTTTGGCCTGCTGATGGAGTGGCCGGGGGGTTACGATTGCTCCTTTGCCAGGAAACCCGGGCATTTCCTCGTTCTACGGGGAGATCAATGGCTGTACTGGATGGAAAACAACGGCAAACGGATCCATACGATGGAACAGCAGGAATCAGCTAATCAACCGTCGGCAGAGGAACTGAAGTGGATGTTTATGACGCTGCTGCGCCGCCAGCATCTCTCGAAGATTGTGGTGGAACGCTGGAACGGCGAAACGGTAGCGCTGACGGATGAAGGGAAGCTGCTGAAGGAGATTGGGGCGGAGAGCGATCAGAAATCGCTCGTATTATGGCAAAGCCAACTGAAATAGATGTGCTTTCGAATACAGGAAAGGGGATCTTCGCGTGCAGCACATGACGAAATATATTAGAAAATACGGCCTGTTGTTCACCTTCTGCGTCCTGCTCGTCAGCGTTGAGGCCTTGGCTGATCTGCTTCAGCCGACCATGATGTCGCATATCGTGGACGAAGGCGTTGCGACCAAAGAGATGGATAAGGTCCTCCATTTCGGTGGATACATGCTATTGATTACGCTAGGAGGCGCTATTGCGGCATCCGGCCGCAATATTGTCTCCAGCATGGTGTCCCAGCGCTTTGGGGCAGAGCTTCGCCAGGATTTGTTCGAGAAAATTCAAGGTTTAAGCTTCGAAAGCGTAGACCGTTTCGACCGTGCATCGCTGGTTACGCGGCTTACCAATGACGTGACGCAGGTCCAGAACTTCGTCAACGGCATGATGAGGATTTTTGTCAAGGCTCCGATGCTTTGCATCGGAGGGTTTATTATGGCCTTCCGATTAAATCCGTACTTATCCATCGTTCTTATGATTGTTATTCCAATCGTTGGTTTAATGATTGTGCTCAACATGAAGGTTGGTCTGCCGTTGTTCCTGAAGGTGCAAAATGCATTGGACCGGTTAAACGGCATTATGCGCGAATATCTGTCAGGCGTCAGAGTGGTCAAGGCCTTCAACCGGTTCGATCTCGAGGTCGATAAATTTAACGGCATTAACAAGCAATATGAGGCTCGGTCAACTTCCGCGCAGCGGGTAATGTCTGTGTTTGGCCCCGCTGTTACGCTTACGATGAACATCGGAATTGTGGCTGTTATATGGCTTGGCGGAATCCGGGTTAATAACGGACATACGCAGGTGGGCCATATTATCGCGTTCGTTAACTACATGACGCAGATTCTCTTCTCGCTGACGACGATGACAATGATCTTCAATATGTTCGTTCGCGCGAAGGCTTCAACAGGCCGTATAGTGCAGGTGCTTGCAGAGACTAATCCGATGACGGACTTGGCCCGGCAATCTGCCGTGAAAGAGCTGAAAGGCAAGGGTGCGATCGAATTTGACAATGTAAGCTTCTCTTATGAGGGTCCCGAAGGCGAGCCCGTTCTTAAATCGATCAGCTTCAGCTGCCAGCCCGGGGAGACCGTAGCCATAATCGGCTCAACCGGCTCGGGAAAAAGCACGCTGGTGAACTTGATCCCTCGTTTCTACGACGTCACGCAAGGGGAAGTCCGAATTAACGGCATCAATATTCGCGAGGTCGATACTCATGAGTTGAGAGAGAAGATTGCTATCGTTCCGCAGAAATCGGTGCTCTTCACCGGACCGGTAGTAGACAATATCCGGATCGGGAAAGAGGATGCGTCTATGGAGGAGGTCGTGGATGCGGCCAAAATGGCTTCGGCTCATTCGTTTGTTTCGGAACTGCCTGAGCAGTACCATACGATGATTGGCCAAGGCGGCGTGAATTTCTCCGGCGGACAGAAGCAGCGAATCTCGATTGCGAGGGCACTTATCCGGAAGCCGGATATTCTTATTCTCGACGATTGCACAAGCGCGCTCGACAGCGCGACGGAGGCATCTATCAAGCGCGCGATTGGCGAATACGCGAAGGATGTTACCTGTCTGCTCATTGCCCAGCGGATTTCCTCCGTAAAGGATGCGAGCACCATCATCGTAATGGACGACGGGGAAATCGTAGGCATGGGCAACCATGATCGCTTGATGCGGGATTGCAAGGTTTATCAGGAGATCTATCGCTCGCAGATCGGCAAGGAGGTGGACAACCATGCCTCAGCCTGACGGAACTAACTCAAGCAATGGCACGGCGCGTTCGGAGGTTAATGTGCCGATGGGAGGCCGTCCGGGCGGCCCCGGATTTGGCGGTCGCGGCGGACCCAAGCAAAAGCCCAAAAACTTCCGTGCGACTTTAATGCGCCTATGGGGTTATTTGAGCGGCGAACGCAAGCAGCTCGCCTTGGTATTCGGCTTTATCCTGATCGATTCCGCTATCATGCTTCTGGGACCTTATTTAATCGGGGTTGCCGTTAACGCGATGGTAGGAGGGGGAGGCGCGGTTGACTTCAGTCTGCTGCATCTTGTATTGTTTGCGCTTGTCGCTTCTTATTTGGCGGATGCCTCGCTGAGCTTCCTCCAGGGCTGGATGATGGCAGGAATCTCCCAGCGGATCGTCAGCCGGCTTCGGCGCACCTTATTCGAGAAGCTGCAGCGATTGCCGCTTGTTTATTTCGATACCCGCAGGCATGGCGAACTGATGAGCCGTCTGTCCAATGATATCGACAACGTCAGCACGTCCGTGTCGCAGACCTCGGCGCAGCTAATGACAGGCTCGATCGCATTGATCGGATCGCTGATCATGATGCTTGTGCTGAGTCCTCTTTTAACGCTGGCAAGCCTGATTACGGTACCGCTTGTGTTCCTGCTTGCCCGAACCATTACGAAACGAACCAGCGCTTTATTCAAAAACCAGCAAGCGCAGCTGGGACGATTAAACGGTCAAGTCGAAGAGACGATCACGGGTTTCCAGGTTGTCAAAGCCTTTAACTATGAAGCAACCTCGATTGCCGATTTCCGCAGAGACAATGACGAGTTGTGCAAAGTAAGCACCAAAGCGCAAATCTGGTCCGGTTTTATGATGCCGCTGCTCAGCGTAATTAACAATATCGGCTTTGCGGCAGTAGCGATCGTCGGCGGGGTTATGGCCGTGCACGGCATGATCACGGTGGGAATTATCGCAAGCTTCCTGAGTTATTCCCGGCAATTCGTCCGGCCAATGATGGACTTGGCGAATACGTATAACGTTCTTCAATCGGGGATTGCAGGAGCGGAGCGGGTATTCGAAGTGCTTGACCAGAAGGAAGAAGTAGAGGATGCTCCCAATGCTGTCGAGCTTGCTTCTCCCAAAGGCGAGGTTGTGTTTGAAAATGTACAGTTCGGCTACCGCAGCGACGTGCAAATACTGAAAGGCGTCAGCTTCAAGGCGGAAGCCGGCAGCAGCACGGCCTTAGTCGGACCAACCGGAGCGGGGAAAACAACCGTCATCAATTTGCTCAGCCGCTTTTACGACGTAACGGGAGGGCGGATCCTCATTGACGGGAGGGATATCCGGGACTATACGAGAGACAGCCTTCGACGGACCTTCGGCATCGTGCTCCAGGATACGTATCTATTTTCCGGCACGGTGAAGGAAAACCTGAAGTACGGCAAGCCGTTGGCAACCGACGAGGAAGTTCGGAGAGCGGCACGCATGGCGGGAGCCGACGGATTCATCAGGCGCCTGGCGCAGCAGTACAATACTCCGCTCACGGAGAATGGGGGCAACCTGAGCCAAGGGCAACGTCAGCTGCTTGCCATTGCAAGAGCTATTCTTGCGGAGCCTTCCATTCTTATTCTGGATGAGGCGACCAGCAGCATTGATACCCGGACCGAGCTCCGAATTCAAGAAGCAATGCTTCAGATGATGGAGGGACGCACCAGCTTTATCATCGCCCACCGGCTGTCTACGATTCAGAATGCCGATACGATTCTCGTCATCGACAAGGGAACGATTGCCGAGCAAGGCTCCCACGGCGAATTGATGAAGAAGGAAGGTCTTTATTACGGCATGCACCGGAATTTAACGGTATAGAGAAAGGACTGGACGGATTCTATCTGAATTCCGTTCAGTCCTTTTCTCTATTCCCGTCATTCTCTCATGACTATTCTATCATTTGTGCTCCCTAGCAAAAATTTGATATACTAGGGCCGTTGCTATACCGCTTCCACTTGTTGGTAGAATAAGGGTAGAGCATGGGAGGTTTATGGTGATTAATCAATGGGGAATCAAATCTGCCGCCGCCGTATTGGCTCTTGCCTTGTTAACGAGCGGTGTCTCCGAAGGAAAAGCCGAATCGGCTGCTGCCGTGACGGCAACGGCGACGTCCGCCGTTCCTGCCAAGACAACGATTCTATTAGACGATGTAGAACTGCCTTTCGATAGTCCGCCGATTATCGTACAAGGCGTTACTTTTGTTCCGTTCCGCACCATTGGCGAAGCGCTTGGGCTTCAGAAGGTCGTCTGGGACGAGAAGACGCAGACGGTTACGGCGGAAGGAAGCAAGCAAGGCAAAGCGGTTAAGCTGTCCATGAAGATCGGCAGCGGCATAGCCGTTGTAAACGGGACGAACGTAAAGTTGCCGGCCGCGCCGATGATGCGAAATAATCGCGTACTTATCCCGTTAAGCTTTTTCAGCACTCAATTCGGCGCTCAAGTCGGCTGGAGTCAGTCGGCCAATACCGTAACAATCAAATCGCCGCAAAAAGCGATGCATCTGCGTACTTTCTACGCGTTATCTTCATTCGCAGAGCGGGATCTGGTGAATTCGGCGAACTCCGTTGCTTATGGCTGGAGCCGAATCGACCGTGACGGCAATTTTACGCTCGAAGGCTCCGAATACCGGGTCCCAGAGCCCAGCGGCGACATTACGCCGCAATCGTTAATAAGCGATGTCGCGGACAAGTCGATCAAGCCCTACCTGATGGTCTATTCCCTCGATGGGCAAAACGAGCTCACGACAATGATGAGCAGCGAGACGCTTCGCGCCAAGTCGATCAGCGGCATTACAAAAGCCCTGTCGGATTACGGCTTTGGCGGCGTGGTTCTAGACTTTGAAGGGCTTGGCTTCCAAATGGACAAGGTTGAGCAGCAGAAGCTTCTAAATAACTACGTGAAGCAGTTGAAGGATGCGCTTCCGCAGGATGCTGCATTATCGCTTGTTGTGCATGCGCCAAACAGCGCATATCAAGGCTATGATTACAAGACGCTGGCAAGCCTTGCGGACGACCTTGTTCTTATGGCTTACAAATACAATCCTTCAGGAACGGCATCTCAAGTACCTAATCCCAATAATAAGGTGAACGAAGCAATCCAAATGGCTTTAAAAGCAGGCGTGCCCAAGTCCAAGCTTCTGCTTGGCATCGATCTGAGTGCGGAAACGCCGCAATCCATTGACGACAAGCTTGGTCTAGCCAAGCGTTACCAGTTGAAGGGTGCAGCTCTTTGGCGCTTGGGCTTATATAGTAAATATTCGCCTGATATGATTCCAGCCATTAATAAATCGGTTATAAAAGAATAGTCTTAAGGCCAACAGCGGCAGAATGGGGTGCCTATCCCGATCTGCCGCTGATTTTTTATGGAAGAGCCCGAACCCTATCCTATCCCTTTCATATTACTAGAGTAGCAGAGCGGAAAGGGGGGATCGCCATGGGAGTGATGTTCCCGATTGAAATTCCTGACATTCTGGAAGCCGCAAAAAAGAAAGGCAAGCTTGTTGTGCTTAAAACGGTTTCCGGTGAAGAAATTGTAGGACGCGTAGTAACGGTAAAAAAAGGAGTCGTTGTCCTTAAAGCGTTTAACGCGAAGATTTATGTGGCATTGAACAAAATCATTGCCGTAATTGTCCGCTAAGGGCAACAAAAAAACCGCGAAATCCGCGGTTTTTTAGGTTAGCAAGCTGGATACGGCAATATATCGTTAATATCGTTAAAGCTGTAATGGAAGGTAGCGAACTGCGTGGCGTACATATATTGCATGATGTAAACCTGGCCGCCTTGCACGTTGCAAATGACCCCGGATACGCCTTGACCGTTGCGGAGAGAGATTCCGACAGGACGGCCAATAAGCATCATTGCTTTTTGCTGAATGGACATTTGACCTTGCATAAACATAATCCAATCAACCTCCTGATTGACTTTAATGGTATAATGGTGGGTAGACGATTAGCAACGCGAGAGAATGGAGCTTGGAAGCATGAAGAGATTCAAGAAATTTTATATCGAAATTACGAGCATTTGTAACCTGGCGTGCTCCTTCTGTCCACCAACCGAACGCGCAAAAGGTTTTATTAGCATAGAAGATTTCACGGAGCGGCTTGATCAGATCAAACCGTTTACGGACTATATTTATTTTCATTTGAAGGGCGAGCCGCTGCTCCATCCCAAGATTGACCAGCTGCTGGATATCAGCCACGAGAAGGGCTTTAAGGTTAATATCACGACGAACGGTACGCTGCTTCAGAAAAATAAAGATAAACTGCTGTCCAAGCCTGCGCTCCGGCAGATGAACTTCTCGCTTCACAGCTTTGACGGGCATGCCGGCTCCAAGGATAAGGAAGGGTATATCAGCGGTGTATTATCTTTCGTTCGCGAGGCCATGGAACAGACGAACATGATTACTTCGTTCCGCTTGTGGAATTTGACGCAGGATAATATGACGAATGCGGAGAGACAGCGGAACCGCGAGATCTTGTCGATGATTGAGAACGAATTCGAATTGGATTATCTTATCGAAGAAAGGGTTATGCCCGGAAGCGGAGTCAAAATCGCAGATCGCGTTTATTTGAATCAAGACTATGAATTCGAATGGCCGGACCTGAAAGCGAAGGAGGACGACGGCAAAGGCTTCTGCTACGGAATGCGGAATCAAGCAGGCATCCTTATTGACGGTACCGTAGTGCCATGCTGCCTCGACGGCGAGGGTGTTATCAATCTTGGCAATATGAATGAGCAGCGGTTCTCGGACATTATCGAAGGCGAGCGCGCGACAAATCTCGTTGACGGCTTCTCGAGACGGGAAGCGGTTGAGGAGCTATGCCGCAAATGCGGCTACCGCCAGCGCTTCGGCAAATAAGGAAATAAGACATACGGACAGCCGTGAACGTTATACGTTTACGGCTGTTTTTCGTTAATTTTAGTAGACCGCGAATGAGATCATGGTGCGTAAGCAGCCTTCTGTCATCTCCTTCATCATCCTATGAAGGTAGATGCCTAAAGGTGCTTAGTGCCACAATTCTTTGAAATATCGCCGCGCACGCTGCGCGGAATAAATACCCGGCGCTCCCGAGCACAAATAAGCGATTGCGCATCCGATCAGCATATAGAGCCAGCCGTAGCCATGTAGGCCAAACAGCTCAAGGCCAAGAATAAAGCTGGCAAGAGGAGTATTGGTTGCCCCGCTGAAAATCGAGATTAAGCCGATTCCGGCAAGCAGGGGAACGGATACGGCAAGCAGCTTTGCAAGCGCGCTGCCAAGCGTTGAGCCAATCACAAATAACGGCGTAACCTCGCCGCCCTGGAACCCGGCTCCAAGAGTAATGGAAGTAAAGATCGTTTTCCACAAGAAGGCAAGCGGAGCTGCGGCTTCTTCGAAAGAATGCTGCAACAACGGTAGACCAAGGCCTAAATAACTCCGCGAGCCAACGAGATAGACCAACGCGATGATAATTAGACCGCCAACAAAGCTTTTGATCATGGGATTAGGCAGAAGCTTCGTAAACCAGGCCTTAAGCTTATGGGTTAACGTGACGAACAAGAGGGCAGCGAGCCCGAATAACACGGCAGCCGCGGCAATTTTGACTAGAAGCGTAACGCTTAGAGGAGGGATTGTTCCCATCGAATAATGAAGATGGTGTACGCCCCAGGCTAACGTCGTGTAATGGCCCACATAGCTGGCGAGTAAAACCGGCAGAATGGATTCGAACGGAATGGCGCCAAGCGCGGCTACCTCAAGGGCAAATATAGCACCGGCAGCGGGGGTGCCAAAGACCGAGCCAAATCCGCTGCTGATTCCGCATAGCAGAATGACTTTGCGCTCGGCGCCGATAAGCTTGAAGCGTTCGCTGATCATTTCCGCCAAGCTGCCGCCCATTTGAACCGCTGTGCCTTCCCGACCCGCAGAACCGCTGAACAGATGGGTAATAATCGTACCAAAAAGGACAAGCGGCGCCATGCGCAGAGGAACAGCGGTCTCTCCGCCATAGATCCGGTCAAGCAGCAGATTATTGCCTTTTGCCGCATCCTTTCCGTATTGCATATAAAGCCAACTGACCAGCGCTCCGCCTAGAGGGAGCAGCCATAGCAGCCACTTATGCGACATGGATGTTAACGTTGCCCATTCCAGGCTACTCAAGAATAGAGCGGATGCCGATCCGGTACAAATCCCGACGGCAGCCGCGATGGCCAGACGGACTAGGGATGTTTTCATAACATTTGCCATAAACCCAATAAGCTCCTAACTGAAAAAAATCGCTCTAACAATTATTTAATTACTATCGTACATTTTGAAAATTACGTCAATAACCGGCGGAAGTGGTACACTAGAAGCAGATAAGTAAATGCGAAAAGGAGTCAGCGCTGCAAATGTTGTTTACGACCTTGAATGAGCTCGACAATACCCTGTGGCCGCCTGCGAGGAAGCTGTACGAACAGTCCTTTCCGAAGGAAGGGCGAAAGCCCGATGCGATCATTAACGGGATGTTCCGGAAAATGCCGTGTTTTCTCCATACGCTTTCCGATGAGGGCCGTGTCGAAGCAATGGCGCTATCCGGTCTCACAGGAGAAGGGAAAATACTGCTTATCGATTATATCGCCGTTTCCGGTCAGCATAGGGGCGAGGGAATCGGTTCTCAACTGATCGAAGCCATTACGGAATGGGCGCAAAAGGTAAAGCAGCTTGACGGACTATTAATTGAAGTGGAATCGGAGCATACGCCAACAAACGAGCGGCGCATCCGGTTCTGGGAGCGGAACGGATTCACGATTACCGATTACGAGCATCCTTATATTTGGGTGCCGGAGCCTTACCGGGCGATGTACAAACAACTCAGTCAGGAAAATGCCTGGCTTGGAGACGGGAGCGGGAAAAAGCTGTTCCGTTACATAACGGCCTTTCACGAAAAGGCATATTCTAAGAAATGAGCAGGAGGAGATTACGCATGGAAAATCCGTTAAATAAAACATTAAACCGGAGATATATTTTACGGTTTCTGGAAGAGCTTCTTCAGATTCCAAGCCCAAGCGGCTATTGCATGAACATTATGAACCGACTCGAGGAGGAAGCGGCGAAGCTTGGTTATACCATGGAGCGTACGCCTAAGGGGAACGGAATGATCACGATTGCGGGCAGCGGCGATTCGGCCGATGCGATTGCCTATACCGCCCATGTCGATACGCTTGGCGCTATGGTCCGTTCCGTTAAACCAAACGGCATGCTGCGCATTACTCCCATCGGCGGCTACAACATGGAGACGATTGAAGGAGAATATTGCCTGATTCATACCAGGGACGGAAGGCAGTACGAGGGAACGGTCTTGTCTACCAAAACTTCCGTTCATGTCTATTCGGATGCGAGGGAATGGAAGCGGGACGAAGCCAACATGGAGATCCGAATCGACGAAAATACGTCCAGCAAGGCGGAAACGGAGTCTCTCGGCATTGCGGTAGGCGATATCGTGTCATGGGATCCGAGAGTGCGGATTACGCCGCAAGGCTGGGTGAAATCCCGGCATCTGGACGACAAAGCAAGCGTTGCGGCGTTGTTTGGTCTTCTGGAATGGATGAAGCGGGCCGATAAAAAGCCGGAGCGGACGCTCAAGCTTATTTTCTCCACTTACGAAGAGGTGGGGCACGGCAATTCCTATATGCCGGTCGACGTTACGGAACTTATTGCGGTTGATATGGGGGCGATTGGCGATGATTTGTCCACGACGGAGCGGGATGTATCGATCTGCGCCAAGGATTCTTCCGGACCGTACGATTACGAGATGACTTCGAAGCTAGTCGAGCTTGCGAAGCAGCATCAGCTGCCTTATGCCGTCGATATTTATCCGCATTATGGCTCCGATGCTTCTTCGGCGCTGCGGGGAGGAAGCAATATTCGCGCTGCATTAATCGGACCCGGCGTGCATGCGTCGCATGCGATGGAACGGACTCACTCCGATGCGATCGTAAATACCGCAGCTCTGTTGCTTGCGTATCTGGGATTATCCGTTTCCTAACGGATGATTTATTACTTCTTCGCGCTGCTGACAGCCGCGGTCATCTTGCTGGTGAACAATCCCCGCAGCGAGATGAACCGCTGGGCGGCTTTTTTCCTCGGCGCGGCCGCAATAGGCGGCTTAACGGATGTATTGATCCGGTTCGGATATAACGAATGGGCAAGCATCGAGCAGCTGCTGAACCATACGTTATCGCCTTACGGCATTCTTGTGTTTAGCATCGTTTATTCCGAGCTGGTAACGGTTAAAAGAGTGAGGCTCTATTTGAAGCTGGCTCTGCTTGTTTTTCCTGCGTGGATGATGCTGACGACGCCGCTAATGCCCGAAATCCGGCTGAATTACCGGTTCTTGCTAGGTTGGGCAGCCTTTTATTACATCGCTGCCTGCCTATTGCTTATCGTCTCCTTATTGAGGGAGACGAACCGCCGCAAGAGACGGAACCGTTTTATCGCAACTGTTATTATCGTGCCGACTATTCTGGCGGTGCTGCTCTTCATTAACATAGCGGCAGTTGTTGCTCCGGATTTGGAAGCATTCCGTTACGTGTCCTTGTTCATTATTTATTCGTTATCCGTAGCTTTGATTTGCACGTTTATTTACGGCGTGCTAGGCGTAAGGCTGCGCTTTGAGAAGGATCCGCTCGAAGGTACGATGAAGGCAGTCAGTTCAGGGGCAGTACAGCTTAACCATTCTATTAAAAACGAAATCGGTAAAATTGCCATCAGCTCGGATAACCTGAAACGGGAACTGGCAGACCGGTCGCCGGATTCGTTATCTCATCTTGCTATCATAACGTCAGCTTCGGAGCATATGCTGGGCATGGTGAACCGGATTCACAGCCAGATGCGGGATATCGTGCTTGTTGAGAAGCCTTTCAAGCTGGACGAGATGGTGCAAAGCTGTTTAGCTAAACATAAAGGGCTTCTGGAGCAGAAGGAAATCCATGTACAGGAAGATTATGACTGCCGGCCAACTGCGATTGGCGATCCTGTTCATATATCGGAGGCAATCGGCAACGTATTGATAAATGCGGCTGAAGCCGTGGAAACCGGCGGAACATTAGCGATACGCTTGGAACGAGAAAAAAAGTCCGTGCGGTTAACAATTAAAGACGATGGGAAAGGGATTCCGGCTGATCAACTGGAGCGGGTATTTGAACCTTTCTTCAGCACGAAAAACCGCTCGAGCAACTTTGGTCTAGGTCTGTCTTACGTCTACAATGTGATGAAAAAGAGCGGTGGCTCTGTTGACGTATTAAGCAGGGAGAGTGAAGGCACTACCGTTATTTTTCATTTCGCCGCTAAAAACATCCGCTTCGGATAACAGGAGGATCCTCTCATGGCAACGATTAAAATCTTTCTCGTCGAAGATGATCCCGACTGGATCCGGGCAATGACCGCTTATTTGAACAGCGAGCCCGATCTGGAGGTTGCGGGTTTCGCCACTTCTTCGCGAGAAGCGATTGAGCAGGCACGGCAGCTCGACTTCGATGTTGTCCTGCTGGATATCCAGCTGACGGACTACGAGGAAGAAGGCATTCATACCGCTATCGAGCTGAATGATATACATCCGGCGAAGATCATTATGCTGACGTCGATGAAGGATGAATCCATGATCATGCAGGCTTTTACGGCAGGTGCGGTTAATTACGTGGAGAAGACCAACTACAAGGAGCTCCCCCATGTGATAAGGAACGCGCATCAGCACCCACGGGCAATGGATGCTTTGCTCAAGGATTACGCCAGGTTGAAGCGGGAGGAGCAGCTCAAGCAGCTGACTGCCGCGGAGCGCGAGGTGTTTGAACTGATCGAGCAGGGTTATACGCAGCCGCAGATGGAGAAGAAGCTGTACAAGACGGAGAGCACCCTGAAGAATCAGGTGAACAAAATGCTGAAAAAACTGGGAGTAACAAGCCGTAAAGAAGCCGTGGAAAAGGTGCGGCGCAAAGGCTTGCTTCCCCCCAAATAAAGCTATATCGCAAGGACGCTGCTTTTAAAAACAGCGTCCTTTTTTTCTGCGAATAGCAGGGTTCTAAAAAAGTTAGAACTGCCGGCTTCCGGCCTCCCGTCCTAGAATGTAGGGGAAGGGAGCTGAATTGCCAATGAAACGAAAACCGATTTATGTGGAATTGAACATTCATACCGATATGGAAAAGCTGTGGACCTATACCCAGACCGCCGCGCTGCATGAGCAGTGGGATTTGCGGTTTTCAAGCATCACGTATCTGCCCCGCAACGCGGAGAGGAATACGCAGGCTTTTCTCTATGAGACGCGTATTGGATTTGGCCTTCGGATCAGCGGAACGGGTCGGACGAAATCATCTGCGCGCGAAGGGACTGGGACCAGGCTGTCTACGCTTGCCTTCGGTTCGGAGCAGCCGATCTCCTTAATCCGGCATGGAGCGGGATATTGGCAGTACCGCCCGAATGCGGACTCGATTACCTTCCTTACGAAATACGATTATGTCACCCGGTTCGGCCGGCTGGGCCAATGGTTTGACCGCCTTTTGTTCAGGCCTATATTCGGCTGGGCTACCGCTCTCAGCTTTGATGTTTTGCGGTTGTGGCTGGAGAAGCGGATCCCGCCGGCAGTTAGCCTGCAGCGTACGCTGATTCATTACTTGTGTACGGGATTATTAAGCCTCTTATGGCTGTATGAGGGTCTTGTACCGAAGTGGTTGTGCCCGGAAGCGGGGGAGCTAAGCATCATGCAAAGCATGAATATGTTTCCAGGATTTGAACTGCAGGCTCTGAAGTGGCTTGGAGCCGCGGAAATTCTGTTAGGATTGATGTTTCTGCCGTATCACCGGAAGAAATGGATTTACTATATTCAGTTAGCCGGATTATTGGTTCTTGCCGGAGGAGCCTTGGTCTGTGCACCTTCACTTCTCGCTCAGCCGTTTAATCCATTTGTGTTAAGCGCGGCTATGACAGGGCTATGCCTGACAGGCATGTGGACTGCCAGGGACTTGCCTGACGCCGCCAATTGCATCCGCAAGAAAGGGGAAATGAAGAAATGACGAGATCCATCTACGAACAAGCATTGGGAGAGGAGTTCAAGAAACTCCATCCTCGCATCCAAGAGCGATTCGGGTTCAGCAGCAAGGATCAAACCGCTTCAATCGGCCAAGGGGTCATGGACCGGATATGGTTCAACAAGTGGGCGGCTTTGCCGCTTGCCTTAGGAGCATCGCGGCATATTATGTTCCCTCAGGGTGGAAGCGGCATCCCGTTTACGATCGAAAATTATGCTTACCGGGACGGATTTGGACGCGAGACGGTGACCTGGATCCGCAAATTTCAGTTCAAACGGGCCATCCGGCATTTTGACGCAACGATGATTTATAGCGCCGAGAGAAAGGGAATCGTGGACTACCTGGGTAATAAGCAGCATTTGGCGGTGGATCTGGATATTACGGCTGCAAGCAATGGAGGAATAAGGATTCGTTCGGGGGATCAGAGGTTCTACGAAGGACTCATTCAGTTTACCTGGCCGGCGCAGCTTACGGGAACAGCCGATGTAACCGAGTGGTATGACGATGACCGGGAAAAGTTCCGGATTAGCGTGATCGTCAGCAGCCCCGTTTTGGGCACGGTTTTCCATTATGAAGGGAGCTTTGACGCAGAATTGATCCCCATTAGACACATCCCGGCCGATGCGAAGCCGCTAAGGGAAGAAGCTCGTGAGTGATGCCAAATATTAGCTTCGCATGAAACGACAAATTTTTCTAAACAAAGGAAGGAAAAAAAGACTATATGTCGAATGAATAAGGATTAAAGCTTCATGTATTCATGAGAAATAGAGGTTGAAGCATGCATAATTCGGTATTTTTCAAGAGCGTCATTAACTCAAACTCCATATTTGATTCAATGGGGCTTCTTGGCCATTTTTTAAAAGATACGATCGGCTGCGAGCAAATTTGTTTATTTCTAATGGAGGATTCACAGCGTCAGGAGCCGGCAGCGTATTCTTACAACATGCTGCAGGTGGATACTAACCAGCTTCAACAGCTTGCTGTACAGGCTGATTTTTTCGAGCGTATTCCAGATGGAAGACCACTGCGACTAGATGATACGACAGACGGAATCTCCCTTTCGGAGACGTCTTTCCACACGATATATCCCTTCCATATTAAACGTAACGCAACGTATGGCACACTCCTGCTCTGTTTTCAATCTCAGCGATCATTAACACCCGAAGAGCTTCAAATTTGCCGAATTAATAAACTGCATATGGACCAGCTCATCGACAAGATCTACTTCCGCAAGCAATTTCTGAAGGAACAGTCTTTCGAGAGCCTGTTTAATACGCTGCGGATGAAGGACAGCTTCACGGTGGACCATTGCTATAACGTCGCCTTTTATTCCTCATTGCTTGGGGAAAAGCTGGGCCTTTGCCCGGCTGAACTCGAGCTGTTGAAGCTGGCCGCACTTCTGCACGATATCGGCAAGCTGGCTATTCCGGATCATATTCTGATGAAGCCCGGCAGACTTACCGATGACGAGTTCGACGTTATACGCCAGCATCCGGCTATCGGTTACCAGCTTCTGAAGGATCTGCCGGAAGTAAAGGACATTCTGCCAATCGTAAGATGGCATCATGAGCGTATTGACGGAAGAGGCTACCCGGATGGTCTAAAGGGGGACGAAATCCCGCTGCTTGTCCGGATCGTGAGCCTGGCGGATGCTTTCGATGCGATGACTTCTACCCGGGTCTACCGAAGCTCCCTTCATGTGGAGGAAGTCAGAAAGCAGTTAATTACGAACGTTAATACGCAGTTTGACGAACAGCTCGTCACGCTGTTCCTTGAGATCATCGATGAGCAAATGACGATGAGAACCTTATCTACAGGTGAATGAAATCGGAAAGAGAGTTGGAGTATGTCATTGCGTGAAAAGATACTCATCGTAGACGATGAACCGCATAATGTACAAATTCTTCGTATATTTTTGAACTCCTTAAATTACAGCATACATACGGCAGAGTGCGGCTCTGAGGCATTACGGTTGTACGATGAGATTCGTCCGGATCTCATACTACTGGACGTGATGATGCCCGACATGTCCGGCTTTGACGTCTGCAAGCAATGGATGAGCCGAGAAGAATTTGATACACCCGTTATCTTTTTGTCTGCCAATGTGCAGAAGAAAGATATCTTGCAAGGCCTGCAGCTTGGCGCCTTTGACTATTTGACCAAGCCTTACGACCTTGATTTGCTTGAAATGAAGGTCAGCTATGCCCTGGGACAAAAGCAGAAGCTGGAGCGTTTGATGAGCGACAAAGAAAAACTGTCCGAAAGAGCGAATACAGACGCTTTAACCGGATTGTACAACCGGATGTATCTGAACGAGGTGCTCCTGGAATCATCGGTTAGCTTGGCAGATTACGGCGCGATGCTGATGATCGACATGGACAACTTCAAATATATTAACGATACGTTTGGCCATCTAGTAGGGGATCAAGTTCTGCAAGCAATTGCTTCCATTATTCAGAAGGCTATCTCGCCGGAGAATGATCTTGCCTTCCGCTTTGGCGGGGATGAATTCCTTGTATTGCTGCAGCAGGAACAGGGAGCAATGGAGACTGCGCAGGAAATTATCCGGACGGTAAACGAGCTTGCAATCGGATCACTGGTGGAACAAAGAGCGAAAGCTTCAGTCAGCATAGGAATTACAAAGAGCTCTGACCATTATTCCTTTGAACAAATCATTGGCTTTGCCGACCGGGCTTTGCTGCGGTCCAAACAAAGCGGCAAAAATCAGATCACGATCTATTAAACGGATGGATAGGTGAAAATTTATGATGGAATTAAAGAGCTTCAAGAAATTATTTCTGATGACGAAAGTAATTAATTCGCAATTTGAGCTATCCGATATTTTGCAAGTATTCGTAGACGCCATTGCAAGCGAGATTACGCAGGCGGATCTGGTCGGATTTTTCCTCAAGCAGCCTGACGGCACTTTTATCGGGTACAAGGGGAACAAGATGTCGATCGATATTACGGAGCTCCTGATTGATCCTCAGAAGGACCGCTTTGTCTGCGATATCCTGGAGAGAAGAGCAAGCGACTACATCGACGACACTAATCTTGACCCGCGGATTGACGACGATAAGAAGCTGCTAATGAAAATCAAATCGATTTTAGGTATTCCTGTTATCGTGAATGATATGGTCTTTGGCGTTGTATTTGTCCATGATTTCGGGAAGCCGATGAATCTGACCCGCGAACAGATTGAAGTAACGGAAGCGTTCGTCAATATGGTCAGTGTTGCGATTCATAATATCCAGATGTTCGAAAATACGAAAAATCTCGTGGACAAGCAGCAGCTGCTGCTGGATGCGACAAAAGCATTGTCCAAGTCGCTGTCTGTCCGCGAAGTATTAAAAACCTGTTTCCACTATATGAAACGGGCCACGGGTTCGGATGAAGTGGGGATCCACTTATATAACGAAAAGGACCGTACGATCGAGCCTTATCATATTTCCTCGGTTAGCGTTACGGAAGAGGAATGGAAGAATAGACACCGCGAAGATATCAAGCTGAGCATTGATAAAGACAAGCTGTTCTATGAGGTTGTGACGGAGAAAAAAGCGATAGCGATTTCGGATGTTTACGCGGATCCGCGCCCGGATCACCGGGCTTGCGAGATGTTTGGCATCAAAAGCCTGCTTCTCATCCCGCTTGTCGCAAAGGACCGCGTGTTTGGCGACGTAGTCATCCCAACCATGAATAAAAGCCGCGAATACGAGCCGGGCGAGATCGAATTCTGCCAGTCTATTGCGGATGTAACGGCTACTGCTCTGGCGAATGCCATCCATACCGAGCATCTGGATTATTCGGTAAATGTTCGTTCGATGGAGCTGCAGCAAGCAAACTTCAAGCTCGAAGGATTGGTGAAGGAGCTCGAGTACCTCAATGAGCTGAAAAGCGATTTTATCGCAACGCTTTCCCATGAGCTTCGAACTCCGATCACGGCCGTAAAAGGCACTGTTGATATTTTGCGCAAGGAAGTGCTGGGCAAGCTGAACGATTCCCAGCTCGATCTGCTGGAGACGGCGGGGAAATCGATCGAACGTTTGCTGAATCAGGTGAATGAGCTGCTTGATTTCGCCAAGATGGAGAATGGGAAATTTGAACTGACGTATTCGGAGTTCGATTTCGAAGAGTTGATCCGGGAAGCTACGCATATCGTAGACTCTCTGATCAATAAGAAGAAGCTTGAGCTTGCCGTTGAAATTCATGCAGGCGAGAACAGAACGATGCGGGCCGACCGCGAACGGATTTTGCAGATTCTGCTGAATCTCTTGTCTAATTCCATCAAGTTTACCCCGCAAAGAGGCAAGATTACGATTAAGGCTTACATGGAAGACAATGAGATGACGATCGAAGTGATTGATACGGGTATTGGAATTCCGGGGGAAAAGCAGAAAAATATTTTCACGAAGTTTTATCAGGTGAACAATCAAATTAATGGTACCGGCCTTGGCCTTGCCATATCGAGGCAGCTGATTGAAATGCACGGGGGCAAAATTTCGTTCGAATCGACGGAAGGGGAAGGCTCCGTATTCAAATTTACCGTTAAGAAATAAGAGAAAGAGATAAGAAGGAGAAAAAGATGAGAGCAATCGAAGCTGGATTAAGATTTTTGGTTAGTCAAGGGGTCAAATACATTTTCGGAGTCCCGGCGGGCTCTATCAACGCATTGTATGATTGCTTGCATGAACTTCCAGAATTAACATCCATTGTAGCCAAGCATGAGTCAAGTTCAGGTTATATGGCAGCAGCCTATACTAGAATTACGGGTATTCCAAGCGTTTGCGTGGGCTCCAGCGGTCCCGGCGCAACAAATTTGGTTACACCTGCCGCAAATGCATGGCGCGAGAAGCTTCCGGTTATTTTCCTGACAGGCGCAATCCCTACTACGAAATTCGGAAAAGGCGGGGGTCAGGAACTGAATGCTGATCCGATCTTCGCTTCCGTCACCAAGCTGAGCAAGACCGTTACCAATCCCGAGGATCTGCCGCGTGTTTTGGCCGAAGCTTACAACACCGCGATCAGCGGTATTCCCGGACCGGTACATATTACGATTCCGATCAACATGCAAATGACGGAGATTGGCGAGCCGGAAATGTTGACGGCGGTTAAGACACAACCCGTCCAGCCGAGCGCGGATGAGATCGAAGCCGCTGCGGCAGCCATCAAAAAAGCGGGGCGCCGAGGCGCGTTAATGCTTGGACACGGCTCCAAGGAATTTAAAGATACGATTCGGCGTTTCGCCGAGCTGACCGGTTGGCATGTTGCGACAACGCCACGCGGTAAAGGCGCTTTCCCGGAAAATCATCCGCTTGCCCTTGGCGTCTACGGATTGGCGAGCAATGATTCGGCGGTGGACTATCTTCGCGGCGATAACCATGATCTGTTAATGATTGTTGGCTCCGCTTTAGGCGAGTCGGCAACAAGCAGCTGGGATGAGCGGTTGGTTAACGGCAAACAGATCATTCACATCGATCATGATAAACGGGAATTAGGGAAAAATTTCGATACCGATTATCCGGTACACGGAGACATTGAGCTTGCGGTATGGCAGTTGATCGACCGATTGACCGCAGGCGTGCAGGAAGAGCAGCTCGAGGAGATCTCAAGCGCGTACAAGGAAGCGGCTGCCGCATTGGAAGCAGCTGGTCCGGGTACAGAGGACTGGAATACAAGATCTGCGATCCGACAGCTTAATCTTCTTGCGCCTGACAATGCCCGGTATTATGTAGATATCGGCGAATTTATGACCTACTCGATTAAAAATATCGTGATCCGCGAGAAGCAAGAGTTCGATATTAACATTAACTTCGGCGGAATGGGATCGGGAATTAGCGGTGCTCTCGGCGCTCAGCTTGCAGAGCCGGCTCGTCCGGTCATCAGTATTACCGGTGACGGCTGCTTCTTTATGCATGGCATGGAAGTGCTGACGGCCAAGGAATACAACCTCCCTATTGTATTTGTCGTCATTAACAACGCCCGTCTTGGCATGGTTTATCATGGCCACATGATGCAGTACAGACGCTGTTTGGAGGATTTCTCCCAACAGCGGACAAGCATCGCGGATGTTGCGAAAGCGCTTGGCGTCCGGTACGCACAGGCTGAATCCTTGGACGAGCTCCGTCCGGACCTTGCAACAGACTGGTTCGACCAATCGAAGGGACCTATCGTCATCGAGATTAATGTCGAGGGGAACGAAATCCCGCCGATGGGTGAGCGCGTTAAGTTTTTGCAGGGCGCAACTTATTAATTGAAACGAAAAGCTGCCTTCCGTTTTATTACGGAGGCGGCTTTTTTCAATTCTAAGAGTTTATAAGTTTTTTCTTATAACCATGGCTTAGAATTCTCCGGACTGAAACGCGCCTCCCCACCAAAGGACGGCGAAGCCGTTTCACCTTGGTCTGGCCGCAAATCGCATAAAAAGGGAAAAGCCGTGACACGTTAAAGGCAATGGAAGGGAGGCGTTCAGCAATGCGAAGGAAAGAAATTCCGTCCTTTTATTTCTATATGCTGCATGGATTGCTTGTTGCTGTAATTCTTGTCCTTGTCTTGTCTTTAGCGGAGCATCCCGCGGTATCAGCCGGTCAACGATTTGCGAAGCATGCAGCTATTATTGCCCATCGCGGTGCATCCGGTTACGCTCCCGAGCATACCCTTGCCGCTTTTCGCAGCGCCATTGAAGCGGGAGCGGATTACATCGAAATTGATCTTCAGCTTACGAAGGACGGTCAGATCGTTGCAATGCATGACAATTCGGTTAACCGTACCACGAACGCAAAAGGCAAGGTGGGGGCTATGACCCTGGAAGCGATTAAGCAGCTGGATGCCGGCTCCTGGTTTAATCAGCATCATCCGATGTACGCCAGAGAAGAGTATACGAAGCAGCAAGTGCCTTCTCTATCCGATATTTTTACCGCTTTTGGCCCGGAAACGCATTATATTCTGGAGATTAAAGATGCGCCTTATAATCCGGGAATTGAAGAAAAGCTGCTGGAGACCATCTACCAATACCGGCTTGAGAATCAAGTGATTATCCAGTCCTTTGACGCTAAGAGCTTAAAGAAAATCCATACGATGAACGACAGGATCGAATTGCTGCAGTTGATGTGGTACAACACGCCAGCTCGGATCAACAGCGTTTCGTTAAATAAGATCAAAAAATACGCAATAGGGATCAGCCCTAATTTTCCGAAAATCAATGCTGCCTATGTTCATAAGGTTCAAAAATCCGGTCTTCGCATTTACCCGTATACCGTTAATTATCAATTAAACATGGACCGGGCATTAAGCTGGGGAGTTGATGGGATATACACGGATTATCCGGACCGATTCCGCGAAGTGCTGCAGCAGAACAGCAGTTATGTTTACTTGCTTCGCCATACACTCGCACAGTGGCTGAACAACTGACCGAATTTATCAGCTATCGGCCGCTGCGGAGCTTTAACGTACGCCGGATCAGCATGGGCAAGGTCATGCTTCCGGCTGTTGCTGCTATAAACGAATGAAAGGGAATGATTAGGGCGTAGTAAGCTGCCGTACTGATGACGATATCGATAAGAATGAACTTTCTAACCTCCGCTATTGGAATAACCACGATAACAATCGATTGTTTATTTCCCATTTCTGCTTCCTCCAGCTCCGATAGTCTCTATTTCCCATCCTATTTCAGAGCATATTTGTCCCATTCGGGTTACCTGTTACATAACGGCATTCGTTCCAGGGCACATTGTAAATAACAATTTGGCTAAGAATGGAGGCTTTGTGCAGATGAGTGAAGCTGCTGCGTTACTGCGTACGTCCAAAAACCGTAAATTGCTGCTTAGCGCCGGATTCAGCTGGTTATTTGACGCCATGGATGTAGGGCTTGTCTCGTTTATCGCAGCGGCTTTAAGCGTCGATTGGAACCTCAATGCAGAGCAGATTGGTCTGCTTGCCGCTATAAACTCTACCGGAATGGCATTTGGCGCAGCGGTATCCGGATCGCTGGCTGACCGTTACGGCCGGAAAGCTGTTCTACTATGGACTTTGCTGCTGTTTTCCGTAGCTAGCGGATTATCTGCCTTGGCACCCAATTTAATGGTTCTGGCAATGCTGCGTTTTGTTGCGGGATTTGGTTTAGGCGGGGAGCTTCCGGTTGCATCCACGTTAGTATCCGAATCGGTGCCTGTTGAAGTAAGAGGCAGAGCGATTGTTCTGCTTGAAAGCTTCTGGGCAGGAGGATGGATTCTTGCTGCTCTTATCTCCTATTTCTTTATTCCGCATTTCGGATGGAGAATGGCACTCGTTATCGGCGCTATACCCGCGGTCTATGCGTTATTCCTAAGACGGGCAATCGAAGATTCCCCGCGCTATAAAGAGCAGGCCGACAGGAGAAGGCTTCCCTTTCGCGAGCGCATGGCCTCCCTGTGGTCGGGTCCCTACCAACGGGCTACCATAACGTTGTGGATTCTGTGGTTCACGGTTGTCTTTTCTTATTACGGGATGTTCCTGTGGCTGCCAACCGTTATGGTGTTGAAAGGCTTTACGCTCGTCAAGAGCTTTCAATACGTGCTTATTATTACATTAGCTCAATTACCGGGATATTTTACGGCTGCTTATTTAATTGAAAGGGTCGGCAGAAAAGCGGTGCTCGGTATTTATCTGCTTATGACGGCCGTGTGTGCCATTTGGTTCGGTAATGCCAGTACGGCCGGTATGCTTCTCACCGCGGGCATTTTCTTGTCGTTCTTCAATCTTGGGGCATGGGGAGCCATGTACGCTTATACGCCGGAGCTGTATCCTACAAGCGTTCGCTCGACTGGAGTAGGCTTTGCTGCAGCCTTCGGGAGGATTGGCGGAATTATCGGTCCGTATCTGGTAGGCTTGCTGATTGACAACGGCACAACGATTAATGCCGTATTCGTTGTTTTCTTTGTTGCTATTGTCATTGGAGCGCTAACGGTGATGCTGTTTGGCCGGGAAACAAAAGGTATGGATCCTGACCGCGCGTAATACGGTCCGCAGCAGGAGGCATGATCCTGTCCGGCAATAGGCAAGAAACGCAATAAAAGGGCTAAATACGGTTGTCTTATTTTTAAGACCTTCCGCATTTGGCCCTTTTATGCGATGATCTTCGGGATCATCTGTCCGATCCTGATCTGGACAGCGGGGCAAATCAAGCAGAGCGTATCGAATTAATTGGCTGCCGCGATTTTTTTCAGCTTGTCCCATTCCTCGGTATGGCTGCGCAATTGCTCTAACAAGGCTTCCATCCTTCTGATAAGCTGCGTTCTCTCCTCGGCATTCAGCTCCTGCAAAGTTAAAGCCGCTTCTTCGGGCAACGGGGTGAAGGAGGGCAGAGCAGCAAGCAGCTGATTGAGCTTCTTATCCATTGCCTCGTAAGGGCTGACCGTATAAGGCATAACCTCGGCTGCAGCTGTTGTTCCTGTCTCGGATACCTCGGCAGATTTAATCTTTTCCGCTTTTGGTGCTTTCGGTTCGGCCGGCTTTGCTTTCTCCGCCTTGTTGTGCTGCTGCACAGACCAGGTTTCCAGCAATCCGGGGCCCGATTTGTACAGGAGCTTGTCCTTTGTTGCGGCAGAGATGTCCTTGTCCTTGAATAGCTTGGCAATTTTCTTCACGTCTGTGGGCGGCATCTCGTCTCTTGCCATAATGAGGGCCAACGGATCCCGATGCTCCATCGGCAGGTCCTTCAGCGGCAGCAGCTGGTCCTCCGTGAGACGGTCTTTGCGAATTTCCGTGCCGCCAATGATAAGCTTTCGAACCGAATTGCCGAATTTAAGCAGCTCGCATTTGTTCTTTATGTACGATTCCGGTTTGCCGAATTTGCTGGCCAGGAATTTAACGGATCGGCTGAATTTCGGATCGGTCATCAGCTTGTTGAAAGCTTCAGCTTCTTCTATCGGAGAGAAGCCTTGACGCGTCAGGTTCTCGGCGATTTGCTCCAAATAGATCTCCTGCTCATCGGTCATGTTCGTCACGATACAAGGGATCGTAGCAAGTCCAAGGCGTTTGCAAGCCTTATAACGGCGGTTGCCGTAAATAATCTTATATCTACCGCCATCAATCGTTCTTACTTTAATGGGGGAGAGAAGCCCGATTTCTTCAATATTACGCATCAGCTCGACCAAAGCTTCTTCGTCGAACTGGTAGCGGGGCTGGTCCGTATCTTCGTCGATTTGGTTTAATGGGAGTTGTACAATATCCATCACTTATCTCCTATTCTATTGTTCTATCTTTTCTATTATACCTTAAACATTGCTCCTGTTGCTTTTAAGCTTTACACTATAACTGAAGTAAGCCATTAATGTTGGTTGGAGGAGCGATAAGACATGAATGTATTGTTTATCGGCGGTACCGGCTTGATCAGCCAGGCCGTATCCAAGCTTGCTGTACAGAACGGAATCAACCTCTATTTGTTCAACCGGGGAAACCGTGACGGATTTGTACCCGAAGGCGCGAAGATCATTACAGGGGATATTCGAGATCCCAAGTCCGCCGCGGCAGCGCTGGAAGACTATCAATTTGACGTCGTGGTAGATTGGATCGCTTTTACGCCGGAGCATGTTCAGACCGACATTGATTTGTTCCGGGGACGCACGAAGCAATATATCTTTATCAGCTCGGCCTCGGTTTATCAGAAGCCGCTGCAGCATTATATCATAACGGAGCATGCCACGCCGCTTGAAAATCCTTATTGGCAATATTCGAGAGATAAAATCGCCTGCGAACAGCTTCTTATGAAGGAACATGCCGCAACCGGCTTCCCGGTTACGATTGTCCGTCCTTCCTTTACGTATGGGGATACGATGATCCCGGCATCGCTTAACAGTTGGCCTCATCCTTTTTCAATTGTTGCTCGCATGCGCAAGGGTAAGCCGATTATTGTTCACGGCGACGGAACATCCCTATGGACGATGACACATAATTCGGACTTTGCAAAAGGTTTTGTGGGGTTGCTTGGGGAGCAGACTGCGATTGGCGAGGCGTATCATATTACATCAGATGAAGTGTTGTCCTGGAATCAGATTTACGAGGCGATTGGCGCAGCCGCCGGAGTTAAACCGAACCTGGTACATATTTCTTCGGACTTCCTGATCACCTATGATCCGGATTTGGAAGGCGGCTTGCTTGGCGATAAAGCGGTAAGCGCGGTATTTGACAACAGCAAAATCAAGAAGCTTGTACCGGATTTTGTCGCCACTGTTCCATTTGCGGAAGGGATTAAACGGACCATTGACTGGTTCGAGGCTCATCCGGAGAAATGTTCGGAGGATGAAGCCTGGAACGAGCAGATGGACCGCATTATTGCGGCGCATTCATCTGGAATGAACGTAGATAGGTAGAACTATTGCAAAATAAAAAGCGATGCAGGGATTATCCCTGTATCGCTTTTTTTCTAGGAAGCGAGATAAGAAGAGACGATCTTTTTCACGCGTTCCATGCCTTCCCACATATCGCCGGGACCGTCGTAGATCAATACATAAGCACCGTTAAATCCGGCGGAGGCGACGGTGTCCAGACAGCGGCGAAGCTCCGCTTCATCCGGAATCCCGTCAGCATCATATTGGGGTTTGACATGGACGGACACGCTGAGCGGAGTCGTAAGGGCAATCTCTTCATATTTCAATTGGCCTTTAAAGTTGCCGAAATCGGTAATCGTTGCTGCATATTCGCCCCATTGATCGAGCAGCTTTTTGGAGCTTGCGCCGGTAGAGGTGAGTGGTTTGAAGTTTTCCGTGATGACCTTCACGCCAAGCGTGCGGCCATATTCCGAAAGCTTGGACAATCTGACTGCGGAGAGAGTTATAGCCTCTTCATTCGTAGGAGGAGCTTCGCCTGCCACAACCCGGATCTGTTTCGCTCCGCTTAAGGAAGCAACTTCAATCCATTGGCGGATATAGGCCATATCAGCTTCTACGCGGGCTGGATCAGAGGAAGTGATATCGCCGTAATCAAGGAGCAAGGTATCAAAGGACAAACCAGCTGACGCAAATGCTTGCTTCACCTGTGCGAGATAATCCGGTTCGGTAGAAGGGAAATGGAAGTGGCAGACCTCTACGGCCCGATAACCGCGTTTGGCAGCTTCCGCGGGAAGCTCAAGAAGAGAATGCAGTAACGGCTGTTCTTGAACGGCCGTATCGAGAGTGCCGGTTTCCTCATTCCATACGGTCCAGCGGAGCGGTCCGAGATTGCGGTGCAGGCTCCAAGTACTTAACGACAAATATGACATATGTACAAATCCCACCTTATCGATTGTTTTCTCTCTGCCATTATACACCAGATTCCTTAACAATTAATTTATTCCTTTTAGGGATTGAACATCACTCAAATTTGAGTATAATAAGCTAGGGTATTCAAATTTGAGTACGGATAAATGACTACAGAAGGGAAGTTCTTATGGACGCGAAAAAAAGTAGTGTCAAATTAGTAATCGCAGGCCTCTTGCTTGGCCTCTTTATGTCGGCGCTCGATCAGACGATCGTATCGACGGCGATGGCCAAGATCATCGAGAAGCTGGGCGGAATGGACAAATTCGTCTGGGTTTATTCTGCTTACATGATCGCAATGGTAGTCGCAACGCCTATCTTCGGCAAGCTGTCCGATATGTACGGAAGGAAGAGGTTCTTTATTTCAGGCCTAATCTTTTTCCTGATCGGTTCCATTCTTTGCGGTACGGCAACAGACATGAATCAGTTAATTATCTACCGTGCTATTCAAGGTGTCGGCGGCGGCGCGATTATGCCAATTGTCTTCACCATTATCTTTGACTTGTTCCCGCCGGAGAAGCGCGGCAAGATGATGGGCCTGTTTGGAGCCGTGTTTGGCATTTCGAGCGTATTTGGTCCGATTATGGGCGGTGCCATTACCGATAATATCAGCTGGCGCTGGATTTTCTACATCAACGTTCCAATTGGCATCTTGTCCCTGATTTTTATCATGAGAGGCTATCAGGAATCGAAAAACCACCGGAAGCAAGTGATCGACTGGGCCGGTGCGGTTATTCTGATGGCAGCTGTCCTTCTTCTGATGTTTGGACTCGAACTTGGCGGTACCGATGGCTGGGCATGGGATTCGTTCAAAACAATCTCGCTTCTAGCCGGCGCGGGCATTCTAGCCGTTGTCTTCCTGTTTGTTGAGAAAATGGCGAAGGATCCGATTATTCCGCTGACCTTGTTCAAGAAGCAGCTGTTCACCAGCAGCATGATGATCAGTCTTCTATACGGCGGCATTATGATTGCTGTCGCTACTTATATTCCGCTGTTCATGCAAGGCGTATTTCATCTTTCGGCAACCAGCACAAGCACGGTTCTGACACCGATGATGCTTGGGGTCGTCGTCAGCGCGCAGATCGGCGGCCGGATTGCGAATAAAGTCCGTTTCCGCGACGTCATGATCGTATCTTCGATCGTACTGATGGTCGGAACGTATTTGCTTGGCTATGTGATGGATGCTTCCTCAAGCCGTGCACTGATTACCGTATTTATGGTTATCATTGGCCTCGGTATCGGCGTATCCTTCTCCTTGCTGAATATCTCGACATTGAACTCCGTTCCTCCGCAGTACAAAGGTTCGGCGTCGTCGTTGATCACATTCTTCCGCACGATCGGTTCCGCGCTTGGCATTACCGTGTTTGGCGCAATGCAAAAAACGCATTTCCAAAATTCGCTGCAGGACGTGCAAGGCATCAAGCCGGAAATGGCGGCACAGATCAAAGGCGGACAGGCGCTGCTTGATCCTGCGGTTCAAGCTAAAATGGGGCTGCCTGCAGATTTTGTAACGCTTCTGCTTGGCAAGCTGTCCGATTCCATTCTGTTTATTTTCCAATGGAATGTCATCCTGCCGGTATTGGCGTTTGTTTTCGCGATTCTGATGGGCCGCGCCCGTCTTGAACTTCCTCCAAAATCGAATCAGGCTCCAGCCAAAGACGATGCAGGCAAGCCGGAGCCTTCGTTCTCGGGGAGATAAGGATCATGTCAATGAAGCTGTTAATATTGGGGCTTCTAATGGAACGAGACAGACATCCTTACGATATTAGACAAACGATTAAGCAGCGGAATTGGAATGAATCTTTTCGGCTTCGTGACGGTTCCTTGTATTACGCGGTAGACCAGCTGCGGGATCACGGGCTGATTGAGACGGCGGAGATTGTGGCGGTTCCGGGCGATAACCGGCCCGACAAGACGATTTACCGGATTACGGAGTCAGGCAAAGAAGCATTCCATAAACTGCTTTATGAACAGCTCAGCCAGGTTTCTTATCCGCAGCATCCCGTTTTCCTCGCGTTGCCTTTCATTCGTCACGGCGATCAGGGGCAGACTGAGCAGCTGCTGCAGAAGCAGCTGGCCGCATGCGAAGAGCGTATTAAACGCATGGAAGCGGTATTAGATATAAAAGGGAGCTTTCTTCCGACCGGCTCCCGAATGATGATTAACGGAATCAAGAAATTCGGAGAGGCGGAGAAGGAGTGGCTGCTGGAACTGCTGGAGCTGGTAAGGAGCGGCAGCCTTCTTCAAGGTCCAAGCTGGACACCTGAGCAGATCGAGCAATATCTCAAGTCCCATCCCGGACCTCAAATGCCGGAAAAATAATACAAATAAAGCTAGTGAACCGCACAAGGGTGCGGTTCTTTTGTTTTTATTTTACTAATTTTCGCGGATAGGGTCAGATAGGGGCAACTTTTTCGTGCGTTTTTCGGTCAAAGCGATTCGAATGGACGGCATCCGTTCAAAATCCGCTTTTTCAGCCAAAGTTTGGCATGAAGCTCCGACAAAGAAACAAGTGAGCCGCGCAGGATATTTGACACGTTTTTCAAATCCTCCTATGTACAATCTAACCTATACCACAGCAGGTATGTCTGATTTACAAAAACGAGGGAAGAGGTGTAACGATGCGTACAAAAATCAATTCAAAAGTGCTCGTATATGTACTTTGTATAGCTTTGTTCATGACCTTGAGCACGCGTTTTTTACCTTCAAATAAAGTGTCTGCTGAAGTAACGCATGATTTATCGACTGCTCATTTATCCATCGCTGACGGCAATATCGTGGTAAGTGACGCTTTACAGCTGTTTACGCCGCAGCTGCCGGAGGCCGCTGAAATAAAGCCTGTAGAGAGGCAAGAAGCAGCGCTGGCGGAACCTGAGCCAAGTATAATCCCCGAAATACATAGCGCTGCCGCGCAACCCTCCGTGAAAGAACCGCCCATACTTACATACGCAGTAACCGCGTTTTACCTCAACGTCCGCGAGAAGCCGGATGCAGACTCCAATATTATTCAAGTACTTAAGCAAGGGGACACCATCGAGGTGGACCACGCAACGGATAACGGATGGCTGGCTCTGAAGGATCAAGGCTTTGTCCATGGACGTTACGCCGAGCAGATTGAAGGAAAAGCGGCTCCGGTTGCTGAAAAGTCTCCTGCGGTAGAAGTTTTGGCGAAAGCGAATACAATTGCGGAAGCTGCGCCGCCGCTTAACGATACGTTAGAGATCAGGCCCGTTAAAATATTATCAGTGTCTTCCGACCCTGAGAAGCCAACATCCGTTGTGGAATCGGACTCGGGACTGACGGAAGAACATATTGCGAAGCTGTTTGAGAAAACGGCTCTTGCGGATCACGGATTAGAGCAAGCTATTCTCGAAATCGAAGAGGAATACGGCATTAACGCATACTTTACGATTGCCGTGATGAAGCTGGAAAGCGGCAACGGCAAGAGTACGCTCGCCAAGAAGAAAAACAATTTGTTTGGCCTTAATGCATTAGACAGCGACAAATATAATAAAGCATTTGCCTTCGAAACGAAAGGTGACAGTGTCCGCAAGTTCGGCCAGCTGCTGGCAAAGAATTATATCGATAAAGGCTACACAACGATTGATAAAGTAGCGAGTAAGTATTGTCCGGCCAATCCGAAATGGTCAAGTCTGGTCATGAACATTATGAAACGAGATTATAAGAAGCTCTAAATAACATAACGGGGAACAGGAACCTTTTGGCCCAGGATTCAATAAGTTATATAGTCAAATGACTATATGACGGAGGTATTAAGATGGATAATCGTGGTTTTGTTCCTTTTGGAGGTGGCTTTGGAGGTGGCTTTGGCGGCGGATTCCGTCCACCATTCCGACCTTTCCCGCATCCTTTCTTTCCAGGTCGTTTCTTGTTCCCGTTCTTCTTTTTCTCGCCGTTCTTCTTCCCTTTCTTCCGGGAAGACGACCGCAACTATTATTTCGCTCATCACCAAGCGCAGGCAGGAGATACGATGGAGCAAATCGCCCATGCGTACAACATTCCAAATACGCTGCTAGAGGAAGCCAACCTGCATATCGGGAATCCAAAATCCCTCAAGCATGGCGAAACGGTTGTCATTCCGCGAATCTCCAATATGTATTGCCATAAAACATACATGGATCTTCCTGCAACGCAATCGCTTCAACAAAGTAATACCCAGCCAAACGGGCAGCCAAACATGGTGAGCCCTAGCATGACAAGTCCAAACATGGCAAGTCCAAACATGGCAAACCCAAACATGGTAAGCCCTAGTATGGTAAGTCCGAATATGGCAAATCCTCATATCCACGGAATATCCGTTAATGGCCCATATTAAGCTAGAAATAATAACGTCCGCTCCTTCCCCATAAAAAGGAAGCGGACGTTATTTGTTTTTAAGAAAGGATTAATTCTTTCATCTCCCACGGGCTGATCGGACTCATACGCACGAACCGGGAATGGAAGTGCATCAGCCTTTTGCCCCGGGTTGCGTGCAAAGTCTCTGCCTCCATCCTTACCTCGGACAACCAGGATTCCTCCTGGGGCAGTTCACGTCCGTCCTTCCGCCGGATAGAACGCCAATCCTGCTGCTGCGAAAGTAGCGCTTCCGACTGCTCTATGGGTAGTCCTTCCGTTAGCAGGCGGATCATCTCGGGCTCTTCATGGTGAATGGCTTCAATTAAGCCTTGACCAAGGAGAAATGGGGAAGAGTTCGCAAAATAATTCCGAAGCTTTCCCGCAGCCTTGTGAACCATTAGCTGATGCGGCAAATCCGGGTTCTCGGATTTATGGGTAGAGCTGTTCAGGAAATGTACGCAAAAATGCCCCGAAAAGCCATTCTCCGGTATTCCGTCTCCGCCGTGAGGCATCCCGTTCATGGAAGCCGCAATTTGCCTGCCATCCTTTTCCGCGATAATCGCTTTTCTGTCCCAGGTCCAGCCCTTGCTGTAGATCTGCTTCATAATTTCGGTATCTGCCTTCGTCACGGGTTGAACATCCGCATGATCATGTCCGGCTCTTCGTTGTACGCGGAACGATAACCCGGTCTCCATATCCTTGATTACAAAGTAGGCTTTTCTGGAAAAAAGCTTTTCCGCATCCTGCCAATCCAGTAATTGTCCGTAATGCTGCGCCCGCAATGCCTCGGCAGACTGCTGCAGCTTAGCCATTGCTTTGTCCGGCAGAACAAGCATTTTTGACTGCGTCTCATCCCATACGCGTCCGCTGATATCTACGCGAAAAGATGAAGCAGCGATACCTTCCCGGGTAATATAAAGATCGGAAAATCGCGGGATTTCATCGGATGCTTGCCACATCGGAGAATCAAGGGCATTTACGATATCCGGATCTTTTATTGTGTCATGGTCTTCGAATACGGCGGTAGGGCTTGATTTGACCATTAACTGCAAAGAGGAATGCCCGTTTATTTCTTCTTTCATCCCAGCAGACCTTGCATGGAGATTATTTTCCGGCAGCCAAGCAAGGGCTAATGCAAGCACGATCATTCTGCAAGCCTTAATACGTATAAATCGCTGAAAAAGCATATTTTCCTCCTGTTACTAAATAATTGAAGCTTCGGCGAACCATACTATCCTTGTCCATTATTATTCGCGGCTGAATGAGTGCTTATGTGACGATAGGAGAAGTGAAGAATGGGATTTAACGGAATCTGGATAGCTGGACTTGCTATCTTGCTGCAGCAGCCTGTACAACCCGTACAGCCCGAGCAGCCTTATATTGTGCCTGAACATCTGACCATTGAGTTCCGCGGACAACCGCTTGCCCAGATCAAGCGGGGGGATTACGATCTTCCGGGGACGTCCTTTTTGGATATCGGGAAGTTCGATAACCTGCTGTCAAAGCTTGAGAAAAAGATCAATATGCCTCCCGTTAACGCTTATATCGGCGATAGGGGGACGATCGTGCCGGAACAGTCTGGTTATCAACTGGACCGCGATCAATTTGCCACGCAATTTTACGGCTATTTCTTCAATAACAAGCCTTCGACCATAGAGGTACCCTTAACTCATGTGCACGCGAGGGTGGACAGCGAATTGCTTGCCAGCATTAAGGAAAAAGCGATCGGTAACTATGTCACTTATTACAACAGCAACAATAAGAACCGCTCCCATAACATTTCCTTGGCTGCAAAAGCGATTTCCAATACGGTTGTTTTCCCCGGCGAGACGTTTTCATTTAACCGTACCGTGGGGCCAAGAACGCCGGAGAAAGGATATTTGAGTGCGCCGATAATCGTCCGCGGGGAGCTCTCCGAGGGAGTGGGAGGCGGCATTTGCCAAGTATCCTCTACTTTGTTTAACGCCATTGACAGCGCCGGGCTCAAAATCATCCAGCGATACTCGCATAGCCGGCATGTGCCTTACGTGATGCCCGGGCGGGATGCTACGGTAAGCTGGGACGGACCGGATTTCGTATTCAAGAATCAATACAATCAGCCGGTGTTGATCCGTGCTTTTGCCGGAAGCGGGCGTGTCTTTGTGTCCGTTTATTCCTCTGAGCTTATTGAATACAAACACCGCCATATCCCAAGCATGTCGAAAAAGCTGCCCGAGGAAGTTGTTTTCAAAGCCCAACAGCATGATGTTAATGAAGGGAAGGGGATGCTTCCATGATCAAGAAATTAACGGCATTAATTATTGCTGCTGTTGCGGGCTCGTCATTGCTGGCATTGACTAGCGTGGCTGCAGAAGGGGAACGGGAAGCGCTGCAGGCTGCTTTTATCCGGACCAATAACTTATGGCTGGCGATTGACGAGGTTCAGAAGCCGCTGACCAAGGAGGAATATATTCGAAGTCCCCAATGGTCAAATGACGGAAAATGGATGACCTTCCTCCGTGATGAGAACAGGCCCGAAGTGTGGACCTATGAAGCTGCAACCGGCGGTATGAGAAGGCTGGGGGAAGGCAGCAATGCCAAATGGGCTCCCCATGACAATCGATTAGCCATCTTGTCGGGAAGAACGCTGAGCGTCATGTCGGCTGACAGGCCAAGCGACCATTCGCAGAACAATATTATGGACAATGCTGGGGAGTTCTCGTGGCTGCCTGACGGCAGCGGACTGCTTGTATCTACTGCGGCGGAGCTGCTGCCGGAAGGCGGCTGGGCACCGATTGAGCTGTATGTATTAAAGCCTGACGGTACGAGCGGGGTTTGGTCAAAGCAGCAATTTTACCGGCTGCCTGCCCAATCGGATGATTTTTTCGCGATTCAGACAAGCCCGTTCAAATGGTCGCCGGACGGAAAATGGATTGCGTTTATTGCCAAGCCAACCGCTTCCTTATCTTCCGATGCCAACACGTTAATCCTGCTGTCTTCGGATGGCCAGAACTTTGTGAAGGCGGGTCAGATGCTAGGTTATGCCAATTGGTTTCAATGGGCTCCGTCAAACGGTCAGCTCGCCTTTATTGAAGGTACGGGCAGAGAAGCGACATCAAACAAAAAACTGACTGTTCTCGAGGATATCCATACTTTGAAAAAGCGTGTGCTGACGCCTCGGGACTATGCCGACAACGACTTTACTTGGGACCGCGATGAAGCGATTATCGTGTCCCGGAGGAAAGAGGCGGCATGGTCGGGCGATGAAGAAGACAGAGCAATGCCTCTGCTGGCTAAGGTTAATCTTCGAACAGGGCAGAGCAAAAATGTGACGAAAGGCATCGACGGCTATGGCGATTATGCGCCAACAATCATGAAGAACGGGATGATTGCCTTTGTACAGTCCGGTCAAGGCTCCGCGGAGGTCAAGCTGATCAAACCGGGTGCAAGACGGTCCTTATCCTGGATTACGAAGCTGACCATTGCCGAAGATTATTACGGCAGAGCGAATTGGAGCGAAATGATTGGATATTTGAACAAGTGAACGAAGGAGCTCCAATGTTGGAGCTCCTTCATTCATTGCTTCATTGGTTTAACGGAACATCTAGCCTGTCGAAGGGCTGTTCGGAACATGGCCTTTTTGGTTGCGGTTCCGGTCCGTTGACCCCGCCACATTATTTTCAGCTTCTAGCGAGTTGAACTGCAGTGCATGCATTTTACCTTGGAAAGAGCGTCGTTTATTATGCGACATGTTTGTTATTCCTCCCTGCGATAGAATGGCGCCTACAACCTGTGGCGAAATTAGATTGCCCGCAGGCCGCTTCGAATATCGCGTGAAAAATCTTCTCTTTACACCATGACATGGATAGCCTAGTATTGAACCTGTCAACATTTTTGTAAACGTCTTCATAAGGAAGGGCATGATTGGCGTTCAGCAATGAAGGAAAGAGAAGGAGAGGTAGCAAATGGAGAACAGCAATAAATTCGCTTGGACCTGGAAAATCAAAGAAGAAATGCTTGAGGAATACGTAGCCATGCATCTGGCCCCTTGGCCTGAAATTATGGAAGAGCATTCGCGCGCAGGGATCCGGAATTATTCGATCTTTCAAAACGGCAACCAGTTTTTCTACTGCTTCGAATGCGATGATGTAGAGAAGGCGTTCGGCATAATCGCCGAGAGCGAGCCGTGCAACCGTTGGAATGCCATCACCTCGCAAATGGTGGAGGGCTCATTCGATTTCCGCGAAGCCGAACCAATTCGTCCGTTAAGAGAAGTCTTTTACTTGAAATAATACGTAATAATAAGTTGAATTTATCTAGGGCTGCTTGACGCGAATTGGCGTTTAGCTGTCCTTTTTTGTTAACTGGAAGAGAGCGGCTTTGCAGAAAGTCGAAAATCGTCGTATTATATAGACTAGGTGTCATTTTTATCGAGTTTTGAGAGGAGCATTTATACCATGAGCGAGTTGAGTCAATACGGTATCCAATTAACAGCACAAATCATACATGCTAAGCAATTCGAGAAAAAGATGAGAGGCTACAGCCAAGAGCAGGTGGATGAGTTCCTCGACGAGATTATCAAGGATTACAGCCGCATGCAGGAGCTGATCGTAAAGTTTGAAGCTGACCTGGCGAACATACATAAGGAATTGATGAAGGACAAGGAAGCCTTCGATTACTTCATGATCAAACGCCGTCTGGAAGACCTGGAGCAGCGCGTATTCGGGGAAAAGAGAGAAACGCTTCGCCCGCGCGTATTCTAATCGTTGCATGTTAAAAAGCCGCTTGGCTCTATGTCGGATAGAGCGGAAGCGGCTTTTTAGTTTCAGCAAGGTTTATTTGTTTCCTCTGCGCACCTTTAATTGCTTGCCTTTTATCGTCGTATTCTTCATCAGCTCAAGAACGAGCGATCCTTTGCCGTTCAGAATCTCGACATCGGTCACATGGTCGAGAATCGTTATGATTCCAATATCCTCAGCCGTTACCCCTTCAAGCTTCGCAATGGTCCCGACGAAGTCAACCGCCCTGAATTTCTTTTTCTTCCCGCCATTGAAGTTAAGCTTCATGATTTGCTTGTTTAATTGCTCGCGGCGGTCCTTTTTCAGCTCAACCCCAACGTTTATTTTGCGTTCGAAATCTTCGAGGCGGCGGCTAACCTCTTCCTCCGAAGGAGCTGGCACTCTAGGAATCGCGAAGCCGATGTAATCTTCAATCTCCGCCAGCCGTTTGCCGTCGTTAGGCGCAAGGAAGGTAATCGCCTTTCCGTTCTTGCCGGCGCGTCCGGTGCGTCCCGTACGGTGCACGTAGCTTTCTTTCTCTAACGGGATATCGTAGTTAATGACATGGGTGATATTCGTAATGTCGATCCCTCTTGCCGCAACATCCGTCGCAATCAAATAGCGGAATTGGCCTCTTCTGAACGCATTCATCACCTCGAAGCGTTCTTCCTGCTCCAGACCGCCGTGGATGCGATCGCATGGATAGTCGAGCTCGGCCATCGACCGGAACAGCTTGTCGACATTCTCCTGGGTCCGGCAGAAAATAATGCAGCTGTCCGGATTTTCCACAACAAGAACGTCCTGCAGCAAGGCCAGCTTGTCCGCTTCCTTTACTTCGATAAGGGAATGTTCAATGGTTGCCGTCGTTAATCCGCTTCCCTGTATCTCGATTTGCGCGGGGCTGTCCATATATCTTCGCGACAGCTTGGCGACATCCTCGGGGAAGGTCGCGGAAAACAGCATCGTTACCCGATCGCTAGGCAAGGCTTGAATAATCGATTGGACTTGTTCAATGAATCCCATATTCAGCATTTCGTCGGCTTCGTCAATGACCAGATAAGCCAGCTTGTCCAGCGCAAGCGTGCCGCGATCAATATGGTCAAGCACGCGTCCCGGCGTCCCGACAACCATATGCGTCCTTTGCTTCAGCTCAGCCTTTTGAATATGAAAAGGAGATTTCCCGTAAAGGGCCGTTGCTTTGATTCGTTTAAACCGGCCGATATTGGTAATGTCCTCCGTGACTTGAACCGCAAGCTCGCGGGTTGGCGTCAATATTAAAGCTTGCGGCTTATTCTCGTTCCATTCCACAAGCTCGCAGAGCGGAATGCCGTATGCGGCTGTTTTGCCGCTGCCGGTTTGCGATTTGACGACCAGATCCCTTTTCTCAAGCGCAATAGGGATAACTTTCGCTTGCACCTCCGTTGGAGTGTCAAAGCCCAAGCTGCTCAGAGCTGTCGTAATTTCCTTGCTTAATTCTTTAAATACCGTCATCTCAAACCTCTTCTGCATGATATTCGCCGTACTATGCCGTACATTTTAGCCTATACTTGTTCATTATACCCGGAATCGTACTTGATAGTGTTATAATCGTTAGAAGAATGAAAGGATGATAGCGATGAGCGTAATTAGACTAGAGAACGTGACGAAAAAATATGAAGACGCTATGATCTTTCGCGATATTTATTTTCGCCTGAGCCAAGGGGAGCGTGTTGGCCTGATTGGCCGGAATGGTGCGGGTAAGTCGACGGTATTCAGGCTTATTATGGGCAAGGAAGAGCCAACGTCCGGCAAGGTCGAGATCGATCCGCAAGTGAAGATCGGCTATTTCTCGCAATTCTCCGAACTAAGCGGCAGCTTATCCGTGCAGCAGGAGCTGGAGATGTGCTTTGAGCAAGTTGCCCTCATAGAACGAGAGCTTCAAGAGGTCGCGGAGAAGCTGGGATCGGTAACGGATGACGGCGAGATGGACAAGCTGCTGTCTAGACAGGCGGAATTGTTCGAGCAAATGGAGCATTTGGACGGCTGGAATGTGTCTGTCGAGATTAACACTGTGCTTACAAAGCTGGGATTTAACGATAATTCGCGTAATCAGCCGGTCGACGAGTTGTCCGGAGGCTGGAAAAACCGCGCGGCACTAGCGAAAATGCTCATTCAAACGCCGGATGTTGTCCTGCTCGACGAGCCTACGAACTATTTGGATATGGAAGGCATCGCTTGGCTGGAGCAGTGGCTGTTCCGGTTCAAGGGGGCCATGATTCTGGTTTCCCATGACCGGGAATTCATCGATAAAGTCGTTACAAAAACGATTGAGATCGAGAACTATCATTTTCAGGAATACGATGGCAATTACACCGATTATGTCCGCAAGAAGAAAATGCGCAAGAAGGAGCTGGACCGCCAGTTCGAGTGGGAAGAAGAGCTTCTCCTGATGGAAGCTGAAGCCATAGATAGCCGAAGCAGCAAAAAGACCTCGGAAGACCGTCTTTCTCGTAAACTAGCGGATAACAAGAAACGGATTGAGCCTCATCCCGTTAATGTGCTGATCACCGATATTTACGAGAAGCTGCGTTTTCCGGACAAATTATGCGAAGTGAAGCAAATCAGCCAAACTTATGACGGCAGACAGATTTTCGAGAATATCAGCTTTGACATTCAAAAGGAAGACCGCCTTGTGATCGTTGGCCCTAACGGGAGCGGGAAATCCACTCTCATTAAAGTGTTGACGGGGCAGGAGAAGCAGGAGTCCGGTGAAGTCGTCTGGGAGAGAGGGGTAAGCTACGCTTATTTCAACCGGATGTGGGAGGAGCTTGATCCGAAGGATACGGTCAGCCACGCGGTGAATACGTATGGGCTTGGCCTGGATGCGCCGAGGAAAAAGGTCAATAAGTTCCTGTCCATGCTGCAATTCTCGGAGAATGATCTGAGCAAGTTTATCGGCAACCTGTCGGGCGGGCAGAAGGCCCGCGTTGCGCTTGCCAAATGCCTGCTATCCGGTGCCGCCGTTATCATATTGGACGAGCCGACGAATCACCTTGATCTGACGAGTATTCAGGTGATGGAGCAGGCGTTAATTCATTTCCCGGGAGCGGTTATCACCGTCAGTCATGATCGATTCTTTATCGATAAAATCGGAACCAAGATGCTGACCTTCGATCCGGAGACCGGAGTAAGCGAGCAGAGCTTGTAGAGAAACGCAAAGGCAGGACAAAGCGCGTATGTGCTTATGTCCTGCCTTTTTAATTACGGGAAAAGTTCAAAGGTTTAAACAAACCGCAAAATATATTTTGTTTATACACGAAAAAGGCATAGACATACGAACATTCGTGCCCTTAGAATAGGAATGTATTTCCATTTCCATGATTCTCCAATTTAGGGAGGGGTCAATTCAAATGCAGGATACGATTCGCATTCATGAAGGCTGGACCAACGCCAGTCCAGAGGAAGTCGGTTTCGATAGAGGACAACTCCGGCGTCTCGACGATCATTATTCTTCCATAATCGGAAACGGTACGATTCAGGGCGCAAGTTACATCATCGCGAGAAAAGGAAAGGTATTCGCGCAGCGCTCGTTAGGGAGTTTGCGCCATGAAGACGGCAGCGCCGATCTTCTGCCCGATTCCATTCGGAAAATCTATTCGATCACGAAAGTATTTACGGCCGTTGCGATCCATCAGTTAGTTGACCGAGGGAAAATCTTTCTGACGGAATCCGTCAGCCGGATCCTGCCCGAATTCGATAACGATAAGCATCGCAACATTACGATCTTCCAGCTGCTCACCCATACCTCCGGCCTTCAGGGAGATCCCGGCTTTTACCTGGAGCCTTACGGTCTTCCGTGGTACGAATGGATGGCTCGTGAAGCGAAGAAAGCCTATCCGCATGTCAATTGGCTGCAGGTTGTGATCTCCGGTCCCATGCAGCGCATGCCGGGCAAGGAATGGATCTATTGCTCAAGCGGTTATGCCGTATTAGGCGAGATTATTGCCAGGGTATCCGGCAAGTCCTACGAACAGTACATACACGATGAGATACTGAGTCCGCTCGGCTTAACGAATACCTTCTTCAAGGTACCCGAGGATCAACGGAACGCTGTCTGCTGTACGAATGATTGGGAGAAAAAAGAAGTCTACGAGCCGCGCGAGCGGACGGCGGACATGCCAAACGTCGCAGGCAACGGTCTTTATTCGACGCTTGAGGACTTGTGGAAGTTCGGGCAGATGATGCTGGACGGCGGAACCGGCAACGGCAACCGCGTGTTGTCCAAACGTTCCGTCGAGCTGCAAACGGTGAATCATTTGCATGGCTTAACAAGCAGGGGCTGGGGCAATCTTCACACGGATTTCAAATACGGGCTAGGCTGGTCGGTGGATCATTTTGATCTGGCCAGCAAAGGAACCTTCTCTCATGAAGGCTACGGTCATTGCGGCTTGTATGTGGATCCTGTCGAGGAATTGGTATTTGCGTTCCTGGTTCCAAGTCATAAAGGCTTCACGAATGAATCGGTTGTTACCCCGCGGGCTATCGTCTGGTCGGGATTGGAATAATAATCAGCCTTTTAAAATGGAGGGATGCCCATGTCAACATCGGGTGTAAATACGGCAATACAACCGCAGGAGACCGGATTTGATCCGGATGCGCGGCTTCGGTTGGAGGAGCATTTTAAGTCGCTTATCGAAAGGAACCAGATTCAAAGCGCGGCTTATCTCCTCTCCGTAAATGGCAAGGTATTTGCGAAAGCCGCCTTTGGACAGCTCAAGTACACGGATCCCGATTCGGTCTACAAGGACGATACGATCCGCAAAATCGCGTCGGTAACCAAGCTGTTCACAGCGACGGCGATCTTCCAGCTGGTCGAGCAGGGCAAGCTGTTTCTCCGGCAGTCGGTCTCGGAATGGATCGGGGAATTCAAAAACGCCACATACGAAAAGATTCAAATCTGGCATCTGCTGACCCATACTTCGGGCCTTCAGGCGGATCCCGGCTACTTCCAGGAGCCTTATCCGAGAGGCTGGTGGGATATGCTTTTCGCCTTCGAGCCGGAGACGGAAGGGCCGGATGCCGTCAAGGATCCCGAGGAGCTGGAAAAGCAGCGCCGCAGCACGTGGATACGTTCTCTCTTGTCCGGTCAGCCATTATCGGCGCCGGGCGTAGAATGGAGCTATTCGTCAGCCGGATTTAATGTCCTGGGAGAGATTGTATCCCGCGCAAGCGGAATTTCGTTTGAGCAGTATGTGATGGAGAAGATCGTAAAACCGCTTGGCATGAACCGTACGTTCTTCGAAATTCCGGAGGAGCTGCTGGGCGAGGTATGCTGGATTAACGAGCATGAGGAGAACCGGGATACGAAGAAGCATGACCGCAAGTACAGTCCCCAAAGAGCCGGAGGCGGCATGAATTCCACCTTGCACGACTTGTACCGCTTTGGCCAGATGTTGCTTAACAACGGTACGCTTGACGGTGTCAAAATCTTATCCCGCAAGTCGGTAGAGAAGATGACCACGAATGTGCTGAACAGCGGGATTGAAGGCTTTTGCTGGGGTGGGCGAATCAAGAACTTTACTTACGGGCTTGGTGCTAGCCTGACCGGGCATGACGACTGGCTGCCCGTTGGCTCCTACGGCCATGAAGGGGCGGGACGCTGTAAATTTCTTGTCGATCCTCAGCATCAATCCGTAGTTGTATTTTTTGTGCCGTCCAACCTGGATTGGTGTCCGGAGTCGATTAGCGGCACGCAAAATATTATCGGCTCCGGCTGGCTGTGAAGCGGCTGACCGCCGTCATAGCCGCGATCGGCTTCGCTACCTACAAGGAGTGGGCGGCGTTCCGGTCGCATATGGCGGCTTCGCTGCTAGTTGGTCCCGTCATGTTCCTGGTTCAGGTGTTTATCTGGAAAGCCGTATACCAGGGACATGACACGTTAAACGGTCTGACTTATCAACAGATGTTAACCTATTATGGCGTCGCTAGCTTAATACATTACATTTCGTTTGATTTCGCGGACTGGAACTTGCAGATGCTAGTGCGCAGCGGGAAGTTTGTCACCTTCGCCCTAAGGCCGCTGCCGCATTGGCTGTTCGCGCTTGCCCAGAAGATCGGACACCGCTCGCTCGCGCTTTGGGTTGAAGTGCTGCCTGTTCTCCTTCTGTTTATCTTTGTCTTTGGCGTAAATCTGCAGCCCGCCGCTCCGGGCTGGGCGGTTCTTTCGATTGCTCTCAGCTTCCTGATGAACTTTATGGTCAATTATTGCGTTGGACTAACCGCCTTCTGGCTGATCCGGGCAGAAGGAATCCGGCGGGTGTTCCTGCTCCTAAAGGATATTTGCGCAGGGGTGTTTATCCCGCTGTCCTTCTTCCCGGAAGCGTTGCAGAAGATATTATTTTTCCTTCCTTTTCAGTTCATTACCTATTTGCCGACTAGAGTATACGGAGGGGACTATGAGCTTGCCGGCATTCATCTGTCGCTGGCGCAGGCTGTAGGCCTGCAAGCCGTCGCCATTGCGGTTACTGCGCTAACCATGACCTTTCTATACAACGCTGCCATGCGAAGATTTACGGGGGTGGGCGTATGAGGGAGACTTTGTTCGGCGCGGTCCTGCGAACCAAATTTGCGGAGCAAATGGCGTATCGCAGCCATTTCTTCATCAGCGTTGTAATGCTCGTTATCGGAGATCTGGTCGTTCCGCTCGTTACTTTGCTTGTGTACAAATCCGGCGCTTCTTTTCCCGGTTGGACGATGCACGAGGCGCTGCTTATTCAAGCGGTGTTTGCGTTGTCCAAAGGAATCGCATTTCCGTTCTTCTTCGGCATGGTAGGCACTACGCTAGGCCATGTCCGCGAAGGAACGTTTGACCTGCTGCTGCTCCGGCCTAGACCCGTTATGCTGATGGCGATGATCACGGGCTTCGATCCGGATGATTTCGGCAGATTGTTCAGCGGTACCGTTCTGTTCCTTTACGCCTTAAACGGGATGGAGCTGCCCGGCGGTTGGGCGTGGCTGCAATTCGGACTGCTGTTCCTGGCGTCAGTCACGATGTTATGCGCGGTATCCCTGTTCTTGTCCGGCATGTTGTTCCGCTGGGTCGGAAGCAGCCGGGTCTTTGATATTTTTGACGCGTTTACAAGCTTTGGCATGTATCCGGGAACCATCTTCTCGAAATCGCTGCAAAACGTATTAACTTATGTTCTTCCCGTAGGTTTGATCGCTTTTGTTCCTGCTGAAGCGCTGCTTGGCCGGACCAGCTGGGGAGGGTTATGGGCGCTGCTGCCGGCTGCCGGTTTCCTGCTGCTCGGGATGTTGTATTGGAACCGGATGCTGAAAGGTTATACAAGTGCTGGCGGCTAGAGGCGGAGACGAAGGGGAGAAGGATTAGCATGATTGAAGTGAGAAATCTGACGAAGACGTATATGTCCCATGAACGCGGCCATACGCTCCGCGAAGTGACGCGTAATTTGATTAAACGGCCGATGAAGGAAATCAAGGCCGTTCATGATTTGTCTTTTACCGTCCCGCAAGGGGAAATGCTGGCGTTTCTTGGCCCCAACGGCGCGGGGAAGTCAACGACGCTCAAGATCCTGACGGGTGTCCTTCACCCGACATCGGGCGAAGTAAAAGCGCTGGGGCTTGTTCCGTGGAAGCAGAGAAGACAGTATGTCGGCCGCATTGGCGCAGTCTTTGGGCAGAAGTCGCAGCTGCTCTGGGATATTCCTCCCGTCGATGCTTTTTATATGAACAAAGCGATATACGGCGTTCCCGAACGGCAGTATCAATCAACGTTAAATGAGCTTACCGAGCTGCTTGGAGTTGGAGATATCATCCGAAAGCCTACCCGCCAGCTGTCGTTAGGCGAGCGGATGAAATGCGAGTTTATTATGGCGATGCTGCACCGGCCGGAAATCGTGTTTCTCGACGAGCCCACGATTGGGCTGGATATGATTGCGAAGGAGAATATCCGCCATTTTATCCGGAGCATGAACAGCCAGGGAGTCACCTTTATATTAACGACGCATGACCTGGAAGATGTCGAGATGCTTGCGGAGCGGGTGATCGTCATCAACCATGGCGAGATTGTGGTGGATGATTCGCTTGGGGTATTAAGGAGCAGACTAGGGGACAAGAAGTCTGTCCGTCTGGCAACGGAAACCGTTGTTCCGGATATTCATATCCAGGGGATTACGGTTACGGAACGGAAAGGGCTTCTAGAGCTTGCGTTGGAGATTGATACGAGCGTATTGCCTTTGAAACGTTTTATCCGGGAGTTTAACGAGGTTTATGGCATTGTGGACATGGCGATTGACGTTATCCCGATAGAATCGATTATGAAGGAGCTGTATATGGCGGAAGCGGCCGTGGAGTCGGCTGCGACGAAGTCATAAGCAGGAAGGGCTGCCGTCGCCGGCAGCCCCTTTCTCATTATTTGCAAGTATTGTTGTTGCTGTTCTTCTTCGGAACCGATCCGGAATTGTCGGCAAGCTTATCGCCGAATTGGTCAAGGCGCGAAGGGCTTGCAGCCGGTCCGTCATTGTCGGGCTTGTTGTTGCGTCCTGTCATATTTTTCACCTCCAACCCTTCTAGATTGAGCGGGCTTTGACTAAATCATGCATTGTATAATGTAGGAAATAAAAAGCTAAGAAAAAATAGAAATCTACCGTTGACTTTGACGTTGCGTCAAGGTGTACATTGAGGTTGTCGGGAGGTGAACAGATATGGAATATACCGTACAGAAGCTGGGACAGCTCGCGGGCGTGAGCACAAGAACCTTGCGGTATTACGATGAACTTGGACTGTTAAAGCCGGCAAGAGTCCGTTCATCCGGATACCGGATTTACGGGCAGGCGGAGGTGGATCTGCTGCAGCAGATTTTATTTTTCCGCGAGCTTGGCTTGGGCCTTGAGCAAATCAGGCAAATCATTCAAGATCCTACCTTTGATAAGTCGACTGCGCTGAAGGAGCACCGCGAGCAGCTTCTCGACAGAAGGCGGCAGCTGGATGTCCTTATCCGGAATGTCGAGCAATCCATTGAGCATGCGGAAGGGAGAATAAACATGTCTGACAAACAAAAATTCGAAGGCTTCAAGCAGAAGCTTATTGATGAGAACGAGAAGATGTACGGCAAGGAAATCCGGGAAAAATACGGCGACGATACCGTTAATGCGTCCAACGCGAAGCTAAGCAATATGACGCAAGAGCAGTATGACGAAGTAACGAAGCTTGGGGAAGAGATCAAAGCAACCTTGGCGGAAGCCATCAAAACCGGTGATCCCTCGGGTGAGCTGGCGCAGAAAACGGCAGAGCTGCACAAACGCTGGCTGATGTTTTATTGGAAGGAGTACTCGAAAGAGGCTCATGCCGGCCTGTCCCAAATGTATGTGGATGATGAACGGTTCACCGCTTACTACGATGCCGACCAGCCTGGTGCGGCCGCATTCTTGAGGGATGCCATTCATATTTATACGGGCGTGAAGCAACCGTAGCCGTCGAACACTCATACTCTGTTCACCGCAGCCTTGCAGGCAACGGTCAAAACGTCGAATACTTCATTTTGTTCACCGCAGCCTTACAGGCTGCGGTTTTTTATTGCGTACGGCATGTTAGCGTTAGGCTCCTTCATATATTGATATTGGCTCGGAATCCGTCGAATAGGTTGTCCTTTTACGGAAAGGGGGAGGGGGAGATGCGGTTTCAGCTGGACGAGGAATATGAGCTGACACGTGCGGCGGTGAGGGATTTTGCGGAAAGCGAGCTTGCCCCGGGTGCGGCTGACAGAGATGAGCTTGAGCGATTTGACCGCAGCTTGTTCGACAATATGGCGACGATGGGCTTAACGGGGATTCCGATTGCCGAGAAGTGGGGCGGAGCGGGCAGCGATATACTCGTCTACTCGATTGTCCTGGAGGAGCTGGCCCGTGTATGTGCTTCGACCTCGGCTGTGCTGGGGGTGCATACCACAGCGGCATGGGTTCTTTCCAAGCATGGAAGCGATAACTTGCGCGAGGGAAGATTAATGCCATTAACTACAGGGAAAAGGCTTGGAACCATTGCTTATTCGCGTCCGACCTTAAAAGGAAAAAGGATGGACCAAGACATCTATAAACTAAACGGAACTTTGCCGTCCGTCGAACTGGCAGGCGTAGCGGAAGATTATGTAGGGTTAATCAAGCATCGGACCGGAGGACTCTCGCTAGGTATGGTCTCAGGTGACAGTCCCGGTCTCACTTGTGAGCCTTCGGAAAGCAAGCTTGGTTTGCGGGGGATGCCTATTGCGGAACTGCGTTTTCAATCCGTAAATTTTCCTTTATTTAACGTGATTAAAGAAAACTCGGAATCAGGCACGGGACATATATTTAATGGCATTAACGTAATTCGGAATATTGGTGCGGCCGCTCAAGCTACGGGAATTGCCCAGGGGGCATTGGATGCCGCGTTGGACTACGCGAAGAAACGGACGCAATTCGGCAAACCGATCGGCCGCCAGCAGGGCATAGCGTTTAAGCTGGCGGATATGGCGGCGAATGTGGAGGCATCAAGGTGGCTTGTCTACGATGCAGCCTGGTCCACGGACAGAGGATTGTCAAGCAGCGCGAAAGCGGCTATGGCAAAGCTTTACGCGATCAAACACGCGGTAGCGACGGCCATAGAAGCGGTACAGATTTTTGGCGGGTACGGCTATATGCGCGAATACCGCGTTGAACGTTATTTGCGGGATGCCAAAAGTCTGGAGGCAGCTATGGAACATTCGCATTCGACTATTTTAGGCCAGGAGGCGGAATAGGAGGAGCTGACGGCATGTCTAATCGTCAGTCGGTCATCGTAGCTGGGGCAAGAACAGCGTTTGGCAAGTATGGCGGCCAGTTCAAAACCGTACCGGCCGTTCAACTGGGAGCTGCAGCGATTACAGGAGCCATGCAAAGATCCGGCATTTCGCCCGGTCAGGTGGATGGCGTCATTATGGGCATGGTGCTTCAGGCGGGAGCCGGTCAGATTCCGTCCAGGCAAGCCGCAAGGCTGGCGGGTCTAAGCTGGGAAGTGCCGTCGGAGACGATAAACAAGGTTTGCGCATCGGGCATGAGGGCCATAACGATGGCCGATCAAATGGTACGCTCCGGCGATGCCGGGATCGTTGTGGCAGGCGGAATGGAGAGCATGAGCCGCACTCCTTACGCCGTTCCAACGGCAAGATGGGGCGCTAGAATGGGCAATGCGGCACTGGTTGATCTGATGAATCATGACGGCTTATTTTGCGCGTTCCACCAGGTGCCGATGGGCTCGCTTGGCAACCGGGTGGCTGACGAGTTCAATATCGGGCGCCCGGAGCAGGACGATTGGGCGCTCCGCAGTCACATGCGCGCGGTAGCTGCACAGCGGAGCGGGCGCTTTGCCGAGGAAATCGTTCCCGTCATTATGGATGACGGCATGCAGCATCATGTCGACGAGTGTCCGCGTCCGGATACGAATGCGGCAAAGCTGGCCCATTTAAAGCCCGCCTTCGACCGGACCGGGACGATTACGGCCGGCAATGCTCCAGGGGTGAATGACGGCGCCGCCGCGGTGACGGTCATGTCTTCGGAGGAAGCCTTCCGTCTTGGCATTAAGCCGCTTGCAACCATACTCGGGCATGCTTCGGCAGGCGCGGAAGCCGCGTATTTGGCAACCGTCCCGGCGCTTGCGATCCGTAAGCTTCTGAAGCAGACGGGAATTCCGCTGGAGAAGATTGATCTATTTGAAGTGAATGAAGCCTTCGCTTCGGTGGTGCTGATCAGCGGGCAGATGCTTGGCTGGGATCCTGAGAAAGTAAATGTCAACGGCGGAGCGATCGCGCTGGGGCATCCGATTGGAGCAAGCGGCGCCCGTATTGTTTTGACGCTGATTCATGAGCTTAAACGGCGGGGCGGCGGATTGGGGATCGCCGCGATATGCAGCGGCGGAGCGCAGGGCGACGCGATTTTGCTTCAGGTTGACGCGTGAAAAGGATGCTTGAACGAGAACCGAGGTGAAGAGGATGGAGCAGGTACGGCGGATCCGCCAGGTTACCGTGCTGGGAGCCGGGCAGATGGGAAGCGGCATTGCCCAGACTTTGGCGCAATACGGATACGAGACCGCGCTTTACGATATTACCGAAGCGGCTGTTGAGCGCGGGATGTACGCGATTGGGAGCTCTCTGGACCGATTCGCGAAAAAAGGACGGCTAACGAAGGAGCAGCAGGAAGAAGCCATGCGGAAGCTGACGCCGGTTATAACTTTGGAAGCCTGCCGGGTATCCGATTTTGTAATTGAGGCTATCCCTGAACAGCTGGAGCTTAAACAGAAGCTGTTCAAGGAATTGGACCGGATCTGTCCGCCGCATGCCATTCTGGCGACAAACACTTCTTCGCTGTCGATAACGGCTATCGCCGGCGCGACAAAGCGCCCCTCGCAGGTGATAGGCATGCATTTTATGAATCCGGTTCCGGTTATGACGCTTGTGGAAGTGATTCGAGGTCTGGCTACTTCGGCCGATACGCTGGCAACGACGGTAGCCCTTGCCGAATCGCTTGGGAAAACGGCCGTCCGCGTTGAGGATTACCCGGGCTTTATCTCGAACCGGATTCTGATGCCGATGATTAACGAGGCGGTCTATGCCGTCTATGAAGGCGTGGCTTCGCCAGAAGCGGTGGACCGGATTATGAAGCTAGGCATGAATCATCCGATGGGCCCGCTTACTCTCGCGGATTTTATCGGGCTGGATACTTGCTTGTACATTATGGAGACGCTGCATGAGGGGTTTGGCGATTCGAAATACCGGCCATGCCCGCTGCTGCGCAACTATGTATCGGCCGGCTGGTTAGGGAAGAAAACCGGGAAGGGCTTTTACAGCTACGAATAGAATCGCACCCGAAAGGAGCGATTGTCCATGGAACTCCGGTTTACGAAGGAGCAGCAAGCCATTAGGGAGGCTATTCGGCGGTTCGCCAATGAGGAAATAACATCAGCCGTGCCACGGATGGAATCCGAGGAGCGGTTTCCCGCGGAAATCATCCGAAAGATGGCGGAGCGGGAGTGGATGGGAATCCCGATACCCAAGCAATGGGGCGGGGCAGGATTGGATTTTATCTCCTATATTATCGCGATTAACGAAGTGTCGAGGGTTAGTGCCGCGGTTGGCGTTATTTTATCCGTACACACCTCCGTATGCACGCTTCCCATTCTGAATTACGGCACGGAAGAGCAGCGCCGGCAATTCGTTGGAAAGCTGGCTTCCGGCGAATGTATCGGTGCCTTTGCCTTAACGGAACCGCATGCCGGTTCGGATGCTGCCGCTATACGGACGGCAGCCGAGCAAACAGGCGATTATTATGAGCTGAACGGATCCAAGCTGTTTATTACCAACGCAGGAGCAGCCGGGGTATATGTCGTGTTTGCCGTTACGGACGGGACGAAGCGTGCCGGCGGCATTACCGCATTTATTGTGCCGGGGGATACGAAGGGTCTTCATATCGGCAAGCCCGAGCGGAAAATGGGTCTACATGGCTCGAATACCTGCGAGCTGCATTTCGAGCAGCTGCGGATTCCCGCCGAGTACCGGCTGGGACGGGAAGGCGAAGGCTTCGCGATTGCCAAAGGCTCGCTTGACGGCGGCCGGATCGGCATTGCCGCGCAAGCGCTTGGAATTGCCGAAGCCTCGATCGAGCTTCTTCGTGAGCGTTTCGGATCGCCAAAGGGCTCTCCTTATACTTCCCGCGACACCGAGCTGGCGGAGCTTCTGGCAAGAACGGCGGCCGCCAGGCTGCTGGTCTACCGTGCTGCTTCGCTTCGGCAGGAAGGACGGCATTGCACGAAGGAAGCGTCAATGGCCAAGATGTTTGCTTCCGATACCGCAGTTGCCGTGTCCGGTGCTGCCGTCCGGCTGTTGGGGGAAGAGGGGATATCCAAGGAACATCCCGCCGAACGGTTGTTCAGAGATGCCAAGGTAACGCAAATCTACGAAGGTACCAACGAAATCCATCGCCTTGTGATCAGCGGCAGATTGATGAAATGAAGGTGACTTTAATGAGAAGTAGCCCCGGATTTAAGCTTCGGGACGCGATTCTGTCGGAGCAGCCTCTTCAGGTTGCGGGAGCGATTAACGCGTATGCCGCCATGATGGCGGAGCAGGTTGGCTTCCGCGCGCTGTATTTATCCGGTGCCGGAGTTGCCAATGCTTCCTTTGGCCTACCTGATTTGGGAATTACGACGCTTCAGGATGTGCTGGAGGATATCCGCCGAATCACGAACGTATCGGAGCTGCCGCTGTTAGTCGATATCGATACCGGCTTTGGCGGTGCCTTTCAGATCGCCAGAACGATAAAGGAAATGCAGAGAGCCGGCGTTGCGGCTGTCCATATCGAGGATCAGGTGGCGGAGAAAAGATGCGGGCACCGTCCGAATAAAGCAATGGTGCGATCGGGCGAGATGGTCGACCGGATCAAAGCCGCGGTAGACGCAAAGACCGACAGCAGCTTTGTCATTATGGCCAGGACGGATGCTTTGGCTTCGGAAGGGCTTGAGGCCGCGGTTGAACGCGCCAGCCGGTATGTCGAAGCTGGGGCGGATATGCTTTTTCCCGAAGCGGTCGGCAGTCTGGACGAATATAAGAGGTTTGCCGATGCGGTGCAGGTACCTATTCTGGCGAACATAACGGAATTCGGGAAAACGCCGCTGTTCACCGTAGAACAGCTTCGGGATGCGGGAGTCAGCCTTGCCCTGTACCCTTTATCGGCGTTTAGGGCCATGAACGCGGCGGCGCTGCGCGTCTACCGCACGATCCGTGAAGAGGGCTCGCAGCAGAAGGTAATAGATCTGATGCAGACGCGCGCGGAGCTGTACGATTTTCTGCACTACTATGATTATGAACATAAACTTGATGCGTTGTTTGGAATGGAGCAGAAGGAGCTGAAGGAGGAGAAGGGAGAGGGGTAAATGCCGGAACCAAAGCAAGGCGGCCTTGCGGCTGTTATTGCCGGCCAGACTCGAATCTCGACGGTCGGCAAGGAAGGGAAGGGATTATCGTACCGCGGTTATTCCATCTACGATTTAGCCCGATTCGCAACCTTTGAGGAGACTGCCTATTTACTCTTATACGGATGGCTTCCGGATGCCGAGCAGCTTGGCCAATTCCGAAAGCAGCTTGCTGCCAGCCGAGAGCTGCCGCCTGCCTTAACCGGCATACTCGAGCTGCTGCCGGGCAGCACCCATCCGATGGATGTGCTCCGGACCGGCTATTCTGCCCTTGCTTCGTTCGAGCCGGAGGAGGAAGGGCGCTCCGCCTTGGATATTGCGATCCGGTTGATTGGCTGTACGTCATCGATTCTGTTGTACTGGTATCACTACCAGAATAGCGGCAAGCGGATTGATACCGAAGGCAGCGGCGGCGACACGGCTGCGCATTTTCTGCAGCTGCTGCATCAGAAGGAGCCTGGTGAACAGCATGCCAAAGCTCTTGATGTTTCTCTAACGCTATATGCGGAGCACGAATTTAACGCCTCAACGTTTGCGGCAAGAGTAACGGCTTCAACGCTATCCGATTATTATTCGGCGATTACTACCGGAGTAGGCACGCTGCGCGGACCGCTGCACGGCGGTGCCAATGAAGCGGCGATGGCGCTTATTGAACAATACGACAATCCAGGCGATGCGGAGACGGGCATTCTGGAGGCTCTCCGGCAAAAACAGCTGATCATGGGATTTGGCCACCGCGTTTATTCGGTCTCGGATCCCCGATCCGATGTGATTAAGGAATGGGCGCTCGCCTTGTCCGAACAGGCTGGAGACCGGAAGCTGTACGAGATTTCCGAGAGAATCGAACAGGTTATGCGCCGTGAGAAAAAACTGTTCCCCAATCTGGATTTCTACAGCGCTTCAGCCTATTTTCACTTGGGGATTCCCACTTCGTTGTTTACCCCCGTCTTTGTGTTGTCGCGCCTCACGGGTTGGTCGGCGCATGTCATGGAGCAGCGTGCAGGGAACCGGATAATCCGTCCAAGCGCCGATTATATCGGACCTGATCCTCAAGAGTGGCTGCCGCTCGATCAGCGCTAGTGAAAGATGAATGTCAGGGAGGTGCGCAACTTAAATGTCTGAAACCTTTAGTGCGAATCGACCGGATCCCGATCCGCTGCTGGTCGATATTGCGGATTATGTTCTTCATAAAGAGCTGGTAAGCGAAGAAGCTTACAACACGGCAAGGCTATGCCTGATCGATACGCTTGGCTGCGGACTCTTAGCGCTCCGTTATCCGGAATGCGCAAAGCTTCTTAGTCCGCTTGTGCCGGGAACCGTGGTGCCTAACGGCGCGCGGGTGCCGGGTACGTCCACCGTAACCGACCCGGTCTCAGCCGCCTTCCAGATTGGCTGTATAATCCGCTGGCTTGATTACAATGATACGTGGCTGGCCGCCGAATGGGGCCATCCCTCCGACAATCTGGGCGGCATTCTTGCTGCCGCCGATTACATCAGCCGCAAGAATAGAGCCGAAGGCAAAGCCCCGCTCGCCATGCGAGATGTGCTGACGGCGATGATCAAAGCGCATGAGATTCAGGGAATCCTCGCGCTTGAGAACAGCTTTAACCGGGTAGGACTCGATCATGTGCTCCTTGTCAAAATCGCCTCGACCGCCGTAGTAGCGCAGCTTCTTGGAGGCAGCAAGGACGAGATCGTGAATGCAGTCTCTCATGCTTGGCTTGACGGGCATGCTCTCCGAACGTACCGCCATGCGCCGAATACGGGCTCTAGAAAATCCTGGGCTGCGGGAGACGCGACAAGCCGCGCCGTATGGCTCGCCATGATGGCGCTTCGCGGCGAGATGGGCTATCCTTCCGTGCTGACTGCCCCGGGTTGGGGGTTTCAGGATGTGCTGTTTAAAGGGAAGCCTGTCGTCCAGGCGAGACCGTTTGACTCCTACGTTATGGAGCATGTTTTGTTCAAAATCTCGTTTCCGGCGGAATTTCACGGACAGACTGCCGTTGAAGCGGCCATTCGGCTGCATCCGCTTGTGAAAGACAAGATTGATGACATTGCTTCGATTGAGCTCACTACCCATGAGTCGGCGATCCGCATCATCGACAAGCGTGGACCGCTTCACAATCCGGCTGACCGCGATCATTGCCTGCAATACATGGTTGCGATTGGCCTGCTGCACGGCGGACTTACGGCGGATCATTATGAGGATGCGGCAGCTTCCGACCCGCGGATCGATAAACTGCGGGATAAAATGCGGACGAATGAGGATCCGAGGTATTCCAAAGAGTATCTGGATGCCGACAAACGTTCGATCGCCAACGCTATTCAAGTGTTTTTCGCGGACGGTTCTTCAACCGGTAAAGTAGAGGTGGAGTATCCAATCGGCCACCGGAGAAGGAGAGAGGAGGGCATTCCTTTACTCATGAGCAAATTCCAGGAGAATCTGCGGACGCGGTTCCCGGCGAAGCAAACCGGTCGGATCGCCGCGCTTTGCCTTGATCAGGAGGCTTTGGAGCGTTTAGAGGTGGATCGATTTGTCGATTTATTCGTCATTTGACGGAGCGGCCTTTCATAAGGCCGCTTTTTTCGCGTTTTCTTGACATCCTTCATTGAGTTATGAGCCCTCTAACGCTTATAATATAACGAGGAAAAAAGATTAAAAAGAAAAGGTGCATTCATGAGTATATTAAACGTTGAAAGATTAAGCCATGGATTTGGCGACCGAGCGATTTTTAACGACGTATCGTTCCGTCTGCTCAAAGGAGAGCATATCGGTCTGATCGGCGCAAACGGCGAAGGCAAATCCACATTCATGAACATTATTACCGGCAAGCTTCAGCCGGATGACGGCAAGGTGGAATGGTCCAAACGGATGCGCGTTGGTTATCTCGATCAGCACGCCGTTCTGAGCAAAGGACTTACGATGCGCGATGTTCTTAAAGGCGCCTTCCAATATTTGTTTGACATGGAACAAGAGATGAACGATATGTACGGCCGCATGGGCGACGTATCGCCGGAAGAGCTGGAGAAGCTCCTTGAGGATGTCGGCACGATTCAAGATACGTTGACGAATCAGGATTTCTATCTCATCGATGCAAAAATCGATGAAACCGCGCGTGGTCTTGGCCTGACTGATGTCGGCCTCGACAAGGACGTTCATGACCTCAGCGGAGGCCAGCGCACGAAAGTATTGCTAGCCAAGCTGCTGCTTGAGAAGCCGGATATTCTGCTTCTCGACGAGCCGACCAACTATCTGGACGAACAGCACATTGAATGGTTGAAGCGTTACCTGCAGGAGTATGAGAATGCCTTCATTCTTATCTCTCATGATATTCCGTTCCTGAACAGCGTCATTAACCTGATCTACCACATGGAGAATCAAGAGCTTACCCGTTATGTAGGCGACTACGATCATTTCCTGGAAGTTCATGAAATGAAGAAGCAGCAGCTGGAATCGGCATTCAAGCGCCAACAGCAGGAAATTTCCGAGCTGAAGGATTTTGTTGCCCGTAATAAAGCCAGCGTTGCGACGCGCAACATGGCGATGTCCAGACAGAAGAAGCTCGATAAGATGGAAGTTATTGAGCTGGCGAAGGAGAAGCCGAAGCCGCAGTTCAACTTCATGGACGCAAGAGCATCCAGCAAGCTGATCTTCGAAACGAAGGATCTTGTTATCGGCTACGATTCACCGCTCTCGAGACCGCTTAATCTCCGAATGGAGCGTGGTCAGAAGATTGCCCTAGTTGGCGCGAACGGTATCGGTAAAACAACCCTGCTGCGCAGTATTCTGGGCGAAATCCCGGCAGTGGAAGGTTCCGTCCAGCGTGGCGATATTCTTAGCATTGGCTACTTCCAGCAGGAGATGAAAGAGTCCAACAACAATACCTGCATCGACGAGATCTGGAACGAGTTCCCGTCTTATTCGCAGTTCGAAGTGCGTGCGGCACTCGCGAAATGCGGACTGACAACCAAGCATATCGAGAGCAAGATCGCCGTGCTCAGCGGCGGCGAGAAAGCAAAGGTACGCCTCTGCAAGCTGATCAACCGCGAGACAAACGTGCTTGTGCTTGACGAGCCGACGAACCACTTGGACGTTGACGCAAAGGACGAGCTGGCCCGTGCGCTGAAAGCGTACAAAGGCAGCATCATCCTTATCTCTCACGAACCTGAATTCTACAAACAAGTCGTTACCGAAACGTGGAACTGCGAAGAATGGACAACGAAAGTATTCTAATCGTGTGGCGCATAATAGATAGACTGATCCTGCCTGACAGCGTGTTGTCAGGCAGGATTTTTTTGTGCGGATGTGACAATCGCTGAATATACCCCCTATAGGTATTTTTAATGATTGACATATATACGGGTGGGGGGTATACTGAAGCCAATCAAAGATAATAAGAAATGGATGTGTTGCGTATGGCCCCCGTGCAATCAAACGATCATGACCAGACTACCTTTGACATAACCGGAATGACTTGTGCCGCATGTGCGAACCGCATAGAGAAAGGTTTGAATAAACTTCCCGGCGTTGCTTCGGCAACGGTTAACTTTGCGATGGAAACGGCCCGAGTCGAGTATGCGCCAAGCGAAGTTTCCGCCCAGGATATAGAGCGTAAGGTCGAGCAGTTAGGCTATGCTGCCGCTGAGCGCGTGGCAAGTGCCGCTGTAGAGAAGAATCCTGAAAGGCAAGGACAAATCAGAAAGCTCGTGATTTCAGCCTTATTATCGCTCCCGCTTATTTGGAGCATGGTTGGTCATTTTTCGTTTACTTCCTGGCTGTATGTGCCGGAGCTGTTTATGAACCCGTGGTTTCAGCTTGTTCTGGCAACGCCCGTACAGTTCTACATCGGCCGATCCTTCTATGTGAGCGCGTATAAAGCGCTGCGGAACGGCGGCGCCAACATGGATGTGCTTATCGCGCTTGGCACGTCGGCCGCTTATTTCTACAGCCTTTACGCATCCGTCAATTGGGAAGCGGAAGGCTCATCGATGCATCATGCGCCGGAGCTGTATTTTGAGACCAGCGCGATTCTGATTACCCTGGTATTGCTTGGCAAGCTGTTCGAAACTTTGGCCAAAGGTCGGACCTCGGAAGCGATAAAATCGCTGATGGGCCTGAGAGCGAAGACGGCTACGGTCATAAGGGAAGAGCAAGAAATGATGATTCCCGTCGAGCAAGTGGTGAAAGGGGATGTCGTCATGGTCCGGCCGGGCGAGAAAATTCCGGTTGACGGTCTGGTGCTCGAAGGCGCATCGGCGGTTGATGAAGCGATGCTGACGGGCGAGAGCCTGCCGGTGGAGAAAAGCGCTGGCGATAACGTAATCGGAGCAACCATTAACGGCAACGGCATATTGAAAGTGCAGGCGACAAAAGTAGGAGCGGATACGGCGCTTGCCCAGATTATACGGGTTGTGGAGGAAGCACAAGGCTCGAAAGCGCAAATTCAACGGGTTGCGGACGTCATTTCCGGTATTTTTGTCCCGATTGTAACGGGAATAGCGGTTCTTGCTTTCCTGGCGTGGCTGATCTTTATCAAACCGGGAGATTTAACCGCGGCGCTTGAGACCGCAATTGCGATCCTCGTTATTGCCTGCCCTTGCGCGCTTGGTCTCGCGACCCCTACTTCGATTATGGCGGGTTCCGGCCGCGCGGCGGAGTTAGGCATTTTGTTCAAAGGCGGCGAGCATCTCGAGCAAACTCACAAGGTGAATGCGATTATTCTCGATAAAACAGGAACGGTAACTAACGGCAAGCCGACGTTAACGGATATCCTTGTTGCGGATGAAAGGGACGAAGTCGAATTTTTGCGTTTGGTTGGCGGAGCGGAGCAGCTCTCCGAGCATCCGCTCGCCGTTGCGATAGCTGACGGTATACGGGAGAGGGGTATATCTTTTGCTTCCGCGGAGTCGTTTGAAGCTTTGCCGGGCTTCGGGATTAGGGCTGTCGTGGAAGGGAAATCTGTATTGATCGGAACCCGCAGGCTGCTCGAGGAAAACGGTGTTCATGCGGAGAACGTTTATCCGGTCATGAACAGACTTGAGGAAGCGGGCAAGACCGCCATGCTGGTTGCCATTAACGAGCAATATGCAGGCATAATCGCGGCAGCCGATACGATTAAGGAGAGCTCGGTATCCGCGGTTGGGCGGCTCAAAGAGCTTGGAATCAAGGTCATTATGGTTACGGGGGACAATGAACGTACCGCATTAGCAATTGCCGCGCAAGCCGGAATCGATCATGTGCTGGCTGAGGTTCTGCCGGAAGGCAAGGCGGCGGAAGTGAAAAAGCTGCAGCAGCAAGGCTATATCGTTGCCATGGTTGGCGACGGCATCAACGATGCTCCTGCGCTGGCGACAGCCAATATCGGCATGGCGATCGGCACGGGGACCGATGTGGCGATGGAAGCTGCGGACGTCACATTGATGCGCGGCGATCTCGAAAGCATTCCGGATGCGATCTACATCAGCCGAATGACGATGCGCAATATCAAGCAGAATCTGTTCTGGGCGCTTGGCTACAACACGCTTGGCATTCCGATTGCGGCAATCGGCCTGCTTGCGCCTTGGGTAGCCGGAGCGGCGATGGCATTAAGCTCGGTATCCGTAGTCCTGAACGCTCTAAGACTTCAAAAGCTCCAGGTAAGACGTTAAGACTTTAAGGAACTAGCCTTTCTGCACCGCAATCGGATTAGGAGTTGTCCAATACAAGGAAAAGCCGTTATAATAGGCATATAGAAAAATGAAGAAAGTGGTGCAGCATGGGTCGTAAGTGGAATAACATTAAAGAGAAAAAAGCTTCGAAAGACGCTAACACAAGCCGCATTTATGCGAAATTTGGTCTTGAAATTTATGTAGCGGCGAAGAAAGGCGAGCCTAACCCGGAATCCAACGGCGCACTCAAGTTCGTTCTTGAGCGCGCGAAAACGTATAACGTACCGAAGGCGATTATCGATCGCGCAATCGATAAAGCAAAAGGCGGCTCGGACGAACAATATTTCGAGCTCCGTTACGAAGGATTTGGTCCTGCGGGCTCCATGATCATCGTGGATGCCCTGACGAACAACGTGAACCGTACGGCCCCGGAAGTGCGTTCGGCCTTCAACAAAGCCGGCGGCAACATGGGCGTAAGCGGATCGGTATCTTATATGTTCGACCAGACCGCCGTAATCGGCGTGGAAGGCAAATCGCTGGACGAAGTAATGGAAATTATGCTGGAAGCGGACGTTGACGTAAACGATATCGTGGAAGAAGACGAGACCATCATGGTCTATGCCGCTCCGGATCAATTTAATGCGGTGCAAGAGGCATTCAAAAATGCCGGCATTTCGGACTTTGCAGTGGCTGAAGTAACGATGCTTGCGCAGAATTTCGTTACTCTTCCCGAAGATGCGGTTGCTTCCTTCGAGAAGCTGATTGACGCGCTTGAAGATTTGGAAGACGTTCAGCAAGTGTACCACAACGTTGAATTTGAATAGTTGAACTTGAAAAACGGTCGCCTTAGGGCGGCCGTTTTTTTTCTGTAATACCAAGCTGCGATTGCCGTTTCACCCTGTTTAACAGGATGAATATCAAGGTATATCCAAGTATAGTAGGTAACCTCGAACCAATCTAATGAAAAACATTTCAGTTCTTTTCAGCCCGGTAGATGTCCTTTAGAATAAGGTTGGCTGGAGAACAGCTGTTTGTGTTTGGAATAAAAATTCTTAATAAACGAATGGAGGAGCAATACGATGAAATATCGGAAACTTGGCGGTACAGGTCTGAAGGTTAGCGAAATCAGCTTAGGCAGCTGGCTTACATATGGCGGTTACGTGGAACGCGAGAATGCGGTTAACGCGATTCGCACGGCTTATGATTTGGGAATTAACTTTTTCGATACGGCAAATGTGTACGAGCGCGGCGGCGCGGAAGAACTAGTTGGCGAAGCGCTGAAAGCGTATCCGCGCGAATCCTATGTTCTGGCGACAAAAGTATTCTGGCCGATGGGCGACGGCCCTAACGACCGCGGATTGTCCCGCAAGCATGTGATCGAACAGGCGAACGCGAGCTTGAAGCGTCTTGGCCATGATTACATCGATATATACTACTGCCACCGTCATGATGCGGAAACTCCGCTCTATGAAACGCTTCGCGCAATCGATGATCTGGTTCGTTCCGGCAAAGTACTGTATGTCGGCGTAAGCGAATGGCAGGCATCGCAAATCGCGGAAGCGCTTGGCGTAGCGGACCGTTACCTGCTGGACCGTATTGTCGTCAACCAACCGATCTATAATATGTTTGAGCGTTATATCGAGAAGGAAATCATTCCGCTAAGCGAACGCTCCGGCATTGGCCAAGTTGTCTTCTCTCCGCTGGCGCAAGGCTTGCTGACCGGCAAATACACGTCTACAACCGATTTCCCTGCGGACAGCCGCGCGGCTAAGATCGATTGGATGGGCAAAGGCATTACGGAAGAGAAAATCAACAAGGTCCGCCAGCTGGAAGCTATTGCGTCGGAGCTCGGCATCAGCGTTGGCAACCTGGCGCTGGCCTGGATTCTCCGTCAACCGAACGTAGCAAGCGCGCTTGTTGGCGCAAGCCGTCCGGATCAAGTAACGGAGAATGCAAAGGCTTCGGGTATTACTTTGAGCGAAGACGTACTGGAACAAATCGAAACCATTCTGAAGTAAAAGAAGGAGACATCCTAGATGGCTAAAGTCGTAGTTACAGGCGGGAGCGGGATGCTTGGACGTTGGATCGTTAAGCATTTCGTGGACCAAGGGTATGAGGTGCTTAACGTAGATACGCGTCAACCGGAAGAATCGATTTGTCCGACCCTGATCGTAAATCTGGAGGATCTGGGTCAGACTTACGGAGCGCTGGCAGGCGCAGATGCTGTTATTCATATGGCGGCTATTCCGAGAGCCGGCATGGTGCCGCCCGAAGTTACCTTCCGCAACAATGTGATGTCTACCTACAATGTGCTGGAAGCAGCGGCTGGCCTTGGCATCAAAAAAGTGGTTATTGCGTCCAGCGAATCCTCGTATGGCATCTGCTTCGCGGAGCACCCGTTTGGCCCGCAATATGTACCGATGGATGAAGCTCATCCGCAGCTTCCGCAGGATAGCTACGGATTGTCCAAAATCGTGAACGAAGCAACAGCCGATATGTTCCACCGCCGTACCGGCATGCAGGTCGTATCGCTGCGCCTGGGCAACGTCATTCCGCCGGAATGGTATGAGCGTTTCCCTTCGTTTATCCATAAGCCGGAGGAGCGGGAACGCATCCTGTGGAGCTATATCGATACGCGTGACATAGCCGAAGCTTGCGAGCTTGCCATCAAGGCGGAAGGGCTTGGTTCCGTAGCGATCAACCTCGCGAATGACGAGTCAAGCATGGACATCACCAGCCGTGAGCTGATGGCGGCCCGTTACCCGGAAGTTACCGATTTCCGGGCGCCGCTTGAAGGCTTTGAATCGCTGCTGAACAGCGACAAAGCAAAGACGCTGCTTGGCTGGCAGCCGAAATATTTCTGGCGCGAGCAATTGAAAAAATAATGGAGAACGGCCCTTATCCCCGGGATAAGGGCCGTTTTTTGCGGGAAGAAGGCCATTCGCATGGCCATCACGGATTGGCGAAGATCTTCTTTTTATATAGACAGCCTTCCCAAACGGGGAGTATACTTTATACGCTTGTGTAATGAAACTTACTTATAGACAACAACGAGAAGGTGCGGCGGCTTGTGAGTTATCTCTTTCTATTCTTGGCAACTTTGGCATGGAGCTTTGTGGGCGTGCTAGTAAAAACAGCTTCTACGATGGTCGACAGCTCTATCATCTCCTTCTGCCGGTTCTTCTTTGGCGTTCTTGTGCTCGGGATTTATCTGCTGATGAAAGACGGGAAGATTCAATTTCGCTACCGGATGAAATGGCTCTGGTTCGGGGCGGCGGGCAAATCCGCCAATTATATTTTCGAGAACATCGCGCTGATGATTGGTTATTCTTACGGCAATATTCTCGTTCAGCCCGTACAGACCGTGGTTCTGCTCTTAGCGGGGAGCTTCGTCTTCAAGGAAAAGGTGACGAGGGCGGGTTGGATCTCCGCGGCGTTATGCGTGGTTGGCGTTATCGTTGTCGGGTGGAACGGTATTCCGCTTGACAAGCTGATGGGAAGCAGCGGGTTAACGACCATCTTGTTTACGCTGGCGGGGATTGGCGCTGCGGTTCATGTCATGAGCCAGCGTATGCTTGTTAAAACCATGGATAACGGCAATATGAACTTTTCCGTCTTCCTGATTGCTACGCTGATGGTGTCGATTCCGATTCCGTTCCAAAGCGAAGGATTTACGGGAGTGTCAACGGCCGGAGCATGGCTGGCATTGGTCGTCCTTGGCGTTATTACCGGACTCAGCTTCTTCTGGTTCGCGGAAGCGATGAAGCGGGTGCCGTTCGCCGTTGTAGCGATTGTGGGCAACAGCTCCGTATTATTCTCGATTCTGTGGGCGTATATTTTCTTCCATGATCCGATAACCAGCTATATCATTATAGGTACACTAATCTTTGTAGCGGGTTTCTTGCTTCTTAACTTCTCCGGTCCAAGGAAGAAGACCGCGAAACAGGAAGATAACGTGGAAGCTGCGGTATAAAGCGAAGGAGCGAATACGATGGATCATATGAGCGACCTGCCGGCTAAGCTTAGCAAGCCGGCGAAGCGCGCTTTTACCCAAGCGGGTTATTTGAAGCTTGAGCAGTTTGCAGCGTTGACCGAAGCCGAGGTGCTTGCGCTCCATGGCGTTGGGCCAACCGCAATCGTTCTGCTTCGCCAGGCGCTTGCCGAGAAGGGCTTAGCCTTTCGCGTATAACGAAGAAAGCAGCGGGCAACCGCTGCTTTTTTAGCACGGTGAGAGGAGGGACATGCCGTATGCAAGAGGTTGAACCGAACAGGCGTCTAACGAGGCCTGTGCATGTTATCGTACTTATCTTGTTTATCTTGTATAGTCTCATTATGATCAAGCTGCTCTTTATCCGCGGCAGCAGTTACAGATGGGCAATTTATAATTACAACATTGTCCCGTTTCATACGATCAAATCGTTAATTTATCACCGGCATGCTTATAATACCGATGCTTGGGTGAAGAACCTGTTCGGCAACATCGTTTTGTTTATTCCGCTTGGCGTGTGCCTTCCGCTGCTTAGCCGCAGGTTGTGCAATGCAACCAGAAGTCTTGCGGCCATAATCCTTATTCTGTTCCTTGTAGAAACCATTCAGCTCGTAACCAAAGTCGGCAGCTTTGATGTTGACGATATTATACTGAATACGCTTGGAGCGGGCATTGGACTAGTCCTTATCAAGCTGTTCATGTTCGCATCCCGGTTAAAAAGTTAAAATGAATATAGGATAAAAAACCGTGCCATTGGCACGGTTTTTTGGTTTGCCTGTTATTTCTTCAGAATCCCTTCGAAAAACACCTGGAAGGAGATCAGCAGCTGGTCTCCAAAGCCTTCCTTCGATATGCCCATTACCCAGTTAAGCATCGTTCCCAAATAGATTTGCGTCGCGATGCAGGCCATCGTCTGAGCAGGGATTGTTGTCGTAAACTCGCCGGTCTGCTGACCTTTCTCAAATACGGGAATTAGATTGTCCATAACCAGACAGAAGCCTTCTTTGCTTTCCTCGATATTCTGGTTATTCGCGAGCATGCCTTGAATCGACAGCAGAAGCATGCCGTGATTCTCGGCCATGGCATCACCGAGCGATTTGACGAGAGCCAGGAAGCGTGGGGCGTAAGGGCCTGGCTTATCTTTCAGATTTACGATTTCATCAATGGCAACCAGCTTGTTCAGCTTGCCTCGGACATCTTCTTTGGTTTTGAAATAGTTAAAGAAAGTGCCTTTGGCAACGCCGGCAGCTTCCGTAATTTGAGCGACGGTGGTGGATTCAAAGCCTTGTTCGGCAAACAGGCACATCGCCGCTTCAAGTATCCGGTTTTTGGTCTCGAGCTTTTTCTCTTCTCGGTTCACAGCCATCATCCTCCGTTTATTGCCTACAGTATAGCATATCCATGGCAGTTATGGGTTCAAACTTTTAATGACCAATGGTACAAGAATTATGGTGGGAATATTAACTTTGTCCATATTGATTTGTTTAAATTCAGTAAAATATCAAATGAATTAAGAAAAACTAAAAATGACCGTCGGTCTAAAATAATGTTGACCAATGGTCATTTTATCGCTATAATCCAAAATGTAAGAGATCAGGAATGGAGGATACAAATGGCGAAATCAAATATTCAGGCCGTACCGGGCGCGAGTACGTTTACGATCAGATCGATCATCGCGCCTCTCATTGCCGTTATTGTTGGTTTATTTATGGTCATTCTGGACGGAACGGCGATGAATGTCGCGTTAAGCGGCTTCATGAAGGAGTTCGGCAAGGACTTATCCGTCGTTCAATGGACGACTACGGGTTATGCGCTTGCGCAAGCGGCGGTGATTCCGCTGGCAGGCTGGCTGTCCGACCGGTTTGGGGCAAAGCGGATTTTCCTCGTATCAGTGGGGATGTTTACGTTTGGTTCCTTGCTTTGCGCTTTTGCGGGCAATATCGAAATGCTGATTCTTTTCCGGATTATTCAAGGTCTTGGCGGCGGAATGGTTATGCCTATTGCCTTCGCCATTATTTATAAGCTTAGTCCGCCCGAGAAGGTTGGCTCGGTAATGGGGATGCTAGGAATTCCGGTTCTGATCGCTCCCGCATTAGGTCCGGTTGTAGCCGGCGCATTAATCGATTACGCAACCTGGCATTGGATCTTCCTAATCAATATCCCTCTTGGCATCATCGGAATTATCGCAGGCATTCGTACTTTGCCTAACATTGAACGTCAGGAAGTAAAGTCGCTTGACATTCCGGGTATTATTTTCGGACCGCTCGCGTTTGCGGCATTATCGTATGGGGTGAGCGAAGGGGGAACCAGCTGGACTTCGATTCAGACCTTAACCGGTCTCATTGTAGGAGCAGCCTCACTCATTATCTTTGTGTTTGTCGAGCTGCGCAGCAAGCAGCCGCTTCTGGAGCTTCGCGTATTCCGCTCCAGGGATTTCAGCAAGGGGATTATCGTCCAATGGTTTACGCAGATTGCGCTCATGGGAACGTTCTTCCTCATTCCAATGCTTCTTATCCAAGTACAGGGTCATACGGCAACGGAATCCGGTCTGATCATGCTGCCTCAAGCGATTGCGTCCGCCGTCTTTATGCCGATTGGCGGTAGGCTGTTCGACCGGATCGGAGCAAGACCGTTGCTTGTTACCGGGCTTAGCATCGTTGGAGTTGCTTCGTTCCTGTTATCGAATATTTCCGCGGATGACGGCTTATCGCTTATCCTGATCACTTCCGCTCTGTTTGGCGTCGGGATGGGATTGTCTATGATGCCGATGAATACGTATCTGATTCAAGCCTCCCCGCCGAGTCTGGTTGGCCGGGTTACGTCGCTCACTTCCGCAGCTCAGCAGGTAATGACTTCTTTTGCGATCGCGGGACTCAGCACTTACCTGACTACAAAAATTAAAGACGCAACGGTACCTGGCCAGACTCCGGAGATTGATGCTCTATATCATTCCTACGGTGAGACTTTCCTTGTTGTGGTTGGCATTGCCATTGCAGGCGTATTGTTGGGCTTATTCCTTCGCAAACCGGTCAGAGCGAAAGGCGAAGAAGGCGCTGCTATTGAAGCTCCTATGATGATGGGGCATTAATCCGAACGAAAATACCATTTATTTCTGAATTGTTCAGGAATGGATGGTTTTTTTCGTTTACAGACTGTACAACTGTATGTTATCTTCAATATATATTGTTTGCTTTACTGCTATAAAGCGTCTACGCGACATCAGACTACGGAGGGTGCACATGACAGTATTAGAAGGACTGCGATCGGCCATTGATAAGACGGACCAACAGATTGTTGCATTATTGGCACAAAGATTCATCTTTACTGAAGCAGTAGGGGAATACAAAGCAGCGAATCAGCTTCATTCGCAAGATCCCAAGCGGGAAGAACAGCAGTTCAAGAAAATTGTCGAGCTCTCCGAGCAGTACGGCTTGAGGCCAGAATATGCCGTAGACATTTACCGGAAAATTATGGACATCGCGATAGCAAGACATCAGGAGCTGCTTACGGATAATTTCACGGATCAAGCGGTTTAAGGCACGGCGGTTGTAACTTCGGTTACGCCGCGGTGCTTTTTTTTGTACATATTTCCATCCCAGTTGGAGCAAAATGACATTAACTACAAGGTTAGGGAGGGTGCCTTTGTGATCATCCTCGGATTGTTCGTCATTACAATGATGGGCCTGCTCGTTATGTGTTTTCTGGATATGCTTGTATTTAAACAGTCTTTTTTACACGTATTCGTGCATTTGCTTCCGATCTATCCGGATACTTCGACCATTTATATTATTGTGGCAGCGTTCGTGATGGGGGGATGGGTAGACTTCAATATAACCGAACGTTTGAGAAAGAAATCTGGCAAGCAACCGAATAAGCAGGGGAGTGGGGATAACGGTGACGCCAAGCAAAATTAACTTTGTTGATATGTTCGCGATGCAGCTGGTGTTCCTGCTCAGTACCTCGATTATTTTCGGAACGCCTAGCGTGGTCCCGGACTCTTGGTTAGTCGGAATCGTTGCGTTCTTCCCGGCGTGCCTATTTATTGTCATGTACGGGGCTATGTTATCTACTCAGAAGGATATGGGGCTGTATCAGCTGCTTGAAAAAGCATGGGGGAAAATCGTAGGCAAAGGTTTTGTTCTGATCTATGCAACCTACTTCCTGTACATCGCTTCCCGGAATATCCGGGATATGGTTGAGCTTGTGATGAGCACGCTCCTGCGCATGACTCCCGTACCGCTGATCACAACGTTGTTCGTCCTTATCGTTGCCTACGCTACGCTCGGAGGGATTCAGGCGATAGCCCGGTTTGCTTCGCTTGTTCTATGTATTGTATTAATGATGCTGCTTGCCATTGGAATTCTTCTGATGTTCAGCAGCTCGCTTATTCTGGAACAGATGCTTCCTTTCTTATCGAAAGGAATCGGGCCGGTGATATTGTCTGCCTTCGAGCACTCCATCTGGTTCCCATATGGAGAAATTGTCGTATTCCTGGTGTTCCAGAAGGAGATTGGCGGCGCGAAAGGATTTCGCCGGATTACCTTATATGCTTTCCTGAGCGCATGCCTTATTTTATCGGTCTCCGATCTCATTCAAATCTGGACGCTTGGCATCGAAGAGAAGAAATATTCTTCATTTGCTTTGTTAGATGCGGCGCGTCTCATCAATATTGCCAATATCATCACGCGGATGGATGCCATCATCGCGCTCATCATTATTTTCGGAACGCTGCTCAAATGCGCCGTTTTTCTATTTGCCAGCACGGAAGGACTTGTGCATATTTTCAAGGGAAAGACGGGGAAATATAATTTTCCGCTTGCTCTTCTGGCAGGAGCATTCTCGATCCTAGTAACGCGCAACAGCGCCGAGCATTTGACGGAAGGCTTGACTTATGTCATCTATACCCTGCATATTCCGCTTCAATTAATAGTGCCGTTCTTGACGCTGCTGCTGCTCCGAATCCGTTACCGAAAAGGGGAGGCTACATGAATACGGACAATACGAGCTTTGCCGGAGAGGAGTCCTACCGTTTAGAAAACGTAAAAAAACAATTTGCTTCCGTGTTCGGCAATACGGCGGATCTGGCGGTAGTTTCCGTGGATGTTGGTAGCTATAAAGGGCTTTTATGCTATTTGACTACCATGACCAATACGGATTTCATCATAGAGCATGTTCTGAAGGAACTGACTCTGTCCGAGCATAAAGAGCCTGTCAGCATGGACGAGACCTTTCATTTGCTGGAGATTGTCCATTATGCCGCGTTGAAGCATGAGACGCTTGTGGACCTGGATAAGGTGATGGTTAAGATTGTTCTTGGCAACGCCGCCATCTTTATAGACGGGTTCCCGAAGGTGCTTGTTCTGGAGGTTCGAACGCTTAATTCCCGATCCATTGACGAGCCGACCACGCAAAATGTCGTTCGCGGACCGAAGGAAGGATTTACGGAATCCGCGGATACAAATATGAGCTTGATCCGCAGAAGATTCAATAACGTAAAGCTACGCTTTGAGAAGTTTGAGCTTGGTTTTATGACGCATACAGCTGTCTATATGGCCTACTTGGACGGCGAGGTGGAGGAGCATATTCTAAAGCAGGTACGGGAAAAGCTGAACGTCTCGCATATCGACAGCTTGTTCGATTCCGGCCGGATTGAAGAGATGCTTCATTCGAAGGGAAAAGGAATTCAACTGTTTCCTACCGTCTATAACAGTGAACGACCGGACGCGATTTGCAGCTCTTTGATAGACAAACGAATCGCTATCATTGTTGACGGCAGCCCGTTTGTGCTTGTTGTTCCGTCACTATTCACCGACTTCTTCAAGTCGCCGGAGGACGAGTACCAATGGTTCGTAATCGGAACCTTTTCCCGTTGTCTCCGCTACTTCGCGTTTATCTTGTCGCTTATTGTCCCGGCCCTCTATATTGCGGTCACTAGTTATCATCAGGAGCTGGTTCCGACCATTCTGCTGACCAGCATCGCGGCCCAGCGGGAGGGTATTCCTTTTCCGGCCAGCATCGAGATTCTGCTCATGGAAATTACGTTCGAAATATTGCGCGAAGCGGGTACGCGGATGCCCCGGCTGGTTGGACCAACCATCTCCATTGTTGGCGCACTCGTGCTTGGCGAAGCTGCGGTACAGGCCGGAGTCGTCTCCAACATTAATGTCATTGTTGTCGCCTTGACCGCGATCTCCGGCTTTGTCGCACCAATCTATACGTTTGGTTCCAAAGTGCGCTTTTTCCGGTTCGGGATGATTATTCTGGCCTCCGTTATCGGGTTATACGGTCTCGTACTGGGCTGTGCGATGCTTATGGTACAGTTGACTCGCATTGAATCGTTTGGCGTACCGTATTTGTCGTTATTCTCCCGCTGGGATAAGAGGAGAGTCACATGAGCGCCATACGATTCGGTGGCATGATCTTGCTGTGCCTTGCTCTGATTGCCGCTTGTACGGGATGCTGGGATCAGTCCGAGCTGAACAAGTCTTCCCTTGTCACGGGTATGGCGCTTGAACCGGGCTATCATTCGAAATACAAGGTGACCTTTGAAGTCGTTAATGCTCTGGAGACGGACCCAAGCAAAGGGGGGAAAGGCGGCACTCCAACTGCGGTCTATTCCAAAGAAGGTAATTCGATAGCCGAAGCAACGCAAAGGATCAACGAAAGCTTGGAGCGAATGATCCTTATCTCTCATATCCGGGTTATCATTATCGATGAACGGCTTGCAAGGGAAGGGATCGATCAGTTTATGGACGTACTTCAACGGAACCGGTATGTCCGTGAAGACGTTCTAGTGTTGGTTGGGAAGGGCTCCCCCGCATCGGATTTCCTAAGAACGGTCTACGCAAGGGGGCAATATGCCGGGTATAAGATTCAGATGCAGGTGGAGACTTACCGGAAGGTCCACGGAGGCATTCCTCGGAGTCACTTGTACGATGTTGCACAGGCGCTGTTAACGGAAGGACGCGTGCTGATGCTCGGAGCGATTACCATATCGGGCGACGTAGAAAAGAGCGCATCCCTCGATTCGATCAAGACCGTCTACCCGACTGCTGTCGTCAAAATGGCCGGAGCTGCCGTCTTCCGCGGAGATAAGCTTATCGGGTACCTGTCCAACGAGCATACGCGTATGGTCATGCTGGCAAGCGACTACGTCTATAACACTTTATTTTCCTTGCCGGGATCGGATGGCGGGCCCAAAAGCCCCGGCGCCGTAGCCGTTCAATTCTACCATATGCACTCCCATATGCATGTCCGGATGGATGGTAAAACGCCAAAAATTCGGCTAAATGTCGAGGGGGATGGCAAGATTACGAGTCTAGACCAGAATATTAAGCTGTCGACAATTGAGGGTTATGACAAGATTGAAGAAATGACCCGGGAATACGTTGACCAAGAAATGCAAAAGACGATTAGCTATGTGCAGAAAAATTTCGGCGTAGACGTGTTTGGCTTCGGCCAGCACTATTACCGCTATCACTTCCGCAAGTTCAAACCTATCGCGAGGGAATGGGACTCGCTATTCAGCAAAGCCGAAGTGGAAATAAACAGTAATTTCACTTTGCGCCGCCCGGATCTGAAGACGCAAAAGCTTGAAAAGGACGGGATTGGACCATAAACATAGAAGAAGACCAGCATCTGTCTGGTCTTCTTCCGTTTATACATTGATTAGAATCATCATAATGGCTGATGCCCAGATAAGCAGAGCGGAGATTTTGTTCATCGACCTCATCAATCTGCCGCTGGAATCCAGCTTGCCAAGTATCCTTCCGGCTGCAGCGAGAGAGAAAAACCACAACCAGGAGACGAAGATACAGGCTATGGCGAACATCCTTTTTGCAGGGCCGCCGTAATGCAAGGAGCTGGTACCGATTACTCCTATCGTATCCATGATGGCATGGGGATTAAAGAGCGATACCGAGATGGCGAGCATAACCTGCTTGCGCGGGGAATACCGGCGAGCTTCGCCGGTGGAGGATGCTACGCCGTTTGAGCGCCAGGTTATCCAGCCGATATAGGCAAGAAACAGTACGCCGGCGATAATAAGAATGGTTTTGAGTACGGGTATGTTTATAATAAGTACAGAGACGCCGAGAATCGCTAGGAGAATCAGCAGCGTATCGCATAAGGCTGCAGCAATAACGACCGGAAGAGCCATGCGGAATCTGGCTTGCAGCGCGCCTTGCGAGAAAATAAATACATTTTGTGCGCCAAGGGGCAGAATGAGCCCGATGGCCAGCAATAAACCATGCAGGAATGGCAAAGGAAACACAGCCTTTCGTTGTTTGAAAATATGGACTTATTGTAAGGGCTGCAGCAAATCTTGTCGCCATCCAAACGGTTGGCTTGCATACCAACCAATATAAGATTCAAAGAATGGGGATACCGATGAAGTTTGAAACCAACTGGAGGCCGGTCCGGAATAACGGAATTCCTCTATACCGGCAAATCGCGGATTATGTCCGTGCAAAAATAGAAAGCGGCGAATGGCCGCCGGGCAGCCGTATCCCGACGGAAAGAGCTGTCGCGCAAGTTTTTGGCGTGAATCGGAGTACTGTCGTACAAGCTTTCGCAGAGCTGACGGCAGAAGGGCGGATTGAAGGGAAGAGCGGCAGCGGGACTATCGTTTCCGCAGCTGCAGCCTGGGACAGGGAGGTTCCCAAGCTGCCGGATTGGGAGTCCTATGTAAAGGCTGGCGTTCATCGGCCGAACCAACGGACCATTCAGGATATCAACCATGCCGAGTTTATTCCGGACATCATACGGCTTGGAACGGGGGAGCCTTCCCCCGATTTGTATCCGAAGGCGATGAACCGGATCCTCCGGCAGCTGCCGCTTCAAACGGACATATTTGGTTATCCGGAGCCTCGCGGCTCGTATTCGCTTCGGGAAGAGATCAGCAAGCATATGGCGGGTTACGGAGTGAACGTATCTCCCGATTCGGTACTCATTGTATCCGGAGCCCTGCAAGCTTTGCAGCTTATAGCTCTTGGTCTGCTGAAGAACGGATCTTCCGTGTTAACCGAATCTCCGTCTTATTTGCAATCCCTTCAAGTCTTTCAGTCTGCCGGCATGAGCATGACCGGCTTGCCTTTAAATGAGGAGGGATTGGACGCTCACGCACTCGAGCATTATGCGGAAAGCGGAAAAGGAACGCTGCTGTATACCATCCCCAGCTTCCATAACCCTACGGGCACGGTGATGTCCCTGAACAGAAGGAGGGAAGTTTACCAATTATGCGTAAAGTACAAGCTGCCGATCATGGAGGATGATGCGTACCGCGATCTCTGGCTGGACGAACCATCCCCTCCGCCGCTTAAATCGCAGGACCAGAACGGGCTGGTCCTGTATATCGGGAGCATGTCCAAGACGTTAAGTCCCGGACTGCGGATTGGCTGGGTTATTGGACCGGAGCAGGTGATCCACCGGCTTGCCGATGTGAAGATGCAGTCCGATTACGGAGCTAGCACGTTATCCCAATGGACGGTCACGCAATTTCTTCGGCAAGGGCTGTACGGGGAGCATCTCGACCATGTGAGGAAGGAGCTGAAAGCCCGCCGCACCTATATGCTGCAGCTGCTGGAATATTATTTGAAGGGAGTGGCGGAATGGGTGATGCCAACGGGCGGGTTCTATATCTGGCTACGGTTCAAACGCGACCTGTCTATCCACGCTTTATTCGATGCCGCTCTTAAAGACGGAGTATTGCTTAATCCCGGATACCTCTATGACAAAACGGATCAAAATCATCTTCGTTTGTCCTACTCTTACGCCTCTTTCGAGCAAATGAAAATAGGAATCGAGCGGCTTGCCCACAGCATACCCTGAAGTGACGGGATGCTGTTTTTTTTGTTCAAAATTTCCATGAAAAAAGTGCAAACTTTTTGGCGGCTTGATGCGTCTTGAATACATAACAAAATTATTTAATATGTAAGGGACGGAAACAGCAATGGAAGACAACATGAACAGCAAGAAACGTTACATGCCGGGATTGGACGGATTAAGGGCTTTATCGGTGCTCGCCGTCATCGCGTACCATCTGAACATGAAATGGGCGCAGGGAGGATTAATTGGAGTTGCCATCTTTTTTGTCATCTCCGGCTACCTCATTACCGATCAAATCCTTATTCAGAAGCAGCGCTACGGAAGGCTGGATTTGAAGGACTTCTGGATAAGAAGAGCACGCAGGCTTCTTCCTGCGATGTTCTGTATGCTGCTGTTCGTTGCCATATGGCTGTTGTTACTCGATCCCGACCGGTTAAACCATTTGCAGGGCGACTACTTATCATCGCTGTTCTACGTTAATAACTGGTGGCTGATTTTCCATCAGGTCTCGTATTTCGAAAGCTTTGGCCCGCCGTCCCCAATCGGACATCTATGGTCTCTGTCGATTGAAGAGCAGTTCTATCTGATTTGGCCGCTGTTATTGCTTCTGACCCACCGCCGCGGCAAGCTGTTCGTTATGATACTTGCCGCAGCCGTCGCATCGGCACTCGCAATGGCGTTCCTGTATGTTCCCGGATCTGATCCAAGCCGCGTCTATTATGGAACGGATACCCGCATGTTTGGTCTTTTGATTGGAGCGGCACTGGCTGTCGTATGGCCGAGTCATAAGCTGAATGCAGCCGTGTCCAAAGCGTCCAGGTTTTCGATGGATATCATCGGAAGCATAAGCTTGATTGCACTTATCGTCATGATGCATCTAATGAACGAATATGATGCTTCATTATACCGCGGCGGTTTTCTGGGCCTGTCGGTTCTCACTGCAATTGTAATCGCCGTACTAGCACATCCTGCCAGCTTGCTGGCCAAAGTCTTGGGGCTTCGCCCGCTGAAATGGATTGGCGTTCGTTCTTATAGCTTATACATTTGGCATTATCCTGTTATTATTTTAACGAACCCTTCCAATCAGGCCGTTACCCCGGGTCCGTTACTGATTGCGTTCCAGATTGCGGCTAGCTTTGCGCTCGCTGCCTTGTCTTACAAATACGTGGAGGAACCGCTTCGACGCGGCTCGCTTCGGGCAAAATTCCGGACGGTATTATCCATCAGATGGCTTGGCGTGCAGCCTCTTGCTTTTCTAATTATTATTCCTTTATTACTTACGCCAAGCTTCGGAAATTCGCTTCTGAAAGCCAAGCAGGCTCCGGTTACGGTTGTCTCCGATAATATTCAACGTGATGACGTACAGCCATCGATACCGCCTTCTACGCCAACTCCGCCTCCAACAAAAGAGCCGGAAAACGATGCTGTCGTTACGACTCCCGACCATCGTACGGATAAACCGGATAAAGATACCGAAACAAGCAAACCGACGAAAAATGAGGAACCTGATCCAACCAAGGAGCCTGTTCAAACGACTAAGCCGGAGAATACGCCGGAGCCATCCAAAGAGCCGGAAACGGATGCCGGAAAGCCTTCAGGAGAGACGAAGGATAACTCTACGGAGCCGCCGCAAAAGGGCACGGATGACCAGAATAAGCCGCCGGTTGAAACAACAAAGCCGCCTGTCCACCATGCGGGAAGCGGCAAAGGAATTACCGTTATCGGTGATTCCGTCATTCTGGATGCTGCACCGTTCCTTGAGAAGCTAATGCCCGGCATTGTCGTGGATGGTAAAGTTGGCCGTCAGATGAGGCAGGCACAGGACGTGATCGACCAGATGAAGGCTAATGATACGCTGGGCAGCACGGTCGTTCTAGAGCTGGGGACCAACGGAGCGTTTACCAACAAGCAACTGAAGGCGTTAATCGAGTCGCTTGATAAGGTTGAGCATATTTATCTCGTTAATACGCGTGTTCCGCGGAATTGGCAGGATACAGTAAATCAGATGCTTCCAGAAGTTGCTAAGGCATACAGCAATGTAACCATAGTAGACTGGTATTCTGCAAGCGAAGGGAAGGAAGATTATTTCGCGAAGGATGGCGTTCATTTGAAGCGCGACGGCGCAGAGTTTTATGCGTCCGTGCTTATCGATGCGATCTCACAGTGACCATATATAGAGAAGGGTATGCCGGCCATGAACAGTAAGTCCGAACAAATATTGACCAATTGCATTACAGAAAACAAGGAAAACATTTACCGGCTGGCATATAGCTATGTCAAAAATAAAGAGGATGCGCTCGATATTGTTCAGGACTCGATTTATAAAGCCATGACCAGTATCGAGCTGCTCAAGGATTCCACAGTGGTGAAAAGCTGGTTTTACCGTATCGTTGTGAACACCTCTTTGGATTTCTTGCGCAAGCACAAGAGAGTTCATCCGATGGACCAGGAAAAGCTGGAATTTTACGCTTTAGGCGCAGAGGATTCCTATATGGACATCGATCTGGTCAGGACACTCGCGGATTTGCCCCCTAAATACCGGGAAGTTGTTGTCCTCCGCTACTTCGAGGATATGAAGATCGAAGAGGTGGCGGAGGTGCTTCGCGAGAATGTGAATACGGTCAAAACAAGGTTGTATCAAGCGTTGAGACTGCTTCGCATGAAGCTGAAGGATTCTTCCTTAAAGGAGACTAATGGATGAGTGATATATTAGAGCATCTGCGGAAGGAGTATCAGTCGGTACCGATTCCGGAGGAGCTGGATCTTATCGTTAACCGTTCCATCAGACAAGCCCTGCATACCCGCAAGGCGAAACGTTTGAAGGTGAAAGGGATGACGGTAGCGGCAGCGATACTCGTATTTCTGATTGCGATTAACGCCAGTACAACGGTTGCGAACGCTCTTGCTTCCATTCCTGGCGTGGAACGGATTATCAAAGTGCTGACCTTGCAGGAGTTCAAGGTGAAGGAGTCCAATTACGAAGCCAACATCAAAGTACCGGCGATAACGAATATGGAGAACAAGGAGCTGCAGCTTGGGCTTAATCAGAAGTATTTGGCCGAGAGTAAAGCCTTATATGACCAATTCCAGGCAGATATTGAAGAACTGAAGAAGCAAGGTTTAAACAACGCTCATGTAGGTATAGATGCCGGATATGAAGTGAAGACGGATAACGATACGATTTTGTCTATAGGCCGTTATATTCTTCAGACTGCCGCATCTTCTTCCACGGTGATGCAGTTTGATACCATTGACAAGAAGAACCAAAGACTGATTACTTTGCCGATGCTGTTCAAGGATGATCAGTATCTGAAGCTGGTCAGCGAGAACATCATAGCCCAAATGAAAGAGCAGATGAAAGGCGATGACGGCAAGATCTATTGGATTGCGGGAGCAACGGACTATATTCCGATAGAGGAGTCGTTCTCGTCGATCAAAAAGGATCAGAGCTTCTATATTAACAAGGAAGGCAAGCTGGTTATCGTCTTTAATAAATATGAGGTTGCTCCGGGCTCCATGGGCCTGCCTGAATTCGTTATTCCGACAGACGCCATCCAAGGCGATCTCGTCAGCAACCATTATATCAAGTAAGGGACAAGCAGAGGGGCATGATGCTCCTCTGTTTTGTTTTGTTGGCGCAATTCCTGATTCTGGTGACAAGTCGGGGCTAGTGATGGTAAAATACAGCCGATAAAGTTCACAAGCGAAAGGACTAAACCAATGAAACTTCATTCCAATACCATTCTTATTACCGGCGGAGCTTCCGGCATCGGTCTCGAGTTGGCTAACCGCTTATCTGCCCTCGGCAATACGGTTATCGTGTCTGGCCGGGATAAGGCCAAGCTCGAGCAGGCGAAAGCACAATACCCGAAGCTTCATGCGTTCCCGTGCGATGTTACGGATCCGGATGCTATCGCGAAATTGTATAACAGCGTAATCGTTCAATTCCCGGAGCTTAATATGCTTATTAATAATGCAGGCCTGATGCGTAAAATCAATCTGCAGCAGAAGGAAGTTGATCTTCTCGACATCAGCCGCGAGATCGAGACGAACCTGAGCGGACCGGTCCGAATGGTTAACCAGTTCCTGCCCCATTTGCTGAAGCAGCCATCCGCAGCTATCATGAATGTCTCATCCGCATTGGCGTTTGTTCCTTTCGCGATCTCGCCCGTGTACGGCGCTACAAAAGCCGGTATTCATTCCTTCACCCGCTCTTTGAGGGTCCAGCTCAAGAATACGAAGGTTCAGGTATTTGAGCTTGCTCCGCCGCTCACGAAAACAACGCTGGTTGACGCGTTTGAAGCCAATGATATGAAAGGCAGCGCAGCGATGGAAGTATCCGTGCTTGTTAGTCATGTCCTTAAAGCGATGGAAAAGGATCAGCTTGAAATTCGTCCGGGGCAAAGCAATCTGCTCAAGCTGATGAGCCGGATGGCGCCTAATTTTATATTCAAGCTGATGAGTAAATCGGTCGATGCCATGCATGCGGAATCCGGAAAATAAAAAGGGTGCTCATAAGTCATGCCAATGACGCCTTTCTCCAGAATCATTTGAATGCTCCGTCTGCTTTAACCTGATTATGAAAGGAAAAACGAAAAATAGCGTTGCAGGGATAACTCTCTGCAACGCTATTTTATGAAAGTCGCTAGCCAGTTGTCTTAGCTTTTTTTATCCCGATATCCGCCGTAAGAAGAGCAGCCACCACCAAAGATACCACAGCTACAAGCGATAATGACCAACAGGATGAACAGAACAAGAATGAAACCGGAAGATGCCATTAAGAATAAAACCTCCTAGTAATTTAGAATACACTATAGATTATGCTTCTATGTTTGCAAGTGCTTGGACCTCTATCTCGTAGATAAGAGACTATTTGCAATCGTCATGCTAGGATGAATCTCCTGATAGGAAGAATGACAAGCCAGGCGCAAGCGGACAGAAGACCCCGTATAGGGGCCTTCTGTCCGCTTGCATATATTTAAAGAATTACATTCATCAGCATGCATGGAGGCATGATGCTTTATTAATTAGTAGTAACCTTTACCTGTACCTACGCCTCCAACTCCTGGGTAACCGCCGCCGCAGCCGCCACCCCAACCGCCTACAAATCCACAACCGCAGACGATGATCACCAGCAAGATGAACAGCACAAGAATTGAACCAACATTGTTAAAACCATGGCCAAGTCCTGACATAATTCACAACACCTCCTTACGTCTGGATATACTTTAATATATGAGCGGGAAGCGGATGTGCTTGGGTATTTGCCTCCGAGGCATTTAACCAATTCCATTTGTCCCTCCGGTACAGAGGTAAGGGGATGATCGACATTGGGGGCGGCGCCAGTCAGTATGATTGACCGGCAGGCACAACAAACAGAAGACCACGCCGAGGGGTCTTCTGTCAGCTGCATCTATTTAAAGGATTACATTCATCAGCATGCATGGAGGCAGTTGCTGCATGGATTAGTAGTAACCTTTACCTGTACCTACGCCTCCAACTCCTGGGTAACCGCCGCCGCAGCCGCCACCCCAACCGCCTACAAATCCGCAACCGCAGACGATGATCACCAGCAAGATGAACAGCACAAGAATTGAACCAACACTGTTAAAACCATGGCCAAGTCCTGACATAATTCACAACACCTCCTTACGTCTGGAGTATTCTTCAATATATGTGAGGGGAGGAGATATGCTTGGGTATTTGCCCCTCCGGTACAAAAGCCGGGGTATGAGATTTACCCATCCAGTTTAAAAGCAAAGGTCAGTTCCACTGATGGAACTGACCTTTACCAATTATACGAGCTTCCGGCGGATCGCGCCGGAAATAAGGTCAATGACGGTGATCATGACGATAATCCCAAGCAGGATAATTCCGACCCGGTCCCAATGGCGCGTGCTTAAAGCAAAGATGAGCGGCGTGCCGATTCCGCCAGCTCCGATAAAGCCAAGGATGGTCGCTGAACGGACGTTAATCTCGAACCGGTATAACGTATAGGACAAAAAGCTTGGCAGCACTTGCGGAAGCACGGCAAACCATAATTGCTGGAAGCGATTGGCGCCGGATGCTAGCAAGGCTTCGGAAGGACCGCGGTCGATACTCTCGATCTCTTCCGCATACAGCTTGCTAAGCATGCCGACGGAATGAATGCCGAGAGCAAGAACGCCTGCGAACGAGCCCGGACCTACGGCTTTGATAAAGAGGAGGGCCATAACCAGCTCGGGGAAGGTGCGCACAAAGCTCAGAACGACTTTTCCCGATCCCGAGATTGTCCGGAACCTGCTCATATTTCTGGCCGCCCAGAAGGCAAATGGGAAGCTGACCACCGCAGAAATAATCGTACCTAGAACGGAGATAGCCAGCGTATCCAGCAATCCCCGCAGTAAATCCTCGCCATCCGGCAAATAAACATAATCCCAATCGGGCTCAAAAAGTCCCGTCAGGATGGATTTCATAATGGTTCCGGCGGTTTCTTTAATGCCTGTAAAAGGTACGCCGCTGAATGCCCAGACATAGACAGCAAGCAGGGCGATATAGATCAGCCAGCGATAGGGACTTTTTTTCGGCTTTTGAATGATGATGTTATTCATAACAGTCTCTCCCTTAGCTTCGTGCTGGCATAGTCGATGACAAGAACTACCGCAAGCGTAAAGAGGATAATGACGCTTGTCTTGTCGTACTCCAGGAAGCCAAGCGTTGCTTCGTAATAAAGACCGATGCCGCCTGCGCCAACAAGACCCAATACGGCGGCGGCACGGACGTTAATCTCGAAGGTATAGAGTACAAAGGACATAAAGTTCGCCTGGATTTGCGGGACAACGCCGTACACGATTTTTTGCGCAAAGTTGCCTCCGGCTGCCGTTAAAGCTTCAAGAGGTCCGTGGTCGATTGTTTCAATCAGCTCGTAGGTCAGCTTGGAGATGAGGCCAACCGAGAACACGGTCAAAGCCAATATCCCGGGAATGGGACCCAAACCAAAGACGGACACGAAGATCGCGGCAAGAAGCAGGTCCGGTACCGTACGAACCAGATTAAGAAGAAATCGGGACGGATAATAAAGCCAACGGGAACGCGTCAGATTAGCCGCGCAAAGCAGGGAAACGGGAATAGACAATATCGCGCCAATCGTTGTGCCGATCAGTGCCATGCGAATCGTTTCCAGCATGCCGTGAACAATGTTGTCGAAGTAGCTCCAACGCGGCGGGAACATTTCCTTCAGCAGATCCCACATATTGGGCATGCCGGTAATAAGCTCGGGAAGGGAAGCTTCGGTTTGTTTGCTGCTTGCCCAGAGCAGAACAAGAATTAATACGATGGTCAAATAATGCTTGATCCGGCTTGGCGGCTTAGGACGCGCTGACTTTTGGGCCGTTGCCGGCTTGGTATTCACGTGATGACTCATACGACGACCTCTCCAAGCAGCTCATCCCGCTGGGGCGGGCGGCCATAAATTTCGGCAAACCGCTCGTCCGTCGCTTCCGCTACGGGACCGTCAAAGACGACCTCGCCTGCACGGAGGCCGATAATCCGGGTGGCATACGTTCTGGCCAGATCGATAAAATGGAGGTTCACGATCGTCGTAATGCCAAGCTCCTGATTGATCTTTTTCAAATCGTCCATAACTTGTTTGGTCGTTAGAGGATCCAAGGAAGCGACGGGCTCATCGGCCAAAATGATTTTTGCTTCCTGAGCCAGAACGCGGGCAATCGCGACGCGCTGCTGCTGGCCGCCGGACAGCTCATCCGCGCGGGAATACGCTTTTTCCATAATGTTAACCCGGCCAAGCGCTTCAAATGCCAGATCGATATCCTTCTGCGGGAATCGGCCGGTTAAGGTCCGGAGGGTAGAGTGATAGCCAACCCTTCCGGCTAATACATTGCGCAATACGGAAGATCTTTTGACCAGATTAAAGCTTTGGAAAATCATGCCGATATCCCGGCGGATTAATCGAAGCTTTTTGCCTTTTGCTTTTGTAATCGATTGACCGTTGATCAGGATATCGCCTTCGGAAATATCATGAAGCCGGTTAATGGAGCGGAGGAGGGTAGATTTGCCGGCGCCAGACAAACCGACAATCGCGATAAATTCTCCTTCTTGAATGGTCAAGTCGATATGGTTTAACCCTTTGGTCTGGTTCGGGTAAATTTTCGATACTTGGCGAAGCTCGATCATGGGAACCCATCCTTTTAGAAAGTTTCGGTAACGGGACAAGCCAGTACAAGCCGCGGGCGGCGTTGTACTGGCTTGTCCGATGCCTTAGTTGGCGTCAGTCGACGAGGACTGGAAGACTACTCGGTTTTTACTTTTTCGTTGTATTGGCGTACGATGTCAAATACGCTGTCATCCGATTTTACATAACCTTGGTGCGAGTATACGTCGAAAATAATTTGGTGACCTTCCGGGTCAGTACCGATATCGATGAAAGCTTGCTGAATTTTAGCGACCCAATCCGCATTCATGTCCGACCGAACGCTGATGGTATCGTTAGGAATTGGTTCCGTAAAAGTAAGGACGCGGGTATCTTCAAATACTTTCGGATAGTCCTTCGATACAAGCGTGCGTGCATCCTGGAAAATAGCAGCTGCATCCACGTCGCCGTTCAGAACGGCGAGAACGCCTTGGTCATGGCCTTTTACGGTAACCGGTTGAACGTCCTTCAGCGGGTCAAGACCTGCATCCATCAGCGCAGCAGCCGGCCATACAAATCCTGCAGAGGAAGTAACGTTTTGATAAGCGATCTTTTTGCCTTTCAGATCCGCAACCGTTTTGATTGGCGAATCTTTCTTCACGATAATCATCGACTTGTAGCTGTCTACCAGCTCCGTAGTAGGAGCGCCGGTAGCGTCGTCTACGCCAAAGCGTTGTGCTTGCAGCATAACTTCAGCTGCGCCTTTTTCTTTTGCCAGCACGTAAGCTGTTGGAGGCAGGAAGCCCACGTCTACTTTTTTCGAAGCCATAGCCTCGATGATCGTGTTGTAGTCGGTCGATACGCTTACTTTTACCGGAATGCCAAGCTTATCGCTAAGCAGCTTTTCAAGCGGCTTTGCTTTCGCTTCGAGCGTATCCGCGTTTTGCGAAGGAACGAATTGGACAGTCAGTTCAGTTGGCACATAACCTTCCGGAGCTTTGCTTTCTTCTGGCGTAGGAGCTATGGACGGCTCGGTTGAAGCTTCGTTTGCCGGGCTTGCAGAGTTCGCAGCATTGTTGCTTGCGTTCGAGTTGCTGTTGTTACCGCAGGCGCTAACCAGTAAAGCGAGCAGTAACAGTGGTAAGACGATCAGATGCAGTTTCTTCACTTCCAAAACCCTCCAAAAGTTTCTATATTTTTAATACTCGTCTACTATAGGTAATCACTATTAACGGTAGGTCAAAGCAGAGATAATTATTTGTAAATACGCATAAAGACATATCTTGCCGAATAGGGCTCTGTTACAATAGCGCTTATTGAAAGGAGAGGAAGACCTGACAGTGGAAAGAGAGAAATTGAGTTGCGTCATTCTGGTTACCAGCGATATTCACGGCTATATTCAACCGGTGGATTACCGGACAAGAGAAGAGATTCCTTCCGGACTTGCCAAGCTGGCTACGCTTATTAAAGAAGAGAAGATACAGTTTCCCAATCTGCTGCTTATCGATAATGGGGATATGCTGCAGGGATCGCCATTTGCCGCGTATGCGGCAGCGCATGCTTCCGGAATTCATCCGTGCATAGAAGTGATGAACAACCTGCAATATGATGCGGCCGTACCGGGGAATCACGAGTTTAATTATGGATTCGAGACGCTGAAGCGTGCTGTGGAGGCTTCTCGTTTCCCATGGATATCCTCCAGCATTCTATTTAAGGAGTCGGGAGAACCGGCATTGGGACGGCCGTATATAGTGAAGCGGATAGAGGACAAGCTGAAAGTGGTCATCCTTGGGGCTACGACGCATTATATTCCTCAATGGGAGAAGGCAAGCCATATCGAAGGGGTGGAATTCCGCGATGCTCTTGAAACCGTCAAAGCATGGGCGGCCTACATTCGGGAGCATGAGCATCCGGATCTTCTTATTGTCAGCTATCATGGAGGATTTGAACGCGATCTGGGCAATGGACAGGCCACCGAGCGGTTAACCGGAGAAAACCAGGCTTACGCCATTTGTACGGAGGTGCCCGGTATTGATGTACTGATCACCGGCCATCAGCATCGCTTGATCGCGGAGGAGCTGAACGGGGTGCTCGTCGTGCAGACGGGAAGCAATGGACAAGCCTTGGGGCAACTTACGATTGAGTTTGAGCATAGCGAGGACGGCTGGCGAATTGTTTCCAAGGCTGCCCGGCTGCTTAAGCCGGAAGCGGACACGGCTGCGGATAGGGAGGTAGAAGCCCTTACCGGAGATATGGAGAAAAAGACGCAAGAGTGGCTGGACCTGCCCATTGGTACTACGGAAGGGGATTTGGCCGTACGCGATCCATTTGAATGCCGCAGGGCACCGCATCCTTTTGTGCAATTTATACATCAGGTACAGCTTGAGTCGACTGGGGCGGAAATCTCCGCTGCGGCTTTGCTTAGCGAAGAGTCCAAGGGCTTTGGATCCGTCATTACGGTAAGGGATGTGCTGTCGGCTTTCGTATACCCAAACACGTTAACGGTTCTTCGGTTAACCGGGGAGGATATCCGCATGGCGCTTGAACAATCCGCGGCTTATTTCGAGCTTGGCGCGGATGGAAAACCAGGCATCAGCGAGGCTTATCTTCAACCTAAAGCCCAGCATTACAATTATGACATGTGGGCAGGAATTGAATATGACATTGATCTCTCATTACCTGTTGGCAAACGCGTTACTAGGCTAACCCGAAATGGCGAGGAACTGAGCATGACTGCTGAATACTCGGTCGTTATGAACAGTTACCGTGCTGGCGGCGGCGGAAATTTCGATATGTTCCGTGGAAAGGCCGTTCTCTATGAAGGTGCGGAAGATATGGCCGATTTAGCGATAGGGTATATCCGGTCGAAAGGGCGGCTGACGGCTTCGGATGATAGGAATTGGCGGTTATTGTGGTAGGAAACAGAAAGAGGGCGGCTCTTCTAACGAAGAGTGGCCCTCTTTTTTTGGCATTTATGTAAGCGTAAGCGCTTCAATGTGAACAAAACGAACATCATAGCAAATAAATTTGAAAGAGGGGCTTGAAAAACAAAATTAACATGTTATATTAAATAACATCAAGTTGAAACGATGAATGTAAGCTTACATTACGCGAACAACTGAATAGCCATTGTTCTCTAGGGTTCCGCAGCGATCTATTCCGCTGGCCTGGTCCGAGAGAGGACGCACAGCCAACAGGCTGTGTCCACGGAGGGAGAAAAGCCCGGGAGGATATGAATAATATCTTCCCGCGGCTTTTTTTATTCTCCAGGATCGAAACGCGTTCTGCCGCTTAAGGACGGCAAAGCCGTTTCGCCTTGATTGTCCAGAGATAGGGAGGAGTATGGAGATGAAACAAGAAATTACGCTGCGCCAATCACTTACGCTTGTTCAGGTCGTTGCGCTTGGTTTAGCCTGGATGACGCCAATGATTTACTTCTCGGTATTCGGAATCGCTTATGACGCTTCGAAGGGAATGATTACGGAAGCGTACTCGCTCTCCATTGTTGCCATCTTCTTTACGGCATACAGCTACAGCATTATGGCCAAGATCTTCCCGGGTTCAGGCTCCTCTTATACGTATGTTAAGAAATCGTTGCATCCTATTCCCGGCTTTACGGTAGGATGGGCGATTCTGCTCGATTACTTGTTCTCCCCGATTATTGCCTGCCTGACCTTCGGCATTTATCTGAATGCCCAATTCCCTGCGGTTCCTGCCTATGTGTGGATCATTCTGCTGAATATTATTCTGGCAGTCGTCAACATCGCGGGCATTAAATTCTCCGCCAGCTTAAGCAAGCTGTTTGTTCTCTTCCAGATCATTTTTATCGCCTTGTTCTGCGGATACCTGATGAAAGGCTTGTCTGGCGTGCATGACGTCGTTCTGCCATTCACCCACATGGATGCCGGATTGTCGACGCTGCTTGCGGGCGCTTCGCTGATCTGCTTCTCTTTCCTTGGCTTTGATACCGTATCGACCCTGTCTGAGGAAACGATCGACGCGAAAAAGACGATCCCAAGAGCGATTATGCTCATCATTCTGATTGCGAGTATCCTTTACATTACAACATCCGTCCTGATTCAGGTGAGATATCCTAACCTGACCTTTAATAATTTGGATGCAGCAGGCTTTGAGCTGATGAAGCTTGCGGGCGGGGCGGCGTTAGGGGCCATTTTTACGACCGTCTTGATATTTGCCATCTTCACGCAAGGGCTGACTTCCGTGACGAGCGTATCCCGTTTGATGTACGTGCTCGGCCGCGACTCGATTCTGCCGAAAAAGTTTTTTGGCGCCCTGCATCCCAAATACCGCACGCCAGTTAATAATATCGTGCTTGTATCCATCATTTCGCTGCTTGCACTTGTCATCAGTCTGGATATGGCCGTCAAATTCGTAAGCTTTGGTGCTCTAACCTCGTTTGCCTTTGTTAACATTTCTGTCATTGTAGAATGCTTTATTAAACGCAAACAGCGTTCGCTCAAGCAAACGTTCCAATATTTGATTTTCCCACTGATCGGAGCGTCGTTTATTATTTGGCTGATCACGCTGCTTGACTCTCAAGCGCTCCTTCTTGGCTGCATTTGGCTCGTTTTTGGCGTTACTTATTACCTGTTCCGCACTAGAAAGCTGCGCGCGGCGCAGGGAACGCCGTCAGCACCCATTTTCCCTGCATCGCCAGCGATCGAAACGGAATTCAAATAATTTTTATGTAATGTATATTGACACGGAAAATCAATCCACTTATACTTGGGCTATGTTAGCAATCATTACATCTGAATAAGCTCCGGAATTGCCGGAGCGAAAAAGCTGTCTAGGGTTCCGTTGACGGGTAACGTCAAGGCTGGTCCGAGAGACGGCGTATGGCGGAAGCTCATCGAAGCAGCCAGCCATATGACACGGAAGGACAAAAGCCTGGGAGATCATTCTCCCGGGCTTTTTTTATTCAAAGGGGGACATAACGATGAGCAGCATCTGGAAGACATCGATTCGCGCAGGGGAGAAATGGTCTGGTGCGGTAAGCAAAGGCAAGCTGATTCGTTTTACGGCTCTGGAAGCTGGCGCGAACCTGTCGATTATGCTTTTTAACGCAAAGGATTTGACGGAGCGCTACAACATGCCGGATTCGCTCAAGGCACAATATACGGCTCATTTGACGAGAGGACATACGCTTATGAGCGATAACGGAAGAGTGCTTGCAAGCATCGTGGAAGACAACCTGGGCTGGCATGATACGATTAGCGGCTACACGACAAGAGCTCTTACCGACCGCAAATATGGCAAGACGACCTACCAGGAGCTCCGGAATGAATGGCTCCGGTCAGGACAGGAGAACTTCGCCGTCGAGCTGACGCGCAACGGGCTTGGACTAAGAGATATGTCGCCGGTTGTGAATTTGTTCTCCAAGGTTTATGTGGATGACGATGGGCAAATGCATTATGAGCTAGGGCATTGCGAGGCTGGCGCATCGGTTGTGCTCCGTACCGAAATGGATGTTCTCATTGTTGTATCGAACACTCCTAACCCGCTGGATCCAAGAACGGAATACCCGGCCGTACCGGTTGGCATTGAAGTGTCGGCAGCCGAACCGGTGAACGAAGATGATTATTGCTTGAACTTCAGATCGGAGAATCGCAGAGCATTCGAGAATACGTGGAGTTACTATCAATTGCTGGAGCTTTAATAGACGGAATATTGCGAAAAGTTAATGCTTACGAAGCGTGAATTGCTTCGCAATTCATTAAGTTGACGCTTACGAAGTATAAATTGCTTCGCAATTTATTTTAGGAGGATACACCTATGGGAAGCTTTAACCGGGTAGAAAGCACGCGCTTGCCTGAGGCAGCGATATATAACGAAGTAGTACTTGCAGGGGATGGCTGGATGTATGATCTGGAGCCCGGTCAAGTGCTCCGCATCGTGGATCTGGAAGGGAATCAAGCGGCGGACACGTTGTTCTTCGATGCGGATAATCCGGAGGATCATTACAGCGCGGTTGCTACGATTACGAATCAGCAGAACATTTACCTGACGACGGGCTCGGTCCTGCTTGCGGAATCGGGCAAAGAGCTGGTGAAGATCGTTGCGGATACATGCGGCCGGCATGATACGGTTGGGGGCTCCTGTTCCGCGCAGAGCAATACGGTCCGTTACGCCCACGAGAAGCTGCACATGCATAACTGCCGGGATACGTTTATGCTGCAGTTGGCACAACGCGGCGAGCCTTACAACAAGCGCGATTTGGCGCCAAACGTCAACTTTTTCATGAATGTGCCGGTTACGCCGGAAGGCGGCTTGAAATTCGATGACGGCGTCTCCTCGCCGGGAGCTTACGTGGAAATGCAAGCCGTCGGACGGACTGCCGTACTGATCAGCAATTGTCCACAGCTTAACAATCCGTGTAATGCCTATAATCCGACGCCGATTCGCGTCTTGATCTGGAACGACTAGTCAGCTTGGGAGAAGGGGAGAGATTACGATGTTTACAAAAGTACTGATTGCCAACCGGGGAGCTATTGCGGTTCGAATTGAAAGAACCCTTCGCAAAATGGGAATTGCCTCCGTTGCCGTATATACGAAAGCCGACCAAGACAGCCTGCATGTGGATATGGCGGATGAAGCGGTGCTTCTAGGGGAAGGACCGGCAAAGGAAAGCTACCTGAACGCGGATCTCATTCTGCAGATTGCCAAAGATACCGGAGCGCAAGCCATCCATCCCGGTTACGGCTTCCTCAGCGAAAACGCGGATTTCGCCCGCGCATGCCGCGAGAACGGCATTGTCTTTATTGGACCTACTCCCGAGCAGATGGAGGCCTTTGGCCTTAAGCATTCCGCCCGCGAGCTGGCCGAGAAGGCCAATGTTCCGCTCCTGCCGGGTACTCCTCTTCTGACCGAGCTGGATGAAGCGGTTGCTCACGCTGCCGAGATCGGTTATCCCGTTATTCTGAAAAGCACGGCCGGCGGCGGGGGAATCGGCATGCGTGTGTGCGCCGATGAAGAAGCGCTGCGCGCTGCCTTCGATAGCGTGCGTCATCTGGCGGAAGCAAACTTTAAGAATGGCGGCATGTTCCTGGAGAAGTATATTGCGAAAGCGCGGCATGTGGAAGTGCAGATTTTCGGTAACGGTTATGGCGAGGTTGTAGCCCTCGGCGAACGGGACTGCTCGGTGCAGCGCCGCAACCAGAAGGTTGTCGAAGAAAGCCCGGCACCGCAATTCCCGGAAGACGTGCGGTCTGAAATTCTCGCTTGCGCGAAACGTCTTGCGGCAGAGGCGGGTTACCGCAGCGCAGGGACGGTTGAGTTCCTGTACGATCCATCCAGCTGCAAATTCTACTTCCTTGAGGTAAATACCCGCCTGCAGGTTGAGCATGGCGTAACGGAGGAAGTGCTAGGTCTTGATCTCGTAGAATGGATGGTGAAGGAAGCAGCGGGAGAACTGAATGGGCTGGAAGCTCTTGTTCCGGTGTCCAAGGGCCATAGTATTCAGGCCCGCATCTATGCGGAGGATTGCCTGCAAGGATTCCGTCCAAGCGCAGGTCAGCTCGATCAGGCGTTATTTTCCGGCGAAGCTCGTACGGAAACTTGGGTTCGCGACGGCATTACGGTAACAACGCTGTATGATCCAATGCTCGCTAAAGTCATTGTGCATGGCGAGAACCGTGAGGATGCCATTGCCAAGCTGAAGCAGGCTTTAAATGAGACGCGCTTCTATGGCATTACGACCAATCTGCAGTATGTTCAATCGCTGCTTGACGAGAACCAATTCGCTGCAGGCGATGTATACACGCAGCTGTTAAACGGTTTTGCCCCAACGGAATCCGCGCTTGAAGTGCTTGACGGCGGCATTCAGACGACGGTTCAGGACTTCCCGGGCCGGGTTGGCCATTGGGATGTAGGCGTGCCGCCATGCGGACCGATGGATCCGCTCGCTTTCCGGATTGGCAATAAGCTGCTTGGCAATGCCGATGAGGCGAGCGGTCTTGAACTGACGCTGCGCGGCGGCTCTTATAAATTCCGCGAGAGCATGCTGTTCTGCGTAACAGGCGCAGATATGAAGCCGGCTCTGGATGATGCTGCTGTTCCGATGTACACGCCGGTAAGAGCGGAACGCGGACAAGTGCTCAGCTTCGGAGAGTCGGAGGAGGGTCTGCGCACGTACCTCTTAATCGAAGGCGGATTTGATATGCCGCTTATTCTGGGCAGTGCGGCAACGTTTACGCTTGGAGGCTTTGGCGGTCATGGCGGACGCGCGCTGCGAACCGGGGATGTTCTTGGCGTGAACCGCCAACAAGGAACGGCTGAGAGCGTAGTGAAGGAGCCGCTTCCGACGAAGCTGCGGCCGGCTATTTCCCGCGAGTGGACGATTGGCGTTATTCCGGGGCCGCATTGCACAAGCGAGTTTTTGAAGCCTGAATATTTGGAACAGCTTGCGAATACAAGCTTTGAGGTCCACTTCAACAGCTCGAGAACCGGAGTGCGCCTAATTGGTCCGGCTCCGCTGTGGGAGAGAGAAGACGGAGGGGAAGCGGGGCTTCATCCATCCAACATTCACGATAATGCCTATGCGGTCGGAACGCTTGACTTGACCGGCGATATGCCGATCCTGCTTGGCCCGGACGGTCCTAGCCTTGGCGGCTTCGTCTGCCCGGTAACGACGGCATCCGCCGAGTTCTGGAAGCTGGGACAGCTCCATCCCGGCGATAAAGTACGCTTCCAGCTCGTAACGCTGGAAGAAGCCGAAGAGCTTCGCAAGCAGCAGGAGGAACTGCTGGATGCGATTGAGCAAGGTGATGCCAATGAGCTTCAAGCTGGCCGATTGCCGTCGGTACATGCAGCCTTTTCGCCTGAGTATCCGGTTCTGTACCGCGAGGAGGCAGGGCGCAAGTTCCCGATTACCATCCGCTGCAGCGGCGACGAGAATCTTCTTGTCGAATATGGCTCCCTGGAGCTGGATCTTCTGCTTCGCTTCCAGGTGCATGCTCTTATAGAAGCTATTCGTGACAATGGCATTATTCCGGTGCTAGATCTAACGCCGGGCGTCCGTTCGGTGCAGGTGCATATTGACGCCGCGCGGATGAGCGTCCGCGAAGCGGCCAAACAGCTGCTTGCCATTGACAGCAGCCTGCCGCCGCTCGAATCGATCCGTGTTCCGTCCCGCATTGTCCGTCTTCCGTTATCATGGGATGATCCGGCTACGCAGCTTGCGATTGACCGCTACCAGCAAAATGTTCGTCCGGATGCGCCTTGGTGCCCGAGCAACCTGGAGTTTATCCGCCGCGTGAACGGCCTTGACAGTATTGACGATGTTCAGCGCATTGTATTTGACGCCAGTTACTTGGTGCTTGGTCTTGGCGATGTCTATCTTGGCGCCCCGCTTGCTACGCCAATCGATCCGCGTCACCGGCTTGTGACAACGAAGTACAATCCTGCCCGCACATGGACACCGGAGAATGCCGTTGGTATCGGCGGAGCTTATATGTGCGTATACGGCATGGAAGGGCCCGGCGGCTACCAGTTTGTTGGCCGCACGATTCAAATGTGGAACAAGCTGCGTTCGACGGAAAGCTTTAAATCCGGCAAGCCGTGGCTGCTCCGTTTCTTCGATCAGATTCAATTCTATCCGGTTACGGCTGAGGAGCTGTTGCAGTTGAGGGAGGATTTCCCGCGCGGCAGGTTCGAGGCGGATATTACGGAAACAACGTTTGACCTTGGCGAGTATCTGCAATTCCTGGATTCCATCGAGGAGAGCGCGGATAAGTTCCGAAGCCAGCAGCAGTTAGCCTTTAATGAAGAAAGAGAGCGCTGGAAGGAGCTTGGACTTGCCGAGTACGTGTCGGAGCAGGATTCCGCGAAGCCGGTCAGCGACGAAGAGCTGCCTTCTGACGTGGATGCCATGAAATGCTCCATGCCGGGCAGCGTATGGAAGGTGCTTGTCAATCCGGGCGATTCCATCAAGAAAGGCGATACGCTTATTATCGTAGAATCGATGAAAATGGAGTTCTCGCAAAATGCTCCGTTTGACGGCATCATTCATTCCGTGCATGTCAAGCCGGGTGACGGCGTTAATGCCGGCCAATTAATTGTTGGCATTTCGAAACTAGCGGAAAGAGAGCTGACCCGCATATGAGCGAATTTCAATCGATAATGACTATTTCCTGGCTTCGCGAGCAATACACGAAAGGTACGCTTACGCCATCGGAAGTTATTCATTCCATTATTGAACGTGCCGAAGCCGATCGAGAAAAACATATTTGGATCACGCCGCCGTCGCTGGCATACATCCAGCGCTGCCTGGACCGGTTGAATGAGCTGGACCGTACGTTGCTGCCGCTGTGGGGGATCCCGTTTGCGGTAAAAGATAACATCGACGTTGCCGGCATGCCCACAACGGCCGGCTGCGAGGAATACTCGTATCTGCCTTCGGAGCATGCAGCGGTCGTGGAACGTCTTATCCATGCCGGCGCAATCCCTGTCGGCAAAACCAATCTCGACCAGTTCGCAACCGGACTGGTCGGGACCAGAAGCCCTTACGGCGATACGCATAATGCGCTGCGCCCGGAGCTTATCAGCGGCGGCTCCAGCTCCGGCTCGGCCGTGGCGGTCGCCTTGGGGCAAGCGGTATTTTCCCTCGGCACGGATACGGCCGGTTCCGGCAGGGTACCTGCCGCTCTCAACAATCTGGTTGGCCTAAAACCAAGCGTTGGCGCATGGCCGAGCAAAGGAGTTGTTCCGGCTTGCGAGAGTCTGGATTGCGTGACGGTATTTGCCCATACACTCGAAGATGCGGAGCTGGTTGACCAGGTGGTCCGCGGTATTCAGCCGGATGATCCTTGGTCGAAGGAGATAACGGTTGGCGAACGCAAGCTTCCCGCAAAGCTGCTTCTTCCGGATGGGCCTTTGACCTTCTATGGTCCGTTTGCCGATTCGTACCGCTTGGCTTGGGACAAATCCGTAAACAAGCTGAAGGCTCTAAAGCTCCCCGTTGAATACGTAGATATTCAGTTATTCCAAGCTGCGGCCGCCTTATTATATGAAGGTCCGTGGGTGGCCGAGCGCTGGTCGGCGCTGGGGAGTTTTATTGAAGCCCATCCGGGTGTTACGTTCCCGGTAACGGAGAAGGTACTCCGCGGCGCGACCAAGCCGGAATTTGACGCGGCATCCGTGTTTACCGCCTTTCACAAGCTGCAAAGTTATAAGCTTGAAGCCAAAAAGCTGTTTCAAGACGCGGTGCTCGTCATGCCGACAGCAGGCGGGACGTGGACGCGTGGACAAGTGGCGGCTGACCCGATCGGCACGAATAGCGCGATGGGGCTGTATACGAACCACTGCAACCTGCTCGATCTGAGCGCTCTTGCCGTTCCATTCGGCGCTGCGGCTTCGGAATTGCCGTTTGGCATAACGCTGTTTGCCGGGTCAGGCGAGGAAGGCATGCTATTTCAGCTAGCCGAGATCATTCGTACGGCGCAAGAACCACAGCCTTCTACGCTTGTAGCCGTATGCGGCCTTCATATGAGAGGTCTGCCGCTCGAACGCCAGATGCTGGAGCATGGGGCAGTTTTTGTCCGCGAGGACCGGACGTCACCGTCATATAAGCTGATGAAGCTGCAGACGGTCCCTCCAAAACCGGGACTTCTGAAGCTGGCGCAAGGCGGGGCGTCCATTGAAGTAGAAGTATGGGAGATGCCGATTGCCACATTTGGAGCCTTTACCGCTGCTATTCCGGCGCCGCTTGGGATTGGCAAAGTTGAGCTCGCAGATGGCAGCATCGTACCAGGCTTTATCTGCGAGGCTTACGGAACGGTTGATGCCGAGGACATTACTGCCTATGGAGGCTGGAGAAAAGCGATTACCGCCATGGCTGAAGCGAAGGCTGAAGCAGCACTTTAGCTCGTTTGACTCCAAGAATAGCCAACTATTATAATTTAAGAAGACAGACGCACTTATCCTTGATGGAAAGTGCGTTTTCTTTTTCCGGGAGGGGAGACTCGTCATGAATCATGTTTATATTATTTCCGGTCCGGCAGGAGTAGGGAAGTCCACGACATCGAAGCAGCTTGTGCAACGCTTCTCGAATTCTGCGTATATTTCCGGTGACTATATTAGCCATCTGCATGTAAAAGGTAGGCATAAGCCTTGGGAGAGCAAAGAAGAACTTGCGCTTATTTGGACAAACCTATTGGCTTTGACTCGCAACTTTCTTGCTCAAGGTATTGATGTCGTTATCGACTATGTGACTTTTCCGAATGAAGCGTTATGGTTGAAGGAACAGCTGAGAGGGACCTTGGCGAACGTTTCCTATGTAGTGCTATGGACGGATCTGGAAACGCTGCTTACCCGGGATCAAACACGGCTTCCCGAGAATCGGATGGGAGAACGCTGCTTAATATTAATGAACGAATTCCTTGAATCGGGCGTGGAGGAACGGCATATTGTAAATAACAACAGCCGCTCTATTGAACAGGTCATAGAGATGATTATCTCAGGCGAACGGTATATAATGTAGGTAGGGCATGCATAATGAGGTGACTAATGAGAGGTCTGGAAGTTATTTATACTTATACGGAAAGGCTTGATCAGTATACAATAGAACAATTACGTTACCGGATAAAGCCCGGAGCCTGGTCCCTCGGTCAGGTCTATTCGCATATCGTTGATGTTGCTCTCGAATATCTGGACAATATCAGGCAATGCGAAGAGTCCTGCAGTGAGCAGCCGCTCGGCAAAACGTTAGCAGGGGAGAGATTGTTCGAGGAGGGCGCTTTCCCGCCGGTTAAGATCAAACTGCCGGAAGGCATGGAGTACAGTCCAAACGACTCGAAAAATAAAGAAGATCATCTTCGTGATTTGAATCAATTAATAGAGAACATGAAAGCCTGGGATTTGCGGATTGCCGCCATACATCCCTTATATAAAGTGAGACATGGCGGATTCGGCTGGTTGAATGCCAGAGAGTGGCATGATCTGATTGAGATGCATACCCGTCATCATTTACGACAAATAAAGGAGATCGAAGAACGATGGAACAAAGTGATAGTCGACAGGTGAGCAGAATATGAGGGGGCTAATTGGTCCGGACAGACGTATCGCAGACCTGGTCAAACAAGTCGATCATCGCGTCCTGGCTTTATGGGCGGCGGATTGTGCCGATCGAGCCCGTCCATGCTTCGAAATTATCCTCACCGAGGATAACCGGATGCAGGAGGCTATTCTTGCAGCCCGCGCCTGGTCGCGCGGCGAGCTTCCGATGTCCTCTGCACGCAAAGCGGCTACTGCCGCGCATACCGCTGCGCGCGATGTCATTGCCGCGAGCAGCGCAGCATCCCGCGCCGCACGGGCAGCCGGACACGCTGCCGCAACTGCCCATGTTGCCAGTCACGCGGTACATGCGGCGTCTTATGCGGCTACGGCCATCCGCGATCTGGCGGATAAAGCGCAAGCCAAGCTGATCGCCGATCAGGAGCGGGAATGGCAGTATATGCGCCTTGTTGAATTGCTTGAGCAACTAAGATAAAGACTTCTATTTTGAATCTACAATGTTAAGACAAAGGGGCATTCGAACGTGCAGATCGGCGAAATTCAAGAAATATACCGATATCCGGTGAAATCGTTTGCAGGTGAGAAGCTTGAGGATTGCTTTATCGAAGAGTACGGCATGCTCGGAGACAGGTTTGTCACCTTTTACGATGAGACGAAAAAGGATTGGTATAAATACATAACGGCAAGGAACATTCCCAATCTATTGAACTATAAGGCGACGTTCCAAGAAGGGGGAATCCGGATTACGGGACCAGACGGATCAGAGTACGGCTGGGATGAACGGTTGCTGGGAGAGATCCAAAGCCAGACGAATACAAGGCTGACGATGTCGGCCATGAAAGAAGCGCATCCCGAGCATCCGCAGCTGCTTTCCGTGGACGGAGCGAGTATTCTGATCATTACGGACAGCTCCTTGAACAAGCTTCAGCAGACCTGGGGCAAGGAGCTTGACGAGCGTCGTTTCCGTGCCAACTTCGTAGTTAAGGTCGCAGATGATTCGTTTACCGAAGGAGATTGGATCGGCCGCAGGCTGACGATTGGAGAGGTGCAGCTGCAGGTGGACAGCTACTGCCAGCGCTGCGTGCTCATTACGATGAATCCGGATACCCAGGTAAAGGACCCGACTTTGCTGCGAAAAGTGAATGAAGAGTTTAATTTGCATTTTGGCGTATATGCTTCTGTCGTCAAGACCGGAACAATCAAGCAAGGGGATAAGGTGTTGCTGGATTAAGCCTTCAATAACAGAAAGAAACCGTGGACCTCAGGTCCACGGTTTCTTTCTGTTATTGAACATATTTCCCATGCTGCGGAACTGCAAGGATATCGAAATTGCGGGTCAGATTATCCAGGCCGCTCGCGAGCAAGTCTCCCTTTATCGGCATCCCGTGCCCAGTGACGGCAAAGGCTGGCTTTAAAGCCGCCAGCTTGCGGACCGATTCGGCAGCCGCCTTCCAGTCCGTCGTTAAATAACGGGGTGGACCGTTTAATTCAACATCTTGCGTAATGACGCTCCACAGCGATTCTTGCTTGACGGTTACGAAAACATCTCCGGCTAGTAAGGTTCGGTCGCTGTCCCGGAAGAAAGATACATGTCCGGGTGAATGACCAGGCGTATGGAGCCAACGCCACCCCGCAAGATGGGGAACCGAGCCGTCTTCCGGCAGGGTCGTTAGATGATGACCCAGGTTGATCGCATCTACAGGAAACAAGGGGGAGAGCTTCGCTACCAGTCCGCTATCCACAGAAGGGTCAGGATCCGGGTAATTGCGTTGGCCCGTGAGGTAGGGCAGCTCATACGGATGGGCATAAACAGGCACGTTCCAATGTTCGACCAGTTCCACAATCGATCCGACATGATCGAAGTGACCGTGAGTAAGAAGGATAGCTTCAGGCCTTGCGCCTGGTCCAAAGCGCTCTTCTGCTTCCCCGATAATGGTATCGGCCGCATGCGGCATGCCGGCATCGACGAGAACCCAGTTTTTTTGCCCGGGCATACCTATAAAACAGACATTTACGATCTGGACGGTCAGACAATGCAAGTCGGGAAGAACCTCTTGGCCCGCTCCGCTTTTAATTGAAGTAAAGGGGAGATAATGATAATCCTCGCCATAGGACATATCTTCATGTTCGTGCACGGGAATCCCTCGCTTTCATGATTGATCGTAATTTGTCCTATTCCCCGGCAAATCATTACCATCGAATGAAATACTCTCCTGATACACATGCTATTAGCGCTTGAGCCAACTTAAGGTGGTTTCACCCGACAACGATTAATCAACTCTTGACTGGTTCAGGAGAGGAAATTCCGGGTAATGCTGGAATAGATCATGCTCCGCTCGACGAATCGGTTAAGCATGCCAATCCGCATCATTACATAGTTGGAGCGCAAAGCTCGTTGCCAGTTGATGCAGGAGGCAATCCATGGCTTGGCAATTATGTTTACAATCATGGTAATTTGATTGCCGATCTTCTGGACAATCTGGTGCTTGAGCTCCCGGGCTGACGGACATGGGCAGGTAGAAGAAAGAAAGGAAGGGATCGATCGCGATAAGCGGCTGGTCCCTTTTGTAATAGAAATGGAAGGAGGAACCCGCTTGGAAATTTTTATTATCGTACTGGTCATGCTTGTCCTCATTGGCGTGTCCAATGTCATTTATCGCTTTATTCCATTCGTTCCGGTTCCGCTTATCCAGATAGCGCTAGGAGCCGTTATTGCCGTTATTCCGATTGGGTTTCATCTGCATCTGGAGCCGGAACTATTCTTTATCCTGTTCATCGCTCCGCTATTGTACAACGACGGTAGAAACACTCCGCGCGATGAGCTGTGGAGGCTGCGCGCTCCCATATTGCTGCTGTCCGTAGGGCTGGTGTTCGCAACGGTTGTTGTAGTCGGGTATACGATTCATTGGATGATACCGACAATTCCTATTGCTGCAGCTTTCGGTCTTGCGGCTATTTTGTCTCCAACGGATGCGGTTGCCGTAGGCGCGTTGGCCGGACGGATTCAGCTGCCCAAAAGCTTGATGCGTTTATTGGAAGGCGAAGCTTTGATGAACGATGCCTCCGGTCTTGTTGCGTTCAAATTCGCCATCGCAGCAGCGATGACGGGAGTATTCTCGCTGCACAAAGCAACGTTCAGCTTTATTGTGATTGCCGTTGGCGGTCTGCTGATTGGGGCAGTGCTTGCTTTTCTCATTATCGGAATCCGGCAGCTGCTTAGAAGGGCAGGACTGGAAGACGAGACGATGCATATGCTGCTGCAGCTCGTTACGCCGTTTCTGCTTTATCTTATCGCGGAGGAGCTGGGCGTATCCGGTATCCTTGCGGCGGTTGCGGGCGGGATTGTCCATGCCATCGAGGATGACCGGGTTGATCACAGCATGCCAAGGATGAAGGCTGTATCGGTAAATACGTGGTCGGTTATCCTGTTTATTTTGAACGGGCTTGTTTTTGTTATTTTAGGGCTTCAAATCCCGCAGGTTACCTCGGTGATCTTTAAGGATCCCAATTTTAATAACGGGGTCGTCATCGGTTACGCGATCGTTATTTTTGTGCTGCTGCTTGTGCTTCGATTCGTCTGGACCTTTCTGTTCACCTGGTTTGGCAAAGATAAGCTCAGTCTCAAAGTCATCGTTCTGACGACGGTTTCCGGTGTACGGGGAGCCGTTACGCTTGCCGGTGCTTTTTCGATTCCGCTAGTGCTGAACAACAGCGATCCGTTCCCTCAAAGAGATTTAATTATTTTTCTTGCCGCCTTTATTATTCTGTTGTCGCTTTTGTTGGCCAGCATTCTGCTGCCACTCATTGCGAAAAAAAGGATTCTCGCGGACGAATCCGAGAAGGCCCATGAGGAGAGGGAATGGCAAATGAAAGTGATGGGTGCGGCTATCCGTCATTTGGAACGCGTAACCCATGAGGCGAACGAAGAGGCGATCGAGTCCGTCATTGCCGAGTACCGCAGGATGATCCTGGAGCTGGAGATGCGCGAGAACCAGAACAGACCGCTGCCCCGCCGCCGTCAGCAGGAACTGGAAATGCGGATTGTGGCGCTCGATATCGAGAGGAAATATGTGAACGAGCAGCTGGAGAAGGGCAGCATCAGCGAGAAGCATGCGAATTTCTACTATAAAATGCTGGATCAGATCGAGCTTATCTTGGCTAATCGGCTCCATCTATGGCGTATGGTATTGAAGGGAATATGGAGCAAAGTGAAAGCGAACTTCACAAGCGCAGGCCGAAAACTAGCGTTCTCCGAGGCCGATATTGCAACGCTTCGCGGACTTAGACTGCAATGCTCCGAGGCGGTCCTTGAAGAGATGGATGCCAGGTGCCAGCCCGATACAAAAGACGATCCGACGGAATGCGTAACGGCGTATTATCATCAGATTATTAAAAGGATGAAGGCGATGCCGATCCATTCGAGGAATAAGACCCAAGACTTTAATGAAGCGCGAAAAGAGCTGCACTGGATTGCGATCCAGGCCGAAAGGGATGAAGTTCAAACCTTGTACGAGAAAGGAACCATCGACCGGGAGCTGGCTTCCAATCTGCGGCGGCATATCCGGGACCGCGAAGCCGCTATGTACGAAGAAGATGAAATCGGTTAATCTTAAAGTTGTGCTGTATTTTGCACAGTATACTTTAAGATTGAAGGAGAGATGTACGTCATGACGCAATCCTATCATATTGTTGGCCTGACTGGCAGCTTGCGCAGGGGTTCCCTGAACAAAACGTTGTTAAAAAATGCGGCGGTGTTTTTACCTGAAAACTATACATACACTTACGCCGACCTCGGCGACCTGCCGCTCTATAACCAGGATCTTGAGGAGGATCTGCCGGAATCCGTCAAGCAGTTCGCCGAGCTTTGCAGCTCCGCAGACGGCTTTTTGATCAGTACTCCCGAATATAACGGTCTAATTACCGGCGTTCTCAAAAACGCGCTAGATTGGGTATCCCGGAAAAATATCGGCGCGCCGCTTGCGACGAAGCCGGTCGCCGTTATGGGTGCTACATCCGGCCCAAGCGGCACGGCACGCGCGCAAACAAACTTGCGCCAGCTGATCTTTGCGCTTGATATGGATCCGGTGAACCGTCCGGAGCTGAAGCTTGCCGGGGCGCATATGAAGTTTGACGATGACGGGCGGTTAACGGACTTTGCTACCTTGCAGGTGCTGCAGCAACTAATGGAGAAATTCGTCCATAAAGTAGAAAGGTCGAAGGAATAGCGGAAATGAGTAACAACGGGATTTATATGCGGATGCTTGAGCTCGGCGACACAATGCCATTGCTTGAGCTGAAGCTGAGGAATCGTGCTTTCTTCCAGCCTTTTGAGCCCATTCGTGATGAGAAGCATTACACGCTGGAGGAGCAGGGGAAGGAAATCGCTAACGGAATTTCCGCCGCACAGCAGGGACAGGCTTATTTTTACGGAATATTCCTGACGGAATCGGATGAGCTGATTGGCCGGATTGCCCTAACAAGCGTATCTTGGGGAGTGTTCCGGAATGCGTATATGGGATACTTTATCGATCAAGCTCATAACGGCCGAGGTTATGCGACAGCAGCGGTATCGGCTGTTGTAGGCAAGGCATTTAATGAACTTCAATTGCATCGCATTCAGGCAGGCGTAATGCCTAGAAATGAGCGTTCCATCCGCGTACTCCAAAAAGCAGGCTTCAGGCAAGAAGGCCTGGCCCAGCGTTACCTAAAAATAAACGGTCAATGGGAAGACCATTTCTTATTTGCAATCACAAAAGAAGATATTTCTAACTAAAAAAAGCGGCTGTGCAGTAGTAATCCTGCACAGCCGCTTCTTCTTATCCCTCTAAAAGGTTAAAAGCAAACGAAGTGTTTTGAATGTTTCTGGAGAAGTGCTAACGTTCGTTTTTGCTCGTGGAGTCCAACCAGAAAATTTAATTGAAGGAATCCATGAGCAACGGCGATCGGAAGAACATTCAAAATACGCAGTTTGCCCTTTTAACCTCCGCCCCCTCATGTTTCGAACAAAACCTGCCCCGTCAAAGACAAATCATACCCTGATACGGAGCTAAGCTCGTTCTGGAAAGCAGGGGAGTTGATAATGCCCTGGACGGCTGCAATCCATGCCATATTCTCCGGCTTCTTCAGCAGCACCAAATCATATTGCTCTTGAATGAGCGGAACAAAGTCCACATTGCCCACGATAGTGGCGGCTTTTTCAATGCCAACCCCAACATCGGCTTCCCCCGAAGCAACCTTCCCGGCAACCCCGATATGATTGCTTTCCTCATATTTATAGCCGGAAAGTTCATCTGACTTAATTCCGTGCAGCCGCAGCTGTTCATCGAGCAGAACCCGGGCGCCGGAGCCTTTCTCCCGGTTTACGAACCGGAGGCCAGGTCGTCCAAGATCGGCCCAGCTGCCAAGCTGAAGCGGATTTCCATTGGCGACATACAAGCCTGCGCGGCGCTTTAGCAAATGAATTACTTTATAGGAGGAGCCAATCAGTAATCTTCGGATGTAGGGCAGGTTGTATTCGCCCGAATCGCCATCCAGCAGATGAGTGCTTACAATATCTGACTCTCCTTTATACATGGAAATCAGGCTGTCCAGACTGCCGACATACGAGCGTAAGGGACGGATGCCTGGTATATGTTTTTCCATATGCTTCGCAAGAAGATCAAGACTGACATCTTGACCGGTAATGACAATCGGGCGGCTGCTTCCAACGGGAAAGCTAGTCGCGGACTGTGCGATAGGATGTATGGGTGCAGAAAATTCCGTTCCTTTTCCCGCGTTTTTTGTTTTAAGTTTATAGGCTTCAAGATCGGATGCGTCTACCCGCATCTGCTTGCCGACACGGTAGGAGGGCAGATCGCCTTTCTTGATCAGATCATAGACGGTAAGCTTGGATACTTTAAGAATCTGGGCGATTTCTTCGGTTGTATAGGAAATATCATCGGCCATTAAAGTGTTCACCTTCAATTCAACGGTTTGGCCATATTGTAACATAACATACAACTCTATTGTGCTTCGGGAACAAAAAGTCAATTTTCTATTGGATTGTAAAGTGATGTATGATATAAACTAGATATAAATAGATATAAATAGATATATTTGGAGGAGATCGGATGAGAGTGAAGTTTAAAAGAGGTTTGGTTTTATTAGGTCTAGCTATTGTGGTTCTTGTTATGGCGGCTTGCGGCAATAACAATACAGCTGGCAATAACGCAGCCAGTAAGGTTGAGCTTACCATATCCGCGGCGGCCAGCTTGACGGATGCGCTTAACGATATTCAGAAAACGTACGAGGAAGAAAATCCGAATGTGAAGCTGAATTTCAACTTTGGCGCTTCGGGCGCTCTACAGCAGCAAATCGAACAAGGAGCTCCGGCCGATCTGTTCCTGTCCGCTGCCGCGAAAAACCTGAAGGCGCTGGTTGACAAGCAGCTTATCGATACGGATAATCAAACGAACCTGCTCAGCAATGAGCTTGTTGTAGTCGTTCCGGCTGATGGCGGCGCTAAGCTTGCATCGGAAGCCGATCTGACCAAAGCGGAAGTGAAGCATGTAGCGATTGGCATTCCGGAGAGCGTACCTGCTGGCAATTACGCGAAGGAATCGTTAACGAATGCGAAGCTGTGGGATTCGCTGCAATCCAAATCCGTGCAAGGCAAGGACGTTAGGCAAGTGCTTCAATACGTAGAGACGGGCAACGCGGACGCGGGCTTTGTGTACAAGACGGATGCCTTGACTTCGGATAAAGTGAAAATCGCGTTTAACGTAGATCCGGCAACCTACACGGCTATTCAGTATCCGATCGGAATCGTGAAAGCGACGAAGCACAGCAGGGAAGCGGAAGATTTCTACGCGTATTTGCAATCGCAGGAAGCGCTTGACGTGTTCGTGAAATACGGCTTCTCTGTACCTGCAAAATAAGAGTCATCACAAAAGAACGGGCAGCTCCCGTTCTTTTTCTTTTGGTTTGTTTTACATGGTCAGCAAATCGGATTAAACTGGAAATTAGCGAGAAGAGGAGGTATTCATGCGTAAAGTTTTTGTTGCCGCGGCTATATTGTTAGTTCTGGCTGTTATGGTTTTATCCCGTAAGAGTGAGGAAGGTTTTCGGATTACGGTCCACAATCAATCGGATCAGGAGATTTCCCGGCTGACTCTTGTCTATCCCAACGGTTCGAAAAAATTCAAGATGGAGGCTTATTCGGAGAAAAAGCTTCATGTTATACCCCGTAATTTCGGGGAAGGCTCCATAAACCTCCTGTATGAGGATAAGCTTACGAAACAGGATATCACGATTTTTGGCTACATCGAAAATAATTATTGGGGAAAAGCCGACATTATCATTGATTCGAAAACCGAGAACGGTGACCTTCAGGTCACGGTGAAGACGGAAGATCATCTTTATTAATTCTAAAATACGAATGTTGGAAACCGCGATCTCGGATCGCGGTTTTTTTTGGTTAATTTTCAGGAAGATTATGCAAACTAAGATTTATTCTATCCTTGGCAGAGGTGTGCGGATGACTTTTTCTAAAACATTGCGAAACATGATCGTTAAGGAATCGGAGAATAAATCCAATCCGAATAAGCAGCAGCCTCCTCCTGAACAGGACTCCCAGCCGCCGACGCTCGCGCACACGCTTGACGAGTTCAAAGAATGCAGCGATATTACGCATCGCACTTTTCCCGATCATCAGGTTGACCTTGTGTACTTCGATCAAATGACGGACAAGGATAAGCTCAGCCGGCATATTCTGTCTCCTCTATTGAGCGGAAACGATGAGGAGATCGCCATGATGCTGAAGCATTTGCGATCTCTCAAAACAACCAGCAGCAAGACGCTAATTCTGGATGTATTATCAGGAGGCATTGCGGTCTTTCACGGCCCGGATGCTTACGTATTCAATGTCTATAGCCCGGAAACAAGAGCGATCAGCCAATCCGAAACGGAGACGGTTATTACCGGCCCGCACGATGCTTTTACGGAGCAAATCAATACCAGTCTTGCCATGATTCGTTCCCGGCTGAAGAGCTCCCATCTAAAGGTGATTAAGCTGTCGGTTGGCGAGGTTTCCAAGACGGATGTGTACCTGCTCTATGTGAAGGATATCGTCAATATGAAGTTTGTTGAAGAAGCGAAAAAACGGATTCAGCAGATTGAGGTTGATGCTATCCTCGACACGAATATGCTCATTCAATACATGGATGACAATAAATATTCGATTTTTCCGCAATATCTGACTTCCGAGCGTCCAGACGCCATTGTCTCAAAGCTCGTTGCCGGACGCGTAGCTGGCCTTGTAGATGGTAGCCCGTCCGTGCTTACGTTGCCAACTTCGTTTTTCGAGTTTTTCTCTTCTTCCGACGATTATTACCAGCGGTGGATATTGGGCAGTGCGATCAGATTGCTCCGCTTCGTTGCGTTTCTTATTACGATTAGCTTTACGGCTCTATATGTATCCGTTACGACGTTTCATTACGAGATGATCCCGGAGAATTTGTTGATGACGCTTACCGAGTCCAGGACAAGAGTACCTTTTCCGCCTTTATATGAAGCTTTGCTCATGGAAGTTACGATAGAGCTGCTGCGCGAAGCCGGGGCCAGACTTCCAACCAAGATCGGCCAGACCATTGGCATCGTTGGCGGTATCGTAATTGGCCAAGCTGCCGTACAAGCCGGTCTGACCAGTAACATCCTGATCATCGCCGTTGCTTCGTCAGCGATCGCCTCATTCGTCATTCCGAGCTATGTGATGAGTGCATCGATCCGTTTAATCCGGTTTGGTCTTATCTTGTTAGCTGGATTCCTGGGCAATTTTGGGCTTGTATTTGGCATCGCGGCTATCGTTATTCACTTAAGCGGACTGACCAGCATGGGATCTTCTTACCTTAATCCTGTTGCTCCGTTTGAGCCAAAGGACTGGAAGGATATTTTCATTCGCGCTCCGTTCAATTCGATGCGGGAAAGACCAACGCAGAGCGCTTCCCCTAACATGGTGCGAAATAAAACCAAGGAGTGATTGCCATGAATACGGAGACGAAGGAAAAGCTCTCCCCGTTCCATACCACAATCCTCGTCTATATGATTCAAACCGGTGTGATGGCATTAATCCTTCCTCAGTTGCTCGCAGAGACCTTTGGTACGAACGGATGGATCACGGTACTGGGGTTTGGGTTAATAGCATCCGTAAATATCCTTCTAATTGGTGCGGTATATAAGCTGGGGAAAGGGCGCTCGATCTTTCAGATCCTGGAGCAGTCGATCCCCAAATTTCTGCTGGTGCCGGTTTATTTGGCTATTGCTATGAACTGCGCGATGCTTGGATGTATGGCCGGGAAGGAGTATATTCTCATCTTCCAGATGTATGCTTTTCCGACAACAAGCCCGATGGAATTCAAGCTGATCATGGATGCACTGGTATTTTGGATGCTGACAAAGGGCTTGTACAATATCTCGAAAGCCTCCACCGTCTTCTTTTGGTTGTTCGCGTGGATGTTTTTGCTGCTGTTCTTTTTCTATTCCGACTTTAACTGGTCAAGACTAACGCCTTTTCTATTCAAGGGAGGACATTTCAGTTTTCTGGAAAGCCTCGATATTTACTCCTCGTTTCTTGGCTATGAAATCCTTCTTCTTGCGTTTGGCTATATGAATCAGAGGACGAAATTTGTAAAGTCTGCTTTGATCGGCAACGGCATGACAACTTTGACTTATTTCTATCTCTCCATTGTTACATTTGGGATCTTTAGTCTCGAGCAGTTGAAAAACAAGGCTTTTCCCGTGCTGGAAATGTTAGCCTATATCCGGTTTCCCTTTATTGAAAGGATGGAAAATTTACTGTACGGTTTTATTCTGTTCACCGCCTTGTTCTCTATTGTTATGTATGAGTGGTGTGCATTGGAAATGGTCAAGCAATCCTTCCCGAAGCTGAAAGGCAATTTCCTTGCGTTTGTACTAGTGCTGACATGTTACCTGATCGCCTTCATACCGGACACGCTTAACGAAGTGGGGGATTGGCTCAGTACGTTAAGTTTGATTGAATGCGGCATTGCATTTGGCTTGCCGGTATTATTGCTTATAATACTTATGTTTCAGAATATGGGGAGTCGTCCTGCTCATGAAAAAAACGCAAATTAGGTTGCTGGCGTTGGTTATGCTTATTGTGCTTCCCGGCTGCGATTACCGGATCTTGGAGAGAATCGGCTTTACCTATGCAGCCAGCTATGACACCGCTGCGGAAGATCAGGTGGAGGTTACCATCAGTATACCGAGGGCGGAACCAACGGTTAAATTAAAGAGGGAAATCCATTCCGCGGTTGGCAGAAGCTCAAAGGATGCGAGAATCAAATTTTCCAACGAGACAGACTTGCTCCTTGTTAACGGTCAGATTCGCGTACTGCTTTATTCGGATGCCCTTGCACGCAAAGACTTGTCCAATGAAATCAACAGCGTCCTAAGGGATACGTCTATATCGCCGCTCGTTAAAATCACATTGGTAAGCGGCAGCGCAAAAGAGTTGCTGGGGAAGGACTACAAGCAGCATCTTTCCACGGACAAATATATTAACCGCCTATTGGAAAAAGAGAGCAGCAACCATCGTACTCCGAAAACAACGCTTTATGAGTTTGAAAGGGATTATTACGATGACGGGATTGATCCCGTTGCTCCCATTCTGAAGGAAGTTGGCAATGATATTTCGGTCGATGGCATCGGGTTATTTCGGGATTATAAATACGTTGCCAAAATCTCGAACAAGGATTCCTTGTTATTTGCTATTTTGCGGGGGAATTTAAAGAAAGGGGACATGAGCCTGGATCTCGGGAGCAGCGAAGAAGCAAGTTCACATGAATATATTATGTTTTCATCGGTTATAAGCGATCGGAAGGTTCACGTCGAACATAAAACAGGCGGGACCATTCATGTGACAATCGACGGTCATCTAAGAGGTTCTGTTCATGAATACATCGGGAACAAGAAGTTAAGCAATGATGCACAGCGGCATGAGGTGGAGAGCAAGGTTTCGGAAATTTTGTCGGCTAGAGCAAATCGACTGATCAAGCAGCTGCAGCAACATAAAGTGGATAGCCTAGGCATTGGCATTTCTGTTCGCAACAGCATGAAATACGAGGCGTGGAAGAAGCTGGACTGGCGCGAGGTATATCCCAAAGTCGAAGTTGACTGCAAAATCCATTTTAAAGCGAAGGATTATGGTAAAATAAGGTAGAATTAAGGTGTGTCCGCTAAAATAAACAGCAAACCCGCTGCAGGAACCAGCCTGCAGCGGGTTTTTTTGTGTCTTATTGCATCGAGCGGTATGGCGTCGAGTGCATGCCTTCGTTTTGGGAGTTGAAGTTCGAATAGGAATGTTGTGCCTGTTGCGATGCATATCCCGTGTTGTAGGACGGTGTATGGGTATTAAAGGATTGCGAAACCGAGGAGTTGAATTGCGTATGAATCATGCTCTCCACTTGTCTGCAAATTTGCGATACTTGCTGAAGCTGTTGAATAGCGGTTTGGTGGCCTTGAAGAGCTGTTTGGATGATTTGGGCTGCTTTTTGCTCGCGTGCCGCAAGTTCTTCAAGACGTTGCGCATTTTGCTGTTCTTGCTGAAGCAGCATTTGATAATTTTGGCTGGCTTGTTGCGTTTGGTTAACCAGCTGTTGAATCACTTGCTCACATTGATGAAGGGATTGGCTTGCTTGATTGTTATTTGCGAATTGCATGTTCTGAATTCCTCCTTTGATTTGACGAACACGTATAGAATCCCTTCCGGGACAATTACTATTCAATTTTTTCGTCCGTTATAAATTGAGCTGGAAGGGACATTCTAATAAGCGGTGCTCGACTTAATCCCGACTTGTTTACTTGGAGGAAGTAATGGAGAAGAAGAAGCAATTAGACCTGGCTTCCATCGCAACAATTCCTTTAACGATGACTTTAGCGAACTCGATTTTGATCCCTGTCCTTCCTTCCATGCAGAAAGCGATGGGAATAACCGCGGTGCAATCCAGTTTGTTGATTACGGCGTATGCGGCTGTAGCGATTTTGTTTATCCCGATTGCCGGTTATCTTTCAGACCGCATCGGCAGGAAAAAAGTGATTTTGCCCGGGCTGCTGCTGGTTGCGGCGGCAGGCGCCTTTTGCGGCTTTGCCGCTATATCGTTCAATAAACCTTATGCTCTTGTCATGACAGGGAGGTTGTTTCAGGGATTGGGTGCTGCAGGCTGTTTCCCGGTAGTGCTTCCGCTTGTCGGTGACTTATTCAAGAAGGAAGAGGATGTAAGCAATGGACTTGGCCTTGTCGAAACGGCCAATACGTTCGGCAAAGTGCTTGCCCCAATCATTGGATCTGCTTTGGCTATGTGGACCTGGTACATGCCGTTTTGGTTTATCCCGGTATTCAGCTTGATATCGTTTATTCTTGTAGCCATATGGGTTAAGGCTCCCAAAGATAAAAAGCCGGCTGTTCCTTTTGGCCAATTTGTTCGGGATGTCATCTCTTTGTTCCGAGAAAAGGGAAGATGGATATGGGGCGTGTACGTAGCGGGCGGAATCAATATGTTCGCTATTTTTGCCTCCTTGTTTTATTTATCGGAGATTCTGGAGGAACGGGGAAGTCACGGGATCCTGAAGGGATGTCTCGTTGCTATTCCGCTTGCAGCCTTATGCTCCACCTCATGGGCGATTGGCAAATGGATCGGCCAAAATAAAAAGCTGATGAAATGGATCAGCGTAATTGGCTTTATTGAAGCTGCGGGCAGCCTTATTTTTTTGGCATTTGGGGGAAGGGATTCTATTTGGTTCATTATTATCCTCCTCTTCGTTGGCTCTATTGGCCTTGGGGCCGCTTTGCCGAGTCTCGATGCCCTGTTGACCGAGGGAATCGAGAAGGAGCAGCGCGGCACGATCACTTCCATTTACAGCAGTATCCGATTCCTTGGTGTAGCGGCGGGACCTCCCTTATCCGCGTTGCTGATCGCGCATTCGAAATCTTCATTATTCTGGCTGTTAACCGCTTGCTGCGTTGCCGCCGCTCTCATAGCTCTGTTTACGATTAAGCCAAAGCAGGCTTAAAACGTTATATCCCGGCAGAACCCTTCATACCTTCTAAAAGAATGGAACCGGAGGAGGGATCAGCGTTTTGGCCAAGTCTGAATGGTATGAGCATCGCTTCTGGCTGCAGATTTTGGGAGATCATGGCAGATTTATTCTAAATACCTTGTCGCCTGTCGAGAGCAATGATATCAAGCTTGCCAATTATTTTATAACGGCCTTTGATCAGTTACTCGAGTATGCCAGACAGTCTTCATCGGAGACGGATTGTTTGTCCATCAGCAGACAGGCGCTTGATTTGACGATCGAGATGCGGTCATTCAAGCTGAGCTTGCTGGAGAGAGCCTTGTTAGGAAAAGTAAAAATCATGCTGACTCCGACTTTTCTGAACCATATGGTCAACGAGCTGGAGGAATATCTTCGTATATTGAAGGAACTTGTTGCAGGCAAGCCGGTTCCCGTATTTGATGCCCTTCACCATGACTTCTTATGGCTGCCGGATGCGGCCGGTCATGCGGCTGCTATTGGCAGTGACCTGGATTTTGTTGAGAAGCTGCTGATCAAGCAGACTCAAATATTCGAAGAACGCTTTAACCAGCTGTATTTGAAAAGTATCGAAATGGCGGGTTACATGAGAACGGAATTGAAGGATTTTCCCGCGTTTCGCAGGCTTCATAAAGAAGTGGATGTGGAGATGAAGCTGTTTGTAGCTTTCCTGAAAGAGCTCGAGGAGCTTGAGGTAACCGATGAGGTGCTTGACCGGATCAGCCCGTTAATGCCCGATCATATGATGCGGGAAGAGTGCTATTACCTTACGAAGCTGGCTCAGCTAGGACTTGTACCGAATCCGAACTGCCAGGCGGATAAACCGAGGGTTCAACCCTGACGATGCGATGACTATCTCGTGATGAGATAGTCATTTTTTTGTGGGGAATGAAACAAAGACAAAGCATGGCCCGTTTGAGGTATATGTTTTTATTTTCCATATGAAGGAGTCTGAAGGGCTAATGATGAAACAAATGATACTTGCTGCGGCGTTTGTTACGCTGTTAAGCGGCTGTGGTTCCAATAACGGGGATCATGCACAGAAAGTTCGTTATTCCATAGGTGATCAAGAGGTTATGCTCACAGGATTGCAGGATATCACGTTATCCGGCCAAAAAGAAGAAAACGGCTTATTTAATGAGATTTCGGTAAGCACCTTAACGGTATCCAAATCGTTCACTTGGTCCAATGTCACCAATCCTGCGTATTATCCGGCAATAGAGGTTGCTGATCTGAATGAGGACGGCGATAATGAAATTATAATTGTCTTGACGAAGGGGTATGGGACAGGCGTTAATGCGCAAGAGCTCCATATCTTAAATGAAGATGACCTGTCGGAGTTAACGGTCGAGAATCCCCTCTATTACATTATCAAGCATTCTCATTCCAGTATTCAGAGCATAGGCGATAAGGTAAGAGTCACGATTGAAGTTGACGGACAAACCTATTACAAGGACTATGCGAAGTCTATCGCCGGAACCTGGAATGATAAAATAGAGTTTGGAAACGTCTTGAATTATGCGGTGTTGGATAACAAGCTGGTCGCTTTGGTACCCGGTAACCTATCTCCTGCTGAATACCCGGTTACGGTTAAGCTTGAATACGGGAAGGATTTTAAGGTAGCGAAATCAAGGATAATAGAGCAGTAGGAGCTGAAGCTTGTGTTTCTAAGAAGCGTGGAGATCAGGCGGGACGAGCATAGAAACGAACGGGAATATCCGTTCACGATTCCGGCGATTAAGTCGATGGACAGGCTGCATTTCCGTTCAAACGTAACGTTTCTGGTTGGCGAGAACGGCTCGGGCAAGTCGACCTTGCTTGAAGCAATCGCTTATCAATGCGGCTTCCATACGGCTGGCGGGGGCAGGAACAACGCTTATGAGGTGGATGCTTCATCGGCGATACTGGGCAACGCCATCAGGCTGGCTTGGATGCCAAAGGTGACGAACGGGTTCTTCCTGCGTGCGGAAACCTTTTATCATTTTGCTTCTTATATCGACACGCTTGAACCCGATGTGTTAAGCAATTACGGAGGCCGCTCCTTGCACAAGCAATCGCATGGGGAAGCTTTCCTGTCGCTGTTTAAGCACCGGTTCGGCAAAAAAGCCATCTATCTTCTCGATGAACCCGAGGCGGCATTATCTCCGGCCAGGCAGTTGGCGCTTATGCGCGTTATTAAAGATTTATCGGGGGATGCCCAATTTATAATCGCAACGCATTCCCCGATTCTGCTCGGGTATCCCGAGGCGCAAATCTATAATTTTGACGAACAGCCCGTTGAGGAAATTGCTTACGAAGATACGCTGCATTATATTTTGACGCGCAGATTTCTCGAGAACCGAAAGACGGTGCTTAAAGAATTGTTTGAAGACTAAAGAACAGTAGGGGGAAGATTGCAATCGTGGAGGACCAATGGAGAATTGCTGAGCATAATCCGCTGTGGCCTGACATGTTCCAAAAAACAGCCGCAAGACTGCGTGCAGCCCTAGGCGATATCGCATTAAGAATTGATCATATCGGATCAACTTCGATCAGCGGTTTGGATGCAAAGCCTATTATCGATATTCAAATTTCTGTCTCCCGATTGGACGAGTTGGATGGCTATAAATCCAAGATAGAAGAGCTCGGATTCGTGTATAGGGAAGACAATCCCGACATGTCAAAGCGATACTTCAGAGAAACTCCCGGCAACCACAGAACCCATATTCACGTAAGGCAGGCAGGAAGCTTCTCGGAGCAGATGAACCTGTTGTTCCGGGATTATTTGCGGCAGCATCCGGAGGATCGCCTGCGTTACGGTCAAGAGAAGCACCGCTTGATGGAGCTGTACAAGCATGAACGGATCAAATATGTTGAAGGTAAAGGACCAATCGTATGGGACATTCTGCAAAAAGCGCATCTTTGGTCGCAAAGCGCCGGCTGGCAGCCGTGTTTGTCGGACATATAGAGGAGGGCTTTTTTGAAGTTATTTATTGGCTATATCACTTTAATATGCTCCTACGTACTAGCATCACTCATTTTAGGAGCAAGATTTGACGAGTTTGATTATTCCTATATAGTGGGATATGCCATCGTATTTCTAATTAGTTTTCCCAACGCCTATATATCGAGAAAGCATAATAAAACCTATTGCTTATGGTTAGGTTGTTCCATCATACCGGGCATATCATTCATGATTTATGCAAAGCTGCATGGGGATTCATCCGGCCTGATGATGCTCCCTTGGGACTGGGGGTTATTGGAGCTGTTCATTCCGGTCATTTTTATTGTGGCGCAAATTATTTTCTTTTTGGTTCAGCTAGGCATACGCGATAGGAAGAGATTAAGACTCAATAGAATTCGGGAGGAACAACATTGACCTTAACCCAACTGAAATACATCATTGAAGTCGCGAATCGCGGCTCCATCAATGAAGCGGCGAAGAGGCTGTTTATTTCGCAGCCAACGCTGTCTAACGCGATCAAGGATCTGGAAGAAGAACTGCAGCTGGCGATCTTCGAGCGTTCGAATAAAGGAATTTCACTTTCGAAGGAAGGAGTGGAGTTCCTCGGCTATGCCCGTCAAGTGGTGGAGCAGGCGGAGCTGCTGGAGGGCCGATACTTGAACAAAAAGCCGTCTCCGCAGCATTTTTCCGTATCCACGCAGCATTATGCTTTTGCCGTAAATGCTTTTGTTAGTCTGGTGCAGGAATACGGACAAGAGGAATATGAGCTGTCGCTTCGGGAGACGAAGACCTACGAAATTATCGAAGACGTAAAAAGCCTGCGAAGCGAGATTGGCATTCTTTATCTGAACGAATTCAACGGCAAAGTCATCAATAAGCTGCTGAAAGACTCGAACCTGCATTTCACGAGCCTGTTTACGGCCAAGCCGCATATTTTCATCAGCATTAAGAACCCTTTGGCGAAGCAAGCCAAGGTAACGATTGACCAGCTGGACGAATTTCCGTATCTGTCCTTTGACCAAGGGGAGTACAACTCCTTCCACTTCGCGGAGGAGATTCTCAGTACGTTATCGCATAAGAAAAGCATCCGGGTCAACGACCGCGCGACTTTGTTCAACCTGCTTATCGGCCTGAACGGATATACGATATCGACCGGCGTTCTAAGCGCGGACCTCAACGGAAACGAGATTATTCCGGTACCGCTCGATACGGACGAGACGATTAACGTAGGCTGGATTGCGCACCGGAGCACTGCGTTATCCAAGCTTGGAACCGCCTATATCGAAGCCCTGCATCAGGCGATACCGCCGGCTCCATGATATAGTTTTTGGCTATAGCTAGATATAGTATTTTCCAGTTACACTATAACTCGAAATCCGTGATATCTTTCTTGTAACAAATATTGAGGAGTTGTTGCAAGATGGCAAAGAGCAGTGTATTGGGGTACCCTCGAATCGGTGAAAACCGTGAATGGAAAAAAGCGCTTGAAGCATTCTGGGCAGGAAAACTGGAGGAATCCGAGCTTCACAAACAGCTGCAGGAAATTCGCTTGAACCATCTGCGCAAACAGCTGGACAAAGGCATCGACTTCATTCCGGTGAATGACTTCAGTTACTACGATCAAGTATTAGATACAGCCGCCATGTTCGGAATCGTTCCGAAGCGGTTTTCTTATAACGGCGGTCCGGTTCCGATTTCCGTCTATTACGGTATCGCCCGCGGCACGAAAGACGCTGCAGCAAGCGAAATGACGAAATGGTTCAACACGAATTATCATTACATTGTTCCGGAGTTTTATGGCGCTCAGCCGGCTCTCATGGAAAATAAACCGCTTATCGCTTACCGCGAAGCGAAAGAAAAGCTCGGCATCGAAGGCAAACCGGTTATTCTTGGACCGTTCTCTTTCCTCAAGCTGTCGAAAGGATACGGCCGTTCCGAGGTTGATTCCTGGCTCTCGATCCTTCTTAAGCTGTATGTTCAAGTTCTTCAAGAGCTTGAGGCGGAAGGCGTTCAATGGGTGCAAATCGATGAGCCCGTGCTTGTGACGAAGCTGAGTAATGATGATTTGGCCCGTCTGAGAACGGTATACGGCAAAATTGCCGAAGCAGTACCAGGGCTCAACATTATACTGCAGACTTACTTCGAATCGGTTGAGCAGTACAAGGAAATCGTTAACCTGCCTGTACAGGGTGTTGGCCTAGACTTCGTGCATGGTTTGAAAGGTAACCTGTCCGCGATTCGCCAATACGGCTTCCCGGCAGACAAAGTGCTTGGCGCCGGCGTGATTGACGGCCGCGGTATTTGGAAGGCACCGCTTGGGAAGAAGCTGGAGCTCTTGAAGGAGCTGCAAGGTCTTGTACCGGCTGACAAGCTGCTTGTTCAAACTTCCTGCAGCCTGCTGCATGTCCCTGTCACGACAAAGCCTGAGACCAAGCTTCAGCCTGAGCTGAAGAACGCGCTTGCCTTCGCGGATGAAAAGCTGGACGAGGTTGTTCTGCTTACCCAGGCCTTGAACAATGGCGAAGCATCCGTTGCTGAGGCGCTTCAGTTGAACCAGTCGGATGTTGGGGCTTTAGAGCAGTCCGCTTCCCGGAACCGTTCCGATGTTCAATCCGCGGTAGCGCGTATTGAAACGCAAGTACCGGCAAGAAAATCTCCGTTTGCGGCACGCAATACGGCTCAGCAGGAGAAATGGCAGCTGCCTTTGTTCCCGACTACAACAATCGGAAGCTTCCCTCAATCGACGGAAGTACGCAAGGCGCGCCAATCGTGGCGCAAAGGCGAATGGAACAACGAGCAGTATTCGAACTTTATTCAAGACCAGATTGATGCTTGGATCAGCTATCAGGAAGAAATCGGCCTTGATGTACTGGTACATGGCGAGTTTGAACGGACCGATATGGTTGAATTTTTCGGCGAGAAGCTTGAAGGCTTTGCGTTCACTCAAAACGGCTGGGTGCAATCCTACGGCTCCCGTTGCGTGAAGCCTCCGGTTATTTTCGGAGACGTCGCTTTCAAGGATGCGATGACGGTCGAAGAAACCGTGTATGCGCAATCCAAAACAAACCGTCCGGTAAAAGGCATGCTTACGGGTCCAATTACGATTATGAACTGGTCCTTCGTTCGTGACGATATCGAGCGCGAGCAAATTGCTTATCAGCTTGCTTATGCTCTCCGTCAGGAAGTGGAGGCGCTTGAGAATGCCGGCATCGGCATGATTCAGGTGGATGAGCCGGCAGTTCGGGAAGGTCTTCCTCTGAAGGAAGAGGAGCAGAAGCCCTATCTGGATTGGGCGGTTAAAGCGTTCCGCATGACAACCTGCACCGTTCAGGACACGACGCAAATTCACACTCATATGTGCTATTGCGAATTCCATGACATGATTGATTCCATCGAAGAGATGGATGCGGATGTCATCTCCATCGAGACTTCCCGCAGTCACGGCGAGCTGATCCATAGCTTTGAGGTGAATACGTACAAGCATGGCATCGGCCTTGGCGTTTACGATATTCATAGCCCTCGCGTACCGGATGTTCAGGAAATGACCACCATGATTGACCGCGCGCTTCAGGTTCTTGATCCTAAGCTGTTCTGGATTAACCCGGACTGCGGATTAAAGACACGAGGCAAGGAAGAAACCATCGCTTCGCTGCGCAACATGGTCGAAGCCACCAAGCTGGCGCGCGACAAGTTTACCGTTAAGGCATAAGTTAATTCCAGAGACTCTACCAGCTCGATTGGTAGAGTCTCTTTTTGTGTTATTTTATCTTTTTTTTCATATTTGGGCTTAAGGTGTTACAAAATAGAGTTGATAGCCGTCTTATACATGTCAACGTTAAGCCCGGGGCAAGCGTTAAGGCAATTGAATATCAGGGAGGCAATGGAGAATGAACATTTCCAATCCGGCGCCGGATTTGTTTAAAGATATCTTTCATAAGCATTATCCGTCGGTACTTCGAAAATTAATAGCACTCCTGCGGGATCAATCGGCAGCAGAGGATTTAGCCCAGGAAGTATTCCTGAAACTATACAAGAATCCGCCGTCAAGGCCGGAAGCCGTTGGGGCTTGGCTGCATCAGGTTCTTACAAGAAGCGCCTACGATTACTTGGATCAGAAGGCAAGAGAACGAATGCTGGTGCAGCGGCAGGAGAAGCAGCTGATGACAGAGCCGCAGTCTTTCCAATCCGGGGAGCAGGCCGTAATCAAGCAGGACGAGGAAGAGCAGGTCCAAGGCTGGCTGAACTCATTGCCTGAAAGGGAGAGAGATTTGCTGCTGCTTCGTTACTCGGGATACAGCTATTCGGAAATCGCTCAGGAATTAAATGTACAGCAGCCTCAAGTAGGCATGCTGCTGAAGCGGGCGGGGGAACGATTAAGAAAGCAAGCGCTAAAGCATGAAAATTAATGGTCGCATGAATAAGGAGAGAGAGCAGATGACAAATCATCCAATCGATGAACGGAAGCAAGCCGACTTGCGGGCTTCGGAAGAGACGAACGACGCTTGGGCAAAGCTTGAGCTTAAATTGAAAGAACAAGAAGGTTCTCCGGTGTGGGGAGCGTGGATGAAGGAAGGCGTTACTGCGGAGGATACAGAGCATAAAGCCGCTGGTCTAGCGCCCATGCTTGGAGAGGAACCCGACTCTTATAGAGAGAAAGTCGGGGAGAAGGAACGCCTCGTTGCGAAGCCGATACCTTCCCCTTATCGCAGCTGGTTGAAGAAGCATGGCATAAAGACAGGCGTCGCCGCTGCTGCCGTATTGATCTGCGCGGCAATCGCAATCCCGTCTACGAATGAAGCGCTGGCATCGATTCTCGGCAAGTTTAAGATGAATCAGGTTGCGGTTGTGCAGGAGGATGATCTCAATACGGCATTGGAGGGCTTCTTCGGAGCCAATGCGTCCGTGGAATCGAGCAACAAGTTTGGTCAATTCGAGCGCACCTTTTCCGGTGAAGACGCCTCCGATCTAACGGTTGCGCAAGTACGCGAGAAGTACGGGATCGAGCTTAAGGAGAAGCTGGACCTGCCGACGTACGGGAAGCAAGCCGAGCTACAAATTTACGCACAGCAAGGGCAGGCTATTACTCTTCGTTTAGACGTGGATAAAATAAACGATGTGATGAAAAAACTCGGAGCGCAGCAATTGCTGCCGGCGTCCGTTGACGGCAAAGCGATCACGCTGCGGATGGGCGAGGGAATAAACGCCGATTACAGCTTTGTGGATTCAAACGGTAAATCGCATTATGTGGGAGTCAACGTCATCCCTGTTCCGGTGGTCGAAATGGACCCGTCTATGGAGGCGAAGGACGCGTATGAAGCTTTGATCCGATTCCCCGTTCTGCCGACTAACTTGAAAAACGTATTGATGCAAAGTACCCGGATTTCCGAAGGAGAGGTTCCTTTCCCGATTATTACAAACGGCAATGTGACGAAGTCGATCATGAACGGTTCGGACGTCTATTTCGAGAACAGCAAAAACGTTTGGAATGGCTGGAACGCCACTTGGCTGAAGAACGGAAAAGTCACGCAAGTTCAAATGTATGATGCCGATTCGCGCGAAGAGGCCGAACAGATAGTGAAGGAATTGATTGCGCAATGAGTTATGCCATTGAAACATTCAGCTTGACGAAAAACTACGGGAACGGACGCGGCTGTCACGATGTCACGCTCCGCATTCCTGCCGGGGAAGCCTTTGGCTTCCTTGGCCCTAACGGGGCCGGCAAGAGCACTATTGTTAAGATGCTGGTAGGACTGACGACGCCAACGGAAGGGAAAGCCTTATTGTTTGGTCAACCTGCGGGATCCGTGGAAGCTAGGCGGAGAATTGGTTATTTGCCGGAATTATTCCGCTACCCGGGATGGCTAAGCGGAGAAGAGGCTATGCGTTTTCATGCCAAGCTGTGCGGTATGAAAGGCTCCGAAGTCAACCGCCGGATTAACCGATTGCTGGACGAGGTAGGAATCGGACAGCGAGGGAAGGATCGGATAAAAGGCTATTCCAAAGGGATGCAGCAGCGGCTGGGTCTCGCCTGCGCGTTGTTGGCCGATCCGGACATCGTATTTCTGGACGAGCCGGCATCCGCCTTGGATCCCGTTGGCCGTCATGAAGTACGCGAGCTGCTCCAGCGTTTGCGCAAGGAAGGAAAAACAATTTTCCTGAACTCCCATCTATTGGAGGATGTGGAGCTGTTATGCGATCATGTGGCACTGCTGAACAATGGCAGAATTCTGGCGGACGGGCGTGTATCGGATGTGCTCCGGGCTTCGACCCGCTGGCGCTTCCGGGTGGGGGGCATGACTCCGGAGCTGCTGGACTGGCTTCGCGAAACGATGATTGCACCGGTCGATATCATTCCTTGGGAGGGCAGCGAAACGCCTGCTTGGGGAGAGCATTGGCTGGAAGCCGAGCTTGCCGAAGACGAGCAGGTAGGCTATTTTAACCGTCTGCTGATGGAACAGGGACTGACTTTATACGAGACACGGAAAGTGAAGTCAAGCCTGGATGAATGGTTTTTGCAGGCAGTATCGGGATTGGAGCATAGGGGGGAAAACCGGTGATTGCCGTATGGATGTTAACCTGGAAAGAGCTGATACGCAAAAAAGTCACCTTGATGACTTTGCTGCTTACGGTTTTGTTTTGGATCGCTTTTTATTTTATCGCGCGAAGCGCGGGAGCTTCGGTATCGCATTACGAATCCGGCATCATAAGCCTGGATAATTTAATTGACCGCTTCAGGGGAAGCGCTATTTTACTTTGGATCGGCTTTTTCTTTGCTTCGTTCGCGACGGGCTTTCTTGCGATATTCAGCTCCGTGGCTGCCGTAACCGGCGAAGCGGAGCATGGGGTGCTGCAATCGGTATTCGCAAGACCGATTAAACGCACGCACTGGTACTTAGGCCGTTGGCTCGGTTTTGTTACGTTTTGTCTTGTTTATGCGCTTATTTTATTCATATCCATCATTGGTATCGTAACTTACGCGACGGGTGTTCACCCAGATTGGCAGGCAATCTGGCCGGCGCTTGCTTTGTTTGTTACCCCGGTATTGCTGATGGTTACCCTGACGATGCTCGCCTCCTGCTGGCTTGCTCCGCTTGGCAATGGGGTAGCGATGGTGATGCTCTTTGGGATGGGATGGCTTGGTACCATGCTCGACCGGGTTGTTGCAGCCGGCATGTTTGCATCCAATGATTCAACGAAAACATCCGATACCATGGAAACGGTGTCGGGTCTGATCCGTCTTCTTATTCCAACCGATGCTCTGCAGCAGCGAATGTTATCGGACTTATTCCAGGTCAAAGACCTGGGCCAGTCGTTCACCTCCAGAGATTCCTTGGGTTATTTTTCAATCGTAAATCCGCCGTCAGACGCTTTCCTATATTACACGGGCGTTTATTTCTTGTTTTTCCTTGCGGCCGGTTTGTACGCCATCCGAAGAAGAGACTTTTAAACAACCGTATAGGGGCAACAACGAATCGGAAGCCGCATACTCTGCGGTTTTTTTTTGCATGCGTTTAATGGTTAAACCGCGGGAGCAGAGGAAATTATTCTGGGAATGAAACGACAGATAGAAAGGAAGGTATCTACAGCGCTATGTATAGCATAACAACAACAGGATTTTTACTGGTTGACCCTTATAATGATTTTCTAGCAGAAGAGGGAAAGCTGTATCCCAGGACAACAGAAGTGTCGGAATCCGTTAACGCCATTCCTAACTTAAAAGCGATAGTTATCGGGGCTCGTAAGGCCGGAATACGTATTTTCTATGTGCCGCATCATAAATCCGAGCCTTCCAACCTCAAGCATAGGATATCATCGTTAAAGAGCATTGGGCTAGCAGCGGATTCGCAAACACGGATCTTGATCATCGGCTTAAATTCTCACTACGGAAGAGCTTCTAGCAAATCTTCAATATTTGAAAGCGGTTGCATAAAAAGAAGACTGGCGGCGATGTTTTCTCAGTTCGGAAAAGATTTTATATTTGGAACCGCTACAGCAGCTTATCAGATCGAGGGAGGTTGGAACGAGGACGGCAAGGGGCTGTCGATCGATCGGGGACAAGTTCGCCCATACTCCGGGCAAAATCCGAGACGGCACTACCGGGGATCTGGCTAGCAATGCGTATCATGACAATTTCGAATGGCATTCGGGTTTAGCTTGTCGTATGGGACTTATTCATGTCGATCATGCAACCCAGAAGCGGACCATTCGCGAGAGCGGCTACTGGCTGAGGGATCTGATCGCAAATCAGGAAAGCAGAAGATAAAACAAAGAGGGTTATTGAAGATTCGATCTTCAATAACCCTCTATTCGTTAAGATTGCCTTAATAATAGGGTGCCATCATTAGAAATACGACAACCCCGGTTAAGCTGACGTAAAGCCAGATCGGCATCGTCCAACGGGCGATTCTGCGATGTTTGCGCAGTTGGTTTGTCCATCCCCATACGAGAGTGAACAAGGCTAATGGCACGATGACGGCAGCCAGAATGCTGTGAGTGATCAGGATGAAGAAATAAATCGGCCGGACTACGCCTTCTCCGCCAAAACTCGCCGTCTCCGACGACAGGTAATGAAACGTTAGATAGGAGACAAGAAACAACAACGTTGAAGAGAAGGCGGCGAGAATGAACCCTTTGTGGAGCTTTACGTTTTTCCGCAGGATCGCGATCAACGCGGCTAGCAGGAAGATGAAGGTAAAGCTGTTCAACAACCCATTGATTCTGGGGAAGATGGTAAGGTCGAAATCGATATTCCCCTTGTAGCCAATCGGCGAGAAGAACAAGAGTAAAATAACGATATTTGCGATCAGCGAGATCGTGACGATAGCAGCCGTATAGTTTTTGTTGCTAGCTTGCTGCGTTATATTCTGTTTTTTGCTCATTAAACCGCAGAACTCCTTTCCAACCACATGGTAATGGCTTCATTATAGACGGGTTTGGCAGAACATTAATCAAGCTTTGATGTCGAAATAGCGAATTCTTATTGACTATTTCGAGGCGATAGAATTTGACCCTAAATTTCGCGGTCGTGAATGACGGAATATGGGGCAATGTCATAACGCAACAAGGAGTCGACCTTTTACGTCTATATGGCTGAATGAACTTGAACTGGAGAAACAACACAAACAGATGTTTTGGAGAGGATAATATTGAAACAAATATTAGCTATCATCCTATTAAGTATGATTTGCATAACGGGCTGTTCATTTGACAATGAAGCTAAAGGAATAAAGCCGATTCTATATAAGAAAACGGTTGGAGATTTGGCCTATGAAATTAAACTGGACAAAAACAGGTATGGAATGAATGATGATATTGTAGTGAAGACAAAAATAACAAACCAGGGAGAACATACGTTAACCTATGTTTCAGGCAGTTCTAGTTGTCCTAACCATGCAGTCGTGAATATCATACATGTGAAATCCAATAAAAGATTGGAAATTAAACCTTACGGGCCTTGCACGGCCGATTTAGGCAAATCGAAATTGAAGCCAGGTCTAACGGTCGAAGACACGGACAGTTATATGACGAAAATTTACGGGAAATCCGGACAAGAGAATGCACCGCTCGGAAAATACGATATAGAGGTAGCGTTGCTACCGGAAGATATAAGATCGACTGAAAATAATCATTCTGTTCCAATAGAACAACGTCAAAGTGTAAAAACGCAGATCGTTCTGGTTAAATTTACCTAGTTTCTTTCATTTGCTGACTAACGATTGTGGAGGAGCTGTCTCGGGCAGCTCCTTTTTATATTTGCTGCAGTCGCTCACCTAGCGATTCACTAACTCATAGTTAAATGAATAGTTACATAAATATTGTATCAAAAAGTGAAAAACCAAAAATTTCATTGAATGATTCAAAATAATTGAAATAAAACGTTGACTTCTTTTGGAAAATGCCGATATAATCTCGATATATTGGATTAAATGAATGAATTGAGGTGATTAGGACAACGGTGGCAATGGAAGATCATCACAGTCAGTCATTGTTGAAAGCGCTTTAATAAAATCGATGAGGTGATAAGTTTGATGTTGAAACGAAGTATAGCGGCTATGTTGTGCGTACTGCTATTGTTAGCCCCTCAGGCGGCATTCGCCTATAAGAATCCGACGTCGCTGCCGGACGAATGGGGACAATATGGGCTTGGCGACCCTTACGTACTGAAGTTTAACGGTAATTATTACTTATATGTTAGCACTAGAGATACAGATATCGGTGTAAAGGTGTGGAGCTCGCCAGACCTTGTCAATTGGAGCTATGGAGGATTGGCCGCAACCGATCCGGTTACGAAGGGGGCCTACGCTCCTGAAGTCGTTTATTGGAATGGATATTTCTATATGTATACCTCACCTGCCGGCAATGGCCATTACGTGCTGCGCAGCGAGAGTCCAACCGGTCCATTCACGGTGCAGACGGGTAATTTGGGCCATTCGATCGATGGAAATGTCTTCATCGACGATGATGGCAAGTGGTATTTCTATCATGCGAACGGAGCGGGAATTCTCGCGGCTACGATGCCTACCCCGACTACGATCGGCAACAGCGTAAATACAGGCGCAAACATGAACGGTTGGACGGAAGGTTCTACGTTGTTCAAGCGAAACGGAAAATACTATATGACGTATACCGGCAACCATGTATTCAGCAAAGGGTATCGGGTCGACTACGCAGTCAGCACAAACCCGCTAACGGGATTCGTGCCTGATATGGATAACCCGATTCTGATCAGTACGGAAGGCCCGACAGTTGGTCTCGGCCATAATACGGTAGTCGTTGGACCGAACCTGGATGCCCGCTATATCATCTACCATAATCTCGAAGGACCTGGCATTGTTGGACCTCTTCGCCATATGGGGATGGACCGGATCGTATTCAACGGGGATAAAATGTCGGTACTTGGACCAACGACATCCGAGCAGCCGGATCCGGAGATGCCGGATTTCGAGGACCGGTTCAATGGCGCGGAGCTCGGCACAGCTTGGACGAATACGGACGGTGGCAGTTGGAGCGTTGTTTCCGGTCTTCTGCGCCAGCAAGCCGTCGGTACGAGCAGACTGGTAACTACAGCTGTGGCAGAAAACAGCTATACGGCAGAATTTAATCTACAGCTGGCTGAGCCTAGCGATACCGACAGCACGCAGCTCGGGGTCGTATTTTCCTACAAAGGCGCTAACGATTTCGGCACAGCAATGTTAGATCCGGCGAGCAATTCGGTGAAGACGCAGTTCCGGGTGAAAGGCGCCGATCTGGGATGGGTTTCGAGCACGCTGCCGGAAGGGTACGATTATACGAAGCTGCACAATATCCGGGTTGAGAAAGCCGGAGACACGTTCAAGATCTATGTCGACGGCATGTTAAAGCAGACACGCAGCGTGATGCTAGGCGGTGGCAGTATCGGCTACGCCACGGAAAACGCGAAGGCTAATTTCGGTTATGCTGCTTTCAGCAACAACGTGAACGGCAGCAGCGACTTTGACGCTGCGAAACCGGTTCCGGGTCAAGTCGAGGCCGTTCATTACCTGTCCGGCGGCGAAGGAGCCGGTTATCACGACCAAACGCCGGATACAATCGGTGATTACCGAGGAGAAGGCATGGATACGGGCAAAGCAGATGATGGCACCTCGCATATCACCGCTTTCGAAAAAGGCGAATGGCTGCAATACCGGTTAAACATTTCGGAAGCAGGCAAATACGATATCGATCTTTCTTATGCGGATGCAGTCATGGGCAGCAAGGTACAGCTGACTCTGGATGGTGGACAACCGCTGGGCGAGTATGAATTGGCAGGAGACACTGATGCTGCTGATAAAGGATGGCAAACAGCACAGCTGAATGGGGTAGAACTGCCGGTAGGCGTGCATACCTTGAAGGTCGCTGCTTTATCAGGCACTGCGTCGATGGATAAGCTGGAATTCCACAAGCATGTGGACGTTCCGGTTCTCTATGATAACTTCGATGATGGCCAGGATGACGGCTGGAAACGGTATGAAGGTTTCTGGAGCGTAAAGAGCGACATTGCCGAAGAGGAGCAGCCTTACGACGCTTATCATCCGATTCCGGGCGCGATTGGTACGGTACACTATATCTCCGGCGGCGAAGGTGTCGGTTATCATGAGAATACACTCGAGAACATCGGCGGCCAGTACCGGGGAGATTCGGTCGACATTCGCTCCAATCCGGTTGGCGGCGGTTACAATGTCGGTTGGAATCAGACAGGCGAGTGGCTGAAGTTTAACATTGATGTGGCGGAAGCCGGATCTTATAACGCGGAATTCAAAGTAGCTACTACGCTGGATGGAGGTCAGATCCGGCTTTGGCTGGACGATACAACGGATCTTACCGGCATCGTAGACATTCCGAAGACCGGTGACTGGAACATCTGGAATGTGGTGCGTAAATCCGGTGTTACGCTGCCAGCAGGCAAGCATACCCTGAAAGCCGAGACGGTCCGCGGAGAATTTGATTTTGCAGGTATAGCGTTGACGAGGACGGATCAGCCAATACCAGTACCCGGAGTCATCGAAGCCGAGCATTACAAGCCCGGCGGTGAAGGCGTAGGCTATCATGATTTAACTCCTGCGAACATTGGAGGCAAATACCGCAGCGATCAGGTTGATATTCGATCTGCTGCATCCGGCGATCAGATCGTAGGCTGGAATCAAACAGGCGAATGGTTGAAGTATAACATTCACGTCGCGGAAGAAGGATTGTACGATCTCGACTTGTGGGCAGCCACGACCTTCACGGATGCGCAAGTCCGGTTATGGCTGGATGACACGACAGATTTAACAGGCGTACTGGGCGTTCCTGCTTCCGGCGATTGGAATAAGTGGAAGTCGGTTGCAAAGTCCGGTATTCAGCTGCCGGCTGGCGATCATGAATTGAAGGTCGAGATTGTCAAAGGCGAGTTCGACATGACGAGAATGTCGCTCACCCAATTCAATAAGCCGCACGTACTGCCCGGATTTGTCCAGGCTGTTGATTATAAGTCTGGCGGCGAAGGTACGGGCTACCATGATCTGACTCCCGCTAACATCGGCATGGAATACCGGAATGAAGCGGTCGACATCCGTCGCAATGCTGGTGGCAGCTACAATGTGGGGTGGAACGCTACAGGCGAATGGCTGGCCTACAACGTAGATATAACCGAGGCAGGCGTGTACAACGTCGATTTCGTGACAGCTACATCGATGGACGGTGCGAAAGTCCGGCTGTGGCTTGACGATGCAACCGATCTAACCGGTGAAGTCGATATCCCGAATTCCGTTACCTGGGAGAACTGGGCGACAACAACGAAGCAAGGCATCTATCTCCCGGCGGGCGAACATACCTTGAAGGTCGAAACCGTGAAAGGTGAATACGATTTCCAAGGAATACGGATTCATCAGAATCCGGTCGAGCCAAAAGTTGTTCATACCGGCGAATACCAGGCAGCGGTCGGCAGCTTCGCAAAGACGACAATCGGAGATGCCAACTGGTCGGATTATAGCGTGGAGTCCGATATCAAGCTGATTAACGATTCAGGTGACGGAGGTATTCTGTTCCGGGCGAATAACCCGGCTCACGGCAAGGAGCTGAATCAGAACAATGCGAACTTCGTGCAAGGATATGTCGCGTATCTGAATAAACAGGGCGTTCATCTTGGCAAGCTGAATTACAATTGGACCTATTTGACAGGAGTACCGCTCGATATAAAGACAGGCGAATGGAAGCATGTGAAAGTTGTTGCGCAGGGGGCACGTATCCAAGTATTTGTAGATGATATGAGCAAGCCGGTTATCGACTATACGGACACCAGCGGCAATCCTTTCACACACGGCAAGGTTGGCATGCGGACGTTCATGAATGAAACGAGCTACGATAATTTCACGGTTCTCCCAGCCCCTATTAACGCACCTGCTATCGGAAAGCTGCTGGATTGGTTTAGCTCAGCCGGACAGTTAGACGAGAAAACCATAAAGCAGCTGGAGAACGAGCTTGAGCATGCAGCTGATGCGGTTAGCAAGAAGAAGCCGGACTGGAAGCAGGGAATTAAGCATTTGGACAATTTGCTGAAGCAGTTGAATAAAGAGAAGAAGCAGGAAGAGGCTTCCGATCAAGCAAAGATAACACTCAATCGGAGCGTTAAGGCACTCATGGATGTGTGGAGCGAAAATCTGGGCAAGTAGCGGCAATGCCGCATCCTATTAACGAATAAAAACGTCCCTGTACCGAAGAAGCTTCGGTGCGGGGACGTTTTGCGTAATGGTATTCGGCTATCGCTATGTTACTTTACTTTATGCCCGATTGGCATGAATGGAATGACTCTATGCGCTGATCTTCTTTGCGCGAGCCTCCTTATCCGCTGCTCGGGAAGCTGCACCGACGCGGAAGTAACCGAAGGCTGCGGCTGATATGAGTGCGGCTATGGCGACGCCGGCAGCGCCGATCCAAGTGATGGCGGTCAGCGAAGCACCTTCCACGACGACGCCGCCGATACCCGCGCCGGCAGCCATGGCCAGCTGTATCACGGAGCTGTTAAGGCTAAGCATGATGCTGGTTGCTTCGGGAGCGAGTGAGATCAGATGGTATTGCTGCGTCGGGCCGGACGACCAGGCGGAGAAGGACCAGAGCATGAGCAGTGGGAACATCAGACCCGGGGAATGTGCGGCGAATGAAATCACGATCAGCCAAAGCGAGTGGAACAGCATGCCGGACACCAGAGTGCGCTTGAATCCCCAACGGTCGGTACTGAAGCCGCCCAGCTTGGAGCCGATAAGACTGGCTATACCGAACGCCAGCAGCGCGATGCTGACGAATTTCTCGCTCATGCCGGTAATATCAAGCAGGAAGGGGGAGATATACGTGTACGTTATGGAATAGCCGCCGAGCCAGAAAAACGTTATGCCAAGCGCGACGACAATTTTCGGATTCTTGAGCAGCTTTAGTTGGTCGCGCAGCGGTACAGGCTGCTCGCCATCCGTCTTTGGAATCGCTAAAGTAATAAGCAATAGCGCCAGCAGTCCAAGCAGTCCGATACCACCGAAGACCACTTTCCAGTCATAGGCGGAAGCGACAAGCCTCCCGAGTGGTACGCCGACGATCAGCGCGGTACTGAAGCCCATAACGAGCGTAGCGATAGCACTGCCCTGCTTCTCCGCAGGTGCAAGCTTTGCGGCGACCGTGAGCGCCGTGACGACGAATACGCCACTGCTGAGTGCAACGATAACGCGGGAGACGATGAGAGCAGTGAAGCCGGAGAAAAAGTAGGCCGCGACGTTGCCAACGATAAAGATCGAAAGAGCGTACAGCATCAGCCTTTTGCGGTCGACTTTGGCAGCCGCCGCCATCAAGAAAGGAGTTCCGAACCCGTAAGCAAGGGAAAACACGGTAATCAGCTGGCCTGCCGCTGCGACCGAGACGCCGATGTCGTCGGATACTTTATCCAGTATGCCGGCAATTATGAATTCGGACGTGCCGACGAGAAAGCTGACTAAAGCCAGCATATATATTTTTAAATTGTATGACAAACGTTCCATCTCCTTATCCGTATCTCTCTGTATCTTAATTTTATATTTCTAAATCTATCGAAATATAGCGTAAAAAAAGGCTACCCCAAAAGATACGGGGCGTATTTCAACGCGACTTCCTTATTGACACTGTAATAAATATACGTGCCGTCCTTGCGCAGTGTGAGCAGGCCGCATTCCGTAAGCTGCTTCAAGTGATGAGACAACGTGGAACCGGCAACGGACTCAAGCTTGCTACCGATGTCGGAGCAGCAGAGATTCTTCTCTTCCGTAAGAAGCATCGCTATTTTGATCCGGGTCGGCTCTCCGAGTGCTTTGTAGACTTTCACTGCCTGTTTAACTTCCTCGTTTTCCTCGACCATGGTTTCTCACCGCCTTTGCGAATGTATTTCGAAAACTATGGAAACAAGAATAACACAATTCTGCAGCCGTTGTAAATGGGCGATTCGGGCGAGCGTCATTCCGAGGACCTAAGGTTCAGGATTTATAAAGCCAAAGGGAAGTTAGTTATAACAAAACTCTTCCCAAAATAAGGGATTAGATTTGATATAATTATCAAAGTAGTTAATTAAAACGGCTGTCGTTTTCATAGATGGGTATCATCGACAAAAGTAGAAGATGGAGGAATTAATGAATATTAAACTAGAAAAGCTGATTTATGCCTTAAACCAACGGTTCAAGAAGGAAATCATCGCGGCCGACTACCAAGCTATGCCGTTACAGGGCGGAACCGTGGGAAATGTGTACCTGGTATTGGGGACCGCCGAAACCGCAGAAGGTGAAATATTGCCGTACCGTATTGTGCTGAAGATCCAAAAGAAATGGGAGCGTTACGGCGATCCGGGTTCATGGCGTCGGGAATATGATCTTTATTCGTCTGACTTGGGAACGATTTTCTCGGAAGCCCTCCGCTGGCCGACATGTTATCATGCCGAGTTCAATGTCGAAGTTAATGAATACCAGATGTGGCTGGAATTCATCGATGGTGTAACCGGATTAGACTTGACCAGTGAAATGTATGAAAAGGCGGCGGGGGAGTTAGGGCGCTTTCAAGGCAAGCTGTATGCGGAGCAACCCGCCGTGCTGCAGAGTTTGACCAACCTGAGCCATGCGAATCTCATGAAGAATACGTATTTGCATTACCGGTCATGGCCCGTCGTCTACGATTATATTCGATCGGAGGACTGCGAATTGCCGCTGCACTTACGTCAAATGCTCATCGACATCGATGAGCAAGCAGGCGAGATATTCGATCGTATTGAAAAATTGCCCCTTGTGCTGTGTCACAGGGACTTCTGGGTAACCAATCTTATCTATGCTGACGGGAATATTGCGCTCATCGATTGGGATACCAGCGGATGGGGCTATTTGGGCGAGGATCTCGCAAGCCTGATCGCGGATGAACCGGATATCGATCACATGGTCGAACACTATCAGCGATGCATCCCAGCGTATTACAAAGGCTTTTCGGAGTATGTGGATGTATTCCGAATAGCCGATCATTGTGTGTACGAGATGATCCTTCTTGTATTCGGGTACAGGCTTGTGGAGGGGTATCTCCACACAGAGACTGATGACGAGAAGACGAAGCATGTCCATACTCTCCAAAAAATCTATGAAATGAAGACCATACCCTTAAATCTATAGTGTAAAAAAGAGATACCTTTCAAGAGTTCATTGAACTTTTGAGAGGTATCTCTTTTTTTTGATGTACCCGTATTAATTTCGCAAACTATTCAATTTCTTGATCTAAAACAGTATTTACTAAACGACGAACTTCATCCGTTGATTTAGTTTCCATTAATTGAATTCTTAGTTCGTTTGCGCCTCTAAATCCACGAACATAGATTTTGAAAAAGCGAAGAAGCGGTTTAAATGAACGTGGCAGGATTTCTGTTGAATATTTATCGTGAAGATCCAACTGCAAAAGAAGTAAATGGAGAAAGTCCTTCGCACTATGTTCTTTAGGTTCTTTTTCAAAAGCGAATGGATTGGTGAAGATACCGCGGCCAATCATAACACCATCAACACCGTATTGTTCCACTAATTTCAATCCTGTTGCACGGTCAGGAATATCTCCATTAATCGTTAATAGCGTGTTTGGAGCAATTTCATCGCGTAATTTTTTTATTTCAGGGATTAGTTCCCAATGCGCATCTACTTTACTCATTTCTTTTTTTGTACGAAGATGAATAGAAAGATTTGCAATGCCTTGTTTCAATATATGTGTTAACCAACCGCGCCACTCATCAACCTCAGAGTAACCCAATCTTGTTTTAACACTAACCGGTAATCCACCTGCTTTGGCTGCTTGAATAATTTCTGCCGCAACTTCAGGATGTCGTATTAATCCAGCACCTTTTCCATTGGAAGCGACGTTTTGTACAGGGCATCCCATGTTTATATCGATACCACGAAAACCAAGCTTTTTCATATCAATACTCATCTGCTTAAACAATGCTGGCTTATTGCCCCAAAGATGAGCGACGATCGGTTGCTCATCTTCTGTGAACGTTAACCGACCACGAGTACTTTCTATTCCGACAGGGTTACAATAACTATCTGTACTTGTAAATTCTGTGAAAAATACGTCGGGTTTTGCAGCTGCACTAACGACGTGACGAAATACAACATCTGTGACATCTTCCATTGGAGCTAATATAAAAAATGGCCTGGGTAAATCAAGCCAAAAATTTTCGTTACTCATATAATCTCCTTCTTTTGCAGCATTTAAAATGATTAGGCTATTGTAAAGTTCTTTGCCCATCATACATAGTATCATTTTTTTTCGTTAAAGCAACAAAATCATCTGAGATTGTTTATCAGCGATGATTTCTTTTTTTAGTTTTTTCTTGTCGAACGCACAAACAAATTTTAAAAGGTGGGAATTGAATTGAAAGCAAATATAATGTATGCTGCTGGGGATGTTCGCGTCGAAGATTCCAGTTCCACAGCTGCAAAAACCGACTGATGCCATTTTGAAGGTTGGTTGTTGCCTGCATTTGCGGAAGCGACTTGCATCCTTATCGTAGCATTGTGCGCGCTCATGATCATGGTAGTGGAGAACCCATGGAGCATGAAGTAATTGGTACGATCGAAGAAATGGGTTCTGAAGTTTCCGGATTTAGAAAAGGTGAATTGGTCATCGTTTCGTTTGCTCATGGCGACAACACCTGTCCATTTTGCCGAAGCTTACGGGAGGCCCGACACCGACTCGTGCCTACATGGAAGAATTGCTGCCAGACATTACCGAGAAGCTCTCAAAGTATTAATCATACCTTAATGCTGCTGAGAATCGATATAGAAGAAAACGGCAGCCTAGATGATCGTCATGCTGATTCGAGCATACGGTAAGGTGTATGGCGAAGCGCCAACCGTAACGGCATGAGCGTTCTATGATGAATCGCAAGTGTCGGCAGATTGAACTTAGATGCTCCCTTCCTTACTTATCTTGTCTCTCGATGAAGCGTCATCTTTTTATGAGAAGGACAATATTTGCTAAGCTCCAGGCGGCTCGGATTATTTTTCTTGTTTTTCATTGTCGTGTAATTACGGGCACCGCATTCCGTACATGCTAAAGTAATGATCACTCGCATAATGAATATCACCTTCCTTTATCACCATGTTATGTATGAGCTCAACCACGTGATCAGCAAGAAATAAAGAATTTACCCGGATTCAATCATATTTTATTTTGGACATGAAAAAACATCAACTACTCAAATTTATGCCCAGCTGCGCGGGGAACGTAGAAGAGAGTTGTATCGTCGCTTTTTTAGCAAATGGTAAAGTAACGGCAATCTGGAAATTAAAATGTCGTTACTCAACGAACGGGAGTTTAGCGTAACGACAAAGGCGTCATGCAGTCAGCTAAATTTTTTATTTAACAAAAACTCTTTTTGCTTATGCGCGTCTATAATTTTGGTGGAACAAATTTACAAAATAAGTGTATATAGGTTACTAAAAGGTTCTTGAAAATAGGTATTCGATTTTAATTTCTGAGGAGTGTGCTGGGAATTGAAATGGACCGTTGGCATCATTACTATGTTGTTTTGTGTTATTTTTCTTAGCGGTTGTTCGAATAACTCGGATAAAACGGATTACTATGGCGGCATCAAAAAAACTGATTTTCCTGATTTAGATATTGTGCAAGAATTTAGAGGGCATGGTGACTATTGGGGTGTTGTTATGTTTGTTTATAAGGACTCTTCCACTAAATTAGGCTTTACAAGTTTCGCAATTTATAATGGTGAAGGCGAGAAGCCAACATCTATCGCTCTTGATTATGAAATAGGGAAGAACGTTGGAGGTTGGTCTTCAACATACAGCGATGGACCTCCTGAAGATGGCATATATCATTTGGTAGGTGGCAATATCGAACTGCCGAAAGATGGTAGTGATCCGACCCTTAAATTTAATGTGAAGAGTAATATTCACTCGGAATTCATTGAATTAAAAGCTGTAGATTAAGTAACTAATCTTCTTTTTTCTGCAAACCGATTATCATCGATAAATTCGACGGGATGCGAGTGAAATTCATCTACCGTCCTTATTGAAGTAAAGGGAGACTTTAGTACAAACTGTTGGAAAGCAAGGTGAACTAATATGTTGGAGGATACTTTTATCTGGGGAATATTTGTAACAGATAGTTCTAAGACATTCCCCAATTTCTTTCCTGTTGGACTATATACAACACGCGAATTAGCTATGCAACAACTTGAATCTATGTCCAAAGAATATAATTATCATCTTCTTAAAATGCCAATTAATAAGGACTTTTCTTATTACCATAGAAAGAGTGGTAAATTAGTTGGAATGGATGGTATTCACCACGAACATTATCATTTTCTAGACGAGTCCAAGTAAAAGGCTATTAAGCTAATGAGGAACATTAGTTCAGAGCCATCCAGGAGCAGCTGCAGCATTAAGCTATAAAGGTATTTATTAAGCCGCTTGGGTAAATTAACTAAAAAATGATGGAGGATTTACCGATGTGGTGGAGATGTTTCCTGCTAATTTGTATATTAGGTTTAGTTATGGATTGTGCGGAAGCTTACAGTGAAGATTCGCCAATTAAATATAATGACGATACTCAGCGAATGGCTTTGGAAGAAGTAAGTATATGAGAGTGCTTGATAAGAACTATGATGATTTTCTCATGGACAATGCTCACATCTTGCCAATGACGAAATCGCACTCATATCCTCAGAAAGAGTTTATTCTTACGGGAAGAGTACATGCGAAAGACTCCTTAGAGTTAGTCCAATTTACTTTTAAAGTTGGTCATGACGGATATAGAGTGAGTTGATTTAGCCATAAACCTTTGAACTAAGAGAACTATAGTTCAATTAATAAAGCAGCAGATTGGAGATCTACTGCAGTTTATCGTGAAGTCAGTTAGCATTGCGTAGGGTAGGCCGACGTTTTAGCGGGGATAAGATCGCCAATATTTGATTTTTACGAGATGAAACTAACCTAGCTGAGAATTACTAAATCACAAGAACCCGTTCATAAAACGAATGGGTCTTTATGGCATTGACACGCCTATTATATCCTAGCGCATAAGGGATTGGGTTATCGGAATAATAGTAAAGTGTTATTTATACAAAGGTACAAAGAAAGTCTAACCAGAGGAGTGTAAAATGAAAAAGAGTGGAAATAAAGTTATGCAATCTGAGGGACAAAACGGAATGAATGGTGATGAAGCAAGGATAATTCTGGACGGTAAGGCAACAATAAAGGCTCCAGAAGAGCCAAGTCTTATAGACCGAGCAAAAGAGGCAATGGAGAATATTGGGACCGAGATAAACGGCATATGAACCAGAAATAGAAGGCTGATTTTGGTTCCTGGCAGAGATATTAAGTGTATACCTGTCGGATGACTAAAACTTTATCTCATTAAAGACCGCGTTTATCGCGGTTTTTTTTTATTTTATGGGATAATGATTAATTAAGCTAAAGGGCACATTACTTCAATTACATATTGGATTTTTTGCAATTTTCTGTGTTGATGAAATTTCGGAAAAAATATATAGTTTCCGCAATAGAGAGAAGGAGTGAAGATAATGGAGAATGATGTTATTGTCCAACCAGAGGACCCCAATTCTATTGATGCTAAAGAGCTTATGGAGTTATTATCAGATAACCTACAGTCCATAACTGGTGATAGTGGAAAGAACTCCTTTGAGGTAACAGATGTTACTGTTCCCCGTTCAATATTTGTTATTGCACGCAATCAACAAGGAGAACCCATTGGTTGCGGTGCGATTCGTCCAATTGACACGAATATAGCAGAATTAAAAAGGATGTATGCAAAATCAAAATCTAATGGGGTTGGCACTGCTATTTTGACCTATCTTGAGGAACAGTCCCTGAACTTCGGTTATTCTCAAATATGGCTAGAAACACGTTTAGTGAATCAAAACGCTGTTTCGTTTTATGAAAATAAGGGATATATTCGAATAGACAATTATGGTAAATATCTAAACCGAGAAGAGTGTATTTGTCTCGGTAAGTTCTTAAGCTAACGAGAGACTATAGTTCAATCAATAAAGCTGTAGCAGATCAGAGGATCAGCTGCAGCTTTTGTTAAAGTAAGGGCAGAAGAGCGGAATAAATCAATTATGGCGAAATTCGCCCTTTGATCAGTTATTTCTTCCCTGTACAATTCAGGTAAAAAGAAAAGGATGATGCTCCTATGTTGTCGGAAAGTCCCAGCATTATTTTAATTACCGGGATAATGGCAAGTGGAAAATCAACAGTGGCGCAGCTACTCTCCGAACGATTTGAGAAATCGGTGCATTTGCGGGGAGATATTTTCCGAAGAATGATTGTGCATAATCGTAAAGAAGTCCGTCCAGACGCGGGAAGTGAGGAATTGGATCAGCTACGCCTACGATATCGGTTGGCTGCACAATCCGCGGAGACGTATCACGAAGCAGGGTTTACGGTTGTAGTTCAAGATGTGGTCATTGGACCTTTGCTGTATGATTTTATCTCTTATATCGAAAGCCGCCCTCTATATGTGGTGGTGCTTTGCCCGCACTCGTCGGTTGTTACGTTAAGGGAATCTATTCGTTCAAAGAAAGGTTATGGTGTTTGGACCGTTGAAGGGTTAGATAGTGTGCTACGAAATGAAACACCTCGAATTGGACTGTGGTTAGACTCATCTGAATTAACCCCTGAAAAAACCGTTGATGAAATTATCACGAGATTGCAGAATGAAGCGGTAATATAATAAGTGATTGAGCTAAACAATCCTGTAGAGCTTAAGAAATGAGCTTTGTAAAAAAAGGAGCTCCCCGGTATGATGGGTTTGTCGAGAACATATTAAGGAGGAGCTCTTACTATGAAGTTTAAGGAAATAGACGCACAAAATCAACACTACCTCGCATCTTGTAATAGGGATCGATATGGCGAAAGAAATACACGTCGCACAAGCTACAAATTTCCGCGGAATAGTGGTTTCGAAACGTCCCTTCAGAGAATGACCCAAAAGATGCACTGACCATTGCAGATTCCGTCAGCCGAGGTTTCACTACGAGTACACGCGTCAGTCACATGAGTTCCAGCGCTTGAAGACCGTGATGAGTGACCGAGAATTTTGGGTGACCAACAGTGTACGTCTGCAGAATCGAATCGTATGCTGGCCGCTGCCGGTTTGTTATTGAAGTGACAGGGAGGATAGTTTAATCACTACGCGAATACCTTACGCATGGGTAATTACGAAGTTTGCAAAGAAAAACGTTATCTTTAAGAGAGGTGAAGTACATTGAAGAATACAATAATCCGTGATATTAGATAATATAGCTTGGAAAAAAACCTCGAGTTTTCTCTTCAATATGGAGAGAGATATTCTGTTGATAAATCAATTCATTTTCTTAGTGATAGATATTCAAGAAAACTGAGAGAATTAGATTTTATTACTAGAGACTTTCATCATTTATATATTGTACAAACACCATTTTTGCCTGAGGGAGAAATTGTAGAGTCGGCACATAGACCAGAAAAATGGATGAAGTTTTATTATATAGGAGTTTCACCTGAGCTATATAATTTAAAATTCGAAGAAGAGAAAGAGAACTTTACAATTGAACTAATTACTAAAGTATTAAATTCAATTGCTATTTCAGCAGATCAACTTAAAATAGTTGATCAAGTAACTTCAGAATCAGGATATGGGGCTAATTGACTTTATCATCTCAGCCGAGCAAGCCTTCTTTAGAAGGAATAGGTCCGATGTTGGTTAAGCTATCGAGAAACTTCATCAAAGGCTCCGCTATGGCGGAGCCTTTTCTGTCAGGTTTCGATGACCTAAGCCTTTGGAATTTTCAGCACCGTGCCGGCTTTCACATCATCAATATTAACAATATGATTGTAATCAGCGATGAACATCACATATTTGTCGGAGCCGTAATAGATTTTGGAGATGCTGTAGAGCGTCTCGCCACTCTTTACGGTATGATCGGTTGTCTCGTAATCATCCGGCTTGTAGTTTTTCAGGGAAGGAATGATGAGGTTGGTGCCTGCTTTCAAGCCTAGATTTTTATCAAGATTATTTTCTTTCGCGATATAATCCACATATTCCACCGATTTGTAGAACATTCTGGAAACTCCTGACAGCGTGTCGCCTGCTTGGATTAGATAGGTAGCGGGCAAGTGTATTTTCGAATAGTCTTTAGTTCCTTGCCGGCCGCCATTTATCGAGCCGGTTGTTGATGAGAAGGCCGGGATCTTAAGAGTATCACCGGCTTTCATATCATTAATAAACAAGATATGGTTATACTCTGCAAGCAGCGTATAATACTCCTTAGATTGATAAAACTTTTCTGATATCAATCTTAGCGTATCGCCTTTTTGAACCACATAGGTGGTTGGAAGCTTCACAGTTTTAGCAGGGGCTTCCGTTGATTTATTGCCTGTCTGTGCAGGCTTAGGCGTCTCCGTTGGCTTATCGCTTTCTCTGACCGGTGTGTTGGATGCAAGAGGATCAGGTTCTTCTATCCGATCATTGTAATCCTCTGCAGGCTCTTGTTCCTCTTCACTGTTAACGGTTCCGGTGGGGATGGGGTCATCTGCCCATAGGTCGTTTCCGCCATTCCCATTATTAAGAGAATCCGAATCAGCTGGCTTGCCAATACTGTTCTGCCCATTGGCTTGCTCGGTATCCCCGGCAGCTAGCGGAAGTTTAGAATCAACTTTATTCGTATATTTGCCGTACAATACTCCGCAAATGCCAACAAGTATGATGACTATCGCCAGATAGATGATGAGATTTGTTTGTTTCAACGATACCAATCTGCCTTTGGAATGTTTGCTGCTGCGTGTGCTTCTCTTATTCAAAACGTAATCTTCTCCTTTGTTACGAATTTAAACCTATTCTATCGGACTTATTGAACTCTGTGGAATGGGCCTTAATAGCCAATTCATTCTCAACGGGCACTGCTAGAATTGAATAATTCATAGCCTCATGACTATGTTCATTCTGATTACTGTTTTACGCATAGCGTGGTGCAAATAGCCTGCTTAATGAATACCAATTGAACAGTAATCCTCTTTAGAAAATCTAGTTCTTTGGTGGCGCATGAGAATGCGGGTTAATATAGGTCTGCACGAATCTAGTTAATTCAGGTATAATAGTAAGCCTACATAACCTAAGTATATTAAAGGAGACTTATAGGCTTATATGAAAAAAATTGTATACCTGACAATTTTGATCTGTGGGTTGATTAGTATTTCCGGTTATATGCCAAACCGGGTGGAAGCAAGCGGTAGTTATACGGCAAAGGTATACACCGACTCATTGAATGTCCGCAGCGAGCCATCGCGTGATTCGTCGATCGTAGGCAGTTTGAAGAATGGCGAGATTGTCACCGTTTCAGCTGAAGAGTACGGCTGGCTGCGCATCAAGTCGGACCGCGTCTCCGGTTGGGCGGCAGGACATTATATGAAGAGAGTCGATGGCAATGCCGTTGCGGCACCAGCGAGGGATCAAGATGACAGCGTGCAGAAGAGCTCTGCAGCCTCCCGTGCGACTGTGCTGGCCGATGGGCTTCGGCTCAGGGCAGGCGCCGGATTAAATCATGAAATTCTGGGATATCTAACAAAAGGTGAGACTGTTACGATAATTGACAACCAGGAAGGATGGGTTCGGGTCCAGACCTTGGATAAGCAACTTGGCTGGGTTTCGGATCGTTATATCGCGAAAGGCGAAACACAAACCGCGGCGGTTGCATCGGGAAAATCGAAGAGCCTCAAGGGGAAAGTAATCGTAATCGACCCCGGTCACGGCGGAGACGATCCCGGAATGATCGGAACTACATATGAAACGATTGAGAAAAAGCTTAATTTGAGCACTTCCTTCTACCTAGAGAATGAGCTTCGGAGCCGCGGAGCGCGCGTCCTCATGACTAGAACGAAGAATGAGGAGAAGCCTGGGCTTTCCGATAGGGTCAGGATAAGCGAATCCGCCGGTGCGGACGCATTCGTCAGTATCCATTATAATTCTTCGAAGAAAAACACGTCCGGCATACTTACCTTCTATTATTCGGCTACAAAAGATCGGCCATTGGCCCGCGCAATAGAAAACAGGCTTGCGGACGGCATCGGTTTAAAGAGCAACGGGATTTCATACGGCAATCTTCACGTTTTGCGGGAAAATGATACGGTATCCGCACTCATAGAGCTTGGCTTCTTGTCCAACGCAAAAGATGAATCCATCGTCCGCGGCTCCGACTATCAGAAAATAGCAGCCAAAGCAATTGCGAATGGGCTGGAGGATTACTTCAGCAGGTAACAGAGTGGTTCGTATTCTACCGCTTCGTTCCTGCAGCGCTGGTTTATTTTCTACTTATGTATTTACAGAGATCATACTCAGTACGTTCAGCTCAGTGTCACTTCCACTTTTGATGCTCGAAGGTGATTACTACGGTAATCACACCGAATTGCCCGGCTATGGAAAAGCCGCAGCGAAATGCCGCTGCGGCTCTTTAGAATGCCCGCATGTTCGCTGCTTCGGCAACTAAATGAACAATCAGACCGGCCGAACTACTTGCGAGTTTGGTCGGTTGAAACGGTTAGTTGACTCGAGGTATTCACAAAAAAGGAACCTGTCGCTATGATGGGCAACAATCTAGCCCAATAGAATTTGATTTTTCCTAAATTTATTCCAAATTAAAGGAACTTTGGGAGAGTTTTAACGTAATACCTGTCACTATGATCTTAAGGAGGTATTATGAGAACTAAACGATTATTTCTAATGCTGGCTATTATGACATTGATGTTGTCGATGCTGGCGCCAATTGGCGTAGTGGCAGCCGCCCCGGGCGAGGGGGTACTTGCTTACAAGGATACCAAGAAGACCGCATCCGAGAAAGCCTCGCTCCTCACGGGCCAATACGGTACGACAAGCGTTCAATACGCGCTGATCGATCAAGGGAAGATCGTTGTCTCTGGTCATTCCGGTATTAACGATACTGCTGGTAAGAAGCCATTAACTTCTGGAACGATGTACGGTATCGGCTCGACAAGCAAAATGTTCACGGCGGCAGCAGTCATGAAGCTGGTGGACGCGGGCAAGATTGATCTGGATCGTCCCGTCACGGAATACGTCTCTGACTTTACAATGAAGGACAACCGATACAAGCAGATTACTCCCCGCATGCTGCTCAATCACTCGGCTGGCTTTGACGGGTCATCACTGACAAATGCATTCTTATTCTCGGATAACGATACTTACGCACACGATACGCTTCTTAAGCAATTGGCCGAACAGCAACTAAAAGCTGCGCCTGGCGCCTATTCGGTCTATTGTAATGACTGCTTTTCTCTAGCAGAAATTTTAGTTGAAAGAGTAAGCGGTACCGATTTTACGTCCTATATCCATCAGAATTTTACCGAGCCTCTGGGTATGAAGAATACGAAAACACCTCAGGATAACTTAAATACATCTCAGTTTGCTGCACTTTATTTCCCTAATTCTCAAACTCAACTGCCAAGAGAAACGGTAAACGCTATTGGAACGGGAGGAATCTACTCTACGGCGGAAGATATGGCGCGATTCTCTCAGATTTTTACCGGGCAAGCTCCAGGCATTCTATCATCTGGCTCGGTAGATGCGATGGCGCAAACCGAGTATAAGAAGGGCTTCTGGCCGGAGGATGCGGATACCGTGGTCAATTATGGATTGGGCTGGGACAGCGTCAACATGTTTCCGTTCGGCGACTATGGCATTCAGGCACTGACCAAAGGCGGAGACACGATTCTGTATCACGCGTCGCTTGTCGTTCTTCCCGGAGAAAACATGGCAGCGGCCGTGTTGTCATCGGGAGGCTCCAGCACAACCAATCAACTGCTGGCCAACCAGATTCTGCTACATGCCTTGAAGGAAAAAGGGACCATAGATGAAATTAAGACCGAGAAGTCATACGGAGCACCTGTTAAAGCTGACATGTCCGCGGAATTGCTGGATTCTGCAGGGGTGTATGGTGCAACGAATCAATTACTTACTGTTAACATTGCCAAGAACGGGGAGTTGTCGATTGCAACGCCTCAAGTTCCGAATTATCCAGCCGAGAAATACACGTATTCGGCAGATGGCTCATTTTTGAACTCGGACGGAAACGTGAAAATTAATTTCGTCAAGGAGGACAACGGCCGTACCTACTTGTGGACTCGACAATATCTATCATTACCGGGACTCGGACAACTAGCCCTATCGGAGTATGCTGCCGAGAAGCTCGAACCTAACGATGTCTCTGAAGAGGTACTTCATGCATGGAAGGAACGGGACGGCAAACGTTATTATGTCATTAACGAAAAATATACATCCGTCACCTTATTGAGCCTCGGCTCCATAAAAGTTCAATTGTTCAAGGAAGCACCTGGTTACGTTATAGACCAGAGAATTACGGGTCTGAATACAGCTGTCGCTGACCATCAGATTCCTACAACGGGCAGCAGAGACGTTACGCCGCTTGATTTCTACAAGCAGGATGGCATTGAGTACCTTCGTTATGGGGGAAGCCTATTAGTAAGCGAAGATGCCTTGAAGCCGATCTACACGGGCAAACACTCTTCAACGACCATTCAGGCAAGCGGTTATGCCAAGTGGTACTCGATTCCAGATCGTGCCGCTGGCAAGACCATGACGGTATCATCATCATCCAAGGGCTCATATGCCGTGTATGACGTGAACGGAGCATGCGTCGGTCTCGGTATCGTCAAACCAGGCAAAGCAACTGTACTTCCTAAGAATGGCACTATTATGTTCGCGGGCGAGGCAGGAACGAAGTTTGAAATTAATCTGAAATAAGGAAGCGGTGCAGGCGGCAATGCCTGCACCACTTTTTTTGGTTTTAGATCCATGCACCTTTTTTGAGCAAGTTACGGCAAATGAAAGACGAATAGCCTAGATGCTGCGTAGTTGCTATTCGAGGAGGAGGCATTTAATGAAGAATCAATTAAAAAGTAAAGTTGCTGTTATTCTAATAATAATAACTTGTTGTATCCTCTTGCTTTTATTTTGGTGGTTATTTAATATGGTCGATACTCCAAGTCCAATGGACCCGTGACCGATTGGCTTACTCTTGAAGGGAATTATAATAGGAACGATCATAACTTCCAAGGTTCGTTGAGTATTGGGGATAAAATCAAGCTTGATCATGTAATCATTTTGCACGGGGCATTATTGATATCTTACGAAGGCAGCATGCGGACATGCGTCGGTCCCGTGTATTTCGATCATGAACAGGTAAGAATCTCGGTTGAAATCACTGATCCTGGTTTATATAAGTTACTTGCCTCGGTAAATTATAATGATAAATCCAAGCTTGTGATCAGTTCACCTGCTGCTACTGCGCATGAGGCGAAAACAGTAACCGAGGATCTTATGCAGATTAAAACGATATTCGATAAATAATCGATACCCTTAATTTGCACTAGAGCATAACCATCAATTTTTTAGATGCTTTTAAAATAAAGGGAACTCAATTTGCAAGGAAACGCATAATATATAGGGAATATATGGGGCGAAAAATAACAGAAGGCATTATTTTCAAAGATGAAATATTTTACAATAAATCACCTTATATAGGAGGTAATATGCGTAAATATAGTCTTTGTTTAATGCTAATCTGGATACTTGTTTTTCTTCTTACCAGTTGCAGTCAGACTTCGATTCATGGTACGCCCGCGCCTATCAAAAATTTAAATTGGGGTATGAATGAGGAGGAGGTAATGAATGCTTTAAAAATATCTGAAAAAGATATTACAAAAATAAATACAGGACTTGCTCACAATGATCAAATTAATTTAAATTATCCAACCAAATTATATGGCCGCACTGCTGAAGTTAGCTTTACTTTCTCCTATCACATCTTAATTGGAATTACAGCACAATTTAAACCGGAGGATGTTGCATACGTTGAAAATGCGATAGCGAAAGAACGTGGAACAGGAATTTATAAATATAACGGCAAAAACGAGAAAAACGATGTAACCTGGCAAGACGACTTACTGGAAAATAATAAAACGTGGAAAGCTGCAGTGGAAGATATCTATAAAAATCTTGGAATCCAGGTTAGTGATGATCCGATGAAAGACGGAATATCCGTTGGTCAAAAGCCGATAACGTGGTGTAGGCTAACTATAGATAATAACAGCCCCCTATATGGGAATTTGTATTTTAACGGTGATGTCGCATCAATGCTAAATTATCCTGAAAAATATGCTCCAGAATTAATTCTTAAATAGGTACAATAACCCTCCTAATTAAGAAGGCGGTTTATAATTTTGGGGAGTTTATGAGGAGGCTCTACTTAATAACTTCGAAACGGCAGCCGGCGGCTGTCGTTTTTTTATTGAATCGAATGTTATAGTCTTATTCTCCGGCGTTTAAGCAGAAGCGCCTCGGTGAACTCCAATAACAATGCCTCGCATGCCGCTGAAAATCGTTCCCCTGTTAAAACGGTTTAATGCTACTTTTTTCCTAATTGCATGAGTTTTCACCTGAATTTCTGCAAATATATGTGACTATATGACGAAATATCGTTTTTTACAATAACTAATTATGATGTTGAAATAGATTTTACAAAACCGGTTTAAGCTTAACCTCGTGTCCGGTATAACGGAAGAAAGCGAGGTTTAACGATTTTGGCAACTATTGATGACGTCGCGAAAGCATCCGGCGTTTCCAAAGGAACGGTTTCAAGCGTGTTCAGCAAGAAACGCCCAATCAGCAAAGAAGTCACTGAGCGTGTTCTTTCTGCGGCTAAATCGCTGAACTACAAGCCGAACTATTGGGCGAGGAGCCTTGTGAACCGCTCCACGCGCATACTCGGATTGAATATCAGAGGTGAATCGCTTGAATTCGGCCAGTTTCACCATTCTCTGCTTAACGGCGTTCTTCGCGTCTGTTACGAGAACGGCTACCGCCTGCTGGTTAATGCGCTGTCGCCTGCTTATCTCAGTCAAGTCGAGAACATATCTTCGGACCCGGTGGACGGCGAAATCTTATTGGATCCTATAGAATCGGACGTCAGGATTGAAGAGCGGCTTCAGAGCGGCATGCCCATCGTCATTATCGGCCGTCCGCCTGAGCCTTACGAAGCGCAGGTCAGCTACGTTGATAACGATAATATCGGCATGTCCGCACAGGTCACAAGCTACTTGGTCGGTCTGGGGCATACGGAAATTCTGTTTCTAAATGCGCCGAAATCGAGAACGGTATCGGAGGATCGCAGTGCCGGATACAAAGCTGCTTTCAAGCAAGCCGGCATTCAGCCGAAGCCTGAGTTGATCTTGCACAAGCCGCTTAGGGGCGAGACCGCACATGCCTTTGGCTATGAGGCGGCGTTGGCAAAGCTAACGGCTTTGCCTGATATTACGGCGGTTATCGCCGATACGGACATGATGGCGCTTGGCGTATACAAGGCTGCGGAGCAGTTAGGACTGCGCATTCCGGAGCAGTTGTCGGTGTTCGCGTTTAGCGACGATACCGTGCTCTCCCCAGAATTATCGCCGCCGCTTACCGGCGTTCGGCTCCATGCCGACCGGCTTGGGGTGGAAGCGCTGCGGCTCCTGCTTGAGCAGTTGAACGCGACCCAGAAGAGCGCCAAACGGGTGCTTGTTCCGACGGAGCTTGCGATTCGCGGCTCTTGCGCTGCGCCTGGCGCACGAACTAAGTAGAGGTAGACTGTTGTGTTGTCGCTTAATCGCTCTGATTTAGAATACCAATTCGCTCGTGCATTTAGGAGGCTAACTACCTATGAAAAAAGTATTGTTAACGATGTCGACCGTTGCGGCTCTCGGAACGCTGCTTCTGTCCGGCTGCGGTTCGGAGAGTGGAACGAACAACACCGCAAATACGCCGGCAGCTGATAATACACAATCCGGCAATGGCGCGAACACACCGGCCAATACACCGGCGGCAGATATGAAGCTTCGGATCCTGGACGGTAACGTCGGCGGCAAGACACCGGAAGAGACTATGAAGTTCGCAGCCGAAATTACGCGACTGACCGGCATTGATACGACTATTGAGAAGCCGGCTAGCGATTACGATCAGAAGGTGTTGACGGCACTCGGCTCCGGCGAGAAATATGATCTGATCGAGCTCAGTGACCTCGGCAAGCTGGCTACCTTCGTGGATCAAGGCGTCGTCACGGACCTGACGGATTTCGTCAGCAGCTCCAAAGTGCTCTCGGACCCGACAGTCGTTCCAACAAGCGAATGGGAACAGCTGAAGGATAAGGACGGCAGAATTGTCGCCGTTTTCAACAAATTCCAAGGCGGCACGATGCCGATTGTACGCAAGGATTGGCTGGACAAGCTTGGTCTGAAGGAGCCGAAGACGCTTGACGAGTATTATAACGTGCTCAAGGCGTTTAAGGAGAAGGATCCTGACGGCAACGGAAAGAACGATACGTACGGTCTTAGCACGGCCGATATTTACGATATACAAGCCTTCATGAGCGCCGCCGGCGTTAAGGCGCATTACGTAATGAAGGATGGCAAGCGCACAATTCCGTACGCGACGGAAGCAGCAATCCCGATTTATGAATGGTTCGCCAAGCTGGTGAAGGAAGGTATCATGGATCCAAACTTTGTGACGAACGACACGGGCAAAATGCGCAATCTGTTCCTCACCGACCGCGTCGGAATGGTCACCTATTGGGATGCTTGGGTTGGCATGTTCAACAACACGCGCAAACAAGAGGATCCGAATACGACGTTTAATGCAGAAGCTCTTGAAAGTATCCCTGGCGCTGACGGCACCAAATTAATGCGACGTGGAGATCCGGATTTCTGGATCATTCCGTCCAATGCCGAGCATCCGGAAGCCGCGAAGAAGTTCCTGGAATTCTGGCATACGGAGCCGGGCATTATGCTTGGTAGCCTGGGCATCGAGAACGAGGATTACACCAAGGAAGGCGATGCGTATAAGCTGACGCAGACCGGCACCGAGCATAACATGGACCACGGTGTACCGTTCTGGTACAACCAAAACGTGGAGTATCCTTTCGGTAAACTGCCAGGGGTACAGGAAGCGCAAGATCTCGTGAATAGGGACGCAACGCTTGAATTGTCGTTGCCAGGTTGGCCTGACGCGGAAAAGATCGTCAAGAATTACGCGCTCAAAGCGATGTCAGGTCAAATGGACGCTGCTGAAGCCGTGAAGAAGATGCACGAAGAGCTGCTTGGAAAGAAACTGATCGACGAATAAACCCGATCCGAATGAATGGAATACAAGCAGGCAGGGGAGTATGGATTCCCCTGCTTGCGTGCTTTTCATCCGATAATGGTTCCCTTTACCAGATAAGGACGTGAATAAAAGGATGAGATTATTGAAGAAATACAGCGCCCTCTACGTCATGTTGGTGCCGGTGATCGCTTATTTTCTTGTTTTTGCCTATTACCCGCTCGTGAAAGGGCTTCAAACCAGCTTTCAGGACTACAAACTGATGGGTGACAGACCATACGTCGGATTCGCGAACTATTCCGCGGTGCTTCATGACTCGTTATTCTGGGAAGCGGTGATTAACACGCTGGTCATTGGAGGAGGCATTCTCTGCTTCAGCTTCGTTGCGCCTCTCGTGATCGCGCTGTCGCTTAACGAAGTGCTCAGGACCTGGTTCAAGAAGGCGGCGCAGATGATTTTGTACGTACCGCATCTGCTCTCGTGGGTCGTTGTCGGAGGGATCTGGATTTTCATGCTATCGCCCGACAGCGGGATCATTAATATGATACTTGTTCATGTGTTCCACATGAAGCCGATTAATTTCATGGCAGACTCCGGGTGGGCGCGCTGGATCTTGATTCTCCTTGCAACATGGAAGGAAATGGGCTATACCTGTATTCTTTTCCTGGCCGGGATTGTATCGATTAATCCGTCGCTCTACGAGGCGGCGCGCATGGATGGAGCGACGCGCTGGAAGCAATTGATCTACGTCACGATTCCGCAGCTCAGTAACACGATGAAGGTCGTCTTCCTGCTTAATACGCTTGGCATTCTGCGAATCTTCGACGAAGTCTTTATTTTGCGCAACCCTACGATCGCCGCGAAAGTGGACGTGCTCATGATGTACACGTTCCAGAAGGGGATTCTCGAAATTCAGCTTGGTCCTGCGGCGGCGGCCAGCTTCTTCGTACTGCTATTAACTCTTGCGATGACACTCGTCGTACGGCGAATCACGCGATTTGATGAGGTGTAAAAACAATGTCCGATCGATTTGAACGTCTCGGGTGGAAGAATAAAGCGTTCGACATGCTAAACGTCTTGTTTCTGTTCGGGCTCATGCTGACCATGATCATTCCGTTTATTAACGTACTGGCGTTGTCCTTCTCTTCGGGTATCGCTTCCATGAGGCCCGAAATCGTGCTGTGGCCAAAGCAGTTCAGCGCGGAGGGCTACTCCATTGTATGGAAAAGCCTAGACATCTGGCGCCCCCTGATGAACAGCGTCATCGTGACCGTGACCGGCACCGTACTGCACGTATTGCTGTCCAGCTTGGCCGGTTATGTTTTTATCTATCCTCGTCTTCCCGGCAGGAAGGTGATGCTGACGTTCATTCTGATTACGATGATGTTGCCGCAGGAAGCGATCATGATTCCGCTTTATGTGGTCAACAAAGACCTGCATCTGATCAATACGCTGAGCTCGCTCGTGCTGTCGGGTCTCGTGTCCGGCTTTTCGATCCTGCTTATGCGCAGCTTCTTCCTGAACGTCCCATACGAAATGTCGGAATCGGCCAAGATCGACGGCGCCGGAGAGTTCCGTATCTTCCTGACGATGTATATGCGTCTTGCGGCTGCGGGTCTTGCGACCGTTATACTGTTCGAGTTCGTTGGACGGTGGAACATGTTCACCGCGCCGGTCATGTTTATTAACGATTCCATGAAGTACACGCTTCAGGTTGCGCTAAAAGCGATGATCATTGACACGAGCAGCAATTCCGGTACCTATATGGTCACGACGAACGTGCGGATGGCAGGTATCGTCATCAGCATCCTTCCGCTGCTCGCGGTATATCCGTTTGTGCAGAAATATTTCATGAAGGGCATCCTGCTTGGTGCCAGCAAAGAGTAGGAGGAAGTAAAATGCAGATAAAGAAACAACAGCTAATGCTGCGAAGATGGATCGACAAAGACGAACAGCGATCTTATTTGGAGGTTCCTTTCGCGGTAGAAGGAGCTGTGGAGCGTATCGATATCGCTTACCGTTACGACCGCGGAAAAAACGGGGGAACCGTTGTTGATATCGGCCTACGCTCGCCGAAGCGGATCGTCGGCTGGAGCGGCGGCGCTCGCGAAGCTTTCTTCGTCGGCACAGATAAAGCAACTCCGGGCTATCTGGCTGAACCGATCGCCCAGGGTGAATGGGCTGTGCTGCTTGGAGCTTACAAAATTCCCGAGGGCGGCGCGGAGGTTATCGTTGAAGTGGAGTTGACCCGGCCGCACGGCCGCTGGATGAAGGGTGACCTTCATATGCACAGCGTGCATAGCGACGGGAGCTACACGATCGAGCAGGCGAAGGAATCGTGCAGAGCCCGCGGTCTGGAATTCATGGCGTTGACGGATCATAATACGTCCTCACAGAATCATGCGGCGCTTGTTCCCGACGAAGAGCTGCTGCTTATTCCCGGCGTTGAGATGACCAGCTATTTTGGCCATGCCAATGTCCTTGGCGTGTCGAACGCGCTTCAAGATTTTCGCGTGACGACGCCGGCACAAGCGGACTTGGTACTCAAGGAAGCACGCGAGAGAGGCGGCTTCGTGTCGCTGAATCATCCTTTCTGTCCGTCTTGTCCATGGGAACTCGGTTTTGACGTGCCTTATGATGCAATCGAGGTGTGGAACGGCCCGTGGCGCGGGCTGAATGAGCGTGCGCTTGCTTGGTGGCAGGGGCAGCTTGCAAAGGGTCGCCGCGTGATCGCCCTCGGAGGAAGCGATGCCCATCGGGAGGAAAGGTATGTGAAGCACGGACGACCGACGGCTTCAGTGTGGGCGGAAACCGACACGGTGCATGGTGTATTGGCCGGCATACGCCAAGGCCGCGTCGTGCTGCAGTTCGATCCTGACGAGACCTGCCTGGCCCTTTCCGCCGGTGAGTACGGCATTGGCGAGACTATTCCGCGTAAGGCAATCGAAGGGGAAGATGGCATCGTCGCGCTGACAATCGACGTCTGCGGTGCCAAGGGTGACCGCGTGCTCCTTTGGTCTGACCGCGGTATTGAAGCGGCATGGGACATTGCCGTTTTGCCGGCGTTCGTCGAAGCGAAGGAGTGGGAATCGGATGCCACGGAAGCCAGCGGCTGGACCGTGCAGCGGGAAATCGCCGAGATACTCGAATACGATGCGACGGACAATAAAGACTGCGCTCCGTGGGAGCCGGTAGCAGGTGAAGCCACGCCCCAATTGATAGAAACGGAGAACGGTCAGGTCCGCTTAGTATTCCTGGGCTCGAGCGACCGGTTGTTTTACCGGTTGGAAGCACGACGCAACGTGAAGGGGTTGAAGCAGTCGGCGGTGACTTGTCTGACAAATCCGATTTACATCGATCAAGACGGGCCTCTCGGAATCGATTCTATTTAAAAGCTCTTTTCCGGGAGAAAAAATTCCTCGTTTGTCCGGGTTGCCGTCCCAAACGCGCTTGGGAGCTTTCTTTTTGGGTCATACTGGCTAGTAGTGTGAGATGACAGAAGGAGGCGCAAAAAGCATGCCATTTTTGCCGATACATGAACGACTTGCGGAGTTGTGGATCATTCGCGGAGGCCGACAACTGACCGGGGAAGAGCAGGCAGACTTTGAGCACTGTCTAGCGGTAAATGCAATGCACATCAGACAAATCGCCAATTTGTACAATCTATCGCTGGCCGCGTCCATGTCCGGGGATGTGGAATGGCAGCACGAGATTTGCCAAAGGCTGGAGAAGCTGGGCGGCCGGCTGCCGGGCTCGCCCCAATTATAGCGAATCTCTGTCGCTAACCATGACCGAGCCTATTCGCATTTCATTTAAAAGCCGCGAAAATCGCGGTTTTTTTATTTGTACAGGCATTGATTCCTATGTAGTGATTTACATCTCGTTCACCCAGCAAAATCAAATCTTCATACATAATTATGCATGCATTTATCCAGTCTAAAATGAAGGATGGTGAACAGGAATGGAATCAAAATCACAGAATGAACCGACCGAGAGTGTTTTCAATAATATCGAATTAGACTCGGATGTGAATGAAGACCGTGGGCGTGAGCAGCAATTGGATGCTTCATTTGAAGACTGGTACCGGAATATCGGGTATTGGGAACAGCAAAAGTCAGAAATGACGCAAGTTCCGGAATCTAATGTTTTTGATGTCGCAGCCAATATGGATCAAGAACATGAATAAAAACAGTGTGCTGACGGCGAAGGGAGGATATCATGAAGGAACAAGAAGCATTTTCGCAACAAGAACAGAACCAGAAAGACAGTAGTAAATTCACTGAAACCTTTAACCACGAAAATAATGAAGTTGCCAAAGCTCAGAAACAAATCGCATCCCAAGAAACTACAGGAGTAATAGACCAAGCCTAAAATTCTGGTGGGATGCCAAGAAGAAATATGCTTTTATAAGCGTGAAACAGGGACATAATGATCTTATTAACTGTCAGCGAAAGTGAGGAACATAGTGTATGTCCAATAAAAAGAACTACTATTCATTTGAAGATCCATCCGGAACTACTTTTGAGTATCGAGCCACCAGTTTACAGCAAGCTATGGTGATTAAGAAAAAGTTGGCCTTAGAATTGGGGATCTCTAAGGAGGATTTTGAATTAACGAACATTAGCAAAAAACGAAATGCATCCAGTGAGAATTCTGACGAATGACAAGAAGATGCCGCATAACAGCGGCTTTATGTTTTTTTGTATATGGAATCAGTAGTTGAATGGAGACAAGGCAGACGATCAGAGATCGTCTGCCTTGTCTCCATTATATTCATTCAAGCTTTCCAAGCTGTAATTACAACACTGCCCATCACACCGGAGAATTTGCTCAACAGGCGTTCATTTTTCATCATCATGGCAATTACATCTGGTTTCGTGAATAGTTCGTGATCAATTACCCGTAAAGGGTCGTTATCGCCCGTCAGTTGTTTCATTTGCAAGAAATGTGACACGGAGTACTTATTAAACCTGGATGTACCCATCAGCTTCAGCCATTCCGGAACGGTTCGCAGATGATAAAGTCCGTAAAACGACTGGAGTTTATTCTTTTGCACCGTAGTTAATTTTATAGAAAATGCCAGCTCTCGATCGTATAGAATTCCTTTTGGCTTCAGCACTCGCCAGTATTCGCTTATAGCGGAGCTTCCTTTGGTGAATGCCGTTACCGACTCCGTAAAAACGGCATCAAACGTTTCATCCGGAAAAGGCATTGAAGTGGCATCTGCCTGTAAGATTCGGACGGGGAGTTCGCTTATCTTCGCACGGTAAGTCGCTTTTTGAATCATATTCTCGTTCCGGTCTATTGCTGTCACGTTGCAGCCTAAGCTGGCTAAATAACATGCCGTCCGGCCTGTTCCGCATCCTACCTCCAGCACTTTTGTGCCGCGCTGAAAGTTGATTTGTCCGATTAATTCTTTGGTTGCTTGGAAACCTCCCGGATGTGCACTGCCTTCGCCGAGCCGGGCTAATAATGAATGATAATCCAACGCCTCCTCACCTCTTCCGATATTCTATGCACATCCTCCTTTATGACTGCACCCATTCTTCGCTGCTTTTTGAATGCTCGCACCCTCATCTTTCATATTGTCATTGCTTGAGAGAATGGAGTACATCTCGTTTTTTTTCTAAATAGATGACAATCGTACAGACCTTATAGCAGACTTTTTCATAGTCTAGAATATACGAGCAGCAGGTTAGGGGGAATGAGTTATGCAGGAAGTTTATCCGATTAGCCATAATACGGTATATCCGTATATCGGACGGAGAGTTAGTGCGGTTACGCATGACGGAAGGCATTTTATAGGAACGATAAAGGGAGTAGAAGACGGAAAGTTAATAGTGGAGGATTGTACTTTTGACAGAAAGCCTTTGACTTTGTCATCCGTTCGGAGCGGAAAACCTTCAAAAAAACAAAAGCGTTCCACAACGCGTTCCAAGCATAAAGCAAGACTATCAAGTTATTATGACGGTTACGGTTATGACAGTTATGGTGGGGGTTATGGCGGTTACGGCGGGGGCTGCGGTTTTGGCGGCGATTGTTTCTTTTTTCCGTTTGCAATACTTGCTTCACTTTTTATTTTGCCTTTCTTCTTTATTTGATAGCGGAAAAGAGGGTTCACGATGGCATTCAGGAAAGCTCCTAAAAAAAGAAAACCTGAGGGAAGAGTTCTTGCGGTCAAAAAAGCAAACCGTTGTATCGGCCAGCCCGTTTGCGTGCTGTTAAATGACGGTAACTGTTATGTCGGAACGGTTCAAGCCATTCACGACCATCAGCTAATCCTTTCCGAAACCAGAAATTGCGGGAGAGTAAATCTTTCTGATCGTTCCAAGACACCGGAAATCCAAGTATCGGGACTGCTGGATACCTTGATAGGGGGAATCGGCGCGCTCAATTCATTTGGTTCAATGGCGACAGGCTTATTTAAGCCAATGTTATCCGGCCCTTCGGGTTTTTCAGGAGCGGGAGTACAAACAAAGCTAGAAGATACGAAAAGCCCTTCTTCAGGGCAAGCAGATGGAGGGCAGCAGAACCATTTTTTCGGCTCTTTTAAACAAATGATGCCGACTATCCAAGTCGGACTTAATATGGTGAAGTCGATTATGCCTTTAATGAACATGTTCAAAATTTGATGTTTTATTCCGTTTTGCCCAGCCTGCCGGGAATGCCCGAAAATTAGTTCAAAACAACTCGAAAGCAGCCGATCATCGGCTGCTTTTTTTCATTGAAGAAACGGTAGGATAATTTAATAATTAAGCGAATACTTCATATGATTAATCCATTAATGAAAGAGGGATGGAATTGAGTGAGGGCAGACAGAAGATCTTAATTTCAATCATTGCAATGTTTATCTCAGTTGTTGTACCAATAGCAATATTAAGGGCCTTCTTTTTACTATTTCCAGACTTTTATTCACAAGGATTCTTGACCGGTCTAGGCCAAATGCTTGTATGCGGAGTTATTATTATTTGTAACGCTATATTCTTCCCTAGTGCTACGGTATATTATTTTAACAAGTTTGTTCCTGCATTTGGAGTGAAAATAGGAAGGGATAGGTTAGTGAAACGAATAATACTTTTTTTAGTTGTTAGTGTAGTTATACAAATAGTTTTGAGTATCCTAGTTGAAAATCCTTTTAAAGCTCCGGAATTACCTGACTTTCCAATGTAATTTTGATAGAAGATGGGCTTGGAAAGCGACGACACCGCCCCCATATTAACATTGACAACGGTACGTGTGATTCGTATGATCAAACTAGAATTGTAAAAAAATGCAAATGGAATCGGAGGCGAATGGCGATAGCTGACTGGACGAACAAAATTACCGAAATCACATTGTTTGTAGAAGATTTGCATCGGTCGAAGGCATTCTATCAAGAGACATTCAAGCTTGCAATCATATATGAGGATGAAAGCTGCGCGGTGTTCGATTTTGGTAATATAAGCATTAATTTGTTAAATCAATCGAATGCACCCGAGTTGATTGAACCCGCGCAGGTTGGTAGCGGCGAAGATGGTGCGCGGTTTCAGTTCACGATCCAAGTGCCGGACGTTGACAAGGTATGCGACGAGCTGGACTTGCTAGGAATTAAGTTGTTGAACGGACCGATAACGCGCCCCTGGGGGCGACGGACGGCTTGTTTTGCCGATCCGGACGGGTATGTATGGGAGATTGCACAGGTGCTGTGATGAATGGGTATTAGCGGAAAGAGCCAACGTTGATATATTGAGGAATTATATTGAATCAAACGGCAGCAGATCTAAGATCTGCTGCCGTTTTTATTGAGTAATAGAGCGCGATGGTGCATCTATTTACTCAAGATTGCCAAAGCGTTTGGCGGCGACTGGGCGGAATGGCGCGAGAAAGCGGAGAGGCTCCCGGCGACGGGGGCTTTTTTGCCGTTGTGATTAGGATGGAATTGCACTCGTTTGTAAAAACTCGTCAATTTGATGTCGGATTCGTTAGGATTTCGTAGGTTTCCAATATAGTTGTCTACACAGTATGTTATCTAACCTGACACAGCCTGTCCATCAGAGAGGGCAAAGCAACGGAAAGGGGGATTGCGTTGATTGAATTTCAGCAAGTGGAGAAGCATTATGGCGATTTTCATGTGCTAAAAGGTATCGATCTTCGAGTCGCGCAGGGTGAGGTAGTTGTTGTAGTCGGGCCTTCCGGCTCGGGAAAGAGTACCCTCCTCCGCTGCATCAACCGGTTGGAGGCGATCACGAGCGGCCGTCTGAGAGTCAATGAGGTTGACGTTGCCGATAAGAAAACCGACATCAACAAGCTGCGCCGAGAAATCGGCATGGTGTTCCAGCACTTCAATCTATATCCTCATATGAAAGTGATCGACAATATTACGCTCGCTCCAATGAAGTCGCTTGGCGTGCCGAAGCCGCAAGCGATGGAAACAGCCAAGATGTATTTGGAGAAAGTCGGCATTGAGGACAAAGCGGGCGCGTTTCCTTCGCAGCTGTCCGGTGGACAACAACAGCGCGTGGCAATCGCCAGGGCACTCGCCATGAAGCCAAAGATTATGCTTTTCGATGAGCCTACCTCCGCGCTTGATCCGGAAATGGTAGGTGAGGTTCTGGACGTCATGAAGACCTTGGCGCAAGAAGGGATGACAATGGTCGTCGTTACGCACGAGATGGGTTTCGCGCGGGAAGTGGCGGACCGCGTCGTCTTTATGGACAAAGGGCAAATCGTCGAAATCTCTCCGCCGGAGGAATTCTTCGAGCAGCCTCGGGAAGAAAGAGCCCGTTTGTTTCTCAATCGCGTTCTGCGCCACTAATGTCTTGCGTTAGGGCGAGACGTATTGCCAAAACCATGCAATTCCATAACGGAGAGGGGTTTAAAGCTATGAAGAGAAGAAGTTGGATGACGCTTGGCATCGCACTTACATTTCTTGCCACTGTATTATTGACCGGATGCAGCAACAAAGAAGGAGGGGACGGCAACGGCGCAAACGGGGAGTCGGCATCCGGATCGGTTTCGGCGCTGGAGAGCATCAAGAACCGAGGGAAACTCGTTGTCGGCGTTAAGTATGACACGAAGCTGTTCGGCTTGAAGGATCCGGCGAGCGGCAACGTTGAAGGCTTCGACGTCGACATCGCAAAGGCGCTCGCCAAGGAGATTCTCGGCGACGAGACCAAGATCGAGCTGAAGGAGGTCACTTCCAAAACGCGTATTCCGATGTTGAACAACAACGATATCGATTTGATTGTCGCGACGATGACGATTACGGAAGAGCGCAAGAAAGAAGTCGATTTCTCCGATGTGTACTTTAAGGCTGGACAGTCCCTTCTGGTGAAGAAAGGAAGTCCGATCAAGAGCATTGATGATATTAAGAAAGGCACGAAAGTATTGGCCGTAAAAGGCTCGACCTCGGTCGACAACATCAAAGCGAAGACGCCGGACGCGGCCATCCTGGAGTTCGATAATTACCAGGACGCGTTCAGCGCGCTCAAAGCTGGTCAAGGCGACACTCTGACGACCGATAACGCGATTTTGTACGGCATGGCCGTTCAGGACCCGAACTACGAGGTTGTCGGGGAACCGTTCACCGACGAGCCTTACGGTATTGCGATCAAGAAAGGCGCAACCGATCTTCTGAATAGCGTAAACGCTGGATTGAAGAAGCTCCACGACAGCGGCGAGTACGACAAGATTTACGAGAAATGGATCGGCAAAGCCCCGTCCGGAGAATAGAGGTCTGTGAATAAGAGGATGGGTGGCCAATCGCTGCCCATCCTCTGCATATTGGGAATAGCGGGAGGGAGCAGCATGCCGGACTTATCGATTTTTACAGACAACTTCGAAATTTATATGAAAGGGTTTGGCAATACGATCTGGGCGAGCGTCATTGCATTGCTCGGCAGCTTCGCCCTTGGGACGATCATCGCCGTATTCCGTATTTCGTCCGTCAAGCCGCTCAGCTGGATCGGGACGGCTTACGTCGAGTTTGTTCGGAATATACCGCTGCTGCTAGTCGTTTTTGTGTTCTATTACGGCTTGCCTTCGCTAGGCGTGACGTTAAGCGGATTCATCTGCGGCACGGTCGGACTAACGGTATATACCGCTTCCTTTGTTGCCGAAGCAATCCGGGCGGGCATCATGAGCATTCCGACAGGACAGACGGAGGCGGCCAGAGCTTCGGGATTGACGTATATGCAGACGATGCGGCATGTCGTGCTTCCGCAGGCCATAAAAATCGTCATTCCGCCGCTCAGCAACCAATTCATAAACCTCGTGAAAAACTCGTCGATTCTTGGCGTCTTCGCCGGATTCGACTTGATGTATTACGGCGATCAAGTGGCAAGCAAGACGTACGCGACCTTTGATACTTATATCTTTGTTGCGGCGCTGTATCTCGTTCTGACCATTCCTTTAAGCTTTGCGGCGCTGAAGCTCGAACGAAGGTTGGCCAAGAACGGATAGAGTTCCGCATTATGCAACAGAAAGAACCGCAAAATTCGCAAATAACTTTTAGGAGGATCGGCGGATGGACATTGCTGGCGCTTTCTCATACCATAATCTCATCTTCATCATGAAAGGCTTCGGCATCACGCTCTGGGTTGCTTTCATCGCGATCGTGCTGAGCTTCGTGCTGGGCAGCATTACCGGAACGCTGCGCTATATGAGAGTTCCGGTCGTATCCCGCATCCTCGGCGTGATCGTCGAGTTTATCCGCAATTTGCCGCTGCTGTTGATTTTGTTTTTCACCTATTTCGCGATGCCGGACGTCGGTCTCAAGCTGGGGGTTATGAGCTCGGCCATCTTTGGGCTGGCAGTATTCGAAGCCGCCATGATCTCGGAAATCGTGCGCGGCGGACTAAGCTCCATCCCGAAAGGCCAGGTCGAAGCCGCCCGTTCGTCGGGTCTCACTTATGCGCAAACGGTATGGCATATCGTGCTCCCGCAGGGATTGAGGCGCATGGTACCGCCAATCGTAAGCCAGTTCATCTCCCTTCTCAAGGACACGTCGCTAGCCATCGTCATATCCCTGCCTGAGCTGATGCATAATTCCAAGATTGTCATCGCGCAAAATTTCAATTATACTCTTCCAATTCTCGCACTAGTGGCCGTCTTGTATTTTGCGGTGAATTACGCGCTGTCGCTTGCGGCCAGGCGCCTGGAAAATAAATGGGGCTAAGCATCCTCGGATTTTAGATCCCGATGGGGGTCATTCCTATAGCCATAACAAATTGGTCCAAATCCGAAAGCATGCAAATGACTGTCGTTGCCATCGTCGTAGCGGTTGCCGGGGAATTCAAAATCAACCCGTTCAGCGGCGAGGTCTTTCGCATCGGTCTTGGCAGCAGCGCCTTTCTGTTCCTGCTACTGTTGATGAGCCATCTGCCTTATTGGCGGACGGGGATCGCCGCGGGCGCGACGGTACTGCTGTTTCGGGTATCTTTTGACGGAGCTGCCTCTCCAGGCACATTCTATCTTCTGGGAAGCTTAAAGACGCACTTCTCCGCCATGCTCTATTACATTGTCTTCGCGGCCGGAATGGCCCTCATTCAACGCAGATTGCATCAATTGAATCCGCTTATTCTCGGCGCGTGCGTGTCGCTGATTGACTTTGTCTCCAATGAAGCGGAGCTGCTGATGCGAAGCGTAGCTTTCGGACTACCGTATTTTCAATCCAATCAGTGGTTATTGATTCCGGTCATCGCCGTGGTGCGCAGCTATTTTACGACGGGCATCTACAGCAGTATCGCCGTGCACCAAATGCGGACCGTTCACGCCGAACAGCAAAAACGGATCGAACAGATGATCAATGTCGGCAGCGGACTCTATGGCGAGGTATTTTATTTGCGCAAATCGATGGATGCAATTGAACGGATTACCGCAAAGAGCCATGATCTGTACGGTCAGCTGGTCAAAGAAGGGCTGAACGACTACGGCCGATCCGTTCTCGAGATTACCCAACAGATTCACGAGGTGAAGAAGGATTCGCAGCGAATACTGGCCGGACTGATGAAGCTCTCCGACTTGGAGAGCGCCCCGGAAATGACCTTGGCGGAGATCGTCGAGCTTGTGGTTAAGTCGAACGGCGAGTACAGCCGGATGCTGAAAAAAGAGGTGCGAATCAAGAAGGACGTCGGCATCGATTACCTGACAGCGCATTACATACCGCTAATCACCGTGCTTAACAATTTGGCGGCCAACTCGGTCGAAGCCATCGAGCGGCTTGGAACGATACGTATCCGCGTAATCGAACGAGAAGGAGAAACCTTGTTTATCGTCAGCGATACGGGTACGGGGATTGCCGAACAGGATAAAGATATGGTGTTTGAGCCCGGGTTTACAACCAAGTTTAACCAGGAAGGCGTCGCTGCGACCGGCATAGGCCTTTCGCATGTCCGAGATATCGTTGGCTCGTTCAAGGGCAGACTCCTCCTTATGGAACCGGGGCGGGACGCTGAAACCTCGTTCGTCGCGATTTTTCCGACCTTTAAGTTGAAGAAGGGAGTGTAGGGGCAATGCTGTCATTCTGTATTGTCGACGACGATGCGGTTAGCAGACGTATGCTGCAGACGATTATCGAGAAAGGCGGCGTCGGCGAGGTGCGCGGTATGGCGTCGGGCGGCGTTGAAGGGAAGCGGCTTGTACTGGACGAGAACCCCGATGTCGTGCTCATTGATCTATTGATGCCGGACCAGGACGGAATCGAAACGATCGCGCGGCTGAAACAGGAAGGGTACGAAGGCAAGTATGTCATGATTTCGCAGATCGAGAACAAAGAGATGATCAGCAAAGCGTATCAAGCGGGCATAGAATTTTATATCCGGAAGCCGATTAACCGGGTGGAAGTGAAAGCCGTGCTTGGTAAAGTAAGCGAGCAATGGCGAATGGCCCGTTACCTGAAGGAAATCAAACAGTCGATTGCGAAGCTGGATGATCTGAATTCGGAGCCTGCGGCCACGAGGAAGAAGCATGATGCCAAAGAAACCATGCGGATGATCTTGATGGACATGGGTATCGTCGGAGAGAGCGGTAGCCATGACATCATCGAGATGACTTCATGGTTGATTGGGCGGCATCAAGGCGGCGGCTTTCCGCCACTGAAATCGTTATACGAAGTCGGAGCCCGGGCGAGCAAGCCGGAAGGCGGCGATATTGAAAAGGAAGGGAAGGCGGTCGAGCAGCGCGTTCGCCGGACCGTCATTGCCGCTTTATCAAACTTGGCGAGCATTGGGCTCACGGATTACAGCCACCCGAAGTTCGAGCATTACGCGCCGCTTTATTTCGACTTCGAAGACGTGCGTCTCAAGATGAGAGAAATCGACGAGAAATGTCCGCAGGAGAAGCGCAAAGTTAATATCAAGAAATTTCTTCAAGTGCTCTACCTTGAAACGCTGGATAAAATGAAAAATCAGTAAGATAAAAGTCGCACAAACTGCGGCTTTTTTATTTTTTGTTAGGTTAAACGATTGTCGAATCTTGTCACTCGATCGTGCATCCGAATAGTCCCGCTGCCGTGACGATCTAGGCCCTGCAAAATAGTCCTTTTATATAGGGGCATCTCCCTATGTACGGGCCATGTTCGGACAGGCATAATAGTCTTGCGCAAGCAAAAGGAAATGTTTACCTGTTTTTGAGGGCTTCGTTTGCGGCGCTTTACATACAGGACTACGTTCCGAATGACAAGGAGGAAAAGTCAAAAAATGATGAATACGAACACCAGAATTAATCATGGAAGACAGCTCGCAAAAGCGGCGATGGCCGTCCTGCTGCTTCTCGGCCTCGTCTATATTCATGTTCAGCCTGTACGCGCCGCTTCGGTACCGCGACTTGTGGTAACGACTCCGGTGGTTGATTCCTTCGTTCAAGATCGCATCTTTGTCCGCGTTACGGTCAACTCTCAGGTGCCCATTGTCGAAACGAAGGCCACGGCGGCCAGCATGCCGGCGGTCAGCTTGAAGAAGCAGACTGACGTCTGCGGATCGTCCTGCGAATACACCGGCTGGGTCGACGTCTCTTCGCTTCCTTGGGGGAATTTCACCTTGACGCTTTCCGCGGTTGACGTTGATGGCATCTCCAGCGCTCCGCTCGCCATCGCGCTTAAGCACAACCAAAATCCTATGATTCATCCCGATACGCCGCTTCCGTTCGAAGTCGCTGACCCGAACCTGGCGCTCAACGTTTCTTGCACCGACGATAATCCTGGCTCGGGCTGCAGCAGCCTGAAGCTTAGCATCAACGGCAAGCTGTTGGCATCCGGCACGAACGCGATTGCCGAGACGATTTCCGCGGAGCAGTGGCTTGGTCAGCCGGCTACCGTACAGCTCAGCGCCACCGACGCAAGCGGTTTGACCAGCACGCAGTCCTATCCGATCTACGTAGAGGACGTCTCGAACCTGACGACCGTCTCGAAGGAAGCAGGTCTTGTGCTGGATACGGACGCTTCGCGCACGCTGCTATGGAATGCCTACGATCACCGTCTGCGCATTCGCCACCGGGATACGAACGAAGTGGAGACGCTGCCGCTGCTCGTAGCGGAACAAACTCAGCTGAACGTCCGCCTAATCCCCGGAGGCGCTATGGGCAGCGCGTTTGATGCAACCGGCTTAGACTTGCCCGACGGCTACTATCGGAAAGGTCTCGACCCGCTGGGTAACTATTCGCGTTTCGTATGGCGAAACGGTCAGCTGCAATCCCTTGCAGGAGACGATATTCGCGTGGACGGGGATTGGGCTGCCTACCATGCGCCGGGAGGAGGACTTCGAGAGCTGATGCTTGCGAACACCGCAACCGGTGAAACGGTCTCCGTCGGCTTCACCGACCGATTCGATTATGCGCTGGACGATGAGGGCACGCTTGTGTTTGCGCGAGAGGGCAAGCTATTCCGGTACGCGGACAGCGCGGCTGCGCAAATTACGCCAAACGACGGTTTCACATACCGCTCACCGGTTATGGACGGCGGCGTGCTGCTCTATGCACGGGATGACCAATCGACGAACAGCTCCAAGCTTGTTATCGATCGGAATGGCGTTACGGATGAGCTTGCTGGCGCATCTGCCGTGACGGGGGATTACCTGACGGCAGGCGGCTGGATTGCCTATACGGTATATACGGAGGCCGGGCAGAAGCAGCTATGGCTGCGGTCGCCTGCCGGAGAGGATGAGCGGTTGACGCCGACCAGCTCTGCCGACAGCCATTTCGTTGCGCTTTCGGCTGCTGGCGAAGCCTCTTACACCTATGACGGCGGCATCTGGCTGAGCCGTCTGCAAGAGGATGGCAGGCTGCCGTCCGAGCGGATCGTCACGGATAAAGCGAAGATACATTGGAAGGACGGGTGGCAGGTCTATCTCGGTACCGCTTGGTACGAGGTAACGGGCACCGATCCAGGAACGGATCCAGGAACGGACCCAGGCACGGATCCAGGCACGGATCCAGGTACGGACCCAGGCACGGATCCAGGCACGGATCCAGGCACGGACCCGGGTACGGATCCTGTACCGACGGCTGACCTTGACGGCAATGGCCAGGTCGATTGGAATGATGCGATCGAATTCCTGCGCGCGTACGGAACGAAGCGAGGACAGCTTCATTACGATCCCAGGGCCGATTTTGACGCAGATGGTGCTATCGGGAAAAAGGATCTGATCGCATTTTTGAGAGAGGGACATTTTGGCGCCAACTTGAACGCCGCCCTGCATAAGGCGATCGCCGAAATCACGGGCGGAAGCCACTGGACTCCGATTTCTCACCGGCATTAGCATGTTTATCCGAAGGAACGAAAAGAGCTATCCTCGAAGCTTCTGCTTCTTGGATAGCTCTTTGTCTTCTGGTGTTATTTTGAGGTATGCAACGTTGGGATTGATCATACGGTCATATTCAGCTTTTGATTGCGCCTGCCGCAATATCGGAAATAAACTGCTTGCTGACAAACAAGAACAGGACGATAAGCGGGATTACCGCCAGCAGCGTGCCCGCGACGACCATTGCATAATCGGTCACATAAATTCCGTTCAGGGAGGAGAGCGCCACCTGCAGCGTGAATTTACTTTCGTCATTAAGGATAATCAGTGGCCAGAGATAATCGTTCCAGGAACCGATGAAGGTAAATGCTCCCAGGAATGACAACGCCGGACGTAGGATAGGGATGGTGACGTTCCAGTAGAGCCGAAAGAATCCGCAACCGTCGATTCGTCCGGCATCCAGCAGTTCGGATGGGACGGCTTCCTGCGCGTATTGGCGAATCCAGAAGATGCCGAACGCATTGGCCATGCCGGGAATAATCAGCGCCTTGAATGAGCCTACCCATCCGAACTTCGCCATGATGACGAAGGAAGGAACGAGCGAGAGCTGCGACGGCGCCATCATTGTTGCGAGCAGAAGGACAAACAGCCACTTTTTGCCCGGGAAATTGAATTTAGCGAACGTAAACCCAGCCAAGGAATCGAAGAACAAGACCAGCAAGGTGCTGCAAGAAGCCACAAACAGCGTGTTGAGAAACGCGCCGAAGAAATCGACGTTGTCGAACACCCGAGTTATATTGCTAATAAAATGCGTCCCGAACCAAAACTTTGGCGGGAAGCTGTATATTTCCGCCGTCGTACGCGTGGCCATCACAGCCAGCCAGTAAAAAGGAAAGACGGAAATGACAAGTCCAATGATCAGCCCGAAATAGAGCAGGATGGCAGACTTCCTTTTAACCATGCGTATCACCCCGTTTATTCATCTTTGGCACCGCCGCCCTGTACTACCCGCCAGTTGAAGATCGAGAAGAGGGCAATCAATATGAACATGCCCCAGCCTACGGCGGAACCGTATCCGAAGTAATTGTTCACGAATGCCTCCCGGTACAGGTAGAGTACGATGGTCAGCCCTCCACCGCTAACGCCGCCGTCGTTACCGACGAGCACCTGCGATTCGGTGAAGACCTGCATGCCTCCGATGGTAGAAGTAATGACAGTGAAAAGAATAATCGGCCTCAAGTTCGGGATCGTAATGCGAAAGAAGGACTGGATGCCCGTGGCTCCGTCAATTTTGGCCGCCTCATAAAGGACGGTAGGAATGCTCTGGAGTCCTGCCAGATAAATGATGGCATTGTATCCGACCCAGCGCCAGATGACCATGATGGATACGGCCAGCTGGATGCCCCAAGTCTTGTTCAGCCATTCCACGGGGGAAAGTCCGAAGAGGGACAGGAAATAGTTCAGCAGTCCGTAATTATTGGAGAATACCGTGCTGAACACAATGGCAACCGCAACAAGCGAAGTGACGTTCGGCAAGAAGTAACCGATTCGGAAGAAGGTGCGGAACCTTGTGAACGAAGCATTCAGTAAAAACGCGATGGTAAGCGCGAAGAACAGCATCGGAATGGTCGAATAAATCCAGATCAGGATCGTATTGCCTACCGCTTTCCAGAATTCAGGATCGGTGACCATAAATTGATAATTGTTGAGTCCGTTATAGGTCATCACGCCGATGCCGTCCCATCTCTGGAACGAAAGATACATCGAGAACAGAATCGGAAATAAGCCGAAAACGGCAAATAAGATGTAAAAGGGAGAAATGGCCAGATATTCCTTCCGGTGCTTCCATATTTCAGACGCTAATCCTCGCTTCCGCTCCGAAAGCTGCATGGAGCTTCCGGGATCGAATTGAGTTCGTTTCTGTAAGGGTTGAGCCATCAGATTCTACCTCCATTGCCGGGATGGTATGATTCTTTAACGCAGCAGCTCCTTTTTAACTCTGGAAAGCGCATCATTCCAAGCCTTATCCGGGCTTTTGCCTTCAAGGGCAACCGATGACAGCTCACGGTTCACGATTCCGTTCAGGTTGGAGTATTTCGTCCCGAAATAGGAGGGCTTCACGTTGCGAGCGGACTCCGTAAAAATCTCACCGGTAGTTTGACCGCCGAAAAACTCCTCTTTCATCTTCATGACATCCGAGTCGAGCGCCTTGGAGGCGGAAGGGAACAGGTTGAGTTCCTTGAAGCTGGTCACCTGATTCTCGGAATTCAGCAGCCACTTCATCACCTCGAAGGATTCCTTCGGGTATTTGCTCGTTTTCATAATGGCAAGGAAAGAGCCGCCGTTATTGCCGTCTCCGCCCGGAGCTCTCGCGACTCGCCACTTGCCCGCCGTATCCGGAGCCGCGTCCATCAGGATTTGTTTACTCCATACGGCTCCCACGAAGGATGCGATCTTGCCGTTGTTCATCGCCGCGTTCCACTCGGTGGAGAACGTGCCTGCATTGGCAAGCAAGTCCATTTGCGAGGCTTTAACCGCCAAGTCCCACGCTTTTCTCATGGAAGAGGAGGGATCCTCGCCAATGAAATTTTCATTTTTATCAAAATAAATTTTATCCGACTGCGCATTGACCTGGTTATACACCTGTCCGATATTGTCAAGCAGCTTCACCTTGCCGCCAAGCGCCTTCTGAAGCTTCTCGCCTGCGGAAAAGTAGTCATCCCAAGTGCCCATCATCCGGTGAACCTCTTCCGGGTCGGTCGGGAGCCCCGCTTGTTTGAACAAGTCCGCGCGGTAAAATAAGGCGGTTGGGCCAGTGTCAATCGGCATGGCGATCATTTCGCCCTTCGGCGTGACCCCAAGCTGCCATTTCCAGTCGAGGTAGTCTCCCTCGATGTCCTTCGCTCCGAGCTCGTACAAATTGTAGAAGCGGTCGGCGCTTGGGAACAGCTCAGTGACCCAGTCGTTAAAGGCCACGATATCCGGGCCGCCTTTGCCGGCAGCGAGAGTCGTTTTCAGCTTGGATTTGAAGTCGCCCCCGATTTTCTGAGCGTTGATGCGAATTCCCGGAAACTGCTTCTGGACCCCGCTTATCAAGTTATCGTCCAGACTCCGGTTCCAGTACCAAAGGGTTAGCGTTTTCGTATTGCTGTTCGATGTGGTCCCGCTTGAACATCCGCTAATCATGAAAACCAGAAGCAATAAACACGTTAATAATGTTCGGTATTTTGCCATCGTTTTCGGCCTCCCATTGCGGCATTTTGGTACTGCAGCAGCATCACCACCACTCTTTAAATGCTTGAGACGCGTTCGTCTTACGAAACATTATAGACGCATCCAAATCAATTTTGAACACGCTTTCATGAATTGAGACAATGGTAGGACATCTCCTGGGAGCCATATTATTTCGTATGGGTTTATGGTCTTAAGGGATTGTCACGATTGTTATCGCATTCTGACGATAGGCTTAATTCCACCGTGAATTGGGTGGGATTCACCAGTAAAAGCTCGAAAATAGTCCATCTGTTTTTAGTTGTGATAAGAAAATTCCGTGTCAATCTAATATTTTTAGATGCATTGCGAACGTAAGTTCTGGTATAATGTAAAAATATATTTGAAGTCGAAAGGAAGCAGCTATGAATGCTATAGAAGCCACCTTGCCTTGTTGAATGAAGGAAGTCTAACCGCCTATGAATCCCCCTATGAAGCACGTGCTTTCACAACGCTCAGAGATGAACTCCAATTTTCAGAACCCTATCGAAATGAGTTTATGAATACAGTAAAATCTTATACGGAAGAGGATCTAACAAGAATCCAGATTGATAGAAAAGACGTAGGGTACATTCGTTCATTAGGAGACATGCTGATGAGAATTGCATACCATGAAGCCGTCCATTCAGGTCAACTTTTAGATTATTTAAGAACGGCCGGGGTAAAACGGCCTAAGGTTTGGGATTGACGAATAGTTAAGAGAGGTGCAAATATGAGTGAATTTACATATGGCAATATCATTCGAATGGCTGATAAGCCTAAGCTCTATGAGCTCTTGCCTACAGGAACACCAACTATGAAGTTGAACGAGGATTGGTTAGCATTTTTTACACCGGAGGATGGAGAATTTGCAGCATCGGAGCTACCAAAGAATTTATCCGAATGTTGTCCAATATTGTACTTTACCCATTTGGAAGATCACGGATGGGGATTTGAACTCTTTCAAGAGGGCCAAGTTATATCAAGCCTTCAGGTGCTGTATGAATTAATGGACGAAGAGTTCGAAGAAATGATGGATGAATATGACGAAGAAGAAGCCTCGCTTTTTGAAGGATATATGAAGCAAAACCCTGATGCAGATGCTTTTAAGGTATTCGGATTGAATAACGAACAGATAAAATCGATTGAAGAACTACTTGCCGGTAATCTAGGATTTGATGATGGGGAGGAGTTTGTCGCTGTAGAGAAGTTTAAGGAGTTGCTCGGTATTGAAGAAATGAGTTGGATTCGTTACGATCGTACAGTTGACCGAGAAGAGATTGAATACGTCTAAATTATTATAGAGGGTGTTGTTTTAGTGATTGCCGAAGCAATTATTATTCAAAATGACTCTGTGCTAATGGTTAAACAATACGTTGAACGGGGAGATATAGTTTGGAATTTTCCTGGAGGCGGAATTGAAGAAGGGGAGAGTCCCGAACAAGCGTGTATACGGGAAGTTCATGAAGAGACGGGATTCGATATTCAATTGAAGGCATTGTTACACGAGCGGAACGAGAAGTTTAGTTTCATAGGAGAAGTTGTTGGGGGAGAATTGTATCTCGACAATGATAACCAAGATAACCTTGACATCATAGAAATTGCATGGATTCCGTTAATTGAACTTGAAAAATTTGATTCCGTAACCTTACCGATGCTTGAGCTGGCAAAAGAGCAATTGAATTTATAAGATTGAGGAAAGATAGCATAACGACGCAATAGGCCATCCTAAAAGGATGGCCCTAAACGATTTTTCACCTATTGCTATAGGATGTGGTTCATTAGTTCTGACTGCAGCTGAAGTCTCAGTTTCTCGACAATTGAAAAATTCGTCGCAGCCGTATAAAAGGATTTAATCTGTGAATCGAAGGCTTCCGCTGACGCCAAATGGGAAGTGGCTTCCTTCATTTTCGCCGAATAACGTTCTTTAATTGCAGCTATTTCTACTGCATAGGTTTCATCCGTCCCTGGGATCATGGTACGTTCATACATATCCAAGATCTCATCCCCGTTCCGATCCGGGAAGTATTCGTGAGGAGCGGTGCTGTCGAAAATAGCTGTGCTCAGCTTAGGGAAGATCAGCATATCTAGGCTGTTTGGATCAAAACCGCAATGGAACACTTGAACTTCGATGCCATTCCTCTCGGCCGCAGCGGCAAGCTTTTTAAGAAGAGTGGATTTACCGGAACCGGGTCTTCCTTTGATAAAGATCCTTCTGTTCAATTGAGCCGTCAAGCTTTGAATAAAATCAAAAGCACCCTTCGGAGTCGCTGCGCCGAAAAATAAATGGCGTCCAGTGGTTGGTGTTCCGTTGTCATGACCAGCGTACAATTCCTCAATCAGTTCCTGCGTGACTTGATCTGCTTTATCGAATTCCATGCTTTCGATATAAAATTTTTCCCATTCATCATGAATTCGTAAAGCGGTTGCAAAGGATTCATAAGCTTTGGAATAAGCATCGCTAAGCTTTCCTTTGAGCTCTTCGATCATTTCAATAGCATTCGTGGAAATACTTCTGTGATCAAGCGCCACACCGAAATCGATCTCAATAACCCCACCTGCTCCGCCCTCTATGTTCCACTCGCAAGCCAGCCCATCGACAATACCAACCTTTAATTCGGTTGCAATAATGCCGTCCAGCTCATTCGGTCGAAGCGGGGAGTGAAAGCATTGCACGTGCTGCCCGCTGTCCAACAGACTATCCGCTAATTTACGAATGATTGTGGATTTACCCGTACCACGGGGACCAACTAGGACGAGAATTCGATCAAGCCCTTGGAAAGCTGATTTATACAGAAAATGAGCTCCGTGTGCCGTATTGCCGCGGGCAAAATAGTGGGATGTTTTTTCAACCAACCTGAACACTCCTTTGTGCGCCTATCCTGTGATATAAGCGCATATGGGATAGATGCCTATGGTTCAGCGTATTCCGGTTAGCGCACAGAGGTGTTTATAATGTTGAAAGGTAAAACATTTTACGACTCACTACAGCGGCAGCCGATCGGAAAATCAGCTTCAATGTGTGGATGTAAAGAGTACATTATCGAAATAGAGTGGCGCATATCATATAGGGAGTGAAGGCTTTCTTAAAATAAGGCTTATCAACTATTCTTCCTTATCTTTTTTCTTTCTCGGAAACATGAACAATAGTGACGATGTCTCCAGCCATTCGTAATTCTCAGTGACGCCGTACATATCTGCTAAACTAAATACGACTAAGAATGGTAAAAGACCAAGAGCAAATACAGCAATCAATATTCCGATGGAAATGGATTTGAAAATCTCCATTGCTTTCATAAATTCATCCCCAATCTAAAATTTATTCCAAATAACTTCATTGGTTACAGACTTATCATTTTAGAAAATGTATCGTATTACGATATAAATATGTAGAGGAGCATGTATTAATGTCAAATCCGGTTGTTACAAAAACCTTGTACGAGCGATTGGCTAGCTTCAGATACAAGTTACGGGTATTTATGCATTTTAGTGAAAGCGTTGCAAAGGAAGTGGGTTTAACTCCTCAGCAACACCAACTGCTTCTAGCCATACAAGGTTATCCAGGACGCGATTACGCGACTATTTCGGAGGCGGCCGAGAAACTGCAAATAACGCATCATGCTTGCGTCGGATTAGTATCCCGCTGTCAGAAGTCCGGGCTTATAAAGCGCCGGCCGAACCCGGATGATGCGAGAAGTATTCTGATTTCACTAACGGATAAAGGACTCGAACTATTGGAGCATATATCCGAAGTTCACCTAAAACAGCTGCAAGATCTACAGATTGACCTTGCATTTTTTGAAACAACCATCAAATAATTTTATTTTTTTATTTTCCAAATAAAGGCATGCGAGTGAGAGGTTATCATGCTATAATGGGTTAACTTGAAAGCTATTGGAGGTATCTAATTAGACATCATGTGGACCTAATTCCTGTCGATCATGATTTTCGAAAATGACGATAAGCGATAAGAGCTCAGCCTATGCGCGGAGCGGATTAGGATACGTGTGTCTATTGGAGAGGACTCCTTTCACCTTGGTTGATGCCATTTATTGGCGTCTGTTTAGGGTGTTTTCACGCTATTTCTATATCCGCATATCCTTAGCCGCAGGCGCGTCCTGCGGTTTTTTTGTCTTCGACAATCATAACCCCTTGTCAGTTGTTCAACTAAACTAGAAGCGGTGATTGCAATGACAATATTAACCTTACGCGGAATTAAAAAAAGCTTTGGCGACACGAATGTGCTCGTGAACGTAGAAGCCGATCTGGCAAGCCGAGAGCGGATTGGCTTGGTCGGGATGAACGGGGCAGGCAAAACAACGCTCGCCAACCTGATCTTTGGTACGATTCTACCTGACAACGGCAAGATCACTTTCCACAAGGATCAACTTCGAATCGGTTATTTGCTGCAGTCGACTTCGTATACCGTTAATACCTTCAGCAACATGATGGACCATTCCGATGAGTCCCATGAAACCGAGCAGTTTCTAAAGACAACAAGTCATTTCGGCTTGCAAAAGGTGAAGGAGTGGGACGGAGCGCGTTTAGCGGGATTGAGCGGAGGAGAGAAGACGAAATTGGCAATTGCTCATATTTTGTCCTCAAAGCCAGATATACTCTTGCTTGATGAACCGACGAATCATTTGGATTTTGAAGGCGTCGATTGCCTCGTTAAAGAACTTGGGCGGTATAGCGGCACGACAATTGTAATATCGCATGACCGTTATTTTCTCGATCAAACGGTGGACCGGATTATTGAGCTGCAAGATGGCGTTTCGACGTCTTTTCCGGGCAATTACACGTTCTATCGGGAGGAGAAATCCCGCCGTTTTCAGAGCCAACTTCATCAGTATGAAGAACAGCAGAAATACGAGCAGAAGATTGAAGCAGAAATCAAACAGTTGAAGAATTGGTCAGAGAAAGCGCATCGCGAAGCAGGCAAGGTTGGAAAAATGGCTGAGATGCGTGCTGGCGTGAAGGAATTCTACCGCAGCAAAGCCAAAAGCATGGATAAGCAAATCAAATCCCGCATTCACCGTCTGGAAAAGATTGAGATAGAAGGCGTGAAGAAGCCCAATGAGGAAGCAAAGGTGTCCTTTGGCTGGGATCACCCGGACAAACGCGGCCGGCGAATCGTAGAAGCGCAGGAGATTAGCAAGTCGTATGGCAAGCGCTCCTTGTTTAAGAAAAGCTCTTTTTATTTGCAACGCGGGGAGAAGATCGGCTTGCTTGGGCCTAACGGTTGCGGAAAAACAACGCTTATTCAAATGCTGCTTGGGAAAAAATCGGTCGACTCCGGACAGCTATGGATTAGTCCAACTGCCAAAGTCGCGTATTTAACGCAGGATGTATCGGACCTCAATCAGCAGCAAACCGTTCTCGAGCTTTTGCAGGAGAGTTATGAAGTCCGCAGCGATATTGGGAAAGCACGGACACTGCTGGCCAATATGGGGTTCGATGCGTCTATGCTCCGAAAGCCCATCTCTCAGCTAAGCCTTGGCGAACGCACGCGAATCAAGCTATTGCTGCTTATGATGCGAGAGCAGGATTTGCTCATATTGGATGAGCCAACCAACCATCTCGATCTGGCAAGCCGCGAGCAGCTTGAGGAGACATTATCGGAGTATCGCGGAACGCTTATTGTTGTCTCGCATGATAGATATCTGATGGATAAGATCTGCACGAAGCTGCTTGTTTTTGAGGACGGTAATATAAAGCGGATTGAATCCGGCTATGAAACGTTTCGAGAGCGGGCGCAGAGTATGCTTGCTTCAGGTGACAAGAACGAACAGCAGTTGGAAGAGGAGAAGCTGGTTATTGCGAATCGAATCGTTTTTGTGCTTGCGGAACTCAGCATGCTGAAACCAACAGACATCCGGTACGCGGAGCTCGATGAAGAGTATAAGCAATTGCTCGCTTTGAAGAAGCAGCTAAGTACTTGAAAAGCTAGCGAAATAGAGTGGAAATGGCAGTTGATTAGAGGATCAGCTGCCATTTTTATGGAGATAAGGGTCAGCTATGTACCAATATGTGGTAGCATATAAATGGTTGTATGGTTCGAAGGATCGTTGATGTAACTGATTAAATGATTGAGTTTCCGAGTTGAATTCATATTAAGGAAGAAGGCATGTTGTGGATTTTAAAGAAATAAAGAAAGATCTGTTCACTATGACGGAGGATTATCACTTAGCGCATTGCATTTCTGCGGATGCAAAAATGGGTGCAGGAATTGCAGTTGAGTTTAGAAAGCGGTTTAAGCTTAAATCTCTTCAAGATATGGCAAACAAGAGTCCATTAGAAATAGGGAAATGCTATAAGGTGGGAAGAGCCTTGAATCTAATTACGAAATCGAAATACTGGCAAAAACCCACATACGAATCTTTGACCCAAGCTGTTATATCCACGAGAGAGCTGTGCTTATCTGAAGGAATAACCAAGCTTGCTATGCCGCAAATAGGATGCGGCCTTGATAAGCTTCAATGGGGAAAAGTAAGAGAAATTATTAATGAAGTTTTTGAAGATACGGAAGTTGAAATTATAGTATGTCACTATCGATAGCAAGGAGGTAAGGGGTAAAGAAGGAAACAAATCACTTTGGCGCATACTTCGAGTTGTTTGTTGACGGAGGGACTGCATGAAAAAAAGGTATATGATCATCCTTGTACTGATATTCGGCATTTTAATGTTAATTGGCTATAATAGGTATTTTTATAAGTTCAAGAGCCTTGATAACGCAACATTATTTCTAGGTCCAATTGAATCGCCGGATGGTAAATATGAAGCTAGTTCGTATTATTTAAATTATGGTGGTGCAGCAGGCGGGGTAATGTATATCGTTGAGGTTAAACAAACCCAGTCCGAAGAAAAGAAAAAGGTATATTCGAGTAACCATAAAAATGATTTTTCAATGTTTTGGAAAGCATCAGACATCCTGTCTATAAAAAACGAGAGCCCTAGATATAATGAATACAGGAACATAGATTTAAATGTAAATACGGATATTTACGAAGAGTCAGGTGCTGCATGTCGAAGTCTTTTGCTTAAAGAAAAAAAATTTAAAAACTGCTATAAAGCGGAGGACCTTAAGGAGCCTTTTATTTTTAAGCTGCTTGGTTTTTAATTAACTAACTCGAATCGTAAAAGTAGGTTACATATAGCTGGACAGTTGAGTTAAAAGAAAAAAATCCATTGTTCAGAATTTCCCTCCCGCTTAATATGGTATTTGATGACGCACTTGTTTTCGAAAAATCCATATCCTCGGAGGAAAAGCACATATGTCTTTCAGTTATTATGGTGAACTTTGCACAGAGGTCTATGACCTTACTAAAAAAGTCGGGCAATCCTTCAGCGGAGATATAGAGTATTATCGCGAAAAACTGAAGCACTGCAAAGGACGTATTCTGGAGGCCATGGTAGGCTCTGGACGTGTGATCATTCCTCTCATTGAATCAGGATTAATCGTCGACGGGGTTGATTATTCCACGCAAATGCTTGCTTCTTGCCGGTATCGCTGCGAAGCACGTGGACTAGCTCCGGACTTGTATCAAGCAAATTTGCAGGAGCTTTCTTTGCCGCATAAGTATGAAGCGATCATTATACCAGGGGGTTCGTTTTTGTTGATTGAACAACGAGAGGAATCGATACAGGTATTAAATCGGCTATATGAACATTTGGAACCAGGTGGAAAGCTGATCCTTGATCTGTTTTTGCCCGACAACAATTACAACAGTTCGGAATTAGGGCATTGGGACGGTACGGCAACTTATCACTTGCCTAATGGTGATCTCATTACGATGGAAGGCAAGAATGTGGAAGTTGATTTGTTCTTCAATCAATACCGTGTCAGCTATTTGAAATATGAAAAGTTGCGAAAAGGGGTATTGATCCAAACGGAATTACAACGTTTCGCCATGCGCTGGTACGGGGTAGAAGAGTTCAAATTGATTCTAGAGGGTATTGGTTTCTCTGACGTAACGGTTTGCGCTGATTTTGAGGATGGGAAAAAACCTTCAAACGGCAATCAGAAGTTTGTTTATCAAGCTACGAAAATATAAAATGAATTTGTCCAAAAGATGACCTGGCTACCCCCGCAGCCAGGTCATTTGCATTTTCCCCGCAAAAAGTAAGTTCATCGTTTTCCAAGGGACGTTTACATTTTACACAAAACCACCGAAATCATGACATGATTCGGTGGTTTTCCATTTTTCTGGACATTTTTAGCGCTAGATTTACAATTCCTTAGGTTCGGTTTAACGCAGAAGAAACATCCGCTCCTTAATCTATACGTATGGGAACGATCCCATATGGGAACGGTCTCACAGCTGTGAAAGGGAGTGCTTCGTGGATAATCCGACCATCAAAGAAATCGCCCGGCGTGCCGGGGTGTCCAAATCTACCGTTTCGCGGATTATTTCCGGGAATGGATATTCCAGTCCGGAAGCGCGCGATAAGGTTCTTGGGCTAGTCGAGGAATTGCAATATAAACCCAATGCGGTCGCGAGGGCAATGGTATCGCAACGGACGCATAACATCGGGGTGCTCTTGTATAGGAGAGATCTTCCGATTGCCTCGCATCCCTTCTACGGAAAAATCGTCGATGCCGTCTTGTTGGAAGCAGCAAGGTTGAATTATTCGATATTCGTTACAACGGATCACGACATGTCGTATCGTTCGGCCGACTTCATGATCGAGAAGCGGGTGGACGGGCTTATTCTCATCAGCCGGCTCCAACAGAACGTGATTGATCACATCACGAGCTTCGGCATCCCATTCGTTATGGTGAACGGCTCGACGGACGTGGATGGCGTTATCCATATCGTCAATCAGGACGAAGAAGGCGGCAGGATGGTCGCCGAGTTTTTGACGCAATCCGGACATAAGCAAATATTCGTTGTCGCGGGGCCGCAAAGTCATCGCAGTCATCATTTGCGATTGAAGGGATTTATGACTTCAATTATACAGGCTGGTATCCAAGAAGCCGATGCGGCAATCCAATCTGCGGCGACTTCAACTTTTGCAGAAGGATACGAGATTATGAACCGGGAGTGGGAGCAATTCCGGGAGGGTGGATATACGGCGCTCTTCGCCACCAATGACATGCTTGCCATGGGCGCGATGAAATTTCTGCTTGAGCAGTCGGTGCGGATTCCCGAGCAAGTGTCGGTCGTAGGATTCGATGACGTCGATTTCGCGGCGATGTTCTCGCCATCCTTGACGACAGTCAAGGTGGATGCGGGGGATATGGGCACGCAATCTGTCAGGCTCTTGGACCAATTGATCCGGCAGGAACAAAATGTTGTGCATCCCAACCAACTGGTGCCACGTCTGATCGTCAGACAGTCTGCCAGATAACTATATTTCCATATCGAAAGGAGCGATAACCCTTCATGCGCTGGTATTTAAAAGCAATTGGAACAAGGAAAATCATTGAATTTATCGTGCTTGTCATCTTTGTCATCTTCTTTTTAGGACCACTGCTGAACTTGGCTATTCTAGCTTTCACCGGAAAATGGAACTATCCGGACGTTTTACCGACGGAGTGGTCCATGAAATGGTGGGCCTTCGTCTTCAAACAGGAGGATATCCCTCAGTCGATCGGCTTGTCCTTCATGATCGCGGCGATTGTAACAGGGCTGTCTATTGTACTGTGCATCCCGGCAGCCTATGCGTTCGCCCGCATACGGTTCCCGTTCAGCCGATTCTTCCTGTTCTCGTTTCTGCTGACCCATGCCTTCCCTAAGATGGGGCTGTATGTCTCGATCGCGGTGCTCTTCTACAAGCTTGGACTCATGAATACGCTGCTTGGCGTTGTCTTGATCCATATGATCAACGTGCTTATGTTTATGACTTGGATTCCGACGGCCGCCTTCCGGAATGTGCATCAAGCACAGGAGGAATCGGCTAGAGACGTGGGAGCGGGTCCGTTCCGCGTATTTCTTAAAATCACCTTGCCGATGGCACTGCCAGGCATCATCGTCGCTTCCATCTTCACTTTCCTTAACTCGCTTGACGAAGCGCAGGGCACGTTCCTGGTTGGCATCCCGAATTACAAAACGATGCCGATCGTCATGTATTCGATCATCAGCGATTATCCTGCTTTTGCTGGCGCTGTGTTTTCCATCATTTTGACGGCACCAACGATTATTCTTCTGCTCGCTGCCAAACGTTTCGTTAGCGCGGATGTCATGTCCAGCGGGTTTACGTTGAAGTAACGGGACAACTATCGCAAGACAAAGGAGGCCATTTGGGTATGGTTCAAGGTATTCAAGGTGTTCAAGAAAATCAAGGCATTCAAGTTCATCAGGGCAAGCAAGAAATCCAGGTTCGGGACAGTCGGGAAATCCAGCTATCCGTGCAACAGCTTTCGAAACGTTACCGCACCGGCGAAGGTGTCACTTCGATCTCGCTTGATGTGCATAAGGGTGAACTCGTTACGCTGCTTGGTCCTTCCGGCTGCGGCAAAACGACGGTGCTGCGCAGCATCGGCGGATTTCTCGAACCGGACTCCGGCGATATTCTCATCGAAGGGGTGAGCGTGCTCAAATCGCCGCCGGAGAAACGTCCGACCTCAATGGTGTTCCAAGGCTACAATCTATGGCCGCATATGACAGTGTTCGATAACCTGGCATTTGGTCTTAAAATACGCAAGGTGAAAAAAGCCGATATCCGCAAACAAGTTACGGAAGTGTTAAAGCTCGTACGTTTGCCGGATGCCGAGAATAAATTCCCCGGCCAGCTTTCGGGCGGCCAACAGCAGCGTATTGCGCTAGCCCGCTCACTGCTCTTGAAACCCGCCGTTCTATTGCTCGATGAGCCGTTCTCGGCGCTTGACGCCAAGCTGCGGCATGAGATGCGGGAGGAGCTGCGGGAGATTCAGGCGGAGACCGGACTAACGATGGTATTCGTCACGCATGACCAGGAAGAAGCGCTGTCGATCTCCGACCGGATTGTCGTTATGAATCACGGCAATATTGAGCAAATCGCATCGCCGCAAGAGATTTACGATCAACCGAACACACTGTATGTCGCCCAATTTATCGGCAAAATGAACTTTTTGAAAGGGGTGGTTTCGGAAGGTCACGTATTGGTAGGGAAGTTGAGGTATCCCCATTCGAAATCGTTGTCCGGCGGAGTATGGCTGGCAATCCGGCCAGAAGATGTCATGCTGTCGAGTCAAGACCAAGAGGGTTTGCCAGGCGTCGTCAAACAGATTATGGTTCTAGGCCATTATGCCGAAGTATCGATCCAATTACCGGAGTATGGCGTTATCCGGGCATTTCAGCCGCGGGATGCCGTCAAGGAGCTGAATTCAGGCGACCCGATTTCTGTCAGCTTCAAAAAAGTCATTACGTATCCGGAAGTTTAAGCAAACCGAATCTCGAACGAAAACAAAATTCCAATGCCAAGGAGGCAAATTAGCATGTTAAGCAAAAAATCGACCCTTACTTTACTTACTGTAACAACCGTTACCGCAGCTCTTCTCGCGGGTTGCGGGAACTCGAATAAATCGGATGCCGCGAACGCTGGCGCAACAAACGCCGGAGCGACGAATACGGCCTCAGCGGATCCGTCTGCTCAGCAAGTCGAATTCAGCTTCTACTTCACAGGCTCCGAGAACGTAAAGAATCTATGGGATACGATTATACCGATGTTCGAAAAGGACCATCCGAACATCAAGGTTAAAGAGGTGTATATTCCATCAGGCACCGGCGCGCAGCCGACATACGATCGTATTCTCGCGGCGAAGCAGGCGGGTAAAGGCTCCGGCGGTATCGATTTGTACGAGGACGGGCTGAGTAACGTAACCCAAGGACAAAAGGACGATTTGTGGGAAACGCTTGATCCTGCTAAAATCGGCAACCTTGCTTCCGTTGACGCGAATACGATGAAGGACGTATCCAACCTGGCCATCCCGTATCGTTCGTCTGCCGTGGTGCTTGCTTACAACAGCGAGAAGGTGCCGACGCCTCCGAAGACGCTGGACGAGCTGTTCGCTTGGATTAAAGCGAATCCGGAACGCTTCGCTTACAACGATCCTTCCACAGGCGGCGCAGGCAGCTCGTTTGTGACAACTACGTTATACGATAAGCTTCCAGAAGATGCGATTCATAACTCTGATGCGAGCATTGAGAAGGAATGGGACAAAGGATTCGATACGCTGAAAGAACTAGGCAAATACGTGTACGGCAAAGGTATTTATCCGAAGAAAAACCAAGGCACGCTGGATCTGCTCATCAGCGGCGAAGTAGACATGATCCCGGCATGGTCGGACATGGCTCTTGAACAAATCGGTAACGGCCAGCTGCCGGCTACGACGAAAATCGCGCAAATTACCCCGGGCTTCAACGGCGGTCCGACCTACTTGATGGTACCGAAGCTGTCCGATAAGAAAGACGCGGTTAACGAGTTTCTGAACTTCGTCTTGTCGCCGGAAGCGCAAGCGGTTGTTGTGACCAAAATGCACGGCTTCCCCGGCATCGAGCTGTCGAACATGCCGCAGGACATTCAGGATTCCTTTAAAGGCGTGGCTGAAGGCTTCCGCACCTTCAACATCGGCGACTTGGGCAATGAAATCAACAAACGCTGGCAAAGCGACGTAGCGGCGCAATGATGAGCAAACAAGTGAAAATGGGGATACTGGGATTGCTTCTGGTCATCCCCTCTTTTCTGCTGCTGTTCCTCACGGTCGTCATCCCCATCGCGGTTTCGTTTAAAGAAAGTCTGACCAACAAAGAGGGCGGCATGGACCTGTCGAATTACAAGTTCTTGTTCACCGACAAGCTCATGCGCTCCAATATCGTATTTTCGCTTGAAGTGACGGTTATATCGGTCGTTATCGTGCTTATCGTTAGTTACGCGCTGGCGGCTTACATGCGCTTTAACAAAGGCAAATTGGTAGCTTGGATCCGGAATATGTACATGATTCCGATGTTTATTCCTTCCGTCATTGCGACGTACGGCTTGATTCAGCTGTTAGGCAACCACGGCTGGGTAGCCCGGTGGGTGCTGCTGTTTGGCGGCAGCGGAATTCCGCGCATTATTTTCGATATGAAAGGCATTATTATCGCTAATCTGTGGTTCAACATTCCGTTCACGACCATGCTGCTTGGCTCTGCCTTGGCTGGTATTCCGGATTCGGTAATGGAAAGCGCGAAGGACGTAGGTGCGGGGAGACTCCGTATCTTTACCCGGTTTATCGTGCCGCTTACGTACAAAACGCTGCTTGTTGCGGTCACCTTCGTCTTTATGGGCGTAATTGGTTCATTCACCGCGCCGTTCCTGCTTGGACCTAACGCACCGCAAATGCTTGGCGTATCGATGGAGCAAATATTCGGCGTGTTTCAGGAGAAAGAGCAGGCTTCCGCACTTGCGTTCTTCACCTTCCTGCTATGCTCGTTCATGGGCTACTTCTACATTCGCAGCATGATTAAGGAAGAGGGGGCGCGTTCTTAATGAAACGTCTTGTTCTGGAAGCGGAGGGCCAGGTGACTCCGGTATGCTCCAAGACGCATATTGCCTACAGCTTTCATCTGGATCGTCAGGGAGGCAAGCTTTGGATCGACTACGCTTACGGACCAAAAAATCTCGAGGACCGCGAGCAGGCTCATCCGTTAATCGAGGCCGGCATCAACAAGTATACAGAGCAGGCGCAGCGCGCTCGATTACTGGAAAAGTGGGAATCTTTTCTTCCGCTTAAAAATCTGATTACCGTTTCGGTCGACGACCCCAAGCGGCACCGCGGAGCCGGTCATCGGCACGATCCGGAGCAGCTTCTATTCATCGGAAGCGAGGAGGCGTCTCCGGGGTTCGTCAGCGGCGAATTAAGCGAAGGGCTGTGGCGAGTTACGTTAAGTCTTCACGAGATTGTAACGGACAATTGCCGATACCGCCTGCGAATTCACCATGAGGAGGCTTAATAGAATGCGCTGGATGGCATGCGAGCTGCACAGTCATACGAATCATAGCGACGGCAAGCAGTCTCTGCTGGAGCTTGCGCAAGGAGCCAAGGCCCTTGGCTTTGATTGCGTGGCGCTGACCGACCATAATACGATGACGGGTTTGAGCAACAGAGAGAGCGTCGAGCAGGAGACGGGCTTGACCATTATTTCAGGCATGGAATGGACGACGTTTTACGGGCATATGGTGACGATCGGCCTGACTGAATTCGTGGACTGGCGTCCCGCGGGTCCGGGCGATATTCACGAGGGGATCGAACAGGTTCATGCGTTTGGCGGGATTGCCGGCATGGCGCATCCTTATCGCATCGGTAATCCGATGTGCACGGGCTGCTTCTGGGAATTTGAGATTCGGGACTGGAACCAGCTGGATTATATCGAGGTGTGGTCGGGTACGTTTCCTTCGATTAAGACGGACAATACCCGGGCATTTCGTCTATGGACTGAGCGGTTGAACGATGGCTTCCGAATTGCGGCAACATCGGGACGGGATTGGCATGCGCAGGAACAGACGGATGATCCTTTATCGGTTACGTATTTGCAGCTCGACGAAAGCGAAGGCAGCGTAACGGAACAAGCCGTTCGTGCGCTTGCCACAGGGAGAGCCTCGGTGACAATGGGGCCGTTAGTGATGCTGGAGCTGCGTTCCGGAAATATGATTTACGCGATCGGCGATTGCGTGCCTGCGCAGGAACGAAGCCATAGCTACGAGGCTGTTGCGGAAATTGATTTTCAGGTTAGAGCAGGCCAATGGGCATTTCCCGAAGCCCGATATTCGATCACGCTGATGAGCAACCTCGGCGTTATAGGCGAGCAGCAGGCGAGCTCGGAGCAGGAACAATATCGCTTCGAGATTACCGCCAAAGGATTAAAGTGGGTTCGGGCAGAGCTTAAAGGAAACGTACGCGGTGTGCGTACGATGATTGCTTTTACGAATGCGATTTACGCGGAATGCGAATAAGCTTATGATGAACTAAACACGGTAGTTAGGAGTGTGACAAGAATGACGCGAAGCTTTCCGCTGATTACGGCTCACGCGGGCAGCATGAACACGGAAGCGCACACGCTTCAATCGGTTCAAGTGGGGCTTGCTCTCGGCGCAGACGTGGTGGAAGAGGATATCCGGGTGACCAGGGACGGGATTCCCGTGCTGGCACATGACGATGAATGGCTTACCGTTGAACGGTTTCATGGGAATATAGCTCAAATGACGTATGCGGAGCTAGCCGCATCGCATGCCGAGCTTGAGAAAGATAAAGTGCCGCAGCTGCTTAAGCTGGAGGATATTTTGCCTCTCGTAAAAGCTTCCGGCACTATCATAAACCTGGACTTGAAGGTAGATGCGGCGATTGAGCCTGCCGCGGCCCTGGTCCGCAAATTCGCCTTAACGCAGCAAGCTTTCTTCTCGGGCCTTGAACTGGAACGTGCGCTGCTCGCGGAGCGACTGCAGCCGGAAATGAGCAAGCTGCTAAACGTCAACGTCGAGTTATTCAAGACGATGCCATACCGGGAAGCGATGCTGCAAACCTGTGCGGACGCCAGGGAAGCCTCTTGCATGGGAATAAATATTTATCACGGAATTCTGCGGCAAGAGTTAGTGGAGTATGCCGCAGGGCAAGGTCTGCCCGTATACGCGTGGACGGTTGAGGATGAAGCGCTCATGCGCCAATACGCGGAGTGGGGAGTTCATTCCATCACGACCCGTAATGTTTCATTGTTAATGCAGGTGAAGAAGGTATTTTCAGCATCAGCAGCCTTCGGTCTAACGTAGTCCTACCGAACCGCCCTTGTTCAGGGCGGTTTTTTTATATTCGAAAGGAAACGAACGATTAATTCTATCTATCATTACGATAGAAACGACGATATTGGGGCGCCATACATGCTGCGGACGGTTATGCAAAGTTGGCGTCTGTTTTGCGACATCGGGTCCCGGGGGCTACAAATCTGGTGACAGGAATTGCTACAGCCAATATGGATTCGGTTCCATTAGTTGTGATTACAGGAAATGTCTCTTCGTCTTTGCTCGGTACGGATGCGTTTCAGGAAGCGGATATTGTCGGAATAACGATGCCGATTACGAAGCACAGTTATTTGGTTCGGGATATCGCGGAATTGCCCCGGATCATTCATGAGGCGTTTTATATCGCATCGCTTCTTGGTGGGGGGTAAGCTTCCCGATGGCGGCGCTTAGCAATGCGGCTATAAAATACGCGCTATATACGGATTCATGGCCGTTAACCGCGATTGCCGTAATCGTTCTGGCTTTACTGAGTATCGTATTGCTAGTGCTCTTTGTTCGCACGTTGAATATTCTGTTTAACGGAAAACTTCTTAAAGGTTAGTGGGAAGCCAGCGGCAGCCAACTAAATGGCTGTCGTTTTTCATTGGTTTGATTATCAAAGTGAAATTTTGTAAACTGCCTGCCGACTCATCCCGCGTATCCCTTAAGATTTTGTTCAAAATCGGAAATTGGTTCGTTTATCCATTGATTTCTCGGACGGAGGTCATTAATATAAGACAATGTCAGTCAAATTAAATAGTAAATCCTCATCCAATTCGATGAGGTAGAGGTCGCGTAGTTGATCAGTAGATCAGGGGGAGGTCCAGTAAGACCGCCGATCCCGATTGAAAGGCAGCATCGCCGAAGCCGTCCGGTATACTGACCGTGGCAGGCTGGGGCCGTCTCCGAACAGGAACGGAACTGTCATATTGCTTGTAATCAACGGCAATATGTTGTGCTATCTTGATAGTTGGAAGTGAGGAAGATGAAGCGGTCTTTCTTGTTTTGTGAAGAAGGGCGGCTTTTTTGCGTTTATTAGGCTGCTATTTATGGGACATTATTGGAAACGTAGATAAGGGGAGTACGAGTTCGTGAAAGAAGAGAACAAATTACGCAGAGGCCTGAAGTCCAGGCATATGGCGATGATTTCCCTAGGAGGGTCTATCGGGACGGGGTTGTTTCTGGCGAGCGGAGGAGCGATTCATGACGCCGGTCCGGGCGGCGCATTGCTTGGTTATTTCATAATTGGCATTATGGTATACTTCCTTGTCACTAGCCTTGGCGAAATGGCGACCTACATGCCGGTATCCGGTACTTTCAGTACGTATGCAACAAGATTCGTAGATCCATCCCTTGGCTTTGCGCTTGGCTGGAACTACTGGTATAACTGGGCCATTACGATTGCGGCAGAGCTGTCCGCCGCAACCTTGATTATCAAATTCTGGCTTCCGAACAGTCCTTCCTTCTTATGGAGTGCGCTGTTCCTGGCTTTAATGGTTGGTCTTAACCTGTTGTCCGTCAAAGGCTATGGGGAATCCGAATACTGGTTCGCCATGATTAAGATCGTTACCGTCATTGTATTTATAGGTATCGGCTTATTAATGATCGTTGGGATCTGGAAAGGCGACGCGGTTGGCTTCAGCAACTTTACGGCCGGCGATGCCCCGATCTCGGGAGGATGGCTTGCGGTTCTGGGGATCTGTATGGCTGCAGGATTCTCGTTCCAAGGAACGGAGCTTGTAGGTATTGCGGCAGGGGAATCCGAGAATCCCCGCGAGAACGTTCCGCGCGCAATCCGCAGCGTATTCTGGAGAATTCTGTTGTTCTACATCCTGGCGATCTTTATTGTAGGCATGTTGATTCCATACTCGACAGACACGCTTGCGGATGACAGCGTAGCGGCTAGTCCTTTCACTATTATTTTTGAAAAAGCAGGCCTCAGCATCGCCGCTTCCGTCATGAACGCGGTCATTCTAAGTTCGGTATTGTCGGCAGGCAACTCGGGCATGTATGCTTCGACCCGTATGTTATGGGTACTCGCGAAAGAAGGCAAAGCTCCGAAAATCTTCGCGAGGCTGAACAAACGCGGCATCCCGGTTTATGCCTTGCTTGCTACGGCAGCGATTGGCATGCTGGCCTTCCTGGCCTCCTTCTTCGGCGACGGACAAGTATATATCTGGCTGCTTAACGCATCCGGTATGTCGGGCTTTATCGCATGGCTTGGCATCGCCATCAGCCATTACCGGTTCCGCAAAGCTTATGTGGCGCAAGGCCGTAAAGTTGAAGATCTGCCGTATCGTTCTCTCTGGTATCCGTTTGGTCCGATTCTGGCAGGCGTCATGTGCATGATCGTGATTATCGGTCAAAGCTTCAGCGCCTTTTCGGACGGCAAGGTAGACTGGACGTTTATGCTTGCTTCTTATATCGGAATTCCGTTCTTCCTTGCGATTTGGCTCGGATACAAATGGAAGTACAAAACCAAAGTGTTAAAGCTTGAAGAATGTAATGTCGATCCTACAGCGGAATAACAAAAGAAAAAGCAGAGGCTGCCGAAGCCTCTGCTTTTTTTATTCGATATCATGATCAACCGGCAGGATCAGCTCATTCGATAGACTCTCGCCGCTGCAGGTACTGTCTTCATAGGTATAGTTGAAACGGGCGGTATATCGCGTAGCGACTTGGGTAAGGGATTCGTTCTCGATTTCCTCCGAGTCGGACACATAAATCCAGTAACTGGCCTTAACCGTTTGACCGGGTGCAATTAAGCCAAGATTCAAGCCCTCCGTAACCGTAAAGGAAGGAACCTGACTATCGTTAATTTGCGGATCCAACAGATAGAAGCCCTTCGGATAATCAGTACGGTATAAGGTGACTTCGCCTGCGAGATTCCCCGTATTTTGCACGTAAGCTGTAAAATGGACCGAGCGCTCTGCCTCGTAATATTTGGGCTCGGCATTTGCTTGAACCGAAATAACCGCCGCAAAGATATCGGTAACTACAGGGTTGGACACCGCATTTTGACGGACTAACCGTCCGTCGGTCAGTCTATAGGTGTAGATGGCCTCTACTTGATTCGGAATTTGAGAATTTGCCGTCCGTATTGTGACCCGATAAGTTATGACGGCAGTTGATCCGGCTAATAGTGTACCCAGCGAGAGACCCGATGCCGGATTGGTTCCCTTGCGGGGCTCACCGTCGATCATAATGCTATCGGGAAGAAACACCGTTCCTTGCGGAATAAGTCGGATCAGAAAGGCATCTACGGCAAAATTGTTCTCGTTGTTCACCGTAATCGTATACGTCAGTCTGGAGCATGCCGATGCCTTGACAGGATCTACAGCTAAGCTAACGGTTAAGGAAGGGTCGGTAATGTTCAAGATAAGCAGATTAGCCAGCGTTCGGTACACCGTACCGTTAACGGTATACTCGATTATCGCCTGGAACGGAACACGCGTCTCGGCAGGCAACGCGGCCAGTCGGACAGCTACCCGAATGGTTACAGTAGCGCCTGGCGCCAGGTATCCGATATAAATGCCGGAGGCCGGATCAATCCAGGGCACAAGCACGCCGTCGATAACCACACTGCCCGGTACAAATTCAAATCCTTCGGGCAGCGGCAGATATACGATTACGTTTTCCATCGGAAGCAAGCCGCCGTTTCGAACGATCAAGTCATAGAAGACGACATCACCAAGAAAGGTGACCGGCGTACTCAAGCTGGCGTGCGCATCCAGTTGGTACGGCACAACCTCAAGCGTAATTTTATTGGATACCACGGAATCCGATATGGCTCTGCCGTCCGGGGTAGAGAATGTGTAGAGTACTGCCGCTTCATTTTGGAATACATGCGAATCGGGTATGAAAACGACAATAGCTTGAAAAACAACCTGGATGGTGCTGCCAACCTGTATCGTTCCTAGCGAAATACCTGTCAACGGCGAGGCTCCCGGAAGAGGGGAGCCATCCAGCAGAACGCTATTCGGAATAAAAGACAATCCGGCCGGCAACAAGTCCTGCAGCTGCAGTTCCGCAGAACGGTTGCCGGTGTTGGAAATAAGAATGGTAAAAGTGACGGTTTGATTCCGGTTCAGCTTCTGCGGGGAAGCAGACTTATTCGCCGTAATAATGGGACCGATAAGCGGCGTCTGCACCGTATTGGAATAGGCGACTCCATCATAATTGCCGCTGCTGAACCGGACATGCGTCTGGTTCAACAGCCTGAAGTCATTTGGCGGGGTCATATCGTGACCACCTGTACATTGAAGGTTACGGTTGCCGTAGCGCCATTTGCAATCGTTCCGACGGAAATGCCGGAATTCGGATTACCCGCAGGCACCGGAGTGCCGTTCACCGTAACGCTGCCTGTCACAAATACGGTACCTGTCGGAACAGGGTCGACCAGTATGACGTTGTTGACAGGGCTTATGCCAAGATTGGATACGACAATCGTATACGTAATAACGTCACCAACAACGGCATCGATTGCGGTAGTGCTCTTCACAACGGATACATCCGGAGAAGATACCGGGATCGACAACGTATTGGAATTGACCGATCCGGTGATCGTTCTGCCGTCCGGCGCCGTATACGAAAAGTCGCCGCTAGCCGTATTGATGAGCTGCTGGGAAGGCGGCAGCGTCTGGATAACCACCTCATATGATACGGACACCACAACGGACTGACCCGGGTTAACGGTACCGATGGAGAAGCCGGAAGAAGGATTAGCGCCAGGCTGCGGTACGCCGTTAACAAGCACGCTGTTTGGTACAAAAGCGCCGCCGGTTGGAGACGGGTCCGTAATCGTAACCTGTGCCGGCAGGTTCCCGGTATTGGATACAACCAGATTGTAGTTAACGGTATCGCCAACCGTTGCGTTCGTTGTATTGGCTGATTTCTGAATTCCAATAATGGCTTGATACACCGGAAGGACCACGGTATTGGAGAACGCTGATCCGGAGAAAGCGCCGGAAGTAAAGGTTGCGCTCGCTTGATTGCTTAGCTGAGCCGGGGTAGGCAGGGATGTTATCGTCAGATTAAAGGTGACGGTAGACGTTACACCTGGAGCAATGGTGTTAAGCGAAATACCGGCTGCCGGCGATGCTCCAGGACGCGGAATTCCGTCTACCGTTACGCTGTTAGCGACAAAAATGGCACCTGTCGGAATAGGGTCGACCACAATAACGTTATTCACATTCTCGATACCGTTATTGGTAACCGCAATCGAATAGGTGACGGTATCGCCAACAACGGCGGTTGTGACCGGCACCGATTTGGCCACGGCAACGTTAGGCACAGATACTTGAATAACCAATGTATTCGAAGTTAGGGATCCGTTTAATGTGCGGCCGTCCGGCAATGTATACGAATAGGTTGCACTCGCTTGGTTCGTAAGCTGTTGTCCCGGCGGAAGCGACTGGATAATCACGGAGAAGGATACTGTTGCCGATGTTGTCACATTGCTGACCGGAATTCCGGTAGACGGATCAGCGCCCGGTACCGGTTGATTGTTAACGATTACGCTGTTGGGAACAAAGACGGCTCCTGTTGGTATCGTATCCGTCAATGTGATGTCTGCGCCATAGTTGCCGGTATTAGAGATTGCTATGGTGTAAGTAACCGTATCGCCAACCGTAGCATTTGCGGTGCTGCCGGATTTTACTGCGTTAAGAACAGGGTCATAGACAGGCGTTGTCACGATATTGGAGAACGTAACTCCCGAGAACGTCCCGGATGAGAAAGTGACGGATGACTGGTTGTTCAGCACGGCCGGCGAAGGCAGCGATGTTACAAGGACATTAAATACAATCGTTGTAGTAGCCGCCGGGCTGATCGCATCAATAATAACGCCCGTTGCCGGATTAGCCGCCGGCCTTGCCGCGCCGTCAACCGTAAGGGATCCGGGTACAAAGCTGGAGCCTGCAGGGATAGGGTCGGTGAACAGGACGTTCGTAATCGTCGCGATGCCGCTGTTCGTAATTGTAGTCGTATAAGTCACCGTATCGCCGACCGATACGGCGGTAGACGGTGTGCTTTTCACAACCGTAGCGTTTGGCGCGGAGACCGGGAAGGTTACCGTATTGGATACGGCCGTCTGATTAAAGACCCTGCCGTCCGGAAGCGTATAGGTAATTCCTGCGGTACCTGTATTGGACAGCTGTTGAGGCGTAGGCAGCGAATTGATAACAACCGAGAACATGACGTTGACGGATGCTCCGGCTGCTACGGAGCCAACCGGAATTCCGCTTATCGGATCGGCACCTGGTACGGGAGCGCCTCCCACTAGAGCGCTGTTAGGCACAAAGGAGGTACCTGCAGGAATATTATCGGTTATGGTTACGTTAGCCGGATAATTGCCCGTATTTGTTACTGCCAAAGTGTACGTAACCGTCTGGCCAACGGAGGCGTTAGACGTGCTGGAGCTTTTTACGACCGAAATAACAGGCAGATCAACCGGCGTCGATACCGTGTTGGAGAAAGCCGTCCCCGAGAATGCACCGGAAGTAAAGGTAACGGATGCCGAGTTGTTCAGAACAGGAGGGGTCGGAACGAAATTGACACTGTTGTTATACGTAATGGTCGCGGTGCCGCCTGAAGGGATGGAGCCGACCTGAATTCCGCCAACCGGACTCGCGCCCGGTACCGGCGTACCATTAACCGTAACTGTCCCTGGGATAAAGGAAGTTCCCGGAGAGGCAGGATCGCTATACTGCACATTGTTAACTGTTTCAATTCCGTTGTTCGTGATGACGGCGGTATACACGAGGATATCTCCTATGGTTACGACGGTGTAGTTGGCGCTTAGAACAACCCCGACATTCGGAGCCGACACCGGAAAGGTGACCGTATTGGAGTTGACGGAACCGCTCAGAGTCCGTCCGTCCGCCGGCGTATAGGTGTAGGACGCCGTTCCCGTATTGCTTAACGATTGCGGTGACGGGAGGGAGGTAACCACTACGCCAAAGGTAACCGTAGTGGTTGCGCCTGGAGCCAGGGAGCCGATATCAATCCCGGTAACCGGGGAAATACCCGGCATCGGTATTCCGTTAACGATGACGCTGTTCGCCGTAAAAGTTGTGCCGGCAGGAATGTTATCCGTAACGATCGTCGCCGCTGCCAGATTGCCGGTATTGGAGACGGCTAACGTGTAAATAATGGAGTCGCCAATTGTGGCGTTGCTGGTGCTTGCGCTTTTGACAACTGCGATTTGCGGCTGTGTGACCGGTGTAACCGTCGTGTTGGATGCGGATGTTGCCGAGAAGGTGCCTGAAGTAAAGCTGGCCGTCGATTGGTTCGTAATCTGTGAAGGGATTGCCATCGTTATCATCACCTCGAATGATACGGTAACCGATGCTCCTGGCGCCAGGCTACCGAGTGATATGCCGGCATCGGGAGAGGCTGCCGGTTGGGAAACATTTTGAACCAACACACTTCCAGGAACAAAAACCGCATTTGACTGAAGCGGATCACGCAGAACAGTGTTATTCACCGCTGCAATGCCGTTATTCGTCAGAACGGATGTGAAGGTCATCGTATCGCCGGATACGACAACGGTTCGGCTGGCGTTTTTCACAAGGGAAACATTCGGCAGCGCAACCTGAACCGTAACCGAATTGGACAATACCGAACGGTTAATGACGCGTCCGTTGGCAAGCGTGAACGTATAGGCAGCGCTAGCCTGATTGACCAGCTGCCGGCTGGGCGGATAAGAGACAATGTTCACGACATAGCTGACGGTGGCAGATCCTCCGGCTGGAATAACGCCAACCGGTATACCTGTTGCAGGACCGACGTTTGGAGCGGGTACTCCGTTAATAAGCACGCTGTTGTCAATAAATACCGCTCCGCTCGGAACCGTATCCGACAAGGTAACGTTTGCGGCAGCATTCCCCGTGTTGGTCAAGGTAAAGCTGTAGGAGAACGTATCGCCAACGGTTGCATTGGCGTTACTGGCTGATTTGCTTAACGCTACAACGGCTTGCGAGACCGGCGTCGTAACGGTATTCGAAGTGGAGCTGCTGGTAAAGGCGCCGGAGGTAAAAGCGGCGCTTGCCGCATTGCTCAGACTGCCGGATGAAGGAAGCGATGTGACGCGAATCTGAAAAGCCACCGTAACGGTAGCCCCGGCACTAATAGTGCCTAACGAAATACCTGCGTTTGGATTGGCGAGAGATGAAGGCGCTCCATTAATGGTAACGCTGCCTGAAACAAAGGCTGCTCCTTGCGGTATGGGGTCGGACAATACGACGTTTGTTACCGGTGCAATCCCGTTATTCTTAACAAGTATGGTATAAGTGAGAACATCTTGTACGGCTGCAGCCGTATCGCTGACCGATTTGGTTACGGTGACATTTGGCGAAGAAGCGGTTATGGAAACGGTGTTCGAGCTGCTGCTTCCGTTTAAGGTCCTTCCGCTTGGCAAGGTATAAGAGTAGGTTGATGTTGCCTGGTCATTCAAAACGGGCGGAGACGGCAAGGTACTCAGAAGCGTCTGGAACGTGACGGTGGCCTGGGCGCTAGGCGCCAGATTGCCGATGGCAATACCGGTAATCGGCGAAGAAGCGGGGCTCGCCGTCCCGTTTATTGTCACGGAGCCCGGTATAAAGCTTGAACCGGCAGGGATATTGTCAAACAAAGTTACGGTTGCTGCCAGATTGCCAGTATTTCTTGCAAGGATCGTGTATGTTATGGTATCGCCAACCGTAGCCGCGGTTGTACTTGCCGATTTGGTCAGCGGAATGACGGGCTGGTAGACAGGCGTTGCTGTATTATTGGAAGCGGCTGTGCCCGAGAAGGTCCCCACCGTGTAAGAAACGTTGGAACGATTGACCAACTGCGCGCTTGCCGGCATAGAACTGACTAATGCTTGCAAGGTAACGGTAACTGAACTGTTGGCCGCCACGGTTCCGACGGCGATCCCGGTTGCGGGGTTCGCCGTTGAATTAGGCGTGCCGCCGATCGTTACGCTGCCCGTAACAAAGGTAGCTCCCACGGGAAGCGCATCCGTTAGCGTTACATTCGTGAAGGCTTCGGAGCCGGTATTCGCTATGACCGACGTGTAGGTAAGCGTCTCGCCTACGGCAATATCCGTTACATTTACAGACTTGGCGAGGGTAATGCTTGGCAGCGATACGGGCAGCGTCAACGTATTGGATGCAGCTGAACCGGATAGGGTACGGCCATCCGGCGGCGTAAACGTATATGTCGCCGTGCCTTGGTCCACGAATTGCGGCGGAGAAGGCAGGGAGTTTACCTGAACCAGAAAGGTGACGGTAGAAGTGGCGCCTGCTGCAACGGAACCGATGGCGACGCCCGCTGCGGGATTGGCGCCGGCTATGACATTGCCATTAACCCGGAACGTTCCGGTTACAAAGGAGCTTCCCGTTGGAATGTTATCCGTCAGTGTTACATTTGCGGCAATATTACCCGTATTTGCGACAAGCAAGGTATAAGTGACCGTGCTGCCTACTGTAGCGGTCGTCCGGTTCGAGCTTTTCGTAATGCCGATAATCGGTGAGTAGACGGGCACGGATACCGTATTGGAAGGAATAACCCCGGTAATATTGTCGCCGCCCGCCACCATCTGGAATGTAAAAGCTGCTTTAGCGCTGTTTGGAAGCAAGAAAGTGCTCGGCAGCGAGCTGACGACTGCCCGGTAAGTAACAACAACGGAGCTGTTGATGTTCAAGGCTCCGAGCGGTGCGCCTGCAATGATATCGTAGGTAGGACGCGCTACTCCTCCAACCGTTACGCTCCCGCTTACGAAAGTAAGCCCGCTTGGAAGGGCATCCGTTAGAACAACGCTTGCGGCATTGGCCGTACCCGTGTTGCTGACCGTAACCGTATACGTAATGGTATCGCCGACCACTGCGCCGGCGATGCTTGCGCTTTTTACAACGTTTATGGTAGGCGAGTTGATATTAATCTGAATGGCATTCCCATTAACGACATAGGCGTCGCCTGAGGTAGTCAATGTAAGGACGGCAGAAGATTGGTTATTGACGAGGCGCGCGGAGACGTCGACGTTCGTAATATCCCAGCCTTGCCGGCCGCCGATAATATTCGTGCCCGGAGCGCCGTTCGTCTGGTTGCGGCTGCCGAAGGTGCCCGTTGTGTTCAGGTTGCCTGTATCGTTGTTGATCTGCGATGCAAAAAAGTTGTTCGCAAAGTTGTTCGGGCCGGATAAGGCGACAGTTGTTGCTGAAGTCGGACCAAATAATGCCTGGTCGCCGGTCCGGTTGGCGTCGCCTTCCTGGGCGCTGAATAAAGCTCTTCCGCCCAGCGTACCGGAGATTGGGGTTGCAAATCCGGTCAAGGTGGTGGAGACCGGCCCGGAATCGGCCTGCACAAGCACGGCGCCTGCACGCAGCGACATGTTGCGGAAAGGCAGGGACGGATTCTGATATATAACGCCTAACGTCCAGCCGCAATGATTGGCGGTAGAATCACCTGTAATGACAATAGTGCCTACAACATTACCGGTCGTATACGTTCCCGCGCCGCCTTGCGAGATAAGCGAAGTTACATTGTTTGACCGAACATAAGCAGAGGCGCCGTTGCCTAAGTTAACCTGATTGCTGGTTGCGGCATCCGGCGAGACCGAAAACGTTCCGGCTGGCGTTGTGAAGGTTACCGGGTTATTAATGAACGCGCTTAGGTCCGTCGTTCCGTTAATATACGAGCCGCCCCAGATCAGCTCGGCGTACAAGATGGTACTGCCCGTCGGCAGAGTCAAGATAGCAGAGGCGCTGTTGCTGGCAAAAGCGCTTGTTGTACCCGCTGGATATGTACCGAAAACAGATGCGGTATTTATTGTGGAAAAAGCACCTATACTATCCTGCGTTCCCGGAACGCCAGCCGTATCGGAACGGCTTAAACCTAGCGTGTTCCCGGTAAAGGTAATCGCCCCGGTTGCGTTAAAGGTCGCACGAGTGACAAGAGGAATTGGTATCACCCCCTCGAGAAAGTATCATTTTAGTAATAATGAGGGCAGAAACAATGGATTTTATGACCGCATTGTTCATACATATGAGCAAAACTCACGGTTAAACTACGTTTCTTTAAAAAAATAGTAATTAAAAAAGGCATGAACCGTTGCAGGTTCATGCCTTTTTCTCAGGATGCGCTTATGCTTCTCGATTGCGCGGCACTTGCAGATGCCCGATTCTTCTTGTTGACCAAAGAATGAATCAGGAAGGAGCCGACCGATACCGCCGCCGTAATAACCGCAAGCCAAGCGACCGGAGTTAGTCCGCCGCCGTCATAAAGCCCGCCCATCATGTACGGACCGATAACCCGTCCAGCCGAACCGATCCCGCCGGTCAAGCCTAGATAGAATGGGGCGTTTTTTCCGCTGTTCTCGCTTAGGAAGGCCGGAATGGCAGGCGCGATCAGCATTTCGCCTAGCGTAGTCAGGATCATGCCTAGCACCATGCCAGAGAAGCTGTGCATGATCAAAATCACGGTATAACCGCTCATGTACAAAACGGCGCTTGCCGTCAGTTGGGCTTTGATCGAGCTGGCAGCCACTCGCTTGATCAGATTGGTCACGGGCTGGGCTACAAAGATCAGAATGCCGTTAAGTGTCCAAAGATAGCCGAACATTTGCTTCGACATGCCGTGCTCGATAATAAACGGAGATACGCCGGTATTCCAGATGCTGTTGCCGAGGTTGATCAGCATTCCTCCCAGCGCCATAAACAAATAGAGACGGACATCGGTGACAAGATGCCATAGGCTTGCGCCGCTGGCATCGCGTTTTTTTCGCATCGGCTCCGCTGAATGATCCCCGCCGGCTGTACCAACCCGCTGCAGATAGAAGAGGAAGAACAAGGCGAATACGCCGGATGTAACGCCGTTAAGCACAAAGCTAAGCGAATAGGAGACATCGGCCAAAAAGCCGCTTAACGCCGTGCCTACCGCCACGCCGATATTGTTGGCGATATAGACGATATTGAAGAGCTCTCCGCGCTGCTTGGCAAATCGGAAGCCGATAAAGGCCTGGATAGCAGGCATGGATAAGGCATTAAACAGTCCGATGAGGCCCATCATGACGATAAATACGGTCCAAGCATGACTTAAAGCCGGCAGAAGCAGCAGTCCCGCGGCATTTAAGGCGAGTGCGCCGATAATAAGCTTTTTTACGCCAACCCGGTGATAAAGCGCGCCTCCAAGCAGTTGTCCGGCAATCCCGCCGATAGACTGCACGAGAATGACGAGTCCGGCGTCGGACATGGAGCGTCCAAGCTGGTCGAAGACGAACATCGTAACAAGCGGCCACATCAGCGCGCTGCCAATGGCATTAATAAGACTGGCGATAAGGAACACTTTCATTTCTTTTGGATATTGCGATAATGATTTCATCGATGCTTTAGACTCCCGGATGTTAAATCGTGATGCAAGGCTTCTATTATACCTTAAGGCAAGCAGAAAAGACGAAGGATATTTTTGTGCTAAACCAATTATCCCTTCTGGCCGTATTGGTTCCGGTAGTCGCGGGGCGAGAGCCGGATATGGGTCTTGAATACGCGCTCGAATTGCGACAAGCTTTCGAACCCGACATCCGCCGCGATTTCGGTAATTCGTTCATCCGTCTCGCGAAGCTGCTGCTGTGCCTCCTTCACCCGGGTAATCCCGATATATTCCGTTAACCCAAAGCCGGTGTACTTCTTGAATGTGCGGCTCAAATAACTGGTACTGAGATGGAATTGCCGGCTTAAGCTGTCAAGCGTCAGCGGCTCGCGGAAATGATCGGCGATATAGCTGGCAATCTCCATCGCTTTGGCTGCAGCCGGGGAAGCGGGGCCGGTACCGTCGCTTGCATCCGGTTTGTTTTGTATCGCATGGCGCGCGGCAAACAGCAGAGCTTCGGCAACGGCATGACGAATCGGCATTTCATGTCCAGGCGGACGCTCCTGCACCTCCTGCAGAAGCCCGTACAACAGCTGCTCAAAGCGAAGTCGCTCCTGATGGGCAAGGCGGAAGACCCTGCGCGTGCCAAGGAAAGGGGATAGAAGCAGCTCGGCTTCTTCCTTGCCGTAATGCTCGAAATATTTTTCGTTGTAATAGAGGACAATCCTGGTATGGTTCGGAACGCCGGTATCCGAGGTTTTGTGCAGCTCATTAGCCGGAATAAGCACCAGATCTCCTGCAGCAATCGGATATTTGCGGTCTTTAATGAAATACTGCCGTTCCCCGCTAAACAAATAATAGAGCTCGTATTGCCCGTGGATATGCTCGACGGACATCGTGAAATGCCCCTTGCGCTTGTTATATTCCAGAAAGAAGAGATCCTCCGAATCCCCATAGAATAGTTCATTGCTCAAATTCATGATGAAAAACCCCCGAATGACAAAATATGCGGTATAGAACTAATTCTAGCATATATTGCGGAGATATTGAGCAGATATTGCTGTACATTTTGAATATAAGAAATCCAATACCAGCCAATAAGGAGATGTACCAACCAATGTCTAACAAGAAAACGTATGTGCAAGTCGGAACCGGAGGTCGGGCGGAATTTTTCTATGGAGCGATTGCCACAACCTACCGTGAAACATCGGAGCTGCTTGCCTTTTGCGATATTAACCAGACCCGCATGGACTACGCGAACAAGCTTCTGCAGGACAAGTACGATTACCCGGCCGTGAAGACGTACAAGAGCGACGAATTCGAACGCATGATCGAGGAGATCAAGCCGCAATTTGTAATCGTTACGACGGTTGACCGCACGCATCATCAATATATTATCCGTGCTCTCGAGTTAGGCTGCGATGTGATTACGGAGAAACCGATGACGGTAGACGAAGAGAAATGCCAAGAAATTTTGGACGCGGTTGAGCGGACGGGCAGACAGGTGCGCGTAACGTTTAACTACCGTTATGCTCCGCATCATACCAAAGCCCGTGAGCTTATTGAAAACGGTACCATCGGCGATGTAACCTCGGTTCACTTCGAATGGCTGCTGAATACGCAGCACGGCGCGGACTACTTCCGCAGATGGCACCGCGATAAACGCAACAGCGGCGGACTCCTTGTCCACAAATCGACGCATCACTTCGATCTTGTAAACTTCTGGATTGGTTCGGAGCCGGATACGGTGTTCGCGATGGGCGACCTGCTGTTCTATGGCCGGGAAAATGCCGAAAAGCGCGGCGTTACGAAATTCTATGACCGTGCGACCGGCAATCCAAACGCGGAGAATGATCCGTTTGCGCTTCCGCTCGACAACAACGAGCATCTGAAAGCGATGTATTACGACGCGGAGAAAGAAGACGGCTACCGCCGCGATCAAAGCGTATTTGGCGACGGTATCTCCATCGAAGACACAATGAGCGTGATGGTCCGCTATAAGAACAAAGCTTTGCTGACGTACTCGCTTAATGCTTACCTGCCTTGGGAAGGCTACCGGATTGCGTTCAACGGTACAAAAGGCCGTATCGAAATGACGGTAATCGAACAATCCTACGTCAACTCCGGCGGCGATAAAGCCTTGGAAGGTGCCGTTCAAGGCGTCAATATTATCGTATTTCCGATGTTTGGCGAAGCCTATACGGCAGAGTTCGAAGAGGGAGAAGGCGGTCATGGCGGCGGCGATCCGGTTCTGCTGAACGATATTTTCGGCGTACCGGTTGAAGACCGCTTCAAGCGCGCGGCTAACCATATAGACGGCGCTCGTTCAATCCTGACAGGCATTGCAGCCAATAAATCGATCCGTACGGGCCAATCGGTGAAAGTCGATGACCTGGTACGCTTTTACGAATAGGAGGAATTTCGGATGAAGGCGTTTATGGATGATAAATTTCTATTGAACAGCGATACCGCTGCCTTGTTATACGAGCAGTTCGCGAAGCCGATGCCCAATAGCGACTATCATTGCCATCTCGATCCGAAAGCGATCTACGAGAATAAGCCGTTCCGCAACCTGACCGAGGTATGGCTGTATGGCGATCACTACAAATGGCGCGCGATGCGGGCTAACGGCATTGCGGAGGAGTATGTAACCGGCGGTGAAGGCGTCAGCGATTATGACCGGTTCCTCGCTTATGCGCGTACCGTTCCGATGGCGGTCGGCAATCCATTGTATCACTGGTCCCATCTGGAGCTTAAGCGGTTGTTCGGCATTGACGAAGTTATTAACGAGAAGAATGCTCCGGTTATCTGGGAGAAAGCGAATAAAATATTTGAAGGCAACGGGATGACGCCGCAGGAGCTGGTGCGCGTATCGAATGTCCGCGTCGTATGCACGACGGATGACCCGGCTGATTCACTGGAGTATCACATCAAGCTGATGGAGGAAGACCTTCACGGCTTCCAGGTACGGCCTTCATTCCGTCCGGATAAGGCGCTTGAGATTAATCGCGCGACATTCCTGCCGTGGATCAACCGTCTGGAGGAAGCTAGCGGTTATAAAGTATCCGACTACAGCCTGCTGCTGAAAGCGCTGAAGGAGAGAGTGGAGTTCTTCCACAAGACCGGTTGTCTGCTGTCCGACCATGCCATCGATACGGTTCTGTATGCGGATGCGACGGAAGAGCAGGCGGCGGGAATCTTTGCGAAAGCTCTCCGCGGCGAACCGGTAAGCCTGGAAGAGGAAGCACAATACAAGACCTTTACACTGGTCTATCTGTCCCGATTGTATGCCGATCATGGCTGGGCGATGCAGCTTCATATTCATGCCCATCGCAACAACAATGCTGCAATGATGAGACGTCTAGGTCCGGATACGGGTTATGACTCCATTAACACGGGTTCATTGGCAGGACCGCTTGTCCGGCTGCTCGACAGCATGGAAAATAACGGCGGTCTGCCTCGTACGATTCTGTATTCCTTGAATGCTTCGGATAATGACGTGCTTGCTTCCATTATCGGCAGTTTCCAGGACGGCACGATTCCGGGTAAAATCCAGCTTGGCTCGGCATGGTGGTTCAACGATACGATTGACGGCATGCTGGCCCAGATGAAATCTCTTGCGAATATGGGCTTGATCAGCCGGTTTGTCGGCATGCTGACCGATTCGCGGAGCTTCCTGTCTTATCCACGCCACGAATACTTCCGCCGGATTTTGTGCAATTTGCTTGGCGACTGGGTGGAATCCGGCCAAGTTCCCGCGGATACGGAGCTGCTTGGCTCTATCGTAGAAGGCATCTGCTACCGTAACGCAGAGCAATACTTCCGCTTTGGATCAGAATCGGCGAGCATTAAGGTTCAGGCGGAGGTTGCCCAATGAGCTCTTTGACGAATAATCTGCCTATTTTGAATTATGCCAGCCTGCGGGAAGGAGAGGCTTCATCCTATAATCGGATGAAGTCTTATCCGGTTAAGGTACTGCAAATTGGAGAAGGCAATTTCCTCCGCGGCTTTGTGGATTGGATGATTCACCGTTGCAATGAGCAAGGGCTTTTTAACGGCAGCATTGCGGTATCCCAGCCTCGTCCAACGGGCGCAGCGAAGCTGCAGGAGCTTAAAGAGCAGGACGGTCTGTATTATCAATGGATCAGAGGCCTGCATGAAGGGGAGCTTGTCGATCGGCGCGAGCTGATCTCGGTATTCTCCGCTTTTATCGATCCATATCAGGAATGGGAACGTTTCCTTGCGCAAGCGGCAAATCCGGAGTTGGAGCTGGTTGTGTCCAATACGACGGAAGCGGGTCTCGTCTATCAGGCATCCGAATGGGCGCCGGATCAGCCGATTCTATCATACCCGGGGAAGCTGACGCTGCTCCTGTTCCGTCGGTTCGAGCATTTTGGCGGCGATCCGGGCAAAGGTTTGCTCCTCCTCCCATGCGAGCTTGTTGAGCGTAACGGCGATAAGCTTCGCGATATAGTGCTGCGGCATGCTTCGGATTGGAATTTGCCGGAAACATTCGCGGACTGGATTCGGGAGCATAACCGGTTCCTGAATTCGTTGGTAGACCGGATTGTCACGGGCTTCCCGGCCGAAGAAGCGAATGAGCGTTATGCGGAATGGGGAATCCAGGACCGTCTCTTGAATGCGGCTGAGCCCTATCATATTTGGGCGATCGAAGGGGAAGAGGCGCTTGATGAACGGCTTCCGTTCGCGAAGGCCGGATTAAACGTCGTTTGGACAAATGATCTGCAGTCTTATCAGCTCCGCAAGGTAAGGATCCTAAATGGGGCGCATACCTGGATGGCGGCTTACGGGCTGCTGAACGGATTAAATGAAGTTCGTGAAGTCGTTGAGCACCCGGTTTACGGAGCGCATTTGCGAGAAGTTGTTTTTAATGAGATTGTGCCATCCGTTCCTCTTCCGGAAGCGGAAATGAAGGCGTATGCGGAACAGGTTATCGAACGATTCGCCAATCCGTATGTGCGGCACAAGCTGACCGATATTGCAATGAACAGTTTGTCCAAATTCAAGGTGCGCCTGCTGCCTACTCTAAGGGCTTATTATGAGCGCACAGGCGATTTGCCGCCTTTTATTGTGACTGCGTTTGCTTCCTTGCTTAAGCTGTACCGCGTGAAGGAAACGGAGGAAGGCGCCTACGCCGGTAAACGTTTGGACGGAAGTCAGCTGCTCATTCGGGACGATGCGGTTATGCTGGCGGAGCTTGCCTCCCTTTGGAACAAAGCGGATAACGGCGAGCTCAGCTTGAAGGAGCTGCTGGCGGATATTCTCGGACGCGACGCATGGTGGGGAACAGATCTAAACGGAATAGCGGGCCTGGCGGACCGGTTAATGGCCAAGTTTACGCATTTGGAGGAACAAGCATGAGAAATGCAACGATTACAAACGCAACGCTGCTTCACCCGCAAGACGATGTCGTAATCGCTCTGCGGGATATCGAACCGGGCGAGATCGTCAGATGGCCTTCGGCCGATGGAAGCGAGCAGTCGGTTACGGTGGATAGAGCGGTACCTCGCGGCCATAAAATTATGATTCATTCCGTTGCGGCCGGCGTGCATGTTCATAAATTCGGCTATTCGATCGGGGTTGCCAAGGAAGATATAACGCCAGGCAGCTGGGTTCATACTCATAATCTCCGTACCGGATTAGGAGAGGTTCTGGAGTATGAATACAAGCCTAAAACAAATACGGCTTCAACCGGAACGGAGGTCAGTACGGCTTGGCCCGCAACCTTCCAAGGTTATGTCCGGGAAGATGGGGAGATCGGGATCCGGAATGAAATCTGGATTATCAATACGGTTGGCTGCATTAACAAGACCTGCGAAACGCTTGCCAAGCTTGCCGGACGACAGTTCGAAGGTCAAGGAATTGACGGAGTATACCATTTCCCGCATCCGTATGGCTGCTCCCAGCTTGGCGATGATTTGACAGCGACACAGAAACTGCTCTCCGCGCTTGTCCGGCACGGAAATGCGGCCGGCGTGCTCGTTATCGGGCTTGGCTGCGAGAATAATCAAATCGAAGCCTTCAAGATAGCGATTGGCGATTATAATCCGAATCGCGTGAAATTCCTGAAATCGCAAGAGGTGGAGGATGAGCTGGAGGAAGGGTTGAAGCTGATCGAAGAGCTGGTCGAATATGCCGGCGGATTTAAGCGTCAGGAGCTGCCTCTTGCGAAGCTGCGTATTGGCTTGAAATGCGGCGGTTCGGACGGTTTTTCCGGCATTACGGCTAACCCTCTCGTGGGCCGTATCGCGGATGCGATTACGGCTTCAGGCGGTACGGCGCTTCTGACGGAAGTGCCGGAGATGTTCGGCGCGGAGACGATTCTGATGGACCGCGCGGCGGATGAGCAGGTTTTTAACGGGATAGTTAATCTCGTTAATGACTTTAAAGGCTATTTTATCCGCCACGGACAGGAGATCTACGAGAATCCATCCCCAGGCAACAAGGACGGCGGAATTACGACGCTTGAGGAAAAGTCGCTTGGGTGCACGCAAAAGGGCGGCCATGCAACGGTAACCGACGTTCTTCCGTACGGGGAACCGTCGAGAAAACCGGGCCTCAACCTTGTTCAAGCACCGGGCAACGACTTGGTGTCGGTTACGGCTTTATCGGCTGCCGGTGCCCATATCGTATTATTTACGACGGGGCGTGGAACGCCTTTTGGAGGTCCGGTTCCAACGGTCAAGATCGCGACAAATACGCAGCTGGCGGAACGGAAAAAGAACTGGATCGATTACAACGCGGGTCAGTTGATTGAAGGAAAGAGGATGGAGGAGCTTCAGGAAGAGCTACTTCATCAGATCGTTGAGCTTGCTTCAGGCAAAAGGGAGACGAACAACGAACGTAACGGATTCCGCGAGATTGCGATTTTTAAAGACGGCGTAATTCTATAGTTATTTATGAACCGGGCTGCCTCCGCTAAAGCGGTAGCCCGGTTTTCGTTTTGAAGGCGGGTCGGAAGTCATGTATACTAGTAGGCACTTGCATATGATTATTGGGAGGCCTATTACGATGAGTCAGCGTTACCGCATTACTAGATCTTTAAAGGAAACAGGCAATGTTCAGGATATGACGTTGGACGAGTGCAAGCAACTATTTGCGTCCAAGCCGGATTTCGAATACACCTCGGTCTTTACCGTAAAAGGCCCGGAGAGCACGATGTCCATCGAAGGCGATTTCTTTATGTGGAGCTATGGGGAACTTAAGATTCCTTTCCGGCTATACAGCGGCGATCTCTACGTGGCAGTAAGCAATGAGGCGGTAGTTCCGAAAATGATCGAAATTGCAAGCGAGCTTGAAGCGGATATTGTGGAAGGTTAAAAGAGCTAGCAAAAAAACCAACTCCGGTGCGGAGTTGGTTTTTTTTGATTCAAGCTTGCTCATCGCCGACATAACGGTTCCGCGCAGCTCCCATGCCAAAAATAAAGATAAGTAAACTTGCGGCGATCAGCATACCGATCGACACCGTCCAGTGATGGGTCATGTCGTGGATCAACCCAAAGACGAGCGGGCCGATCGCCGCCAGCAGGTAACCGACCGACTGCGCCATTCCGGATAGCTGCGCCGCGGCATGTGAAGTGCGGGTACGCAAGGTGAAAAACAGCATCGCTAGACTAAACGAGCCCGCGCCGGCAATCCCGATTAGCACCGACCATAACGGAACCAAGCCATTCCCGTCCAGCAGCAAACCGCCTATGCCAATCAGGTAAAGAACGGTTGTGATGATCACGAGTATCCGTTGGCTTTTCATCCGGCTTGCAATTATGGGGATAACGAACGTAAACGGCAGCATCGAGAACTGGATAAGCGAGAGCATCCAGCCGGCCGTATCGTCCGTCATGCCTCGGCTATTCAAGATTTCCGGTAGCCAAGCGACAAGATTGTAGAAGATAAAGGATTGCAGTCCCATAAATAAAGTAACCTGCCAGGCAAGAGAAGAACGCCAAGGCTTGGCTTCATCCGCAGACGTATTCACATGGGACACGACTGCAGCAGTTTGACGAGTTTGGCTCATTCGAGGCACCCAGAAGATGATGCCAACGGCGGTCAATACGAGCCAGCAGCTTAAAGCGCCTTGCCAGCCAAAGCCTGCGTCGCGGGCAAGCGGTACGCTAATGCCGGAGGCAAGAGCGCCGCAAAGGTTCATCGATACCGAATAAATCCCGGTCATTAAGCCGATTTTGCTTGAGAAATCTCTTTTTACAAGGCTGGGAATAAGAACGTTGCAGAAGGCAATGGATAACCCGATTAGGATCGTCCCTCCAAACAGGGCAACGGAGCTGGAAATCGAGCGCCATAAGGTACCGATCCCGATAAAAATCAAAGCGATAAAAATGACGCGTTCGACTCCGTAACGCCGGGCGAGCTGCGGGGCGAAGGGAGACATGAACGTAAAGGCGAGCAAAGGTACGGTTGTCAGAAGCCCGGCAACGGAATTGGAAATTCCGGTCGATTCGCGGATGTAACTGACTAACGGTCCAACCGACGTGATAGGCGCCCTAAGATTGGCGGCTACGAAAATAATGCTTAAAGCGAGAAGCAGACCGGATGCTTTCTTAAGATCTGCTTTCGCTATTTTGCTGATTTGTTCCATGTTGGTCTAGGCCTCCGGTGAAGTCTTCATTCTGAAAATGCTGCTGCGTTTCTCCAATGTACTGCTGAACCATCTCTACTGCTTTGGCGCTGTCCTGCTCACTAATCGCTTCCATCAGCCGTACGTGGTTATCATGGAAGCCGTGGAACCGGTCCTTGTTGAACATGTCCACAAGAATAGGCGGCACGCTGTCGTAAATATAATCGTACAGCTCGATAAGCAGCCCGTTGCGGGAGGAAGCGAATACGGCCAGATGGAACTCCATATCCCAGTGGGCATAACCGTCGGCATCCGCTTTTTGAATAGCCTCTTTACTTTGATCCAGGCAATAAGCCATCCGCGCCAGATCCTCCTCATCCCGCCGCTGGGCGGAAAGACTTGCAGCTTCCTTTTCCAAGGCATGCCGAACCTCTAGCGTCTCCAGCCAGCTGGATCGTTGGATCCGCTTCTTTAGTACGGGTCCAAGCGCGCTGGAAGAGCTGACATACGTACCGTCTCCTTGTCTTGTTTTCAGCAATCCGGCATGGGTTAAGGCGCGGATCGCTTCCCGCAAGGTGTTGCGGCTGACTTGAAGCTGCTCCATCAGTTCAGGCTCCGGGGGGACTTTTGTGCCAACCGCCCATTGACCCGAAGCAATCAGGCCCTCTATCTGCTCCGCCACTTGTTCAACCAGTGTTAGCCGTTTTGTTTGCTTTAGCATAGCGTTTCTCCTTTCCAAACGTTCAAACGTAGGATGTTTGGTTATTTTACCCCGAAAGAGGTTCATTTGCAACAAAAAAAGACCATTTCCCGGTTTTGCGGAAACGGTCTGGTAGTTTTAATGAATCCTTGTAAGCTTCTCCGGATTGGAGATAGAGTAGACGGAACGAATTTTACCGGTTTGTTCATCGGGCTCGAAGAGATAGACTTTAACGGGCTTGTTATCCTGAATTTGCATCAAGCCTTGTTGTCCGCTGACGAATATAGGCTGCCAGCTTCCTTCAAAGGCACCCTTCCTCGCAATACCCTCCAAAAAGGCGATAATTCTGTGCGGACCAATGATCGGATTAAACGCAGAGCGTACGATGCCGCCGCCATCCGTCAACATAACCGCATCGTCGGTAAGAAGGTGGATGAAGCTTTCCAGACGTCCGGTGTAGATCGCTTCGGAGAAGGACTGCACAAAGCGGGTCATGGACTCATCCAGCGTAGCCTTATTGTCCCCGGCAAGAGTAGAAGAGTGCCCAATCTTGGCTGACGCGCGGCTGAAAATTTTCCGGCAAGCCGCTTCGGATTTATCCAGCATGGCCGCGATCTCCGAATATTCATAGCCGAAGGATTCCCGCAGGACAAATACGGCACGCTCGGGCGGCGTACAGTTCTGAAGCAGAACGAGAAGGGCATAGCCTAGTTGTTCATGCTGAATAACATTGTCGAGCGGCGAAGATTCCGTAGCTCCTTCACTAACCGGCTCGGGCAGCCATTGTCCCGGGTAGCTTTCGCGTTTGCGCGGAGCCGACTTCATCACGTTTAAGACACGGTTGGTGAGCAGTTTGACCAGATACGCCTTTGGGTGAGAGATCTCGATGCCATGAAGCCTGCTGACGGTAACGAACACATCCTGAACCGCGTCTTCCGCTTCGCTCATCGACCCGAGCATCCGGTAGGCGATGGAAGTAAGCAGCGATTTATATTCCCGGTAAAGCTGTTCAATATCCAAAGCTGTATCGCTTGCCGTCAAGATCTATCGACCTCCAAAATTTAACTATTATGATCATACCGTAACGAACAGCAAGAAACCACCCTCATCCCGAGGAGTGGTTTCTTTGTCTATAGAAGGGCGGTGCTTAATTCTCGAAACAGCCGGGGAACATGCCGGTTGCAATCGCTACGCGATTCCAGCTGTTGATTGCGTTAATGGCCAAGATAAGCCCCACATAATCTTCTTCGGTAAAATGCTTGCGGACCTCTTCGTAGACGTCCTGCGGCACACCTGTATTCGAAATAAGCGTTACAGCTTCTGTAAGCGCAAGCGCGGCACGTTCCCGTTCCGTGAATTGCGGAGCTTCCTTCCACACCGCAACCAGGTTGATCCGCTGCTCCGATTCGCCTAGCTTACGGGCATCGGCCGTGTGCATGTCGAGGCAGAAGGCGCAGCCGTTTAATTGGGAAGCGCGGATTTTAATGAGTTCATATAGCGTTTTATCGGGATTTAACTGTTTAGAGACACCTTCAAGCTTCAGCAATGCTTGGAATGCGGCAGGGTTAGCGGTGCGGTAATCCAAACGGATTTTCATCGTATGATTCCTCCATTTATCTCGTATGTTTTTCGGTTTCGTTATCTAAGACAATGCAGCAGCCGGATTTGTGACAGGGGAGAAGAAAAAGATTTATTTATTTTGATCCTCACAAATAAGAGGAAAAAACCTTGGTGCAGACGAGGGATCGCTAGCGGGAATAAGGAGTGAGTGCGCCCTTTTGCGGCTCTTCAATAAAAAATGCATTGACTTACGTCACTAATCCGGATTACACTAGCACCAGTTATTTAGTAAATTAGTAAATTAGTAAATGAGTAAGCTATACAGCCGATTAATTAAATCCATGAGGAAATTTAGAGTGAAGTTTGGTGATTTCAATTAGGTGGCTTCATTAGCATCAATCATACCGAAAGAGGTGAGGACAGCAGCTCCGTTATATCGCCGCAATGACACTGCGAGATCGTGACAACGTTCTTGCCGCCAAAATAAAAAAATCTTACTAATCACGAGGTACTTATTATGTTATCCAATCGTTATGTACGAACGATCATTTGTTCCCGGGTGCTGCTGCACCTAGGAATTTGGATCCGGAATTACGCGGTATTGCTGTATGTTACGGATCTGACCCACAACGATCCGGTTTACGTCTCGCTTATTTCGGTGGCGGAATTTGCGCCGATTTTCCTGTTCGCCTTAATTGGCGGCACCTTCGCCGATAGATGGCGGCCGAAGCGGACGATGGTAGGGAGCGATCTGCTCTCGGCGATCTCCGTTGCAGGCGTACTGCTTGCACTCATTAACGGCGGATGGATAGCTCTGCTGATCGGGTCTTTTATATCAGCGAGCCTGTCCCAATTTTCCCAACCATCCGCAATGAAGCTATACAAACGCCATGTACCCGGCGAACAGCTGCAGGGCGTGATGGCGATGTCCCAAACGCTTGTCGCGGTCTTTATGGTTCTTGGGCCGGTTATCGGCACTCTTATTTTTCTTAAGCTTGGCATTCATGTTTCCCTTATTTTGACGGCCGTCTTATTCCTGGGCTCCTCGCTTATTCTGGCAACGCTGCCCCGGGACGTCAGCGAACAGCATTCCGATCTCAAATCCAGCTTTATGAGCGAGCTTACAGCCGGTATCCGATACGTCTGGTTGAATCAGGCTCTTCGAACCTTATGCCTTAGCTTTGCGGTTGTCGGATTTGCTTCCGGTCTAACGCAGCCGCTTCAAATCTTTATTGTGCTCGAGCAGCTTGGACAATCGAAAAGCTTTCTGCAATGGCTTGTCATGACAAACGGTGCAGCCATGCTGATTGGAGGAGTCGCAATTATGGGCGTAGCGAAAAAAATACCGCCGCAGCGTCTATTCGTAGCGGGGCTGCTCATTACGGCGATCTGCACGACCGGGATCGGCGCATCTACGATGATTTGGCTAACCATTCTCTTATTGATCATCAGCGGGTTTGTATATCCAGCCATTCAAGGAGGCATTCAAACGCTCATCGTCCGGAACACGGAGATGGCTTATATGGGCCGCGTATCCGGAGCGATTATGCCAGTGTTTATGGGAATGATGGTTATCGGCATGTCTCTGTCGGGCTATTTGAAAGGTGCATTATCGTTATTCGCCGTCTATGGCTTAAGCGGTCTCCTCATCATGGCTGGCGTTCTAATTCTGCTGAAGCTCCGGGAACGCCAAGCGAACAAATAGGGCAGACCTGCACATAAATTCCTTCCAATCGTGCAAATTAAGGAAATCCAATTGCCGTTGAGAGGGGTACCGTAGAACCATGTCATACCATAAAGATCTGCCGCAGTTTCCCGAGTCTTATTGGACTGCATCCCAGCATGAAAAGGGTAAATTTCCGAAGCTTGCGCAGGACTCGGAAGCCGATGTAGTTGTAGTAGGCGGCGGGATATCCGGTATATCAACAGCGTATCTGTTGAGTCAGGAAGGTCTTCGAGTCGTGCTGCTCGAAGCGGGAGAAATTCTGAATGGAACTACCGCTCACACGACCGCAAAAATCACAGCGCAGCATGATCTGATCTTTGACGAGCTTATTCGTTCGGAAGGCAAGGAAAAGGCTTCGCTTTATTACGAAGCCGCGAAAGAAGCCATGAATTTCATCCAGGAGACGATTGGCAAGCATCAGATTGAATGCGGTTATACGGAGCAGGATGCTTATGTTTACACCCATCACGTGGACTACGTCGTCAAGGTGGAAAATGAAGCAAAAGCCTATCAAGAGCTTGGCATTCCAGGCGCCTATCTGGACAAAATTCCGCTTAACCTGCCGCTCTTTGGAGCTGTCCGGATGGACGGACAAGCACAGTTTCACCCGCTCAATTATTTATTGAAGCTGGTTGAGGAATTTTTGAAGGCTGGCGGCAAAATCTATGAACAGACAACGGCCGTAGACGTGGAGCATGTAGACGATACGCCAAAAGTCATGACCGGCGATGGGCATCGGATTGGCTGCAAATACGTGGTTTCCTGTACCCATTTTCCGTTTTACGACGGTCAAGGCTTTTATTTTGCAAGAATGCATGCGGATCGTTCCTATGTACTTGGCTTACAGGTGGAGGACGAATACCCGGGCGGGATGTATCTGAGTGCCGAGGACCCCAAGCGTTCCGTGCGTTATGCTCCGCTCGATGACGGGAATAAGCTGATTATACTAGGCGGGCAGAGCCATAAGACGGGACAAGGGATCTGCACGATCAACCATTACGACGAGCTGCGGAAGTTTGCGGAGAATCAATTCAAGATAAAAGAAATCTCCTACAGATGGTCCGCGCAGGACCTTGTTACGGGAGACAAAATACCGTTTATCGGGCGGATTACGGCGGCTCATCCCGACGTCTTTATCGCAACGGGCTTCCGCAAATGGGGGATGACGAACGGTACCGCGGCTGCCCTTATTATCCGGGATCTTATTCTGGAAAGGGATAATCCGTATGCGGAGCTGTTTACGCCTTCCCGTTCTCTGTCATGGAAAACCGTTGGCAAGCTGATCTCGGATAACGCGGATGTTGCGAAGCACTTGATTTCCGGCAAGCTGGAATATGTCAAGAAACGTCCGGAGCATCTTGAGAAGGACGAAGGCAGTGTTGTTCAAATTCACGGTCGCCGGGCAGGAGGATACCGGGATAAAGACGGTCAACTCTTTCTTGTCGATACGACCTGCACCCATATGGGCTGCGAAGTGGAATGGAATAACGGGGAACGAACCTGGGATTGCCCTTGCCACGGCTCGCGCTTCTCGATTACCGGCGAAGTGATTGAAGGTCCAGCGGAAAAGCCTTTAGTACGCTTGTAAAACAAACGAAAACCAGCTCATATTCCTTCTCCAGGGGATAGGGCTGGTTTTTTCGCGTTGTCTATTTGTCTGCGATAAAAGTAGCGCAAAGATGCTCGAGAATCACTTCCGGCGAATAACCGCGGACCTCCCGCTGGAATAGATAGGATTCGCTGCTTACGCCATTGAGCAGCATATCGGCACGGAATACGCTGTTTGGTTCAGACTTTCCTGAAGCGGTAAGCATCTCGTCAAACAGCTGAACAAGAATTTCGTGCAGCTCATGGTAGAGAGGACCCTTTTGCCGGGTGCTCGGCCGGTTGGCTTGCGAAGAATCCTCAACGCCGCGCAGCAGCTGGGATTTTTTTTCCCGAAACTTGATGAACAAGCCAAGAATTCCTTTCAGTCTGGAGCTTGGAGAGTCAGCATGGTTATCTTCCAGGTAGGCGTAAATATCCTCAAACAGAATGACCAGATTGTCTTTCATGAGGTCCAGACACAACTCGCTCTTATTGCGGTACCTGCGGTATAGAGTGCCCGGTCCGATCTGGGCTTCGGCCGCTATCTGATTCATGCTGACCTGTTCCACGCCATGCTGTTCGAACAATTGGAGAGCGGCGTTAAGTATACGCTGGCGGTTCTCGGCAGCATCCCGGCGCTCGGGCTTTGGCGGAGGAGCTGTTAAATCTTCATTCATGACCGGATCACTTCCTATCTTCAAAGCATGTTTTTAGGTTTGGTTGACAAACGGAGAGTTCTCCGCTTAATATCAAGAGGAGAGTTCTCCGCTTAATATTATCATAACCGTAAGGAGTGTGTACAACCGATGTTGAACACGAAAAGATCCGCATTCGTAATCATGGACTTGCAGAACGGCATTGTATCCCGTTTTGCGAATAACCCGGAGGTTATTCAACCTTTTCGGAAGGCTTTAGATGCTGCGCGCAAGCACGAGATCCCGGTTATTTTTGTCCGCGTTGGATTTAATGAAGGATATCCGGAAGTTAGCCCCCGCAATAAGTCCTTTTCGGTGGTTGGGCAGCACGGCGGCATGACCATCCATGACGAAGCCACGCAGATTCACGAGTCGGTGAAGCCAATGCCAGGGGAACCGGTTGTAACGAAATTCCGGATCAGCGCTTTTGCCGGCAGCAATCTGGAGGTTATTCTTCGCGCGAAGCAAGTCGAGAATCTTATTCTCTGCGGCATTTCGACAAGCGGAGTTGTATTGTCCACGGTGCGCGAGTCGGCAGACAAGGATTATGCAATTACCGTATTGAAGGATGCCTGCCTGGATGCGGATCCCGAAGTGCACCGCGTCCTTACCGAGAAGGTGTTCCCGCGCCAGGCGGACGTAAAAACGGTGGATGACTGGATTGCAACCTTAGCTTAGAGCACCCAGAAGCAACAGAATGAAGGAGGATGACAGGTATGCCGATATGGAAAAGAAACCTGTTCGTCTGTTGGTTTGGCGTATTCGTCGCAAGCATCGGCATGAGCCAGATCGCCCCGGTATTGCCTTTGTACATCAATCATCTGGGCGTTACCGATACCCGAATGGTAGAGCAGTATTCCGGTTTAGCGTTTGGAATTACTTTTATACTGTCAGCTGTGTTTTCTCCGATATGGGGAATCGCCGCGGATAAATACGGACGGAAGCCGATGCTGCTCCGGGCCAGTCTGGGAATGGCAATCGTCATTTTCAGCATGGGCTTTGCCCAGAATGTGTATGAGCTGATTGGCCTTCGCCTGCTGCAGGGGATTATTACCGGATACGCCTCCGCTTGCACGGCGCTTATCGCTACGCAGACCGAGAAAGCTCACGCCGGGTGGGCGCTCGGAACCTTGTCTACGGCGGGAATTGCGGGTTCCTTGTTAGGTCCGTCGATCGGGGGTTTTATTGAATTGCATTTCGGTATGCGGAATGTGTTTTTTATTACCGGAGTACTGTTATTGTTCGCTTTTATTACAACCTTGCTGTTTGTGAAAGAAAATCTCACCCGCGTAGATAAAAAAGCGCAGAAAATGAAGGAAGTATGGGGCAATATCCCCGAGAAGAACCTGACGATCACTTTGTTTGTGACGTATTTTGCCTTAACGCTTGCCATGTATTCCATAGAACCGGTCTTAACGGTGTATGTCACTAGCTTAACGAGTAGTACCGAGCATGTTGCTTTGCTTGCCGGGTTTATATTCTCCGCCTCCGGACTAGCTAACATGATCGCCGCGCCAAGGCTCGGCAGGCTGTCTGATAAGATTGGGGCGCACAAGGTGATGCTTATCGCGTTGATTGTTGCGGGGCTGTTGTTTATTCCGCAGGCCTTGGTGCATCAGCCTTGGGAGCTTATGGTGCTCCGATTCCTTCTTGGGCTGGCGGCAGGGGGACTTAATCCGTCGGTTAATATTCTGCTCAAAAAAATTACGCCGGATGCTCTCACGGGCAGAGTGTTTGGTTTTACGATGTCGGCGGGTTACCTCGGCATCTTTATCGGATCGATTCTAGGCGGGCAAATATCGGCTTGGATAGGCATCCGGGCGGTCTTCTTAACAACGGGAGCTATCCTTCTGCTGAACGCTTTGTGGGTCTACACGAAAGTGTATAAGAAGCTTAACCTCAAAGCGGCTGAAAGCCATTAATTTTTTTGCGAAAATGGGTTTACCTCGGATTCGTTTTTTGTTATTATAACTGCAATATGAAATGCAATGACGAGACGAGTAGGTAAATCAATTCTTTTCCAGAGAGCTCCGGTATGCTGAAAAGGAGCAAAGAGTTATTTATTGAAGAAAGACTCTGAGCAGCGCATCGGAACCGGTCTGGCCGGGGATGGTGTGACAGGAGCTCCTGTTATAGAGCTAGAGTATAAGCATTCGATTGCAATGCCGTACTTGAAGAGGCTGATATGGCGACATATCCGCGAATTTAGGGTGGTACCACGAGTATTCAAATCTCGTCCCTGAGACTACGGTCTTGGGGGTGGGATTTTTTTATTTTCGCAGCAAGCAAAGGGATTTATACCGCATACATGTAAGGTATAGGGTCGGCATACAAAATCAGACTGAGAGGATTTGAAGAACAAATGTCACAAAAACTTAAAGTTGGTATTGTTGGTGGAACAGGCATGGTTGGCCAGCGCTTCGTACAATTGCTGGATCAGCATCCTTGGTTTGAAGTAACGGCTATTGCCGCAAGCGCAGGCTCGGCAGGCAAAACGTACGTTGAATCTGTTCAGAACAGATGGAAGCTTGACACTCCAATCCCTGAAGCGGTTAAAAATATCGTGGTGCAGGACGCTTCGAAGGTCGAAGAGGTTGCTGCTGGCGTTGATTTTGTTTTCTGTGCGGTGGATATGCCTAAGAAAGAAATTCAGGCGCTCGAAGAGGCTTACGCAAAAACAGGTACGCCGGTCGTGTCCAACAACTCGGCGCATCGCTGGACGGCGGACGTTCCTATGGTTATTCCCGAGATCAATCCGGAGCATCTTGAAGTTATTGAGGCTCAAAGAAAACGTCTGGGTACAACAACCGGCTTTATCGCGGTAAAACCGAACTGCTCGATTCAAAGCTATGTACCTGCTCTTCATGCTTTGCGCGAATTCAAACCTACGACGGTTGTAGCTTCGACGTATCAAGCGATCTCCGGTGCCGGCAAGAACTTTACGGACTGGCCGGATATGCTGGATAACGTTATTCCTTACATCGGCGGCGAAGAAGAGAAGAGCGAGCAAGAGCCGCTCCGCATTTGGGGCAGCGTTGAGAACGGCGAAGTCGTGAAAGCAAGCGCTCCGCTGATCACAACGCAATGCATCCGCGTTCCGGTAACGGACGGACACCTTGCAACGGTGTTCGTGAACTTCGAGAACAAACCTTCGAAGGAAGAGATTCTTGCGCGCTGGTCCGAATACAAAGGCCGTCCGCAAGAGCTGGGTCTGCCAAGCGCGCCTAAGCAATTCATTACGTACTTCGAAGAAGAGAACAGACCGCAAACGAAGCTTGACCGCGACATTGAAAAAGGCATGGGCGTATCGGCCGGCCGTCTGCGCGAAGATTCCCTGTACGATTTCAAATTCGTGGGGCTGTCGCATAACACGCTTCGCGGTGCAGCCGGCGGTGCCGTATTGATCGCCGAACTGCTCAAAGCGGAAGGTTATATCCAACCGAAATAATTGAGATGATTGCAGCAAGCTCCCCCCGAATAGCGGGTACGGAGCTTGCTGTTTTGCTTTCTGAGATAAGGAGGAGAACAGTTATGAAATGTGCCGTATTGGATGATTACCAGAACGTTGCCTTAAGCATGGCCGACTGGTCGTCCCTTCTGAATCATATTGAGATTCAAGTGTATAATCATCATTTCGAGGATCAGGAAGAGCTAATCGCTGCCATACAGGATTGCGAGATTGTTGTCATCATGCGGGAAAGAACGCCATTCCGCAAGGAGCTATTGCAACGGCTGCCTAACCTGAAGCTGCTCGTAACAACCGGTAAACGCAACGCTTCCATTGATCTGGCTGCGGCTGCGGAACAGGGGATAACGGTATGCGGCACAAAGGGAGGAGGCGAAGGAACCACCGAGCTGACCTGGGCGCTTATTCTTGGTCTCGCCAGAAAGCTGGTGGCGGAGAATGAAGCGGTCAGAAGCGGTGGCTGGCAGAGCACGATCGGAGTTGACCTTCACGGCAAGAGGCTTGGATTGCTGGGACTTGGCCATATCGGATCGAATGTGGCAAGGATCGGACAAGCCTTTGGCATGGAGGTGATGGCGTGGAGCCAGAACCTGACCGCCGAGAAAGCAGCGGCAGCCGGCGTTACGCTGGCTAGTTCCAAGGAGGAGCTGCTGGAGAGCAGCGATATTGTATCCATACACTTGGTGTTAGGAGATCGTACGCGGGGCCTGATTGGTGCGAGAGAGCTAGAGCGGATGAGGCCGACCTCATTTCTCATTAACACTTCGCGCAGCCCTATCGTTGATCGTGATGCCTTGCTGGATGCTCTTAGCAGCGGAACCATCGCCGGAGCCGGGATTGACGTATTCGAGCAGGAGCCGCTGCCTCAAGACGATCCGTTCCGCTCACTCCCAAACGTGCTTGCAACTCCTCATATCGGTTACGTAACGGAAGCGGCATACCGCGGTTTCTATAAGGGTATCGTAGAAGATATCGAAGCGTATTTGGCCGATTCGCCGGTGAATGTGCTCAGTAAATGAAAGAAGGCCGCTTCTTCCGAAAGGGAAGGAGCGGCTTTATCCGTTATTATTGTTTTTTACCGTAATGCTGCCATTGTCGGCCGTGAGCTTCACTTGTATGCTCCCATCGCCAACAACGGTATTGCCCTTGTACTTATCGAAGAGATTAACTCTTCCGTTATCAACGTGAGTGTAAAAGGTGACGCCTGCAGGTTCCTTCTCCGTTTGCAGCAGTATTCTGCCATTGTTCGTATTAAGCGTGATGTTCTGGTTAATTTCTTTGGTGAGCAACGTAATGGAGCCATTGCTCGTTTTTTCGTCCAAAGTCCCCGTGACATGATCTAATGTGATTTTTCCGTTATCGGCCCGCACCTTTACCGTCTGTGAGGCGGTATCGCTGAATTCAATCCTGCCATTATCGGTTGTTGCTTGAATCGAAGCGACATTAAGCTGCTTGGCAAGAATATAGCCGTTATTATTCGAAATCTTTAATTCATTATATTGCTTTAGCGGCAAATAAACTTTTAACGCTAAAGAATCTTCTCGGATATTGAAGGTAAACCACTTGTGCCGGTTCGTATCCATTGTGATCGACAAGGTCGAATCTTCTGCTTTAACGTCCAATTGCGGCTTTTCTTCGGACATTGTGCTTCCGTCTAATTGAATCTTTATATCTTGCTCGGATGATGGCAATAGCTCGATGCGGGTATTGTCCGAACGGAGGTTAAGAGCTGTAATCTGCGAGCCTGCAATCGTTTTTTGCTCGAATACTTCGGTAACGGTATTTTCGTAAAAGTAAGTGATCAGGCTTCCTGCAAGACCAATAACGATAAGTACTGTCGCTATCGCAGCTAATTTTTTCTTAGTTGTCATGCTTCAGCCCTCCTTTAACAAGAGCTGCATTGTATTTCAGATAACCGATTGCAGCTTTTTTCGCCAGCTTGGTCACGTACAGCATACCCAGTCCGATCAGGATGCCTAATCCGCACATGAAGAGCGAGAAGAATAGATCGAATAGAATAAAGGAAGCAGGGTGGAAAACCGTATCGATAACAACTAGGAGGGGAGAAACAAGCAAGGTCAGAGATACGGCCCAACAGGCGAGAATGACTGCGGCTGCGCCAATCGCAGGACCAAGTACAACCACCAGGTTGAAAAAGCTTAATCCAACGACGGCCCAGGTTGCCCGGATAATACTTCCGGCAGTCGAGTTTGCCGAAGCCCGTTTCAAATGATAACCCGCAAGAAGCTCTTTTGCGATTTGAGCAGGAGAGCCAAGCGCCATCGCAATTTCCTCTTCCGATTTTCCTGCCTCCAGCCCGAATATAAAATGCTCTTCGTAATCATGCAAAATATCCGCGCGCTCTACCGCCGGAATGGCCTTTAACTCGGCCTCTAATTGCTGCAAGAAATTATTTTTCGTCATTATTCACACCTTCCTTAATCAAATGATTGACTCCACTCGCGAATTCAGTCCATTCGGATATCAGCTCATAGAGATAGGTTCTTCCTTTATCGGTAAGCCTGTAATATTTTCTCGATGGTCCTTCGGTAGATTCCTGCAGATAGGTAGTGAAGCATTCTTCGCTTGTCAACCGCCGGAGAATCGGATAGATGGAGCCTTCCGAGATTTCGATTTGACTGGATATTTTTTGAACCAACTCGTATCCATAGCGGTCTTGCTTATCCAGCATGACAAGAACGCAAAGTTCCAAAACGCCTTTTTTAAATTGGACATTCAACGTGGAAACACCTCGATTTGTTTATGGCTTAGTACAATACATTGAACAGTACCTGTTAATAACTATGGATGATGCCAATACAAAATACCATTCAGTATTGTTTATTGAAAGGTACTGAATTAAAAATAGTCAACGAATCTGACAAGTTTTCTGCATAATATTTCACCTATTGGAAGAAAATTAGAAAACCTACTAAATCGGGTAGCAAGGAGAGAATGATTATGGCGAATGACAAACCGAATCAGCCGCAGGACGAATCGCGCAGAAGGTTCCTTAAATATTCCGGTACGGCTCTTGGCGGGGTAGTGCTTGGCGGGGTCATCGGAGGACTTGTAGGCTCGAATCTGAAACAGACGGAGAAGGAAGTTACTCCGGAACCCGGCAAGTCGGGGACCGCACCGGAGGATAGAGACTATAATCAGGCTTTAATGTTCTTCAACCAAAATCAGTTCCTTACGGCGGAAGCTGCTGCCGAGCGGCTGTTTCCTAAAGATGATCTGGGTCCCGGCGCGAAAGAACTCGGGGTAGCTTTTTATATCGACCACCAGATGGCAAGTGCCTACGGCACCAATGCCAGGGACTACATGCAGCCGCCTTATTATAAAGCGGAAGCCACGCAGGGCTATCAGCTGGTTTTTAAACGCAGAGAGCTTATTGCGCTTGGGCTTGACGCAATGAATGACTACAGCTTTACGAAACATCAGAAGCCATTTGCGGAAATCACACCGGAAGAGCAGGATGCGGTGCTGACGGCTTTTGAAACGGATAAGACGGAGATCAAAGACGTTCCTTCCTCCAATTTTTTCGCTATGTTCCTTAATCTGACGCTCGAGGGAGCTTATTCTGACCCGCTTTACGGCGGCAATCGGAATATGGCGGGCTGGAAGATGAGAAATTTCCCTGGCAACCAGATGAGCTATACCGATCACATCGAAAAAGAAGAGTTTGTAAAAATGGAACCATTAAGCTTGCATGATCATCTTGAGCTTGGGTAGATAAGGGGTGAAGTAAAAAATGGCAACTAAACTTCCAAAGGTTCCCGTTGTAATTGTCGGGATGGGCTGGGTTGGCGGCATTATCGCTTCCGAGCTGACGAAAGCCGGTATTTCCGTTGTAGGTCTGGAACGGGGCAAAAGCCGGGATACGCAAGATTATTACCATGTTCACGACGAGCTCCGCTATGCATCGCGTTATGAGCTGATGCAGGATTTGTCCAAAGAAACGGTCTCCTTCCGCAACACAATAAAAATGAGAGCGTTGCCGATGCGGACGTACGGTTCGTTCTTGCTGGGCGAAGGTTTGGGTGGCGCAGGGGTTCACTGGAACGGTCAATACTACCGGTTCTTGCCATACGATTTTGAAATTTACAGCAAGACGGTTGAGCGATACGGCAAGAAGAAGATTCCGGAGAACATGACAATTCGGGATTGGGGCATTACGTATGAGGAGCTTGAGCCGTATTTCGTGAAATACGAGCAGATGGCGGGCATATCCGGAGAGGCCGAATTACCTCCGAATATTGGCAAGATGTCCAAAGCATTTGCTACGGGTCCGATGAAAAAATCTCCGGGCATGAAGCTGTTTGAAAATGCAGCCAAAAAGCTTGGCTACCATCCATATGTTATTCCTTCGGCCAACTTGTCCGAGCCTTACAAAAATCCGGACGGTGTCGAGAGAGCGCCATGCCAGTATTGCGGGTACTGCGAACGGTTTGGCTGCGAATATGGAGCAAAAGCGGATCCGGTTGTTACCGTTCTTCCGGTTGCAAAACAAACGGGCAAGTTTGATCTGCGCATACACTCCAACGTGACACAAATCATTCATGACGGCAAGAAAGCTACCGGTGTCACCTATGTACATACACCTACCGGAGAAGAGTACACACAGCCGGCTGATGTCGTTATTCTCGCAGGTTACCTGTTTACCAATGTCAGGCTTTTGCTGCTTTCCAAGCTGGGCAAGCCTTATGATCCCGATACGGATACCGGCGCAGTCGGCCGGAACTATGCGTATCAGGTGAACGGTGCCAGCACCAGCGTGTACTACGAGGACCGAGAATTTAACCTGGCAATGGGAGCCGGGGCACTCGGAAGCAGTATTGACGATTTCAACGGCGATAACTTCGACCATAGCGATCTGAAATTTTTGCACGGCGCAAATATCCGATTCACGCAGACGGGGCTCCGTCCGATTCAGTATCAGCCGGTTCCGGCAGGCACGCCGAAATGGGGCGCAGAGTTCAAGAAAGCAACGATCCATAACTCGAACCGCGTGTTATCGGTTACGGGACAAGGCGCAAGCATGCCGAACCGATATCATTATCTGGATCTTGATCCGGAGTACAAAGACGCTTTTGGCCTGCCGCTTATCCGGATGACCTTCGATTTCGAAGATCAGGACCGCGAGCTCGTGAAGTTTATTGCTCAGAAGACGAAGGAAATCGCCGATCAAATGGGTGGAACCAAGACGGAGATCCATGACTCGATCAAGCAATACAACATCGTTCCTTATCAGTCTACCCATAACACGGGCGGAACGATTATGGGATCCGATCCCAAGATTTCTGTCGTTAATAACTATCTGCAAATGTGGGATGCGGAAAATGTTTTCATCTGCGGCGCTTCGAACTTCCCGCATAACAGCGGCTATAATCCGACGGCAACAGTTGGCGCACTGGCATACCGGACGGCTGAAGGCGTGCAGAAATATATGCAAAAAGGCGGTTCACTCGTGTGAACAAACAGACCGATACGATCGAAAGCGATCTAATCAGTCATTTGTCCGAGCTCCGCAAACGCCTCATTTATGTGGCCGGCTGGTTTCTGGCATCCTTGTGCGTGGGGCTGTATGCAGCGCCTAAAATTTTGACTTTCGTCAAAGGACATCTGGGTGCCATTGAAGTAGAGTGGAGCGTATTTGCGCTTTCGGACGGCATAGCGGTGTATATGAAATGCGCGCTGCTCGTCGGGATTATTCTAACGCTTCCGTTCCTCATGTACCATCTGTGGGCATTTGCAAGACCGGGCATGACGGATGCCGAAGCAAAAAGCACCCTGGTCTATGTGCCGACCTCGTCCTTGCTGTTCGTAAGCGGTGTGTTGTTCGGTTATACCGTAGCTCTGCCGATGATGATCCGGTTCATGATTAAGCTGAACCAATCGATGGGAGCTCAAGAGGTATACGGGATCCAGCATTACATGTCATTTCTGATCAGCTTCCTGCTGCCTATGGGGGTTGCTTTCGAAATGCCGCTGGTTATGACTTTTCTGACCCGAATCGGGATGCTGACTCCAGGCAAAATGAAGCAGGTTCGAAAATTTGCGTATGTAGGTCTGGCGGTTGTGGGAACACTTATCTCACCTCCGGATTTTGTATCCCATTTGTCCGTGACCGTACCACTCATTCTGCTCTTCGAGATCAGCGCATTTATCTCGGCGCGTTACTATAGGCGGAAGTTTGCCGTACAAACGACTTAATTGTGGAGGGATAATATGTTTAACAACGTAGGAATTTCAGGGCTGATCATTATTCTGGCTATCGCTTTGATTGTATTCGGACCGGCAAAGCTGCCTCAGCTTGGACGTGCCTTTGGCGATACGCTGCGCGAGTTCCGGAATTCAACAAAAGGCATTGCCGATGATGAACCGGAAGTTAAATCAAACATTATCGAGCTGGAACAAACTAAAAATAATTGAAGATCAAAAGGAGACAGCTGCTATGAAGATCAATAAGCTGCTTATGATCGCTGCCCTGGCCGTAACCGTAATGGGTACGACTGCAGGCTGCGGATCAAGCTCGAAGAACAACAATAATGCCAATACAGGCGCAACCAATAACGCGGGTACAAACGCAGGGACCAATGCTGGCAATAATGCTGCAAGCGGTGGCGGTGCAAAAGCCATTACCGTTAAAGCGAAGAACTTTGAATTTGATCAACCGGAAATTCGTGTTAAGCAAGGCGATAAAGTGACAATTACATTAAATAACACAGAGGGCTTCCATGGCTTCGCGATTCCGGATTATAACGTCGATATCAAGGAAAATAACGGCACTGCGACATTTACAGCCGACAAAGCCGGCGAGCATGAATTCCATTGCTCGGTAGTGTGCGGCGCAGGCCACAGCAAGATGGTAGGCAAGCTCATCGTTGAATAAAGGTATTGACCGAAAGCCGCGATTTCGCGGCTTTTTGTTTTTGTTTTGTTTGAGGAATGGTAAGATTGTTTTATTTGAATGAGGTGAATGAAATGAAGGGTTTACAATCAACAACGGTTTATTGGGATATGTTGCTGCATCCCGTGTTACATAATCGGCCTATTTATCTGGTTGCAACGGACAACGGATTAGCGCAAGTTACTTTGCCCCATGAGTCCACAATGGAGAAGGTTGAGGCATGGGTGAAGAAAAAAATACCGAATGCGATATTGATGAGGGATTCGGCTCAAGTCGCTCCGTACAAGCAGCAGCTTCAGGAATATTTGGACGGCAGCCGAAGGATCTTTACGTTCGCTTTGGATTTTCGCGGCACCGCGTTTCAAAACTCCGTCTGGCAGGCTTTGTTCGAAATTCCATACGGAGAGATGAGAAGCTACGCGGAAATCGCGGAACGAGTAGGGAATCCGAAGGCTGTTCGAGCGGTAGGCACGGCAAACGGCATGAATCCCATCCCGATCGTTGTCCCATGTCACCGGGTAATCGGCAAGAATAATACGCTCACCGGCTTCAGAGGCGGACTTCAAATGAAAGAGGAGCTGCTTCATCTCGAAGGCGTTCAAGCTTTCGTGAATAAAGGACACGAGAGATACCGCTTCTAAAAAAGCAAGGTCCAAGAGAGGATGTGACATAAATGAATGAAAAAGTCTCGAAGGCGTTTGATCGACTGGCCATCGCGTATGAGCAGTCCGTTGATCATAGCAGCGGACATAACGCCTTTTATGAACGGCCGGCGATGATGAAGCTACTGCCTGATGATATGTCCGGTATGACTGTTCTGGATGCGGGCTGTGCCGCAGGCTGGTACACTTTGCAATTCGCTGAGCGGGGAGCGCAAGTGACGGCTATAGATCTCAGCCCGGAGATGGTGGCGGCTTGCAGAAGAAGAGTAGGGGATAAAGCAAACGTTTTGGTCTGTGAGCTTGGCAAGACGCTGCCGTTTGAGGATGAATCGTTTGACCTTATTGTCAGCTCGCTTACCCTGCATTACATCGAGGATTGGGGAACCGTCTTCCGCGAGCTGCGACGAGTGCTGAAGCCAGGCGGTACCTTGCAATTCTCCGTTCATCATCCGTTTATGGTGTTCAAGCAGTATGATCGCACGGACTATTTCGCCCATGAATTATTAACGGATATATGGAATAAGAAGGAGACGGGACCTGTAGAGGTAACCTTTTATCATAAATCCATGATGGATATTGTTAACGCAACGACGGAACATTTTACATTGGATCAGATGATCGAACCGCAGCCGGCCAAGGAATATATGGAGCATACCGGAGCGGCTGACTGGTATAAGAGCTGGTATGAACGTTTAATGACTAATCCATGGTTCTTGATCGTAAAAGCACGGAAATAACATTTGGTTCGAAAATTAATGTTCATCTAACATTGAATAAATATATCCTTAATACAGCTCCTTTATTATAACCGTAGAACAAAGACAAAGGAGCCAATGAAATGATAAAAGCACAAAAAACAGAACCGGCGAGAATGCCTGAATACCGGATCAGCGAAAGCGAATCGATGCAATACAAGCTGCTTTACCAGATTCGAATGGGGAACATGAGCGCAAGCGAGCTGGATAAGCTGCAATTCCTTTGCAAAAGCGAGCTTCATCAGCTGCGCAGCGAGCTGGATACGATGCTGCAAGAGCTTCGCGACATGAACAAGCAAATGCAAGGCAAGAAGGAAGATCATACGGAAAAAGATAAGGAAAGCATCGCTGCTTAAGAGGCAATGATGCTTTTTTTATTTGCCTTTTTAGGATTCAGGACATATGTCCTTTTTGTTTTCGACCTTCCGTCGTTTAATTAGAAGAGCGAAATGAACGAGGAGGATGACGAGGAATGAAAGGCATTTTATATGCTGTGCTGGGCGGCGTATTTCTGACCTTGCAAGGGACGGCAAATGCAGCGATTGGCGAGCATCTCGGAACCTGGCAGGCCGCGGTGCTGACGCAAGGGACGGGTTTTGCCGCCGCGCTGCTAATCGTATGGATGACAGGCGACCGTTCGTGGAAACAGCTCAAACAGGTGAAGCTGCGCTACCGGTTTGGCGGAGCTTTTGCAGCGTTTATCATATTCAGCAATATTACGGCTTTTCACCATAACGGAGCAGCCATTACGGTATCGTCCGTGCTGATCGCCCAAATTCTGGTGACTTTAGGGATGGAGAAAGCCGGTTGGTTCGGTAATGCGCCAATCAGGTTAAGAGCTCCGCAATGGATCGGCATTGCCCTTATGATAACCGGGATCTTATGTTTATCGTTCTGACAGGATAAAATATCCATTAGAAGGGGGATGCAGTCAAGTTGAGAGAAATTTTGGATGATGCCCGGATCGATCAATATCTGGCCCAATACGCGTTAGACGATGTATTCCCAAGCTCGCTAAGGCAGCATTTGTCGTTATACCGGTTCGAGCCGGGCGATACGTTATGCAAGCAAGGCGAAATACCGGAGTATATCTTTTTACTCATGCGCGGAAAAGTGAAGGTGTACACCACCTCCGCAGACGGGAAGACGCTGCTTGTTAATTTCACGTCCCCGCTAGGCGTGCTAGGCGAGATCGAATGCCTGAACGAGTTGGAAAATTTGAATACCGTTTCGGCCGTGACGCCGGTGGAGACTGTTGCTTTTCACAAGCGTTGGCTGAAGCTGTATCGGGAAGAAGTTCCGTTCCTGCAATTTATGCTGCATCTTGTCACTGAAAAGTTCTATAACAAATCGGTGTCGCTCAGCTTTAATCTCTTGTACCCGGTAGAAGTCCGGCTTGCAAGTTATTTGCTGTCCGTAACGACCCCGGAGGATGCAAGGGTCAGCACGGCTCATTTGAAGGACATGGCGAATCTTATCGGCACTAGCTACCGGCACTTGAACCGGATTATTCTTAGCTTCACCAGCGCAAACTTGATCGAGCGCAGCCGGGGAACGCTTGTCGTGAAAGACCGCAAGGGGCTTGAAGAGGCTGCTGGAAGAAATATTTACGAGAATGGAGACCGGAAGGAGCAGAAATGATGTTAACAGGCATATTACTGGCATTGATGGCAGGATCGCTGGTCAGCGTACAGAACTTGTTCAACAATAAAGTTAATGCGGCTGCGAACTCCCACACCACAACGGCTCTGGTGCTTGGAATGGGCTTTATGGCTTCGTTATTCATGGGGCTGCTGTTTGAGGGAGCGGATATGCTGAGCTGGAAGGCGATGCCCGTATGGTTCTGGTTCAGCGGCTTGCTTGGCATCGGCGTCGTCACTTGCGTCGTTAAAGGGGTACGGCTCTTGGGCCCAAGCTATGGGACAACCTTCGTAATGGCTTCCCAGCTGCTCTGCGCCTTATGGTGGGATTCGGCAGGTTGGTTTGGACTCGAGCAAGTGCCTTTCACTCCGCAGAAAGCGATTGGAGTAGCGGCGCTTCTGGCAGGAATTCTCTTGTTCAAGTCGAAGCCTAAAGAGAATAAACAGCTTAGAGAGGTGCGGCATGAACTATCGTAAAGCAGTTATTGAGGATATTGAGGCATTAATGGCATTGAGAAAGCAACAATTAATGGATGAAGGAATTGCTCCAGACCAAGACATTGATGAGGAGCTCCGAACCTTTTTCGCAAGCAAGTTAACGGACGGTTCGCTTATTGAATGGGTTGTAGAAGCAGACTCGGGAATAGTCGCAACCGCGGCCGTGATCTTTTATGATTTTCCTCCGTCATATACGAATAAAAGCGGTAAAAAAGCTTATGTCACAAATATGTATACGGATATTCGTTATCGCGGGCGCGGTATCGCTACCCAGCTGTTGAATCGTTTGGTTGAGGAAGTTAAATCAGCCGGAGTACAGACCATTTGGCTTGCGGCTTCTCAACTTGGCAGACCGGTTTATAAGAAATTTGGATTTCAGGAAGCTAACGATTGGATGGAAATGCATCTCAAGAAGGATTAGTGAAGCCGCGTTCTGCGGCTTCTTTTTGTGCTAAGATATGAGGATAGCTTTAATGGTAGGAGAGGGAAGTACATGCAGCAAGAGAACGTACAGCTTAGATTGGACAGAGATGAGAACAGCTTCATTCAAGGGGTGAAGGACTGCGTACCAACGTTGCTCGGGTATTTAAGCATCGGGTTCGCGGCAGGAGTGGTTGGCCATACTTCGGGGTTAAGCGTGCTGGAGATTACCCTAATGTCGATCCTTATTTACGCGGGCTCGGCGCAGTTTATTATCGCGGGAATGGTAGCCGCGCAGGGCTCCATAGCAGCAATCGTGTTTACCGTATTTATCGTAAATCTTCGGCATCTGCTGCTTAGCGCGGCATTATCCCCCTATTTCCGTCATTTGACGGCTTTTAAGACCATGATGATTGGCACGCTTCTGACGGACGAGACTTTTGGAGTAGCGATTAACAGAGCGGCCAATACAAAAACGCTCAGCGAATCATGGATGAACGGATTAAATGTAACGGCTTATCTCAATTGGATTCTTGCTACGATGGCGGGAGCATTTCTAGGACAATGGATCACGAATCCGGAGAAGTTTGGACTGGATTTTGCCTTGTCCGCCATGTTTATTGGGCTGCTGGTCTTGCAATTATTGGGACGCCAGAAGCTGTTCAGAGATTTAATTGTTGTCGTAAGCGCGGTCATTATCGTTGTTGGAGCAAGCATGGTGACTTCGGGTAGCGTGGCGGTCATTATCGCAACCGTAAGTGCGGCAACAATAGGAGTGTTGATTGAAAGATGGAAATAAGATGGGATATTCTTGCAATTATAATAGGTGCTTCAATCGCTACTTTTCTTCCGCGGGTGCTGCCGCTTGTTGTGCTCAGCCGCTTGCAAATTCCCGATCTGGCGATGCGTTGGCTAAGCTATATACCCGTTGCGGTTATGGCAGCCTTATTAGGCAATGAATTGCTGATGACCGATGGAAAGCTTACGGCATTGAAGGATAATATCGAATTGATTGCCGCGCTGCCTACCTTCCTGGTAGCGATCTTTACGCGCAGTTTGCTTGGGACGATCATCACGGGCGTAGTAACCGTCATGCTGCTTAGGTTGATTATGTAGGGTCTGCGTATATCGCAGACTTTTTTTCATAATGACATTCAATTAGGTCCTACGTACAGAAAACGGGTCTCGTCTGCGAATTATTATCCAAGACAAAAGTAACGGGTTGTTGCAACAAGCTTGGAGGAAGTTGTATGAGATCAGAGATTCATCATCAGAAAGCAAAAAAGCGGGGACTATGGAAGAAGCTTGTCCTTCTTGTTATGATTGCCTGCGTTTTTATCGCCGTAGTGGGAGTAATTGCATTTAAATTCATGGTTGCGAGGCAGGATGTGTCCTTGCTGGAGGAGCCGCTGCCGGCCGTCACGATCATTTACGATCAGAACAACGAAGAAGTGCTTCGCATTTCGCCGAAAAAAGCCGAAGCCGTCAGCTATGACAGCCTACCGGAGCAGCTTATCGAAGCGGTCGTCGCCGTAGAAGACAAACGTTTCTTCGAGCATAAAGGCACGGATTTGCAAGGGATTGGCCGTGCGATGGTAACCAATCTGACAAACGGCAAGACGGTTCAGGGGGCAAGCACCATTACCCAGCAGCTGGCGAAAAACGTGTTTCTCAGCCAGGAACGGACCTGGACCCGGAAGTGGAAAGAGCTTCTGCTCGCCGAGAAAATCGAGAAAAATTACGATAAACAGCAGATTATAACCTTTTACTTGAACCAGATTTATTTTGGCGAAGGGGCTTGGGGGATTAAGAAGGCTTCCGATGTGTACTTTGGCATTCCGGTGAACGAACTGTCGCTTACGCAATCGGCACTGCTTGCCGGAATGATCAAAGCGCCTTCGGCACTCTCGCCATACTGAAGCTTATGAAGGATCAGGGCAAGATTGATCAATCGACTTATGAGGCTTCGGTAAAGGAGCCGCTTCATATTCAAAGCTCGAAGCCAAGCAGCAGTGACGCCATTAAATACCCGTATTTCATCGATCAGGTCATTCGCGAGGCAAGCCAGAAATATGGAATAACGGAAAATGAAGTGCTTCACGGAGGATTCCGGATCTATACGACTCTGGATAGGAAGATGCAGGAAGCTGGAGAGCAAGTCTATTCGCAGGACAGCCTCTTTCCGTCGGGCAGCTCGGATCAGCTTATTCAAAGCGGGGCTGTGCTTGTAGATCCTAGAGACGGCGGGATACGGGCTCTCATTGGGGGCAGAGGCGAGCAGCCGTTCCGCGGTTTTAACCGGGCGGTACAGTTGAAACGCCAGCCGGGCTCTACGATGAAACCGATATCGGTGTATACGCCCGCTTTGGAGCGTGGTTATACTCCGGATAGTACTTTAATGGATGAACCGGTTAATTTCGGAGGTTATCAACCTAAAAATGCGGGCGGCAGTTATCATGGCGAAGTATCGATCTATGAAGCCCTTATTCATTCGTATAACGTGCCTGCGGTTTCGCTGCTTAACGAGATGGGGATTGATGCAGGGATGGAAGCCGCTAAGCGGTTCGGTATCGAGCTTACGGACGCTGACCGGACATTGGGACTTGCGTTAGGCGGCTTGCAGGAAGGAGTCTCGCCGCTGGATATGGCTGAAGCTTTTGGCGTATTCGCGAATGACGGAACACGGATTCCGGCACATTCCATTACTCGGATCGAGTCGGCTGAAGGGGAGACAACAGCCGAATTCGATTCCAACGGCAGCGTGAAAGTAACGGAGCCTGCCGTTGCCCGGACGATGACGGCGATGCTTGAAGGAGTAGTCAAGGAAGGTACCGGCGACGCAGCAGCACTCGGTGATCGACCGGTAGCCGGTAAGACGGGCACAACCGAAATGCCTGGAACCGGCGGAGGGATGAAAGACAATTGGTTTGTCGGGTATACGCCGCAGCTGGTTGGAGCGGTATGGCTAGGCTATGACCATACGGATAGCAGCCATTACTTAACGACAACCTCAAAGGCCGCAGCAGCCGTATTCCAGAAGCTGATGGGTGAAGCTCTTCAAGACGAACCGGTCAAGGCATTCGCTAACGTGCCGTCGATTGCCAAGAAGCCAAAGGACACCGAAAAAGCAAAGGAAGAAAAAGAAGAGAAGAAGGACAAGGAAAAGGACAAAGAAAAGAAAAAATCGGAGAAAGAAAAAAAGAAAGAAGAGAAGAAGAAAAAGCGGGATGAAGAGCATCGAGGCAAAGGGAAAGGAAAAAAAGATAAGAATGACGATGATTGAGATCAAGCAGCAATCGGATAAGGCGATTATCGTAGCCCATGAAATTTACGGTTTGAATTCACATATTTCGTCTGTATGCACGGAATTGGCGGCACAGGGCTTTGATGTGTATGCACCGGAATTGCTTAATCGGCAGGAGCCTTTTGGTTATGAGCAAGAGGAAGAGGCTTACGGAAATTTTATGGAGCATGTCGGATTCGAACAAGCCTCTGCAGCCATACTAAGATTAGCGGGTGAGCTAAAAAAGCAATACCGCAAAGTATTCCTGGTTGGTTTCAGCGTTGGGGCAACCGTGTCCTGGCTGTGCAGCATCAGCCCCGATATCTCGGCGGTGGTGGGCTACTATGGCTCCCGTATCCGCAGCTACACGGAACGGAATCCTGCCTGTCCAGTGTTATTGTTTTATCCGGAGACCGAGCCTTCATTTGACGTGGACCAAGTAATGGCTGAACTGAGGGTCAAGAAACAGGTTATAACCCGCAAATTCAGCGGAAACCATGGCTTCGGCGATCCATATTCCAAGCGGTACGTCCAAGCGTCGGCAGACGAAGCTTTTGGTCAAATGGTGGATTTTCTCAAATCCATTGGTTGAAATTCAAAAATGGCTATGTTAAGATACCTGTAATTTAAGGATTGGGGATGAAAAAGATATGTAGGATTTTCTTGCGACGGTATACAAGAATAAAACGAACGATAACGATCTGTTTCGATTGTTTTATTTTTCTATGCGCAAGAGAGTTACTACATCTTTTTCACTCAGGCGAATATCCCTTCCGACCCGTTGGATAATCCAAGGGCCGGATTTGCCATATTCATTTGAGCTGCGAGAAAGGTAACTTTCTTGCAGCTCTTTTTGATTACGGGGGAATTCAAATGTCATTGATTAATGTATCGAACCTTACGTTTGCCTATGACGGCAGCTACGATAATATATTTGAGAACGTAAGCTTTCAGCTTGATACGAGCTGGAAGCTGGGCTTTACCGGTCGCAACGGCCGGGGAAAAACAACCTTTATGAATCTGCTGCTTGGCAAATACGAGTATAGCGGTCATATTTCGGCTAACGTAACGTTTGACTACTTTCCGTTCCGGGTCGAGCATCCGGAATATTTGACGACGGATGTCGTCGAGGAGATTTACCCGGATTACCAGCAATGGGAGCTGATGCGCGAATTGACGCTGCTTCAGGTATCCGATGATGTATTGTATCGGCCGTTTAATACGTTGTCGAACGGGGAGCAAACGAAGGTGCTGCTTGCCGCCTTGTTCCTGAAGGAAGACAGCTTTCTGCTTATCGACGAACCGACCAACCATCTGGATATGAACGCGAGGAGGCTGGTCAGCCAATATTTAAACGGCAAAAGCGGATTTATTCTCGTCTCCCATGACCGTACCTTCCTGGATCATTGCGTTGACCATATTCTGTCCATCAACCGAACGAATATCGAAGTTCAGAAGGGTAATTTCTCGGAATGGTGGGAGAACAAAGAGCGGCAGGATCAATACGAGCTGGCGGAGAATGATAAGCTGAAGAAAGACATTAAGCGGTTGTCCGATGCGGCGAAACGTACGAATAACTGGTCTCATGAAGTCGAGAAGACAAAGAACGGCACAAGAAACTCCGGCTCCAAGGTAGACAAAGGTTATATCGGACATAAAGCAGCCAAAATGATGAAGCGCTCGAAGTCGATGGAGCAGCGTCAGCAATCGGCAATCGACGAGAAATCCACGCTGTTGAAAAACATCGAGTCTTCCGACAGCCTGAAGCTCGAGCAGCTGACTTACCACAAACCCCAGCTTGTGGAGCTGGAGCGGGTCTCGGTCTATTACGGCGATAAGGAAGTATGCTCGGACATTAGCTTTACGATCGAGCAGGGGGAACGTATCGCGCTTTCCGGCCGGAACGGCTCCGGCAAATCCAGTCTTCTTAAGCTGATCATCGGAGAGGACCTGACCTACACCGGGACATTCCGCAAAGGAAGCAACCTCAAGATCTCTTATGTGTCCCAGGATACCTCCCACCTGCGGGGCAAATTGACGGATTACGCGAGAGAGCACGGAATCGACGAAAGTCTCTTCAAGGCTATTCTGCGCAAGCTGGATTTCTCCAGAATTCAGTTCGAGAAGGATATTTCCGCATTCAGCGGAGGCCAGAAGAAGAAGGTTCTGATCGCGAAAAGCTTAAGCGAGAAAGCGCATCTTCATATATGGGATGAACCGTTGAACTTTATCGATGTTATCTCCCGCATGCAGATTGAAGAGCTCCTGCTGGAGCATTCGCCAACCATTCTGTTTGTCGAGCATGACCGGGCTTTCTGCGAGAATATCGCGACAAAAATCGTTGAGCTGTAACGGAATAAGAAACAAGGCCGTCCTTCGGTTAAGAAGGGCGGCCTTGTTTGATGACGGATAAAAACAAAAGCCCCGTATGGACAACGGGAGGGATTTTACGATTGCTTATCAAAAAGAATCATGCTATAGTAATAAAACCTCTGCATGAATGATTTATGTGATGGCATAGTTAGAACATCTTATCTACACTTATATAATATCATGCGGCGGATGCGGTTGTCAAATGTCAAACGTTTATTTTCGAGATTTTTTTAAAATCGAGAAGGAGTGTGTTTATAGTTATGATGCAGAAAGAATGGGACCAGGAGCAAAATCGTCTTCATGAAGTGAAAGTGAAGCTGAAAGAGAAAATTACGGAGCTTGAACCGGAAGTGGATCAGCTGTACGGTCAAGCCTCGAATATACGCAGGCACTTCTGGGAGGAAGTGACCGTCAACACAAGCTCGGATGAGGATTTTGAAGAAACGTTCTTCAGCATCAATCAGCAGGCCGCGCTGTTATCGGAGCGTGAGCGGACTCACGAGAAACGGCGCCAGCAATGGAAAAGCCTGAAACGGCTTCAACAGTCTCCTTATTTCGGACGCATTGATTTTAAAGAGAACGGCATGAATGAGGTGGAACAGGTCTATATCGGCTTGTCATCCTTCTTGGCTTCGGACGGAATGAACTTCCTGGTCTATGATTGGCGGACGCCAATCGCCAGCCTTTATTACGATTACTCTCCGGGTCCGGCTTCCTACGCGACGCCCGGCGGACAAATTGAAGGAAATATGGAGCTTAAAAGGCAGTACCAGATAAAAGACGGCAAGCTCCTTAATTTCTTTGATGCGAGCGTAACGATAGGCGATTCGATGCTGCAGCAGGTGCTTGGCCAAGGCGCCAATAACCAGATGAAAAGCATCGTGGCGACGATTCAGAAGGAACAAAACGCGATTATCCGCAATGATACCAGCCTGATGCTGATCGTGCAGGGTGTCGCCGGAAGCGGGAAAACCTCGGCAGCCCTTCAGCGGGCGGCGTATTTGCTTTATAAACACAGGGAGCGGCTGACGGCTGACCAGATCGTTCTTTTCTCGCCGAATCCGATGTTCAATAGTTATGTATCTACCGTTCTTCCCGAGCTTGGCGAGGAGAACATGCAGCAGACGACCTTCCAGGAATATCTGGACTACTGGCTTGGTGCTGCCATGAAGGTGGAGGATCCGTTCGAACAAATCGAATATGTGCTGACGCAGGAATCGGCGGCTGGTTACGAAGCGCGGGTAGACGGTATCCGGTACAAAGCATCGGAAGCTTTCCTGCATGCGCTGCAGAAGTACGCGGGGTGGTTAAGCAAGGAAGGCATGTTGTTTAAGAGTATACGTTTCCGGGACCGCGAACTGATCACTTCGAAGCAATTATACGAGCAATTTTACGGTTATGATGCTTCCGTCCGCCTGGCTAACCGGGTTATCCTGCTGCAGGAATGGATATTGAAGGAGCTGCGTAAATTTGCGCGCAATGAACTGGCGGCGGAGTGGGTAGATAAAGAGCTCGATTATCTTGATAATGACCAATACGTCGAGGCATACAGCGAGATCTTGAAGAAGTTCCAGCGCGACGAAGAGCTGTTTGATGTTTCCGAACGTTATGCGAAAGCGATGGATCGCGCCAACAAGTTTATGAATCAAGGCGAGGATCAAATCTTCGACTTCTCCGAACAGCAGGAAGACCTGCTGCGCCAAATGATCGTGAAGGAGCATTTCAAGCCTTTGCGCCGGATGGTGAAGAAAATGAAGTTCGTCGATGTAAACGGTCTTTACGCGCAGCTGTTCGTCGAAGAGGAATCAGCCTACAGCCAAATGACCGAAGATGCCGATGTGCCTGCTAACTGGCCGGAGATTTGCAGGCAAACGAAGGAGAAGCTTGGCAATCAAGAGTTGTTCTATGAAGACGCAACGCCTTATCTGTTCTTGAAGGAGTTAATTGAAGGCTCCCGGATGAATACGATTGTCCGCCATATCTTCGTGGATGAAGGCCAGGATTATTCGCCATTCCAGTATGCTTTCCTTAAGAAACTGTTCCCGAATGCCCGCATGACCGTGCTTGGCGATTTCGGGCAGGCGATCTTTACTCAATCTTCCAAGCTGGGAGGAGGAGATTCTCCGCTGCTTAAGTTATACGGGGAAGAAAACTCCACTCTCATTCCGCTCTTGCAAAGCTACCGGTCGACAAAAGAAATCGTGGAGTTCACGCGGCTCATGCTCCCAGGCGGCGAAGAGATTATTCCGTTCGAGCGTCATGGCAAAAAGCCGTTGATCACAACGGCTAGGAGCCGCGAAGCGCTGCTTCGCCAGCTTGTTCATGATCTTGAATCGCTCAAGGCGGAAGGTAACCGTTCGATTGCGGTTATTGCGAAAAACGCTGCCGAAAGCAAGGAGGCTTACGAGGCGTTGACCTCATACGGGATGGAAGATATTCGCCTGGTAACGACGGATACCTTAACCTTCGAGTCCGGAATTATGGTTATCCCGGCTTATCTAGCGAAAGGCGTGGAGTTTGACGCCGTCGCGATCTACGACGCATCGTCGAAGTCTTATAACCGTGAAAGCGAAAGAAAGCTGTTCTATACGGCGTGCACTCGCGCGATGCATCGGCTCCACCTCTACATTTGCGGAGATTGGGCGCCATATCTGAAATCCTTGAGCAGTGAGCTATACGAGCTTCAGGCTTTGGAATAAGCCTCGGCCAGTTCCGAGAAGTATCGGGTGGTACAATCTCGAAACGATGCGGCAGCTTGAGTCAGGTACCGTCCCTTGGGCCAATGAAGAGAGATGGATCGTTCGCAATATCCTTCCTTCAAAGGGATGGTAACCACATCGGGCCCGGTTGAACCTCCCCAGGTGATAGCCGGAAGAAATGCAAGGCCTTGACCGGCCCGAATAAGACCGCGGACAGTGGCCGGATCGTCGCTTTCGAATTGAATGTGCGGCGTAAATCCGGCGAGCCGGCAGAAAGCATCCGTAGTCTCGCGCAGCGATTTGCCGGGAGGCAGGCTGATGAATCGTTCCTCTTTCAACTCCTCCAGGCTGATCCGTTCTCGCTTGGCAAGACGATGCTCGGAAGGCAGCGCTACGACAATCTTTTCCCGCAGCAAGGCGACCGAATGGCAGCCGGACGGAGGAACAGCGCCGTCTGACAGGCATAAATCAAAGTCGAAAGCGTGTTCGCTTGGCAACGCATGCTGAAGCAAATGGAATTGCGTATCAGGCTTACTCTTGCGATATTCGGCTAGGAGACCCGGGAGGAGATGAGAGGAGACGCGTACATCAAGCGTAATGTATTCGGAAGGAGATTCAACCGAATCCTGCAGCTCTCGTTTTCCATCCTCCAACGCTTGAAGGGCGATATCCACCTTGCTTAGAAAATGAATGCCATGCTCGTTAAGCCGGATTGATTTGTTGGTGCGCTCGAACAGCTTTACTCCCAGCTCCGCTTCGAGGGAAGCGATCGTTTTGCTAAGAGCAGGCTGAGAAATATGCAAGTGACGTGCTGCTTGCGTCATATGCTGTAAACGCGCCGTCGTCTGAAAATATTTTAATTGAAGGAGCTCCAATGGACTCACCTGGGCTTTCTTAATCGTTATAACCTGTAGTTTATAGTTGCTATGCCTAAATATATATTAGAGTTCATGGATTCTCAAGACTATAATGGTCACATCACAATACGGATGGGAGAATTGCTCTAGTGATTATTCATACGTCATCTGGACAGGTAAAAGGCGTTCAATTAAACGGATGTTATGTATATAGAGGGATTCCGTATGCGCAAGCTCCGGTCGGAGAGCTGAGGTTCAAGCCTCCTCATGCCCCTCCGGCATGGGAGGGAGTTCGGGACTGCGGTTCTTTTGGGCCAATCGCCTATCAGAATGTTGATCCTAACCGTACTTTCCCGGAGCTTGCGTATTCGGAGGACTGTCTGAATCTGAATGTCTGGACGACCGGTCCTGCGGAGCAGCTTCGTCCTGTTCTTGTTTATATCCATGGCGGCGGATTTATGGGAGGGAAAGGTGCGGACTGCGACGGCAGCCGTTATGCCGCGGAAGAAGACTTTGTATTCGTCTCGCTGAATTACCGGCTTGGAGCATTAGGTTTTCTTGCCTTGGAAGAGAGTCTTGGCGAGAGATACGCGACATCCGGAAATAACGGCATGCTGGACATTATCGCGGCGCTGCGTTGGGTACAGACCAATATTGCTGCCTTTGGCGGAGATCCTGCCCGCGTGACCGTGATGGGGAATTCCGCCGGTGCCAAGTGTACGGCAACCTTGTATACGATGAAGGCTGCTGAAGGACTGTTCCAGCGGGCGGTTGCCCAAAGCGGCGCGACACAATCCATAAGGGACAAGAAGACGGCCGCCTTAACGGCAAGGCGGCTTCTTCATGCGTTAGCGCTGAAGCCGGAGGAAGCGGAGCGGCTTCTCGAACTGCCGGCTGAGCAGCTGATCCAGGCTCAGATGAAGGTAGGACCTGACACGGCCGGCAATCTGCATATGTTTGGGCCCGTGGCGGACGGCCTTCTTATTCCTATTGACCCCATCCGGTATCTCAAAGAAGCAGAGAATCTGCCGCCGCTCTTGATCGGATCAAACGAGGACGAAGCGGCATCGTTCATCTTTTACGATCCGGGCTTGCAGAAGCCTAATGCAGACACGCTGAATAGACTGTTTGGCGAGAATCAGCAGGAGGTATGGCATTCCTTCTTCCGCCATTCCGAGACGATTCCCGTGGAAAAGGCATGGAGCAAAGCGTTGACCGAGCATTTGTATGCGATTGGCTGCATGCAGCTCGCGCAAGCGGTTGCGGGTTCGGGTACGCCGGTATGGATGTACAGGCTAACGTACGGAGGTTGGCTAGGAGCCATTCACGGTTACGAAGGAAGCTTGATTAACTTTGCGGATAACCCAAAGCGTGATCTCTCCAATGAAGCAAACGATCCTTATTTCATTGCGGATGAAGCCGCAGGCCTGGCTGCCGGCATGCGAGCAGGGTGGAATGCGTTCATCCGCTGCGGTGACCCGAATACCCCTGAGCTGCCGGCATGGCCGGAGTACGGCCCTAATCAATCCGTAATGATGCTTCAGCTGGATAGCTTTGTTCAAGAGAACTTAACGCCGCCAATCGGGATTTCCGTGCAGCATCAGGTTTGGAGGACGTAAGAGATGATATTTGTCGAAGTGACAGCTGCAATGCTGCTTCTAGGGCTACTACTTGGATTTGTTGGGGCAGGGGGATCGGGCTTTATTATTGCGATCTTAACGGTTGCATTTGGTTATCCGATTCATACGGCGCTTGGCACGGCTCTTGCGGCTATGTTCTTTTCTTCGTTATCCGGGTCTGTCAGCCATTACCGCGAAGGTAATATGATCCTGAAGACCGGCGCCATTGTTGGCCTGGCAGGCGCGGTAGGCGCCTGGGTCAGCTCGGGCTGGTCTTCCTTTATTCCGGAGGACAAGTTAGGCTGGATGACCTCGGGTATGCTGTTCAGCTCCGGTCTGGCTCTATGGTTCAGAATGGCCTATCAAGCTAAGAATGGCGGGAAAAGCTCCTCCGCTCCAATGCAAACCATCGGCATGAAGTTCTATGCGTCTGCTGCCTCAATCGGTTTAGTTACAGGGGCATTGTCCGGACTGTTCGGAATTGGCTCTACGCCTTTTATCCAGCTTGGACTTATGCTGATTCTTGGCATGTCCATGCGTTTCGCGGCAGGAACGACTATGCTCGTTATCATGCCTATCGCATTAGCGGGAGGAGCCGGATATTACTCAGTCGGCTATCTGGATATTCAATTGCTTATCGCCGTTGTGATCGGTACGATGCTTGGCTCTTATATCGGCGCGAAATTTACGAAGCGCGTGCCGGCGGTTATGCTCAAAACCTGCATGGTGTTGACGCCGATGCTTGGCGCTACGATTTTGCTCCTTTAAAAAGGATACCCGATGCTTAACAGCGAACTCCTTACTATCCTAATGCGATTGAAGGAGGCTGAATGGAAGTGAGCAAGGATACTGCGTTAATGGTTATTGATGTTCAGAACGGCATGTTTCTGGAAGAGTACCCCATCCACGAAGATGAAAAGCTGTTAAACCGTATTAACCTGCTCCTCGCCAAAGCGCGGGAAAGTCAGATTCCGGTTATCTATGTGCAGCATAATGAGGAAAAGGGAACTCCGCTGGAGACTCATACTCCGGGATGGGAGATTCATTCTGCCATCGCGCCGGCCCCTCAAGATCTTATCATTCAGAAGTACGTGCCTGATTCTTTCCACGAGACTAATCTTCAGGATGAGCTGGCCGGCAGAGGGATTAAAAAGCTGGTCCTGTCCGGTCTGCAGACGGACTGCTGCATTGACGCGACCTGTCGGCGGGCAGTTGAGCTGGGTTATGAGGTTACGGTAGTGAAGGATGCACATAGCACATACGGACAAGACTCCCGCAGCGCGGAACAGATCATTAACGAGTACAACCAGTCATTTGCCGAACGGGTCAATCTCCTTGAAGCATCAGAGGTTGAATTTAATTAACTCCATTAATTATAGGTTGAATTTAATTAATGGAGTTAATTATTAATCACACGAATAACGAAGGAGTCTGCCGAACAGATGGGTTATATCGAAGAAGTAACCAAGGACTTATATCAATACCTTCCTCCATTAACGGGCAAGGATGACCTGGATTCGTTCTGGAGCGCTACGATTGAACACGCGAAGTCTGTGCCGCTTGAGCCGGAACGAACCGAGATTCCTTATTCCAGCAAGCATGTTAAGGTTTACGATATCTCGTTTAACGGCTTGGATGAGACAAGAATCCGCGGCTGGCTAATTGTCCCCGCCTTTCTGAAGCAAGAAAAATATCCGTGCCTTATCCATTACCATGGCTTCTCGGGAAGCCGGGGAGAGCCTGCCGGCCATATGCATTGGGTGATGATGGGCATGGCTGTTCTTGCGGTGGATTGCCGGGACCAGGGAGGCCCAACGGGCAACGGCGCGAGCTATACGCATGGCTTCCTCTCGAATGTCGCCAGCAAAGGCGTACATAACAAATGGGAATATTATTACCGGTATGCTTATATGGACTGTCTGAAAGCCATCGATTTTGCATGCGCGCAGGCGGATATTGATGCCGACAAAATTATCATCGAAGGCGGAAGTCAAGGCGGAGCGTTAGGTATGGCGGTCGTTGCGCTGGATAACCGTCCGAAGCTGGCTATGGTGGATGTTCCGAGCAACAGCAATCTGATAGCCCGCATTGAAGGAAATCATGGGGCGTTTGGGGCGGTTGCCGAATATTTGAAGCGTCATCCGGAACAAACCGATCTCGTCATGGACAACTTAAGCTATTTCGATACGATGAATCTGGCCCACCGGATTGCTTGCCCGGTGCTTGCCTCGGTTGCGCTTAAGGACGAGACTTGCCCGGCCCAAATGTATTTTGCCACCTACAATCGCATTCAAACGGAGAAAGAGATCGTCATTTATCCGTTTAACGGGCATGAAGGCGGAGGCGGCAGGCAGACCGAAGTAAAACTGGCCTATCTAGCCGAGCATTTCAGCGAATGGTTTGAATAAGGAAAAACAAAAGGAGCTTATGACCAACGATATTGTTGGCATAAGCTCCTTTTTGTTTATGGCAAAGTCGCGAGATACGGCTTCACGGTTCTGGCCAATAAATAACTGCTTGATGCGTCCCAGTTAATCGACCAGGTCATCGCGCCGCGGAAATCCGGATATTTCGCAACCGGCTTATACGTGCCGCAATCGCTTCCGGTAGCCAGACATTTAACCGCCTGGTTCACAACCGCGGGAGCGACGTAACCGCCGCCTGCCGCCGATGTCGTAGCCGGTACGCCAATACCTAGCTGCGATGGAACAACCCATTGCAGCGTAAGGTCGGAAAGGGCGGTCAGGAAATCAACGGTGCCTTGGGAATAACATTTGCCGTCACGGCCCAGCATGCAGCCGGAGTTATAGTACTGAACATTAATGACCGAAGTGATATCCTTCAGGTTATTATAAAGCTGCATATAAGAGGTATTCGCATTTTGCATGTCAATGGTTTGCGGCGCCATGGTCAGAACAAAGCTGGAGCCTACTTTTTGCTGAAGCTGACGGACTGCGGAGGTAAGATTCGCTACATTCATGCCGTTCTCCAAGTCGATATCGATGCCGTCGAAACCAAACTGGGTGATGAGACCGTACATGCTGTCTACAAAGTTAGTTACGTTTGGCGAAGAGCTGTTCAAGTTAATATTACCCTTCTCGCCGCCAACGGACAAAATGACTTTTTTGCCTTGCGCATGCTTCTGGCTGATGTCGCTAATAAGATTGGCGTTAGTATAACCTCCTAACGCCGAAGATAAGCCCGAATCCACGCTGAACGTTACTCCGCCAGGTTTGGCTTGGTCCATATCGGCAAAGGAGACAACGATAATATCGTATTCGCTTGGCACATCGCCAAGCTTTACGTTAGTCGCGCCATTCACGAAGTTCTGCCAGTAACCGGTCAACGTATGCTTCGGCAGACTGCCGCCGCCCGTATTCGCTGGACTTGTAGTGACGCTTAACGTATTGCTGGCGGCGGATACATTGCCGGCTGCGTCTTTTGCTTTGACCGTAAAGCTATAAGCCGTAGAAGCGGTAAGTCCCGTGACCGTAGCCGTTGTGCCTGTTACGGAAAGGGCGAGCGTAGTTCCTCTATAGACATCATAGCCGGTTACGCCAACGTTATCGGTGGAAGCATTCCAAGCAAGCGATACGCTGTTTGAAGTTGTTGCCGTTGAACGCAAGCTAGCAGGGGCGGAAGGGGCTGTCTGGTCGGATGCCGGGGCTGAAGTTGTGGCATTGACCGCCGTACTGGCTGCCGAGACGTTACCGGCTGCATCCTTTGCTTTTACGGTATAGGAGTAAGAAGTATTGGCATTAAGCCCCGTATTAGTAAAAGTAAGAGTGCTGCCGTTCGTGCTGCCTGCAAGCGCGGATCCGCGATAGACATCGTAGCCGGTTACAGCTACGTTATCGGTTGATGCATTCCACGCTATCGTTATGCTGGATGAGGTTGTTGCCGTAACACTGACATTGCTTGGTACGCTTGGAGAGGTAGTGTCTCCGCCGCCTCCGCCTTGCACGGGGCTCCATAAAGCCGGTACAACGGGCGGTTCCCATCCTGTGAGGGAAGTGTGGCTTTGAATGCATTTGTAAGCCGTGCCGTTGTATGTAACGGTGTCGTTTACGGCATAGGACACATTTGGTGCCCAGGTTCCCCGGTCTGCCGCGGTTGCCGCTGTGGGAATAAACGTCAGCAGCAGGGCGAGGGCTAAAACAAAGGATAGTAGTCTGCGGGTGAAAGCGTGATGAGGGTAGGCCTTCTTCATCATTAATTCCTCCTATTCAAACTGAACTATCTTGCAGGACTATTATTAAATGGCAAATGGTTTCTCTCAAGGAGGAAAAATCTGTGATCGCGGGATACAATTTCATTCGCGGAGTGACGCGATATGCTTACCCCGTATTAGCGTCAGCTCTTCTTATTTGACAAATTGTGTATTATCCGTTAGGTTTGCAACTTTTTTTCTGCTCAGATGATGCTATACTAATAGGACTGGAAAATGCGATAAACCGACAGTCATGAGGTGTAGTAGGATAATGAACGAGAATGATCTAAGAATTATAAAGACGAAGAGGGCTTTGCACGAGGCTTTGCTTGCCTTGCTCAAAAACCAGACATTGGAGTCCATCTCCGTCTCCGTGCTGTGTCGCGAGGCCGGCGTCAATCGGGGAACCTTTTATTTGCATTACAACGATGTAGGCGCATTATTCGACGAGCATCTGAATAACTTGCTCAAGGATCTGGAGGAGTCTTATTACGAGCCTTACCGGCATGTGAGCGAACTCAATCACAGCATGCTCGACCCTGGAACCATCCGGATTTTCCACCATGTGAAGAAGTACCAGCCCTTCTATGAAATCGTGTTTGACAAAAGATCTTCCATTTCCTACTACTACTCCTTATTCGAGAAGATTAAGGCACTTATCATTGAAAGCACCGGGCTCAGCGGACAGAGCAATTCGTTTATTGTTGCCTATCAGGTAAATGCAATCATGGGACTACTAATTCAATGGAATGAAGAAGGCTTCAGCCAGACGCCCGAGCATATGAGCGAGCAGTTGAGTTATATCTTCAAAACGATGTATCAAGCCCCAGCCCATTAAAAAGAAACCGCGCACGCGTTTTTTTTATTTTACTTCGCATAGAAAAATAAATCGCTTGACTTTCCGCCGCGTTCTTACGGGGGCTTGACAACCGTGTGCTATAGTAAGAAGCGATGAACGTTTCATGGGAGGGAAAAATGTTCCAATATAATGATCAAACCTATACAAGCGTTAATTTTGGCACGCAAGATTTAAGATTCGGCGAGCTGATCAACTGTACGTTCGTCCGCTGCTCGTTCGCCAATGGATCTTTGGAAGAACTGAGCTCCGTAAACTGCCGATTCGTGGAATGCGATTTCCGCGGCGCTATGCTAAACGGCTCGATTCATAAGGAATCCGCGTTCGAGAATTGCAATTTTAACGGGGCAAATCTGTTTGTCGTAAAATTTGACTCATGCAAGATGACGGGCTCGGATTTCACGAACTCCACGATGGACGGGATCAGCATTATCATGGGAGATTGGTCATACACCAACCTTCGTCATGCGCGGCTAGTGAAGCAGGATCTGAGGGGAATCAAGTTTCATGAGGCGGATATGTCCGGCGCGAACTTGGAGAAAGCCGATCTGCGGGACTCTGATCTGTCGATGGCCATGCTGGCCAAAGCGAAGCTGCAGGATACCGATGTAAGAGGGGCGAAGATGGAAGGTGTGGACTTCAAATCCATCTCGGTTGCCGGATTGCGAATGGACCGTGAGCAAACCGTCTTATTTGCGATGTCGCACGGGGCAAAGATAAAGTAAGGCAGGCCGATTTTTCCGGGGAGAGGTAGAGATGAAGAGAACAACCGTTTCCAAAATGCTCGTAATTGCCTTAACGCTTAGTATGGTAGGCATCATGCTAAGCGTATTTGCTTTGGGCTATTTGCTCAGTACAATTTAAAATTTGTTTGCAGACGAATAGAAAACCGCTTGACGGTTCATTCTAATCGAAGCTATTATAGACACATGAAGTCTGTGATTAGGAGCTTATCATCATGAAATATTCAAAAGCGACGAACTACGCCTTGCACACCATGGCCTTTCTCATTGCCGCTGCACCGGACCGACCGGTTGGGGTTCAACAGCTTGCGGATAAGCAAGGCTTATCACCTACGTACCTTTCGAAGATTCTGACCAAGCTTGTTAAAGCAGGGCTGATTGAGTCGGCTTCCGGAGCAAATGGCGGTTACCGTGCGAGAGGGAAGAAGGAAGACATTTCTTTCCTGGACGTCATTCAAGCGATTGAAGGGACCACTTCGATCTTTGAATGCTGCCACAGCGAGAATCCGGAATGCCGCATCCATCGGGTGATGCTGTCGGCTGAAGATGCCATGGATCAGCATTTGAGAAATACGAAGCTTGCGGATTTGATGAAATAAAGCTGCATTGCCTTGGCTTTTATCGAGGCAATGTCCTTTATTTATCTTAATTACAGACATTATGAGTCTATAAAGTCTATGAAAGTCATTAACAAGGAGGCTTATTCATTTATGAGATACGATGTTGCCATTATCGGAGGCGGGCCGGCTGGCCTAAACGCAGCACTTGTGCTGGGCAGGGCAAGAAAAACGGTTGCCATATTCGACAACGCGCAGCCAAGGAATAGAGTAACGCATGCTTCCCATGGATTTATTACGAGGGACGGGGTTAAACCTGCGGAATTCCGTCGTATTGCGTATGAGGAAGTGCTTGGTTATCCGACGGTTAAGCATTGGGAGATTGCGGTAACGGATATCCGGAGGTCGAAAGATGGATTTGTCATTGACACTTCGGCAGGAGAAGAGGTACAAGCGGGCAAAATCATCTTGTCGGGAGGACTAAGAGAGGAACTGCCCGAGATTAAAGACATCAATGATTATTACGGGAAAAGCTTGTTCGCCTGCCCCTTCTGCGACGGTTGGGAGTTAAGAGATCAAGCGTTGGTTATCATCTCGGATCAACCGCATGCCTTCCATAAAGTTAAGTTGCTTCAGAACTGGAGCCGCGACTGTATCGTATGCACGAACGGTACGGCAGCAGCTCTGGATGCTGAACAGCGTGAGCAGCTTGCAGCCAGAGGCATTACCGTTATCGATACGCCAATCTCGTCTTTGTCCGGCCCAAACGGCATGCTGGAGCGGGTTCATTTTGCTGATGGTACTTCGGTTGAACGAAGCGGGGGCTTTATTGATCCGGCTCAGATTCCAAACCTCGACTTTAGAGAGGCATTAGGATATGAGACGAGTGACACCGGAGCGATTATTACGAATGAGATGGGAAAAACGACTGCTGAAGGCGTATATGCCGCGGGGGATACCGCTTATGTGATGCCTTCCCAATTAATTTATGCCGCTGCTTCGGGCAGCAAGGCGGCTATGGCCGTAATGGCGGATCTCACGGAAGAGAATTGGAAGCAGCTGTAAAGGGATTTTTGTTCTCCTTGCCGAATACTTTCGGGATAACGATAACCAATTAATCCGGAGGAGGACTGCGTTTTGCCTTTCTTTTTGAGGACAATGATGAAGGTGTTGCGGGTACCCAAACGAACTATCTTCATCGTGGTCATCGCTTTTGTATTCGGCAGCGCTACCATTGCATACGCCATTGAGCCAGCGACCTTTCATACTTGGTTTAACGCGCTTTATTGGGTTATGACCACGATGGCGACGGTTGGGTACGGCGATTATTTCGCGAAAACCGTATGGGGTAAAATTTTTACTTTGTTCATTTACGTGTTCGGCATCGGTTTGCTCAGCTTGGTTATCGGCAAAATTATCGATCTCTTATCAACGGTATATAAACATTGGGAGGCAGGGAAATTGAATTTTCACGGGAAAGATCACATCATCCTCATTAATTGGAGCAAGAAGGCCCAATATGCGATTGAAGAAATTTTGTCCTTCTCGCCAGCCTCTCATATCGTTGTAATCGATGAATCCGATAAACATCCCGTTACAGGCCGCCCCGAGATTCATTTTATTAGCGGAGACCCTTCCTCTGAAGAAATACTGGAGAAGGCGATGCTCAAACAGGCGAAGGCCGTTATTATATTTGCGGATACGCGGATCGACGAACCGGCGCTTGCGGACGGCAAGACGCTCTTGATCGCTTCCAGCATTGAACGGCTGCATCCCGCCATCCATACAACGGTAGAGATAACGCAGGAGAAGAATACGAAAAATTTTCGGCATGTACATGTCAATGATTTCGTCCTGTCCTACGATGCCGTCTCCAGGCTGGCTGTCCGGGCTGCGCTTCAGCAAGGAAGCTCGGAAATTATAAACCAGTTAATCCGGCGTGAAGTGGGAGACGATATTTATGAAATTCCCGTGAGACCGGAATGGAAAACCTATAAGGATGCCTTCCGGGGTGCATTGGAGTATGGAGCAACGCTCTTGTCCGATCGGGGGGATCTTGGCATTAACCGTAAACTAAATGATCCGATTCCCGAGGATGCCAGATTATTCGTCGTATCGGATGAGCAGACATACCGGAGGCTGCTGACAACCCAGGAGCTATAAGGAGATTGAGGAATGACGGAATTTTGGGAAGCAAGCTTTGTTGAGAATCAGACGATGTGGGGCTATGAACCTTCCGACTCTTCCATCCTGACCAAGGATTTTTTTCTTGAAAAGAACGTGAAGGATATCTTAATACCCGGTATCGGGTATGGAAGAAACGCAAAGATTTTTACGGACAATGGCATACAGGTAACGGGGATCGAGATTTCCGGAACGGCCATTAACCTGGCAAAAGAAGCCGGATTGCCCATTCCGATCTTTCATGGTTCAGTAGCGGAAATGCCTTTTGATAACAAGCTATATGACGGGGTATACAGTTATGCGCTTATCCATTTGTTGAGTAGTGGGGAGCGAGAAAAGTTTATCAAGGATTGCTACAACCAGTTGAAACCGGGCGGTTGTATGGTTTTCACTACGATATCCAAGGATGCTCCGATGTTCGGAAAGGGTAAACAGCTGGACAAGGACTATTATGAGATCATGGAAGGTCTCAAGATGTTCTTTTACGATACTGACTCGATTCGGCAAGAGTTTGGGCATTACGGATTGTTCGAGATATTAGAAATTGAAGAGCCTAACAAACACGCTCCGAATAAACCTTCCTTCCATTTTCTGATGATAAAATGTCAAAAACGTTAATTAACGTACGGAACGGCAGCCTTCGCTGTCGTTTTTATTTTGCAGACCGTTATAATAGATAAGGTGGAAGGAGTGTATTTATGAAGGTTATCGTTATAGGAGCGGGAATTCTTGGCGCATCGACGGCTTACCAATTGGCAAAGTCCGGCGCCGAGGTTCTGATTATAGATCGCAAAGACAAGGGACAAGCTACGGATGCCGCGGCCGGCATCATCTGTCCATGGCTGTCGCAAAGACGGAATAAAGCCTGGTACGAGCTGGTCAAAGGCGGAGCGCGTTATTACCCGGCGTTAATTGCGGAATTGGAGGCAGAAGGGGAGACCGATACCGGCTACGCCCGGGTAGGTGCCCTCAGCATACATACGGATCCGGATAAAATCGCAAAAATGTCGGAGCGCGCTTACGCCAAGCGGCAAGACGCGCCTGAAATCGGCAGTATAACCTCGCTTGACGAGAACGCAACAAGGGTGCGGTTCCCGCTGCTGGCGGAAGGCTATTCTTCCGTTCATATTGGCGGAGCTGCGCGGGTGGACGGCCGGGCGCTTCGCGATGCGCTTATCCGGTCGGCGATTCGTAACGGGGCGGAATTTATTTTCGGCGACGCTAGGATTGCTTATGAGACGAACAGGGTGATAGGCGTAACGATAGATTCGATCTTCTATGTGGCAGACAAGGTTGTCGTATGCGCCGGAGCTTGGGCGGGGACTTTGCTGCAGCCTCTTGGGCTGGATTTCCAAGTCAGTTATCAGAAAGCCCAAATCATGCATGTGGAGCTGCATAACAAAGAGGATCGGACCGGCAGCTGGCCTGTTATTATGCCGCCTACGGATCAGTACCTTCTTGCCTTTGACGAGCAGCGAATCGTCATTGGAGCGACTCACGAAAATGACATTTCCGGTTACGATACGCGGGTAACGCCTGGAGGTATGCAAGAGGTATTAAATAAGGGTTTAACCCTTGCTCCGGAGCTTGCAAACAGTACATTCCTGGAGATGCGCGTGGGCTTCCGGCCGTTTACGGCAGATTTCCTGCCGGTGTTTGGTGCCGTTCCGGGTTGGGATAATCTGCTGGCGGGCAACGGATTAGGCGCTTCCGGCTTAACGGCCGGTCCGTTTATCGGCAGCCAGCTTGCGAAGCTCGCTTTGGGTATGGAACTAGAAATCGATCCGGCACTTTATGAGGTGCGTAAAGCGTTGGGAGAGCCTAGCGCCGAATAGGGGGGAAAGAGGAAAGGCAGCCCGAGGGACTGCCCTTTTTGCGTTATATTATTATTTCGCTTGAAGAGTATGGTTCGCGTGATATTCGCGGTAGGTCGGATTTTCGCCGCATATCATAAGGCCTTGTCCCCAGTTGACATGCGTGTCTATAGTTGGGACATCCATCGGATCGCGGTATTGGAAAAGAACGTTGCGGCGGTTGCGGGTACTGCGGTTAACGTCCGAGCCGTGAACCGTCAAATAGTTGAAGAAGAGAACATCGCCGGCTTTTGCAGGGCAAGGCGTCGCCATCGAGATCGGATATTCCCGGTGGTCGAGATAATGGCGTCCGACATGCGGCATCATGCCGTTCTTATGCGTGCCCGGAATAACGCAGAGACAGCCATTTTCCATATCGGCGTCGTCCAAGTGAACGCTTGCCGCCAGCATGGTGTGGCTTGCATGCGGGAAGTAAGGCGCATCCTGATGCAGAGGGAAGGCTGCACCGTTTTCAGGCGGCTTAACAAGCATTTTGCTATGGTGCAGTTGAACGTTAGGGCCAATCAATTGGGACAAAACAGCAGCCATATTCGGATGAATAGCCGCGCGCATGAATGCCGCATCATGGTATTGCACGTCATGGAAGCCTTTCAAGACAAGCTTCTTCAGCTGCTCCGGAGGGAGATATTCTCCTTGCCAGGTATGGTTGGTATCAAACTTGGATTGAGCGGCACGGTTCAGTATGCCGTCAATGGCCTTTCTCATGTCTTCAACCTCTTGCTGCGAGAATAAACCTTGGACCAACAGGTAACCATTTTCTTTGTAAAATTCTACATCGTTTTGAGTAATCAATTTTATTCGCTCCTCTGCTTGATTGATTGGTAAGCGATTACTTATACTCTGATTATAGGATTGTTGGCATCAGATGTATTTAGCTAAAAAAGCCATCCTTTTAAGAATTTACGCCAGGATGTGACGAGATGAATATAGAGGCCATTGAAAACGGCATCCGTTTTTTAAACGAAATGCTCACGAAATGCAAGGCAAGCGGACTTGCCTATAAGGTCCACTACTGGGACTTGCGACCGCAGCATTACAGCAACCACATCCATAAGCATTCTTACTATGAAGTCTGCTACGTGTTGTCGGGCGAAGGCGAATACCAGGATGAGGATACCGTTTACGGGCTTGAGGCGGGGACGTTGTTCGTATCCCGGCCCGGTGTCTGGCATCAGATTCGCAGCGAGAACGGGATGGGGCTCATGTATGTGGCTTACGAGCTTGATCCGGAGGGATCGCGCGAAGAAGCTTTCCTCCGCTATGGTACTAATCTGGAGTCGGGCAATGTGGTATTTAAAAATGCGGATTATACGAGGTCTATCCATTATTGGCTTGGGTTGTATCATCATGCTTCTTGCCAGCCATACAGCGAAATTGAGGATCTGACCATGATGGCCGGCATCCTGCTTACGAGTCTGGTCCAGCCGTTTGGTCAGGATGGCAATGTCTCCGCTCCAAGCCCGGCTAGGTCGACGGATTCAACCCGTTATGCGGTTCTTCGTCAGTCCAAGCAATACATTAGAGATAATCTCTCCCGGCCGCTCAAGATTGAGGAGGTTGCGGATTATATGAATCTGTCGACCAGGCAGCTATCCCGCTTGTTTCAGATGGACGGGGGAGACACGTTCCTAACTTATTTGCGTAATGAGCGTTTAAAGCATGCGGAGATTCTATTAAAAACCTCTATTGCTTCGCTGAAGGAAATAGCGGCGGATTCCGGGTTTCAATCCGTTCATTATTTTACGAACGTATTTACGGAGCAGATGGGGATGCCGCCAGGCGAATACAGGAAACGGCATCTGGACTAAATTTCGAGAAAACTTGGGTCCCGTTAAAGGAATAGACGGTGCAAGACAGAATTGTTCATAGGGATTACAACCAATAGGAAGGGATTGTTGATATGAACGCGTATAACGCGGCTTCAGACATTGCAAACCCAAGTACTGGTCACTCGCTTGCCGATATACCGGCACATGACCCGTTTATAGTAGCGGATAAGACTACGGAAACCTATTATTTGTATACGGGCGGCGGCCCGAGAATTCATGGGATGGACCGTTATGGCGTACTTACTTATAAAAGCAAGGATCTCGTCAACTGGGAAGGTCCGTACGTAGTGTTTACGATTCCGGACGGAATCTGGGCGAATCCGAAGCATGGTGCGTGGGCGCCGGAGGTTCATGCTTACAAAGGCCGATATTATCTCTTTGTTACTTTACATAATAACGACAAGAAGCTGGAAGGACGGGGGAACGGCGGTTATCCGCTTCAATGGCGCGGGTCCGTAATCGCCGTATCCGATTCTTTGGAGGGGCCATTCGAGATCATCAAGCGGGATGCTCCGGTTCCGCCTGAAGAGCATATGACGCTTGACGGCTCCTTGTATATAGACGAAGAAGGGAAGCCCTGGATGGTCTACTGTCATGAGTGGGTGCAGACGGCGGACGGAACCGTTGAAGCGGTGCGGTTAACCGATGATCTATCCGACCGGGCATCGGATCCAATCCATTTATTTAACGGCTCGGAAGCTCTGTGGGATAATGGCGAGCATAAGGATGACGGTTCGAGTTCCGTCTATGTGACGGACGGCTGTCAGTTGTACCGAACTAAGGAAAAACGTCTCGTCATGTTATGGTCGACTTATGATAAAGGCAGCTACGTCCAGACAATTGCAAGGTCGACAACCGGCAAGTTGGAAGGACCATGGGAGCAGCTGGAGCCGCTTGTTTTCGATGACAGCGGGCATGGCATGTTCTTCCAGACGTGTGATGGGGAATGGAAGCTGATCCTTCACTCTCCGTTCAAGATGCCCGATTCCCGCTGCAAGCTGTATGATGCGGTGGATGACGGGGATTCGTTCCGGATTAAGTAAGCATTCGTCAATTAATTGATAGAATTAAAGGTGTGCAGATGATGGCTGATATAGAAGCTCTTATTACAATTCTTCGTGCGAATGGAAACATCGGCAAAAATAGACCGGTTTCTTCGGGATACCGGCCTGCCCATCTGGTAAGACCTGATTATTTGACGACAGGCATACACCAATATGAGACCGATATCGTTGAACCAGGCGAGACAGTAAAGGGGACAATTACCTTTATAACGCCAGAAGCGTATCCGGAAAGTCTTTGGATCGGGAAAATGATTAACCTCCAGGAAGGATCCCGATTAATCGGCTATGCGGAAGTGACTGAAATTGATAATGAGCTTTTAAGGAGGAAAGAAATTTGAAGCGGCAATCCTTATAAAACCGCCGCTTTAATAACAGGAGCTTACTTATTCAGCATAGCATCGCGATACTGCCGGGGGGTAACCCCGGTTTTTTTCTTGAACAGACGATAGAAGAACTTCATGTCCGCATAACCGACGGCACCTGCGATATCTTCAACGCTGCTATGACCGGAGGTCAAGAGACGGCAAGCCGCATCCATGCGGATGCCCTGCACGTATTCGATCAGGCTCATGCCGGTATGCCGGCGGAACAATCGGCTGAACTGCCTTTCGCTAAGCTTGGCTTGGGCAGCGAGCTCGCCAAGCTTAAGCTCGGACGCATAATTACAGTCAATATAAGTGATGGCTTCGTCTACGCTTAACCATTGCGGCCGGTCGCCGGCCGGGGCAATAATCTGCAGCTTATGTCGATAGAGTCCCGTTAGTATTCGAATTACAAGCGAGGTAAGCACAGCCATATAAGCAGGCGGCTTGGCGGCAAACTCTTGATAAAGCTCGCGGAACATCGCATGATATTCCCCCGTAGAGTCTTTGACTGAAAACCAGGACAAGTCCTCATCCTTGAAAAAGTCCAAAATCTCAGTGGCAAAAGGGAAACCATCCCTTAATTCACTCAAATAAAAGGCCGGCAGCAAGCAGTTGTAGACGATAAGAGGCCGGTCTTTTTTAGGCGTTTTCGGACGGAATACGTGGCTTTGCCCGACAGGGATAAAAAACAACGTTCCATGCTCAACCGGAACGGCTTCGCCGGCAATATAATGAACGCCGGCACCTTCGCTGACGTACGTAATCTCGACAAATTCATGCGAATGCTCATCCATGTCAAAGCTTTCGTAGGCTCGGTTTACATAGAGCGGCACCCCGGGCTCGAAAAAAGACGATGCCGACATGACATAGGTGCTTCGTTTAATGCTCATCGTCCATACTCCTTCCAACGTAACTAAAACGATCTGTCTCTATCGTACGAAACCGTTTGCAAGATGTCCAGATCCACCTATGAAAATGTCCGGATCATCCCCTGAATCTCGTTCTCTCTTGCCATACAATCAAGTTAATGATGCTGCTTAGCATACTAGATTGCCGGAAGGGGAAATTCGTATATGTCTTTGTTGCAAGTAAACCATTTGCGTTGTGAATATCAGCATAATCCAATCGGACTCGGAGTTACGTCGCCGCGTATCAGCTGGCAGCTTCAATCGGATGATGTCCATGTGATGCAGCTCGCTTATCAGATTCAGGTATCCTGCGGATTGGACGGGTTTGATGAGCTGGAGCTGGTCTGGGATACCGGCCGCGTGGAATCGGAGCAATCGACGCTGATCGAATACGGCGGGCAGTCGCTGCAGGCGCGAAGCCGATACTATTACCGGGTGAAGGTATGGGATAACAAAGGCAACGAATCGGAATGGAGCGAGATTGCTTTTTGGGAAATGGGACTTCTTCACACCGCTGATTGGACAGCGGATTGGATTACGCCAGATGCGACGGCTATCGATCCGCAGTCGGAAGAGATTTTTATGCTCCGCAAAAGCTTTGCGGCACGCAGCAACATCAGCCGCGCAACCTTGTACGCGACTTCGCTTGGACTATACGAACTGGAGCTGAACGGCAAGCGGGTTGGCGATTGGGAATATACGCCGGGCTGGACGAGTTACTCCAGCAGACTCCAAGTACAGGCCTACGATGTGACGCAGCAGCTTGCGGCGGGGAGCAATGCAATCGGAGCTTATCTCGCGAACGGATGGTACAAAGGCGACTTGGCTTGGAACAATCAGAAAAGCATTTACGGCAACATTCGTGCGTTGCTCCTTCAGCTTCATATCGACTATGACGATGGAACGTCGGAGGTAGTCGTCAGCGACACGTCTTGGCGTGCGGCTACCGGTCCAATCCTCATGTCGGAGCTGTATCATGGCGAAACCTATGATGCCCGGTTGGAAATTCAGGGCTGGTCGGAGCCAGACTTCAATGATCAGGCCTGGACTGGCGTAACGGAACTTTCCCAATCGAATGATATCCTGGTCATGCAGGAAAACGAACCTGTCCGCATAACCGAGAAGCTCAAGCCTATCGCTCTTATTCATACCCCTTCCGGCGAAACGGTGCTGGATATGGGTCAAAACATGGTCGGACGCCTGCATTTCCGCATCGAGCTGCCGGCAGGTACGGAGCTGTCGATCCAGCATGCCGAGGTATTGGACAGGGAAGGCAACTTCTATATTGGCAATCTTCGCAAAGCGAAGCAGACGGTTCGTTATATTTGCAAAGGCGGGGAAGAGGAATACGAGCCGCATTTCTCGTTCCAAGGCTTCCGTTATGTGAAAATTGAAGGCTGGCCGCAGGATGTTGCGCTGAACCTGGATCAGTTCACCGGGCATGTCCTTCATACGGATATGGAGGCTTCGGGTGCTTTCGAGTGCTCTCATCCTCTATTAAACAAGCTTCAGCAAAATATTATCTGGGGACAACGCGGCAATTTCCTCGATGTTCCGACGGACTGCCCGCAGCGCGATGAACGTCTTGGCTGGACGGGAGACGCTCAGGTCTTCATCCGTACGGCTGCATTCAATTATGGTGTTGCACCGTTTTTCGCCAAATGGCTGCGCGACCTGAAGGCAGACCAGCGCAGTGACGGGGGAGTGCCGTTCGTTATCCCGCATGTGCTGGACGAGAACTCTCATTCTTCCGCAGCTTGGGGCGATGCCGCCGTCATCTGTCCATGGACGGTATACCTCAGTTACGGAGATAAGCGCGTGCTTGAAGAGCAATATGACAGCATGAAGGCATGGGTCGAGTACATTCGCAAGCAAGGCAGCGACGAATATCTCTGGAATACCGGCTTCCACTTCGGTGATTGGCTAGGCTTGGACGCCAAAGAAGGGGATTATGTCGGAGCAACGCCTAGAGATCTGATCGCAACCTGCTATTATGCCTATTCCACGGAACTCTTCGTCAAAACCGCCGAGGTGCTCGGCCGCACGGACGATGCGGAGCACTATCGCGAGCTGTACAACCAGATTGTAGCAGCCTTCGAGCGCGAATTCCTTACGCCTAACGGAAGGCTTGCCGCTCATACGCAGACCGCTCACGTTCTGCCGCTTATGTTCGGACTTGTCAAAGGCTCGGTGCGTGACCGACTGGCCAAAACGCTGGCAGACTACGTAACGGAGCAAAAGTTCCATCTGACGACAGGCTTTGTAGGGACGCCTTACCTGAGCCATGTGTTATCCGATAACGGCTATCACGATGTGGCGGTTAAGCTGGTGCAGCAGGAGGACTATCCGTCCTGGCTTTATTCCATTCACCAAGGGGCAACAACGATTTGGGAGCATTGGGACGGCATTAAAGCCGACGGCTCCTTCTGGAGCGACGATATGAACTCCTATAACCATTACGCTTACGGCTCTATTGGGGAATGGCTGTACAGGGTTGTAGCCGGACTTGATCTGGACGAATCTCAGCCGGGCTATAAGCATATTATTTTCCGTCCGCGCACGGATTCCGGCCTTACTTACGCCAAAGCCTCTTATAAATCCGTTTATGGATTGATCCGCAGCGGATGGAGTTCAGGCGTGGACGGGGCTGTGAGCTACGAGTTTGAGCTTCCTCCCAACACAACGGCGGAAGTGAGTTTGCAAGGCGCGTTGCCTGATGCCATCTCGGTCAATGGCGACGATCTTCGCTCGGCTCCTGGCGTTATTGATTTCCGGGAGGAAGGCGGATTGCTAGTGCTTTCCCTCGGGTCAGGCATCTACCGTATTCATGCCGCAGCCAAAGTAACCGTTTGAGAAAAAAAACCGTTCCCTTTTTCCGGGAACGGTTTTTTGCATGTAAAAGTCAGCCTTTTTGAGCGTGAATTTGCTTGGCAACGCGTTCCCCTAATTCGGTTGAAGCTTTTCTCAGGTAACCGAGTACAATAGCTTGGGTTTCTACGCATGCTGCGGAGAGATCACCGGCCAGATTGTTGACGAGATGATCCTTCTGTACCGGCTGCAGACGATCGTAATATTGACCGGCTTGCGTGAAATCATCGGACTTTGGAATTTCGGACCTCACAAGATGCCCTGCCACGTACCGGCCATTGCCGCTGGTTTGCATGGAGCCAGGAGTCCAGTTCGCCTGATGATTGACCGGCACCTTGCGGAAATCCGGTCCAATTCGGTGACGCTGCGAATCTGCGTATATATTCGAACGTCCTTGCAGCATTTTATCATCCGACAGCTCGGCGCCTTCCAGCAGATTGGAAGGGGAGAAGGCAAGCTTCTCCACCTGCTCCTGATAATCGTCCGGGTTCTGGTTCAGAACAAGCTTGCCGACCGGCAGGAGAGGGAACTGATCCTCATCCCAAATTTTCGTATCGTCGAGAGGGTCATAAGGAAGACTCGCCTCATCCGCTGGATCCATAAGTTGAACGTATAAGCCGTACTCTACCGTTTTTCCGCAGGCAAGCGTATCGTACAGGTCCTGACCGGCGTAATCCGGATTCTTGCAGCTGAGTTCGGCAGATTCCTCGGCGTCAATCGTTTGGACACCCGCATACGGAATCCAGTGATACTTAACGTAGGTGCAGATGCCTTGCGCATTCCTCCAGACATACGTATTTACGCTATGTCCGGGGATGTGGCGAAGACTCTTGACCGTTCCGGCGTCGGAATACAACCATACGATAAAGTGAGTCGATTCAGGCGCTCTTGCGATAAAGCTCCAGAACCTCTCGGGGTCAATTAAATTATTGATAGGCGAAGGCAAGAAGGCCTGTATGGATTCCGGGAAACGAATAGGGTCTCTGATCAGAAAGACGGGAATATGATTGAAAACCAGGTCGAAGACACCTTCGTCGGTATAAAATTTGGTCGCGAATCCGCGTACGTTGCGTGAAGTATCCGGGGTTCCCTTGTTGCTGACCGCGAGGGAGAACCTGACCGTAACGGGGACTTGATAACCAGGCTGCTGCAAGAAGCAAAGCTTCGTATGGGCAGCCATGGAATGTACGGTCTGGAAGTAGCCAAAAGCGCCCCAGCCTTTGACATGAACGGGTCTTTCGAGAATTTTGTTATGTATGAAGGTCTCCATCGTCTCGTGCAGCACGCTGTCTTGTTCGAGAATGGGGCCGCGGGCGCCTACGGTTTGCGAATGGAGTGCGGCCGGACTGTCGATCGCGCTCCATTGCGACGGTGATAAGCCATGGTGATGCTCTTTTTTAGTTGATTTCTGCTTAGGCATCGGGGCATTATTCTCCAAAGAACCTTGATTATTGTCCATCTATACACCTCCATCATTAATCTCTTGCCACCTTTATGTCTATTCTCGCGAGCGAAGTAAAATGCGTTTGGAATATTGTCTATTATCCGATCCTATCGGACGGAGGCCGGATGGAAGATTTTTTTCGCCTCAATCGGACATTAATACTCCCGGGATATGTTATGATTGGACAACAAGCGGAAAGGCTTATTGGAGGTAATAGACAAATATGGCGAAAGCAAAGGTGCCAAAGCGTCCAACGAGGGACGAGTTTGTATTAGAAGAGATAGGGAATCAGTTAAGCGAAGCTTTCCATGAAACATCTACGATCGTCCTCACCGTATGGGGCAGGGAAGAACCTGTTCAAGGCGTTATTACGGCGATGGATTCAAGGACAGGCAAAGTTCATGTCGAGACTTCATCGGGATTGGATAAAGTCCCGTTTATGGATATTATGAATGTCAGTTATCCAAGGAATTAAAAAGGAGCTTGTTAAGGATTGGACGATAAAGACGCGGTTATTCTGCAATACGTAGCCGAGGAACATAGCTTGACGAAAGCGGCGGAAAAGCTCTATATGACGCAGCCTGCCTTAACGTACCGGATTCAGCAGATGGAGCGGGAATTCGGCGTTCCGCTTATTGTCAAGCATGCGAAAGGCACGTATTTAACGCCGGAAGGCGAGGCGCTGGCCACGTTTGCCAGGAAGATGCGCGACGAGATGGCAGCGATGAAGGATTATCTTCTTAATATGAGGAGTCACGTAAAAGGCACGCTTCGTCTAGGAGTAGCCAGCTATTACGGCTTATACAAGCTGCCGCCTCTGCTTAGCAAGTTCAAGGATCTGTATCCCGAAGTGCAATTTCATGTCACCTGCGCTTTAAGCTCGGAGATTCTCGATTTGTTAACCGAGCAGGAGATTCATATAGGAATCGTGCGCGGGAATTACGAGTGGCAGGAAGCGAAGGAGCTGCTTCATGACGAGCCCATCTGTCTGATTTCCCATGAACCAATCGATCTTGATCGGCTTCCGGAGCTGCCGCATATCCATTACAACGACCCCAAGTCCAAGACGGTACGCGCATCCGCATCGACATTGGGCAATACCATTCAGAAATGGTGGCATGAGCATTATCAGGTACCTCCAAACATAGCCATGCAGGTTGATGCCTACGAGACTTGCAAGGAAATGGTCAAGCAAGGGCTTGGCTTTTCGATCGTGCCTGGCGTATTTGTATCACCGGAGGACGGTTTGCATTCGCTTGAACTAAAGCTGAAGAACGGTGAGCCGATCCGCAGAAATACATGGATGTTCTACCGGAATCAGACGCGCGAGCTGGCAATAGTAGATAGATTCGTTGATTTTATGACGAACGAGCATTTAAGCACATGAAGTCCTGCATGAGAGCATGCGGGGCTTTTTTATTTTCCCAAGACCCATAAAAAAAGTTATGCGCATCCCCAAAAAACAATTAATTGTACTTATCAGGCAGGTTTCCTTATTATTTGATACATACTGATGCATAAATATACGGATTTTTTAGAACAGGTGGGAACGACTTGATGAGCAACAAAGAATCCAAACAACGGATTGCGCAGGCGGTAGATACGCGTGATGCGCAGCTGCGTGAGCTGTCTCTTCGCATTCATGCGAATCCGGAGCTTAGCTTTCACGAGCATAAAGCGCAGCAATGGCTAACGGAGCCGCTGATTGAAGCGGGTTTTGCGGTGGAAAAGGGGATTTCGGGTCTTGATACTTCGTTCCGGGCAACTTGGGAAGGGACAACGGGCGGACCTACAATAGCGCTGCTGGCCGAATACGATGCGCTTCCGGGACTTGGCCACGGCTGCGGCCACAGCTTGATCGGAACGGCGGCGGTTGGCGCAGCTCTCGCGCTAAAAAGTACTTTCCCGGAGCTGCCCGGTAAAATCATCGTACTTGGCACGCCTGCCGAAGAGGAAGGCGGCGGCAAAATCATCATGTGCAACGACGGGGTGTTTGACGAGGTAGACGCGGCCATGATGGTGCATCCGCAGAACAAAACGATGGTGCTGCGCGGCGCGCTTGCATGCGTGGATGCTACGTTTACTTTCCACGGGAGACAGGCCCATGCGTCCTCTTCGCCGGAAAAAGGAATAAGCGCCCTGGATGCTCTTGTCAACGCCTATGTGGCAATTAACTCCTTGCGCCAGTTTATGAAGGAGGATGTCCGGATCCACGGTATTATTACGAAGGGCGGAGACGCGCCTAACGTTGTGCCCGAGCTGACCGAAATGGTGTTTATTTTGCGAGCGTCCACCGTGGAGGAACTGGAGATCGTCAGGGAAAAAGTATACCGAGCCGTCCGCTGCGCGGCAGAGGGCGTAGGGGCAGCGGTCGAGATTAAGGAAGGTCTGATCTATGCCGAGCGGAACAATAATAAAGCATTAGCAGGCTTATTCGCCCGCAATCTGGAGGAAGAGCTTGGCCTTGAGGTAAACGATCCTCCGCAGAAGGGCGGCGTTGGTTCCTCGGACATTGGCAACGTCAGTCAAATGACGGCAGTTATCCATCCTTATATCCGGCTTGGGGAAGCTACGACGCATACGCCGGAATTCGCGCGTCTTGCCGGTTCGGAGGAAGGAATGATTCTACTGAACCAAGCGGCGAAAGCTCTGGCTATGACCGCTTATGATCTCTGTTCGGATCGTGACGCATTAAGGCTCGTCCGCGCAGAGTTTGAAGAGTGGAGCAATTCTAAAAATGGGGGATAAAACAATGAAAGATCCGACTAAATCGACATCCCGGCAATGGTTTAAGATGCCTCATACGTATGTCATTCTTATTTTTCTCGTATTTGTTGCGGCCGCTTTGACTTACGTGGTTCCGGCAGGCGAATTCGAACGGGCCGAAGATCAGGCAACGGGCAAAACGCTGGTTGTGCCGAATTCCTATCATGAAGTTGATGCCAGCCCAGTAAGCCTGGTAAGCATCCCTAAAGCCATCGTTCACGGACTTGTTGATTCCGCTGACGTCGTCTTTTTCATCCTTATTATTGGCGGCACGTTCGAGATCATCTCTTCGACGGGGACGATTGAAGCCATTACGGGCAGGGTTGCTAGAAACTTCGCCAATAAAGGCAGATGGGTCATCCCGATCTTTATTATGCTGTTCTCGGTTGCCGGATTTACGATGGGCATGTCGACGGAAGTCATGGTATTCGTGCCGATCGGAATTGCCGTTGCGAGAGCTCTTGGCTTTGATGCGCTTACCGGAACGGCAATGGTCTCGCTGGGTGCCGCAAGCGGTTTTACGGCAGGGATTCTTAATCCGTTTAATGTAGGACTTGCGCAAGCCATTGCCGAGGTTCCGTTATTCTCGGGGGCATGGCTAAGGATTATCCTTCTGCTCTGTCTCATTACGGTAACAAGCTTGTATATCGTACGCTATGCCGGCAAGGTTCGTTCGAATCCGGAGAAAAGCCTTGTCAGCGAGCTTGAAAAGGAAGTCGAGACGAAAGAGCTAGATCTGAACAAGCTTCCCCGCATGCAGCTTAAGCATTATCTGACTTTGGCGGTTGTCATCGCAGGCTTTGCTACTCTGATCTGGGGAGTATCGAAGAAGGACTGGTGGATGGAGGAGCTTGCCGCCTTGTTCTTGACGATGGGTGTCGTCAGCGGATTTTGCGCGGGATACGGACCAAGCCGTATTGCTTCGGAATTCGTAAAAGGCGCAAAGGCGATTACTTACGGAGCGTTAATTATCGGTTTTGCCCGCGGGATTATGGTTGTATTGGATCAAGGCAGCGTTATCGATTCCCTTGTATACGGCTTATCAACTCTGGTTGGCGAGCTGCCGGGTCCGGTGCAGGTGCTTGGCATGTACTTGTTCCAGAACGTCATGAACATCTTTATTACATCGGGGACCGGGATGGCCGTAACTACAATGCCAATCATGGTACCGCTAGCGGATCTCATCGGAGTGACGCGCCAGACGACCGTACTTGCCTTCCAGCTTGGCGACGGCTTCTCGAATATGATCCTGCCGACCTCTTCGGCACTCATGGGAAGTCTGGCGGTGTCCGGCATTCCGTATCAGAAGTGGGTAAAATTCTTCTGGCCGCTGATGTGTATGTGGATCGTAATCGGAGCGGTTCTGATGGTTATTGCCCATATGATTCATTATTAAACGCGAAACGTGCCGTCCTGTTGGATGAGCACGTTTTTCTTTTTGGCTGAAGGGGGAATTGCCACACCGGTGAAGAATAAGATAGCTGAAGCTGTTTCAACGATATTGTGACCGCTTTCACAACTGCTGAATTTCAATCACTCACTTTCCGGGAGGACATTATGAAAATCCAAAGCTATGAGTTGTTTCAAGTTCCGCCGCGTTGGCTGTTCCTGAAGATTGAAACGGATGAAGGAATTACGGGATGGGGCGAACCAATCGTAGAAGGCCGTGCCGAAACGGTAAAAGCTTGCGTTCACGAGCTGATGGAATATTTGATCGGCAAAGATCCGATGCGGATTGAAGATCATTGGTCGATGATGTATCGTTCGGGATTTTATCGGGGAGGCCCAATTCTGATGAGTGCGATCTCCGGAATCGACCAAGCCCTGTGGGATATAAAAGGGAAATTCTATAACGCTCCAATCTATCAGTTGCTGGGGGGTGCCTGTCGCGATACCATGCGCGTATATTCCTGGATTGGCGGAGACCGTCCGGCCGAGGTGGCTGAAGAAGCGAAAAGAATCGTTGCCGCCGGATTTACCGCCGTGAAGATGAATGGTACGGAGGAGCTTCAATATATTGATTCCTATGACAAAATCGATGAGGCCGTTGCCCGAATTGCAGCCGTGCGGGATGCGGTTGGATCGTCCATTGGGATCGGAATCGATTTCCATGGGCGTGTCCATAAGCCGATGGCCAAGATTCTGGCCAAGGAATTAGAGCCGTACCGTCCGATGTTTATCGAAGAGCCGGTGTTGCCGGAAAATAATGAAGCTCTCAAGGAACTTACCAAGCATACGTCTATTCCGATTGCGACCGGCGAGCGGATGTTCTCGCGTTGGGACTTTAAGCAGCTGCTCAGCGATGGGGCAGTGGATATTATCCAGCCGGATCTGTCGCATGCAGGCGGAATTACCGAATGCAAAAAAATCGCCTCGATGGCGGAAGCCTACGATGTGGCGCTCGCGCCTCACTGTCCGCTTGGACCAATCGCATTGGCCGCTTGTCTACAGGTGGATGCGACCTCCCATAACGCTTTTATCCAAGAACAAAGCCTTGGCATTCATTATAACGAGACGGGAGATTTACTTGATTATCTGAAGGATCCGGCCGTATTCGAATATCAAGACGGTCATGTGACAATCCCCCAAGGCCCTGGCCTCGGAATTGAAATTAACGAAGAGCATGTAAGACAAATGGCCGCTGTCGGGCATAATTGGAGAAATCCGGTGTGGCGCCACCGTGACGGCAGCATTGCGGAATGGTAAATCAGGACGCTTCTATGTATAAAGCGATTATTTTCGATCTGGATAATACCTTATTGGACTATACCTATAGCGAAGCGGAATGCATGAGAAGGACGGTTCGCGAACATCATCTGAATCTGGACGATGAAGCGAGCTGGAATACATTTTGGCCAACGTATCTGGGACACAACTTCAAGCATTGGATGGACTTCGTTCATAAGCGGGGACCCCATCGAACAATTGAAGACGTGCTTATTCATTCGTTCCGCGATACGATTAGCCTTCATGATTCAGCCTATGAGAAGCTATCTTCCACCTATTGGAACCACTTTTGCAATACTTGTTATTTTGAACCTGATGCGGAAGAGGTGCTTCAACAGGTTCATGCGACGCATAAGCTGGGCATTATCTCGAATGGATTAGGCTTGGCACAACGGAAGAGACTCGCTGCCGGTCAAATCTATGAAAAATTTCATTCCATCATCGTCTCGGATGAAGCGGGCGTACGGAAACCGGGAAAAGAAATCTTTGATCTGTCTCTAGAGGAGCTAAAGCTGTCAAATCGCGAGGTTCTCTTTGTAGGAGATTCGTTAAGCGACGATTACCACGGAGCTCAAAACGCCGGAATCGACTTCTGCTTCTATAATCGCAGGGCAGTATCCGTCTCGGACGAGATTAAACCCACCTATACAATAGGGACGTTAAGGGATCTCATTCCGGTAATTAAAAGTTAGGGGTATAGGCATGACGATACACGAAAATTCGAATTTAGCTTCCGTTAAGGTGATTTCTCTGGGGGACTTTGGCGACGCTGAGCATTTGCGAGAGAACGCGGGTAGCATTTTACGGCTTGCGCTTGAGGCAGCGGGCGCTCAAGATGGCCCAATCGTTCTGGAGGTGCCTTTCGGAACCTATCATTTTTATCCGGAGCATGCAGACAAAGCCGCTTATTATATTACCAATACAGCCAGCGAAGAAGAGAATCCCGATATCACGCGAACCGTCGCCTTGTGGATGAAAGGTCTTCGCAACTTTACGCTGGAGGGGAACGGCTCCCTGTTTGTTATCCACGGCAAACAAACGATGCTGCTGCTGGATGGCTGCGAGAATATGGAGATTAGCAATTTGCGCTTCGATTATGCCCGGCCGACCGTGACCGAGATGACAGTGGAGCGGTGCGGAGAATACGAGGTCGACGTTCGCGTGCATCCGGACTCGCATTACAAATTGGAGGACGGACAGCTTACTTGGGTGGGGGAAGGCTGGACTTTTCGTGAGGGACCGGTTCAGCACTGCGACATAGTCGCAAACCGTACCTGGAGGGTGGACGATTGGCCTTCACAGGCAGAGCACGTTGAGGAACTCGGCAGTCGTCGCCTCAGATACCATTTTGCTGAAAATGCCTTACCGGATGTCCTGCCCGGGATAACCGTTCAAATGCGCGATGGCATACGCGATCAGGTTGGCGTTCTGATTGCAGGCTGCAGGCGGGTTCGCCTGAACGGCCTGGGAATTCATTTTATGCATGGATTAGGCGTTGTTGGCCAGTTCAGCGAAGAATTGACCTTTACGAATCTGGAATTGGCGCCGCGCCTTGAGAGTGGAAGAACGGTAACGGGATTCGCCGATTTTATCCATTTATCCGGCTGCCGGGGGCTTATTTCCATTACGGACAGCAGGTTTGCAGGTGCCCATGACGATGCGATCAACATTCATGGTACTTATTTGCGTATTGTCGGCCAACCGGCACCGGATCAAGTACAGGTAAGATTCATGCATCCGCAAACGTATGGATTTCAGGCTTTCTTCCCCGGTGACGAAGTCGCTTTTGTCAGCGCGGACAGTCTTGCATCCTATGCTGCCGGAAGGGTTGCCGCGGTAGAGAGGCTTAATCCGCGCGAGCTCCTCCTGACCTTGGAACAGCCGGCTCCCATCCTGCATGGGGAGCAAGATGTTATTGAGAATCTGACGTGGACCCCGGAGATCGTAATTGAGAGGAACCATTTTGCCCGCATTCCGACCCGCGGCATATTGGTAACGTCGCCAAGAAAGACGATTGTTCGGGATAACAGGTTCGAAGGCATACACATGAACGGTATCCTGGTCGCGGCCGATGCGAATTCATGGTATGAATCGGGTGCGGTTAATGATTTGCTGATTACGGGGAATCATTTTGAGGACAGCGGCGGGATAGAGCATCCGATTATCCTAGTCGCTCCCGAGAACGAGTTTTCGATGGCAGAAGTACCGGTGCACCGAAACATCAGAATAGAGGGTAATCGGTTTGAAGTCTCACGAACTGCGCTGCTTTCGGCGCGGAGTACGGAAGGGCTTGTTTTCCGCCGAAACGAGGTTCTGGTCGACCAGTTAGGCGAAAGCGTAGAAGAGCCGGATTCCAGCGGGCTTTTCATGCTAGAAAGCTGCAGCGGCGTTGAAATAGAAGGAAACACGTTCCGTATGCAGAAATCGTAAATTAACAGAAGAGACAGCCGGCTCCGGCTGTCTCTTTTGCTTTCTATTGATCCTGCTCGCTCCAAGCCCGGTAGATGCGGCGCACTTCGCGGAAAGACTGTTTTGGCTTGCGGTATTCGTTGACCAGACCTTTGTTATTAAAGCTGCGCGCCCGGTCGCGGAAATGCCTGCCGCTGCTCTTCAGATCACCCCGGATATCCGCAAATTGCCAAATATAAGTGCCTCCTATGCGAGGATCCTCTCTAAAAATGCCAAGCGCTTCAGTAACGATATGCGCCTGGTAATCCTCGCTGAACAGCCTTGGCTCCCAGCCGACATCGCCAAAGATCCCGGCGCCGCCGAATTCGGTCATTAATATTGGCTTATCTCCCGCACCCAATTGTTCCGCACGCTTATGGAACTGTTGAAGCATATCCTTAAAGCCTTCAACCTGGCCTTCATACCAGCCATAATATTTGTTGATGCCGATGACGTCAAAGAGCGGAAGCAGGACATCCTCCAGCGGATGCATGGTGGCATAGGTAACGAGTCTGCTGGAGTCCAGCTTCCTCACGAGCTCAACCATCCTCTTGGTCAGCTCGTAAGCGTCTTGCGTTCTTGAATCGATCTCGTTATGAACGGACCAGAATACAACAGAGGGGTGATGGATATGCATATGGACCATCTCTTCCATCATCGTTAACGCACGATTCTGAAATAGAGGTTCGCAGACGGTCTCGTTCGGCAGCATAGCTCCCCAAATCGGAATCTCGCTCCAGAAAATGATCCCGTTCTCATCCAGCATATCCAGCCAATACGGACTTTGAGGATAATGGGAGCCGCGAACCGTATTGCAGCCAAGCTCAAGAATGATATCCAGATCCTTCTGCATAAGCTTGGGAGGGAAGGCGAAGCCCCATTCCGGGTGCTCCTCATGCCGATTAATGCCTCTTAGATAGACGGGAGCACCATTGATTAATATTCGGTGATCCTTTGTTTCGATTTTGCGGAAACCAATCCGTTCATATTTGTCGTCTTGTTCGATGCCAGCCCGGAAAAGATAGAGCTCCGGCCGTCCAGGGTTCCATAACCGGACGTCAATCCATTGGAATTCGAATTCAAGCTCTTCCGTTTGTCCGGCTCCCACGCGAACTTGTTCCGAGCGAATCAACTGATTGCCTTCGGATAACGTGAAAAGAGCGGATTCATCGGTTTGAGATAGTGAGCAGAAACGGACTTGAATCTTTATGTCGGCAGCAGCTCCATCCAGCAAATAATTTATCGCGAATTTATCGATATAGATATCCGGTAAGGTCTGTAGCTCAACCGAGCGAATAATACCGCCGTAATGGAACCAGTCGACTACTTCGGTCGGAATGGTCAAGCGGTCGAGCGTGCTGTCTGTCCGGACAATCAGCTCATGCTCCCCGGCAGGCAGGGAGGGGAGAATAAATTCGAACGGCGTATATCCGCCATAATGGTAACCAAGATGTTGTCCATCGAGATAGACATCGGCATGGCCTAATACGGCATGGAATATAAGCCGGACATGCTGAGTATCTTCGGTCCGCAGCTTTTTCCTGTACCAGGCGATACCCTCGTAATCATACAAATGAAGTTCGTTATTCCAGCAGGAAGGCACATAGAGAGATTTCCCGGCATGTGGAAATCGCTCGAACCACTTCTTTTGCTGTCCCGTATTTTCGGGATCTTTGACAAAGTCCCATGGCCCGTCTAACAGCATTGTTTTACGAATATGATGCTCCGGAAAAGTACGAATCAATGCGGATCCTCCTTAAGCTTCAGCTATTCATAGCCGGTGTGGTAATCGTCTGATAATATGGATAATATAGCATGTCGGTTCGGGCAGCTGAATGGAAGAAACCGAGAATCGCATGTCATTTTCGAGCCTGTTTATCTACTGATCGATTCTAGGAGGTTATGCATGATGACAGACCTTAGCCAAACAACTAAACATCTTGTTATCCATATCCACCTCATTCTCGATAAATCAACGTATCCCGGCTGGAAGGATATTCGAAACCTTGTGAATGTGCATAGCTTCTATTGGATACATGAGGGGAGAGGGACCTTCCTGACGAACACCGAGCATCAAGTTGAGGCGGGCATGCTGGCGTATTTAAGGCCGGGATTGGAGATGTCCATGCGCTCGGATCCGGAGGCGCCGCTTCGTATGACCATGGTGTTGTTCGATTGCGCGGAGCTTGTATACGAGGCGGTATGGAAGAATGCGATGCCGGTTGGTAAATTGAGCTTCCCTTTTCTAAGTCGATACGGAGATCCGCAAGCCGAAGAGCTTGGCGCGTGGTTCCGAGAAATCAATCAGAGCTGGGCTGCGCGAATAGCGGATGGCTCCAGCGTTCCCGAATCCCAGCTGCTGCTGTTACTGAACAAATTGCAGCACAGCAAGGAGCCGGATTGGAATATCGACGAGTCGGGCGTTTTTGCTTCTTATGAGAAGATTAAACAAACCCTGGAAAGCAGCTACAAAGAAAATTTGCGAATCGAACAATTGGCCAAAGCATACAGCATTTCTCCTTCGTATCTTCGCAAGATGTTCCTGAAGCATACGGGGATGGGACCCAAACCATATTTGGATCATATACGCAACCGGCAGGCATGCGGTTATCTTGTCTTTACCGATTATCCTATCAATCAAGTGGCCAAGCTGTGCGGGTATTACGAGGAATACCATTTCAGCAAAATGTTCAAACAGCATAACGGCATGTCGCCAAGCCATTATCGGATAACGAAGAGGGCGGAGGCCGGTACGATCAACGAAGAAACATAGCCGATAGTTGTGAAAGGTTCCCGGTGGCCTGCCCAATCATCGGCGTTATGATTTTTAACGAAACTATAGCCTTAATTGCCTGAATGCGGCTGCCTCTGGAATCTAACGAAACTTCATAACGTTATACGACCATTTTCAGGCATCATAGCGCTTATTCGCGGTAAATAGTGATATCAGGCTTCGTTAGATTTCCCTCACAGCCAGTTTCGGGCAAATAGATTAACATAGTTTCGTTAGCCTCGCATCAAAAAATAACGCCATCAGTATTACCCGATGGCGTTATAGTCCTCTTACTCCTCCTCTTGTTCCACGCGTAATACAAGAAGATTGGAACGTATGGTAAGCCGCCGCAATAAATCGTCTATTCTGAAGCTGACGGAGGCTTGGTTCTCGACCTGCTCATCAGGCGGCAGGAGCGACTGCTCGGCTCTGAATCTGACGGTCAGGGACTGGCCGGAAGACAGATTGCCTAGCGGTATGCCCTGTGCCGGATCCGCATTGCTTACGCTTCTGCCGTTAATATCCACGCTGTTTGGTATAAATAGGGTTCCCTCTTGAAGTACATCATGTAGAGTCACATCGTTAATCGGCAAATCGCTCACATTCGTCACCGTTATCGTAAATCTCACCTTATCGCCTACAAAAATCGTAGTGGAATCGGCATTTTTTGTTACGACAAGAGGTGCTCCAATGACCCGCAGGACTGCATCTGCGCGTACCAGTCCAATTTGGGACGATTCCGCCAATATCGTATTCACGATCGGAGTACCTGGGACTGCATTTTCCGGAACTGTGAAAGGGAAGATAAGCGTCAACGCTTCGCCAACGTCCTGTGATACGACGGTGCCAAAAATCCCAAGCAACGGATCGGAGACCCGGATGTTTGTTAAAGGAACATTACCCGTGTTTTGTCCGCGCATACGGAAAAAGACGGTTTCTCCAGGCAATGCGATTGGAGGAAATACGGTCTTGGCGATCTCCAGTTTCGGATCCGCCGGGATGGTCACATTGGCGGATGCGGTAACAGGAGGAGTCTCATTCGAACTTAGAACGGCTGTGTTGGTGAGAACGGTCCCGCCGCGGGTACCTGCAGGAATGGTAAATGTCCGGGATAGCTGAATAGAGAATCCGGGTGGGATTGTATCCGCAGTTTCGTTTATTCCCAGTAATTCATCTACGAAGCGCAAGTTTGTGAGCGATGTGTTTGAATTATTTTGGATAAAAAAGGTGAAGGTGACCGTGTCTCCGGCCAAAGCGACCGAGGGCTCGACACTTTTGGTCAGGTTAAGCACAAAATCAGGCTGTACGATAAGCGTTGCAGTCGAAGAAGACTCTCCCGTCTCGGTTGATGTTGCGATTGCCGTATTGGACAGCACGGTTCCAGCCGGAGCGATTGGCACGATAAACGGAAGAGGAATGATATAGACCGAACCAACGGGCAGTGTTGGAATAGTTGAGTTAAAACCGAGAATAGCGTCCGTTACGATGACATTGGTTAATTCTACATTCCCCGTATTTTGAACGCGGATGGCGGCTGTTACCGTCTGACCTGGCGGTGCCTCGGCTGGCTCAAATATTTTACTGATTTGAAGCGATGCGGTCGGATCTACGGTAACCGTAGAGATTCCTTCTTCGGGATTGGTCTGATCGGACGTGGCAACTGCTGTATTCACAATGACTGTACCCGGCAGAATGCTTGAAGGCACAACGTAAGGGAACGCAAGCGTCCGGCTTTCACCAGGGTTAAGAGTACCGATAGCACTCGCTACCCCAATGGTATCATCCCTGAGTTCAACACCTGTCAATACAACCGTCCCCGCATTAGCAACCGTAATCGTATAAGTAACGGTGTCGCCGGGGGAAACAATTTCCCTGTCCGGTGTTTTGGTAACGGTCAAAACCGGAGGCAAAGGGTCTACAAGCACATTTGCGGTAGTATCTGTCGTATCGGTCTGATCGGAAGCGGCCGTACTGCGATTTTGAATAACCGAGCCAATTGGCGTACCTACCGGAATGACGAATGAAGGCGTAAAGGATTCAGATGTTCCTATCCCGAGAGTGGGGATAACGACACTCAGCCCCAGTAAAGCATCCTGGACTAAAACATTGGTCAGCGGAACATTGCCAGTATTCGCAACCGTTATGGTATAGATGACTGTAGCGCCAGGAAGCGCGTTTTCCACGCTTGGTGTTTTCGTAATCGAGAGCTCGGGAACTCCCACTACCGTTACATTGACGGATTCTTCTTGAGGCGCGGTTTCTGTTGAAGTGACTATTACTGTATTATTGATGATTGTTCCGGCCGCAGCGGTTGGAGGAATCAGGAATGGAACGGTCTCGGTTACGGACACACCAGGCTCAAGGAATTCAATGGTATTCACATAACCAAGCAGCGGATCAGAAATAACCACATTGGAGAGCGTGGAGTTTCCGGTATTTGTCACGGTGAACGTAAAATGTACCGTACTGCCAGCAATCGCTTGAATCTGGTCGACGGATTTGTCAACCGCAATGGAAGGTGCTTGATTTAATATTTCCAGGGAAGCGTCATCGATGTCCGATACGGTTAGAGTCTCAAACGTACCCGATACGGCAGCTGCGTTTACGAACGGGTTTACGGACAACTCCGGGACGATAAACGGGAAGCTGACCGTTCGCTGATCTCCAATTCCCAAAGTGCCAATCACTTCGTCTAATCCAATCAAAGGATCGGATAACCGTACATCGGACAAAACGGTATTACCGGTATTTGCAACGACCAAAGTGTACGTAACTTGATCCCCTCGCGCAGCCTGCGGAGGTGAAACCGATTTGGAGAGCGAGATATCCGGCTGTCCCAGCACTTTCACAACGGCATCCGACTGGGCAGGTCCAATCTGGTCCGTCGTAACGGATGCGATATTCACAATGGTCTCGCCTTGCAGGGCATTGTCCGGAATGACAAAAGGAACCGTAATGATGATCGAGTCTCCAGGATCTATCGCCTCGTAAATCTGGTCAACATTCAGTACGGGATCGGTGATGCGGATATTCGTAAGTCTATCATTACCCGCATTCGTTACGTTTATCGTATAGATAACGGTTTCTCCCGGAGCGGCAACCTGAGGATTAACCGATTTGACCAGATAAATTTCCAGAACTGGCGGAACGACTATCGTTGCGGTATCGGATACAGGCGGCGCTTCATTGGAAGTAGCAACCGTCAGGTTATTGAAGACGGTGCCTGCTAAAGTGCCGGCAGGAACAAGGAACAGTACATTAAAGGAGCGGGATTCGCCGGCGGCAAGCGAGGGGATTACATCCGTAAAGCCAACAAGATCATCCTTAACGACAATATTGGTAACTGGAGCATTGGATAAGTTGGTGACGACAATCTGATAGGTAACCGTATCGCCGGGAGGGACGGTGAGACGGTCAGACGATTTTGTAATAGATAACTGGTAATCAGGGAGCACGATAACTTCGGCTTGATCCTGAACAGGGAGGGTTTGATCCGATATCGCCAATACCGTATTAACGATAATGGAGCCAGCTGGAGTACCGGGCGGAATGACATAAGTGGCGTGCAGTTCGACAGTCGATTCAGGAGGAAGGAAAGAGATAATATCGACCAGACCAAGAAGCGAATCTTCAATGTGAACGTTGGTAAGCGGGAAAGGCGCCGGATTTTTGATCGAGAAAGTATAGGTGATGACCTGCCCGGGCAATGCTTCCATTGGCTCAACGGTTTTGTTAATAAAGATTTCAACAGCCTTCTGGACAAAAACAATATAATCCTCAACTTCCCCGTCTGTAGCCGGGCCCAAGCTTCGGGTATCTGCAAGCTGTCCCGGCGGATTCGCATTCACCAGCGTATCGGTTGTTAGACGTATTCTAACAAAGGTGTGGTCCGAGCTAGGAGTCACGCCAAAAGCAGGGAAGAAATGAAGCTCATAGGTTTGAGTGCCGGGAATCGAAGGTATCGTCAATACAGGAGAAGCCTCTTCCTCTTGGAAAATGCCATCCCCGTTAAAATCTACCCACGCATACAGATTAGCCGATATACCTGTCGTATTAGTAACGGTCACGGGGAAGGAATAGAATCCTAAAGTTGCAATCAAAATGGGCAAAGGCAAAACCACGCCATCGTCTTGAATGCCTTGCGTCAAATCATCGCCGGTTGCATCAAAGTTTTGATGGGCATCCGTCTCAGCCGTAACTCTGGTGCCCAGAAACAGATTGTTAACGAGTCCGTGACGAGGACCATCGGAGGAAAGCAACGTAGAATAGTTGTCCGGTCCATTGCCCGCAGCAACATCCGGCGCATCGCCAAAGTCCAGATTAATAGTAGCTAGTGCGCACATAGTAGCATCGTTGAAGGAAGAAGAGACCGTTGAAGAGAACCGGCTTGCGGCAGATGTATTGCCGGAAATGGTATAACGGTATATATTCCCGTCGTTATTCGAAATGGCATAAATCGTACCTGTTGCATCAAGGGCAACCGCTCCAAAAGGCCCCGTATTTAAAGGCGTAGTTGTTATATTCGTAATTGTCCCCGTGGTTGGCGCAATTCGCTGCATTAGCCCAGCTGGCGTTATGGCATACAAATTGCCGTCCTGCGGCCGGTATACCCAGTCGCTGGAGTTGAGTGCGCGGCTCAAAGCTACTCCAAAGTTGCTAGTCTGCTCCAGAAAGCCGTTAGCCGGATTGACAAGCTTCATGAACGTCGCGGAATTCGGTCGAAGATCAACGACATAAAATCTTGTCTCATTATTAACGAACAGATACAGGAATCCGTTCAAATCGAATGTTCCGACATTGTAAGTGTCTACGGGCAGGCCAGGCGGAAGAGGAGACAGGGTGATGACATTTCCGTTGTTGTCTACGCGGACGATACGGTTATTTAATTGATCATAGCCATAGATGTAATTATCAAGCGAATTATAGCCAATGCCGTTAATATCGACAGGCGGGCTGACGGTTCCTTGAACAACGGCAGAGCCCGTAACGATATTAATGTTGTACCAGATAGAAGGACGACCGGAAAATTGAATCATACTCGTGGTGCAGCCTAACGGGTTATTAATCGTGTCATGACTGAAGTTATTGCCGCTGAGCACGGCGTTCCCCGTAACCTGAGCCGCTGTAACGGTTAACGTTAACTTGCGAGGTCCATTGGACATGGTAAAACCTGCAGGCTGGGAAAAAGCAACCGGGGGACAGGTTGAACCGGGATTGCCAACGGTCTCATACACCGTATACGTCCCTGCTGCGGTGATCGAAAAGCTGTAACTGCCCGCCGCATCGGTTTGCACAGGCGTGCAGGTACCGCCGGTACTGCTAAACAAGACGACGAATGCACCTGGTATTCCGGGTTCTCCGACGGTAAATATCCCGTCATGGTTCAAATCGTTAAAAACAATTCCCGTAATTGTAGCTGGCATTGCGAGTGTGGATACCTCCTTTTTATAGGGAATTAATCCGAAAGGTTATCTTAAAAACCAACATTGTATATAAATATTCTTTAAGCCTGGCCGTTAGAAGAATTTTCGACAGAGTTCTTGCTTGTCCGATTGCAGTCGATTATTCGAAATTTAAGTGTGGAAATTAAAGGGGTTAGCTTTTGGTTTGCCGAATATAGTGTGAAGAGATACAGCCGGAGGAACGTTGATGAAGCTTAAAATGAGTATACTGGTAGGGCTAGCCGTATGGCTTACGGCATGCTCTGTTCAAACGGAGAAAGCGGTAATCCCGCAAATTACTCCGTCAGCCGGTGCAGCTGAAGGGTCTGTAGAATCAGATAACCCGGAAAATACGGATACGGTCAAGAAAGATCTCTCGGTAAGAGCGGTGGCTTCCCATCAGGCAGGCACACTAATGATACAACCAAAAAGTCAAGCGACGGTAGCTGTGCTAGGTGCTCCTAGCTGCTACGGGCTCGAAACCGATTTAAGCTGGACGGGGGATTATGAGGCAATTTGGAAACCTGCAGCCGGGGGGACTCCCGTGAATGTATTGTCTTTTCCTGAAGACCTGGAGATTATTGAGCCAACCGACGAAACGATTAATCTGCAAATGCTCACAATCGGAGATACCGATTTTTTTACGTACTATCCGCGTTATACGGATTGCCATGCGCTTGAAGCTTATCTTTTTGGAGTGGAGGACGGGCAGGTTTTTCCCGTTACCTTCGAAGATGAGACGGGACAGCTCACGAACAGCTTCTTCCAGCATCCGCATTATCCGCTGCAGGTGTCCGGCAATAATGAGCTTGTCATTACGGGCGGCGAAGGCGGAGGGCAGGCGTTTATCGAGGTGTGGCATTACGACTATGATTCCGGGCAGCATAGGATGAAGTTAAGCAAGACTGAGCAAGTGCAGCCTCGAGATCTCTTACCGTTCACCAATTAAAGGGGGGATTAACCATGAAGGAGAAGGAAGAATTAAAGAAGGAGGAATCAACGACTACATCCTCCGTCGTATCCTTTAATGAAGCTACGGATCATTATCAGAAGATTATGGGGCTTCCGAATCAACGGGCGGATTTAAAAAGCATGCCAAAGGCATTGCGGTGGTTCTCTTATTTCTTCTACGCGGTTATCATTCTTGGCGCATTGCTTTTTCTAGTCTCCTGGTTCATTCATAGGTAAGTTCTTTTAAGCGGAGCTGCGAGGCTCATTCTAGATTGTGCCAACAGCTAGCTCAAATAAAATTTAAAGGAAGCCGCCGATCAGCGGCTTTTTTCCTGTTACAGCTCTGTAAGGAATGCGAGCTTCATGCTACCCAAACGCTTGAAAGAAGTGTATACTTGCCCCAACTTCTTATCCTGAATGAAAGCTAGGGAGGGCTGCAGACATGTTGCTGGATGAGAGATATCTTACGTTATATGAACGCTTCGGAGGCGAAGCGGAGCCTGTCGAGGTTGCTCTTGAGGAATTATCCGAAATGTTATACTGCACGCCGCGTAACGCCAAGCTTATTCTCAAGAAACTGCAAAGCGAGCAGCTGATTGATTGGCTCCCGGGAGTAGGCAGAGGCCACCGGTCCAAAATCGTATTTCATGCCGCCAAAGAACCCTATCTATTGGAGTTTGCCACACATACATCGGAACAAGGGGATTACAAGCGCGCTTTTGATCTTATTACACAATACGGCAACGGTACGAATGCCAGAATCAAGTTTCTGGAATGGCTCGACAATCAGTTCGGCTATAAGAAAGAAGAGACGGGAGAAGGTGAGCAATGTCGGGATTCACTGATCTTCCCCGTATTAAAAGCACCCCTGACGCTTGATCCAGCCGATCTGCTTTACTCCTTTGATTCCCACCTGATTCGCCAGATTTTTGACCGACTGTTAAGGTTTGACGAGCAACTGGGGAAGATTGTGCCAATGCTCGCCCACTCCTGGAGTTCAAATCCGGATGCCACGGAGTGGACGTTTTATCTCCGTAAAGGCGTCCGTTTCCATAACGGCCAGGAGCTAACCTCAAGAGACGCGCAGTTTACTTTCCAACGACTTCAGGGGGAAACGGCGAATAGCTGGCTATTGCGAGAGGTTAAAAGCATAGAGACGATTGGTTCTCGCGTGCTACGGATCAAGCTTAACCGAGAGAACCGGATCTTCGATCGATTTATGTGCTCAGCTGCTACGGGTATTATTCCATTCGAATTTGCCGGCATGGAAGAGGAGAAGTTTTGGAATCAGCCGATTGGGACGGGTCCTTTCCAGCTCACGAAGTGGATGAACGGTCGAATTAGGCTGGATGCCCATGATGCTTATTTTCAGGGCAGACCTTATCTGGATGAAGTGGAAGTCGTTATCATGCCGGAGGACTGCAGTCAAGAGATCGATAAGCTTGCGAAGGTGCATCATAGTCTGGATACGATGAGGATGGACCGGGAAAGCACGAAGGAAGAGTGGCAGGAGATTGAGAAGATCTGCCAAGGCTGCGTTCTTCTGAATTGGAACGTTGCTGCCCAAGGGCCACAGCAGTCCGAGCCCTTCCGCCAGGCTGTACGCCGGATACTGCACCCGCAGGAGATGATCGACGAGCTTGGCGGCGAAAGGGCGATCCCCGCGTTTGGCTTTAGGCCGGAGCAGAATGACTCGCAGGAGCTTGAGCCAGTCCAGCCAGAGCAGATTCGCATTCTTTTGCATGAATCGGGTTACGGCGGAGAGAGTTTACGCTTTGCTTTTCATCCGAAGTACGAGGAGGACGGCGCTTGGGTGATGAACCGTTTGGCCGATTGGGGAATTCGGACGGAGAAGCTGCCTTACGATTGTTTAATGCAAGCAGACTTCTGCATCTCGGGGCTCGTATTTCCGGAGGATGAAGTATGCGAAATCGAAGCTTACGAGCATCGCGATTGCGTGATGAAGAACTTTTTTGATTCGGAGAGGAAAGAGTGGATAATCAGCCGGATCGATATTGCCGTAGCAGTCGAGTCCATGAATGAACGACGCCGGATACTTAAAGAAATAGAAGAGCGACTCCGGCAGGAAGCGGTGGTATCCTTCCTGCACCACAGACGTTTAAGCACGTATTTGCATCCTTCCGTACGCGGGGTGAACTTGAACCCTTTAGGTTGGATTGACTTCAAGGATGTTTGGCTGGAGGAGCATGACTAATAGTTTTGAGATAACGGCAGCCGGCAAGCTGCCGTTTTACGTTATTCCAACATTCACAATAGATGAAAGCAGCAGGGATATAATGTTAAACATTCCTTAATCCGATACTAATTAGAGTATTTGATTAGATAAATGGGAGTGTTTTAACTTTGAAAATTTGGCTGTTAGATTATCATCCATCCTATAATCACTTTAAAATTAGCAACATGGATGATTACGAACGATTAACATTCAATGGAACACCGTTAAGTGAGCAATGGAAAGCTCCGGAAGTGATTTTGCATGAGAATGGCAAACCAAGTGACATTATGGGCTGTCATAAGGGGGCTCTTCTTATCAATCAACGAGCAAAGGATGTGTTTGAAACCACCATTCATACCGGAGAAGCAGAATTCCTTCCTTTGGAAATTGAAGGAGCTGCGTACTACTTCATGCACGTGCTTAACCACGTATCCTGCATTGACGCCGAGAATAGTCTGATTAAGAGGTTAAACGGAAGTAATATCATTTCGGAATACACGGAATATGCCTTTTATGAGGAGCTTGTTAAGCCGCATAACATTATGCGTGTAAAATTTCACGAGGGTGATAGAGTCGTAAATTATCCTTTTGTCAGCGACCATATTCATGAAGCTATTATCAACTCAGAGCTGAAAGGTTATCAGCTTATTGAGATATGGGATTCTGCCTTCAGTTGGCAAGACAAACAAAAGAAGTTCAATGCTATGGTCCAGCAAAGCAACCTGGAGCGTATAAAGACGTTTAATTATCCAACAGCCAGAAAATATGTGGAGAAAAGAAAAATAACCGCATATAGCGATCGATGGGCAATGCGATTGGATGATCATGGACGTTTTCAACTTGGCGAGCTGCTCCTTGATGGAACCTATTCATGGATATATCCTATCTTCATCCCTCCAGTATTGCTTGGTCAAGTGTGGGGAATCAAAGAGCAAGACCAGTCTGGTCTATTGAACAGGGTTGTGAAGGCGATATTTAAAAATGAAAGATAAGGTTATGAGGTTTTTCACCATTGTTGTTTTAGGAATAATAATGATTTTTTCAGCGGCATCATGTTCAAAGGAGAATACAGAAAAGGAAACCAGCCATATAACTAATTACGAGGATAAGTGGTTCAATCCAACCTTAGACGAAATTGGCTTATTGGCAGATCAAGCGGGTTTAGGTTCTTACTGGACTATTATAAAGCAACAAATTAAACCAGGATTCTATATGGTTCCTAAAATGGTAGATGAAGAACAGATCGGTATTGGAACCAGTAAAATCGGCGGGCATCCAGATGTTCCGTCCTCGTTCATTTGGCCTTCCTGGGAAGGGCATCCCATGTCATTTCTGGCACAAATCAATTTGGAAGAGTTTCCTATGGAATCTGTGAATCCGGAATATCCAGCAAGCGGGATTTTGTATTTCTTCTACGTCTATGATTATGAATTATGGTATGATAACCCGAAATTTGATTCTCAAAAAAGGAAAAACAATCTGGTATATTATACTGCGGATACTTCGCAATTAACTAGAATGGATCCACCCGAAGCATTAACGGAAGAACAGGTATTCAAGTCGGGAATTATCGAAAAAAAACTCGAATTAACGATTCCGGATGGAGATTATTTGCAACAAAATAAGATTCTTAAAAAGAAAGATGTTCTGGATAAATATTCACTTGTTTTTAAAGCTAAGTTTCAAGAAACATATGATGTTGAAATTGGTTATCGCTTTTTAGGGCATATGACAGCTCTGCAATACGGAGGTTATCCCCAAAAAGATATTTTATTATTTCAAGCAGATTCGAACATTGAATTGGGGATGGAATGGGATTTGTCCGGACTTCTATACTTCTTTATTAATGAGGATGATTTCAAAAAGTTGTCGTTCAAAAACGTCTACACGGAACGGGTAGGAACATAAAGCTGTTTCGCTAAGCAGTCTCGATACATGAGGCTGCTTTTTGTTATGGGAAAAATTTCAACAAAAAATTTGCGAAAAACTGCACATATTTATCGATTTGTTACGTCTGATAGATGTGGATGTCATCTTAATGGTTGTACTGAAAATATTTACTTCTAGTATTTACGCAGCTGTTGCATTTATAATGGGCTATCATCGAAAGGGTGAAGTCCGCAAAGAAAGGATGGAACTTGTGAAGAAATTTTTTGGTATTATAGGTGTCTTTATTCTCGTTTGGGCAATTATCTCGGGTATCTTTATGTTCTTTACAGATTCCGGATACCGTCTTCGGGCGATGGCGGCGGAGACCATATTATCGTCACAACACCGGCAGTGGGCGAAGTACACTTTTTTACCGCAAACTGACTTGGACGCTATGCTGGAAAATATAAATAATCCGAATTACGTGAACAGCGCATCGGGATCAGGCGATTTAGGCGGCATGGTGAACGTAAAGTCGGATAAGGATTTGCACGTGCATGTGGAGTCGATTGAAAGTTATACCAATCCCACGCATTATTACAAAGGTAAAGTCATCACCATATCCAATCCGAATCGGGTAAAGCTGGTAAGCTCGAAGCTTAGTGACCATGGCGAGCAAATCTTTGTGATCGCGAAGCGGGCAAAAGCACTTGCCGCCATTAACGCGAGTGGCTTTGTCGACTTGGATGGACACGGCAACGGCGGAGCTTCTACCGGTGTCGTTATTGAAGACGGCGTTATTAAAAGCCAGAATAAGAATACAAAAGAATTTGTTGCCGGCATAACCAAAGATGGCGTAATGATTACCGGCAAGTATAGCGCGAATGAGTTGGTTAACTTAGGGGTACAATATGCAGCAGGCTTCAAACCGCAGCTTATCGTAAACGGTCAAAAGATGGTTGACGGTGACGGCGGTTGGGGTTGGGGTCCCCGAACGGCAATTGGCCAAAAAGCCGATGGCAGCATCATCTTTGTCGTGATTGACGGCCGTCAGACTCGTTCGGTTGGCGCTAGTATCAAGGAAGTGCAGGATTTGCTCTACGAGCGTGGAGCTGTAAATGCCATGTGCATGGATGGCGGTTCTTCCTCTTCGATGTATTTTAACGGCGATAACATTACGATTCCTTCTTCCCGCAATAATATTCCCCGTTATCTGCCGAATATTTGGGCTTTGATTCCGCAAGCCGGCGATACCCTTCACGTTGACGTGGATGGGAAAGACGTAACTTCGTTTGAAGGTCTTGGCTTGTAAGATTTAGTGCAAAACCTCCCGTTGGAATGGCAACATTCCTTCGGGAGGTTTTTTATTATCGAAATCCTTGAAGCTAACCATCAAATACTCTCCATAATCGTCTTGAACGATTGTTGCTATAATGAAACAACTACGGGAGAAGGAGCGATAAGGATGATCACACATACCGTTGCGCAACTCGGGAGATACGTTGAATCGATACCTTTGCAATTAAGAGCTTGGTCTGAAGAGAGGATGACAACGCCGCGAGGCATTGGAAAATGGTCCAGTCTTCAAATTCTCGGACATCTTTGCGATTCGGCGATCAATAATTGCAGAAGAATCGTTGAGGCTACGACTGCCGCAGGACCATATGTTATTACTCCATATAACCAGGACAAATGGGTTGAAGCGCAGCAATATGCATCGGCGCCTGCCGAAGAAATTATTGCCTTATGGGAAAGCCTGAACCAAGCGATAGTGAGAGTGATCTCGGCAGTGCCCATTGATACGTTAACGACCTGCCGCATTCAACTGCCTAACGGCGAGACGCATACGCTGGAATGGTTGATAAAAGATTACCTTGAGCATTTGGAGCATCATCTTAAGCAAATCTCTCCCGATTTATTATTAGGGTAACTCCTCCTTCATGAGGAGTTTTTTTATGCAGTTAAAAGAGCTTTAAAAGTACATAACCTAACGTGAAAATACAGGAATGTGCATCAAGCACAATTTATCGCTCCTCATTTAGTATCTCTTCTATATTTGATGTTAGAAATATTGACGTAAAATTAACAATGACCTATATTACCTCTAAGCTTTCCGAAATGATAGGTTGCATTCGTTCGGCAAATTGGGGGAGGGTCTTGGCATGAAGAAGCTCATTATGGTTGCAGCGGCAGCATTGCTTGTCTTTACGGCTGCTTGCTCGAAGGAAACAAAGACGAATTCAACGGAAGAAGGCGCTGTCGCAAGCGGTGACCAGACAAAACCTAGAGTCGCTTTTGTCTACCTTGGCGTTCCGGGGGACGGAGGCTGGACTTACGAGCATGATCAAGGCCGCAAGATGATGGAGAAAGAGCTTGGCCTTACGGCAACTACGGTTGAGAACGTACCGGAAGGGGCAGACGCGGAGCGCGTATTCGAAGAGCTTGCCGAGAAGAACGATATTATCTTTGGCACAAGCTTTGGCTACATGGATGCGATGGTTGCCGTAGCCAAGAAGCATCCCAATGTGAAGTTCCTACACGCAAGCGGCTACAAAACAGCCGACAATCTTGGCACCTACCTGGGCAAGGAATACCAAAGCGCTTATCTCGTAGGGATGGCAGCAGGCAAAATGACGAAAAACAATCACCTCGGCTATGTTGGTGCTTATCCGATTCCGGAGGTGATTTATACGATCAACGCGTTTGCGCTAGGCGTGCAAAGCGTTAACCCGGAAGCGAAGGTAGACGTCGTGTGGAGCAATACGTGGTTCGATCCAACAGCCGAGCGTCAAGCGGCGACAAGCTTGCTCGACAAAGGCGTAGACGTCTTGGCCGCTTACCAGGATTCGCCGGCAAGCATTCAGGCCGCTGCCGAACGCGGAGTATGGGGAATCGGCAACGACTCGGATATGAGCAAATACGCGCCGGATTATTACATTTCCAATCCGAAATGGAACTGGGGCCCTTATTACGTACAGACCGTAAAAGCCGTTATGGACGGCACCTGGAAGTCCGACAGCTATTTCGGTTCGATGAAGGACGGCATTACGGATATCGCTCCGTTCGGCAAGAACGTTCCGCAGGATGTCAAAGATCTGGTTGAAGCGAAGAAGAAAGAGATTCTAGGCGGAAGCTTCGATGTGTTTAACGGCCCTATAGCCGATCAGAGCGGAACAGAAAAAGTGCCGCAAGGCAAAGAGATGACCGTAGACGAGATTTTGAACATGAACTGGTTCGTCAAAGGCATTGAAGGGACCATACCGCAATAGTCCAAGACAGAAGGGGAAGTGGCTGGCATGATTAGAAAAGATCCCGTACTCGAGCATGAATGGCATCCGGTAGCGATTGCCTCCGATGTCAGCGACACTCCCAAGCAGGTTATTGTCCTGGGAGAGAAGGTCGTCATCTTCCGTACGAAGCAAGGCGTTAAAGCCATGAAGGACCTTTGTATTCACCGCGGTGTTCCGCTGTCGCTTGGTCGCGTGGACAACGACGAGATCGTCTGCGCTTACCATGGCTGGCGGTATGACGGTGAAGGGCGATGCGTCTGCATCCCGGCCCTGCCTAAATCGCAGGCGATTCCGCTCAAAGCGAAAACGCAAACTTATTTGTGCCAGGAACGGTACGGTTTTGTCTGGGTCTGCCTAGGAGAGCCAAGAGAGGATTACCCGCCGCTTGAAGGAAAAGTGGAGGAGGAGCTTCTGCCAATCTGGATGGGACCTTACCCGGTTCAAGCATCCGCTCCGCGTGTCATCGAGAATTTCCTGGATGTCTCGCATCTGATGTTTGTGCATGAAGGTCTGCTTGGCGACAGTGAATTTGCCGAAATTAATGACTATAATGTACATCAGGTAGATGGAGCGCTTGTTACGGATGAGATCGTCGTCTACCAGCCCGACCCTGACGGACGCGGAATCGGCGTCGACAACCGGTATATCTACGAGATCTATACGCCATGCTGCGTCAAGCTGGTGAAGGGTAGTGTTGGCTCTGACGAGATCTTTCATTTGTTCTTGATTGTACTCCCGGAGACGGAAACGACCTGTACGGCGTTTATGCTGCAGCTCCGCAACTATGCGCCGGACGTTCCGGATCAGGTATTTATCGATTTCCAGAATACGCTGCTCGAGCAGGACAAACGAATTGTCGAAGAGCAAAAGCCGGAGCTGCTGCCGCTTGATCTGCAGGCGGAGCTGCATCTCAAATGCGACCGCGTCGCCATTGCTTACCGGCGCAGATTGAAGGAATTAGGCGTAACGATCGGAACCGAATAAGTTTAAAGAAACGCCAATATCCATGCTTCGGGGCTGGATATTGGTTTTTTTTATTTAAGGCGACCACAAAGTTCTTGATAATAGGATATAAAGAGTTTAATATACCCGTGGGGGGTATGTTGTTTTAATCCGTATTTTTCTTTGGAGGTAAAAGATGAAAACAGTCATGGTAGTGGAGGATGAAGTCAAAATCCGGGATGTTATCCTATCTTATTTGAAAAAAGAGGGCTTTAAGACGCTGGAAGCTGCCACAGGAAGCGATGCATTAGAAGCGCTGCGGAATAGCTCGGTTGATCTCGTTATACTGGATCTAATGCTACCGGATATGGACGGAGAGCAGGTTTGCTTAGCAATAAGGAGGATGAACTCAATGCCTATTCTTATGCTTAGCGCAAGGGCGTCGGATAATCATCGTATTAAAGGGTTGTCGATTGGTGCGGACGATTATTTGACTAAGCCCTTTGACCCGCGCGAAGTCGTGGCACGGATCCGGGCAATATTGCGCCGAACGGACGACAGTCAGCTGCTTGCCGACCGTTCATCCTTTAATCAAGGACATCTGGAAATCGATTCGCTAAAACAAATGGTATTTTGCCATGGGGAACCGATTAACTTAACGCCAAACGAATATAAGCTGCTTCTAACGTTGGCCAAATATCCGCAGCGTCATTTTACGCGTAATGAATTGGTGGATAAAGTGCTTGGCTATGATTATGAAGGCGATATCCGCGCCATTGATCAACATGTGAAGAACATCCGCTACAAAATCGAACCGGATCCGAAAAATCCTCTATATATCCGAACCGTCTACGGTTCGGGCTATCGTTTTGCTGGGAGCGGAAGATGAGCAAACGACTTCATAACCGCCTCGCTGCCATTATTATCGGAACTGCCGCGTGTATCTTGTTCATTTCGACGCTAAGCACCATGTTGGCCACGCATTACCATCTTTCGATGTACCATGAGATAGAGGGGGTGACCCATGATTTACCCCGATTGGATTATCACTTGGAGAAAGCCTTGTTGCAATCGATTGCCTGGACGTTTGCGGGTTCCTCAATACTTGCGATTTTGATTGGATTCTATATCGCCAAACGAATATCTAGACCGCTTGTGAAAATGAAACAGGCAGCTGAACGCATGTCGGATGGGAATCTTGATGTTCGGGTTGTCACAAGCGGCAACGATGAGCTTGCGGATCTTGGCACTTCGCTTAATGAATTAGCTTCACAGCTTTATCGGCAAGAGCAGCTAAGAATCAACATGATAGAAGACATTGCCCATGAACTAAGAACTCCGCTTGCCACATTAAAAAGCCACATGCGTGCCTTTGAAGACCGGATATGGGAACCAACTCCCGAGCGTATACATGCTTACTATGAAGAGATTGATCGGCTGGTAAATATGGTTGCTGAATTGGAAGACTTGACCTATATAGACTCGCCTTCGTTTCGCCTGGAACTTAAGCAAGAATCCTTGCATGCCCTGATCCAACAGGGAGTGGAGCTTGTTGCTGCAGCCTATCTGGAAAAAAAGGTTAGCCTTACTTATCAAGCCGGTCCAGATATCCATGTTATTGTTGACCGCAACCGCATGATTCAAGTTCTGGTCAATCTGCTCAGTAATGCTCTAAACTATACTCCCGCAAACGGACAAGTAGTCATTGAAGTTGTTGAAGTAGCACAAGAAGCGCAGATTCGCATTGTTGATACGGGCAAAGGAATTAACAGAGAGGATTTGCCTTATATCTTTGAGCGGTTTTATCGTGCAGACAAATCACGGAACGGGAGAAGCGGCGGCAGAGGCCTAGGTTTAGCGATAGTGAAAAAGCTGGTAGCCTCCCACGGAGGACGGGTATGGGCGGAAAGTAGCCACGGAACCGCGATAATGATTCGTCTCCCTAAACAGATATAGTCCCGAAAAGAATATGATTCGTTCTTCTACACAAGATCTACATAAGTATGGGCTAAACTTATAAACATCGAGATCGTAAAAAATTAATTATAGGAGGCCACGCAAAAATGAAGAGAATTGGGATATTAATCCTAACGGTTGTGATCCTATCGCTCTTAAGCGCATGCGGGGATAACGCAGCGGAAACCAGTAGCAATATGGAGCATTCGGGTATGAATCATTCAGGATCAAATGAAGTGCCGGCAGGTTTGAAAGAAGCTGAAAGCCCTACTTTTAAGCCTGGTAGTAAAGCTATTATGCAAGATGACCACATGAAGGGTATGAAAGGGGCAGTTGCGACGATAGTTGGAGCTTACCAAACAATAGCATATGCTGTTAATTACACACCAACAACTGGCGGGGAAAAAGTAATGAACCATAAATGGGTCATTCAACAAGAGATTAAAGATAATGGCGATAAAATCTTGAAACCCGGTACGAAGGTTATGCTGGAAGCTGATCATATGACGGGCATGAAAGGGGCGACGGCTGAAATTGTCTCCGCTGAGCAAACGACCGTTTATATGGTTGATTACACGCCAACGACTGGTGAAGCACCTGTGAAAAATCATAAGTGGGTAACGGAAAGCGAGCTTTCGCCTTCAAAATCATGATGGGCCGTAATGATATATGAAAATGCTTTTCTTTAAAGATCAGTTGAATAGAGGAGTCCCATGAGTCATGAAAATGAGGATGGGACTCCTCTACTTTTTTATTCGTCTATTCAGATTCCCTGTTGACTTATGGGGCAGAGGACTTTATACTCCACTTATTAAAAATGTTTTAAAAAGTATTTGCTAAAAGGAGTGGGAGCATGTCATCTCACACGCATAATACGATTCAAGTGAAAAAGATGAACGTAGAACTGGTCAAAAACGCCTTGAAGGCTCAAGGGATTGCGACAAAAGCATCGATTGCCGGACTAACCAAGTTAAGCGTGGCTACTTGCGGGACGATTCTGAATGAGCTGCTTGCCATCGGCGAGATCATTGAACTGGAGCCGGATGGGGCAAACGGCGGAAGACCAGCCAAGCAGTACAGATACAATGCTAATTATGGCTGCGTTATTTGTCTGCTTGTCAGGACGGAAGGCGGCATCCATTCCATTGGCTACAGTATAGTGAATTTGCTTGGCGAGACGATTAACGAGACAACATTGGAGCTGCCTCGCATCGACACGGATGTTATTGATCGGTTAATTGAAGGCCTAATCAACGACAATGAGAATGTGCAGGCCATCGGCATCGGAATTCCTGGCGTTGTTCACCGGGGAGTTATAGGAGTATGCGATGTACCTGCACTTGCCGGACAGCCTGTAGGACCTTATCTGGAAGACAAGTACGGGATCCCGATTACGGTCGAAAATGACATGAACATGACGGTCTACGGCTTCTACCATCATCAAAATTTTGAGGAAGACAAGACGTTTGCGGTGGTGACGTTTCCGAAGAATCACTTTCCGGGAGCCGGCTTTATCGTGGACGGCCGGATTTTGTCGGGTAACACGACATTTGGCGGCGAGGTTTCGTTCCTGCCATTCGGTATTGCGCGAGAGGAGCAACTGCGGCAGCTGCATACGGAGGAAGGCTTTATCCGGCTGGCGGTTATGACGTTAACCTCCATTATTGCCATCATTAATCCGGTAACCATCGCGATAACGGGCGAGCTGCCGCGCGAGTCGCAGCTGAAGGAGCTGCATGAGGGCTGTCTGAAGGATATTCCGGAGGAGCATATGCCGCAGCTTCTTATTCAGAACAACACGCATCGGGAGTACATGACGGGACTTGTTACGGCTACGCTGGAAAGCCTTACCTACCGGCTTCAGGTCACGGAGAAAAGATAACAGGTTAGGAGCAAGCGAAGAGTGGAAAAAAGTATAGGCAAGTTCAACAAGATTTACGCCATGCAGCTGGCAACCATATTTATCGGATTCATCATTTTCGGTTTTTCGGAGAATATTAAGGGCCCGGCAATACCGCGCATTCAATTCGACTATATGCTGAATGAGTCCCAGCTTGGCACCTTATTATCTTTAAACGCCTTGGGTTATTTGATTGCCTGTTCGTTTACGGCCTATTTGACGAAAATATGGGGGATCAAATGGGTTACCGTTGCCGCATTCGCCTCAATGGCCTTTTCCGGCATTCTTATCTTCTTCTCCCATCATTATTCGATGTTCTCGGCTTCGTATTTCCTTATGTACATCGGCAATGGGATGCTGGAGATTGGCCTCGCTATTCTAAGCGCCCGGATTTTCGTCAGAAATACCGGTACAATGATGAACATGACGCATGGCTTCTACGGCTTAAGCTCTACGGTTGCGCCGCTGATCGCAACCGGCCTGATGAAAGTGACAATTGCCGGGCATACGCTGGACTGGCGCGGAATGTATCTGGTGATGTTGATGTTGTCCGTGATTCCGATTGTCATTGCTATGCTCAGTAAGTTCCCCGGTGATGACATCTCGCATGAAGACCGTGTTCCTTTAAAGACTCTGTTGAAAGACCGGGTACTGTGGTTAATGGTGCTTGTGCTGACGTTTGGAGTTGTATCGGAGCTTGCCGTTGGCGGCTGGCTCGTTAACTTCCTGGAGAAAGCTTATAACTGGGATACCGTGAATGCTTCCGGCATGTTGTCTATTTTCTTCTTATGCTTTGCGCTGGCGCGTCTGCTGCTTGGTCCGCTGACGGACCGGATTGGCTTCGTGTTATCTCTCATCATCTTTTCCGGGTTTTCGGCATTATGCACCTTTACCGCTATCGCTGGCGGCGAGAACGTTGCGTTCCTGTTTGCCGCTTCCGGTGTCGGGATTGCGATGATCTATCCGACGGTAATGGCGTTTATCGCAAAGCGCTATCCGAAAGGCAGCGATACGGCGATCACCTTTACCGTCACGATGATGGGATTAGGCAGCGTAATCGGCAATTACCTGATTGGCGGAGTTACCGAGCTCGTCAAGCACATAGTCGGCGAAAATTCGCCAAACAGCTTGCTTCGCGGTCTTCAAGCCGGCTACGGCTTCATTGGATTATGCGCGGCATTATGCGCAATTACCGGAATTATTCTTTATATTCATTTGTCCAAAAGGAAAGAAATCATTTAAGATAGAAAATTTAAGATAGAAACGCCAATATCCAAGCCAATAAGGCAGGAGATTGGCGTTATTTTATGTATGGAATCGCAGCTGCACACTTGTTTAGAATAAAAGAAGATCTTTTACACATGATCTTGATACGCGCGGTTAGCCATAAATGAATAGAGAGGGGATATAGCCTCGTGATAATCAATTCGAATCTTGAAAAGTATGAAGCTTTTATTCGCGGATTGCCGCTTAAGCCCCGATACTCGCCTGATGACTTGCTGGTTCCGGAATTATGCGTGTTACGGGAAGGGCCGATAGAGATGTATTATGCCCCGCACAACGATTACAGCAATCCCTTAGCCAGAATAATGATCGTTGGCCTCACTCCAGGCTGGAATCAAATGGAGATCGCTATACGAACAGCGAAGCTGGCTATGCTTGAAAACAAATCCGCGCAAGAAATATGCAAAGAAGCAAAAATGGCTGCGCGATTTGCCGGGTCCATGCGAAGCAACCTGATCCAAATGCTGAATGAATTGAGTTTGCATACGTATTACGGCCTTGCGGACAGCAAAGCATTGTTTGAAGATAATTCCCCTCTGCTTCAGACAACTTCCTTGCTTCGTTATCCCGTCTTTGTGAACAAGAAAAATTACAGCGGTCATAACCCCGAGCTTTCAAAAAACGCCTTGCTCTACAACTATGCCTATCAATTAATTAACAGCGAGCTTCACGCCTTGTACCATACTCCGCTTATTATCCCATTAGGGAAAGCGGTGGAAATGGTATTTAAGCGATTGCTTGGCGAAAAAAAGATCGGCGAGAAGCAAGTTTTATGGGGATTTCCTCATCCATCCGGCGCGAACGGTAATCGTCTGCGACAATTTGAGCAATCAAAAATGGAAATGGAGAAGATGATTAGAAATTTTGTACGGCTGCAACAATAGCTCACGTTAATCCGTTTACATATTAAGGAAATCATTCGGATAATGGGGGAGTATTTTGGATCTAATCTTACATACGTTAATTCATGCCGCAGCAGGTGCCAGCACCGCGTATTTGATTAGCAGAGCATTCAAGGACTCGATTGGAAGGCGTTCCCTTTTGCTCCTGTTTGGTGCGATTGCCGGGCTGGCGCCGGATTTTACGAAGTTTTTTGGCGATTTGTTATTTCACTCCGTCTTTTTGGTTCCGCTCATCGGTTGGATATTGGCTTACGTTTATTCCGTGTTCCAAAAGGAACTCTCGTTCAAGCGGATATGGCTGATGTTTATGATTAGTGCAGGCACTCATTTGCTGATCGATTATATAGGCAACGGGGTAGCTTTATTTTATCCGATAATTGATCATGAATACGAATTTAGCGTTATCGATCGAGATGATCCATTTGTTTTATTTCCGATGCTGCTATCCGTGATTATCGGGCTATGGTTTCGGAAGGGCAGGTATTTGGTACTTGCCGGCGTTCTGACTTCCATTGTATATATTGGAACGCTGACCTATTCCAAGCTAGATCTGGAGCACAGCTTGAAGGAACGGTACAAACAAGATCATATGGAGTTCTTGCTGACTTATCCGGATCCTTCGAGCAGGCGTTGGAGGTTTATGCTACGGACGGAGTCGGCTGCCGTGTTTGGCCGCGCATCCCTACTGGGAAACCGGATTGAAGTTGATAACGAATCCAGCTTCAGCAATCTGCGCGCGGAGAAAACAGAAGCTGACGCCTCATCCGTAACCGTCACCGGGACAATGACGTTATCCAAAAACGATATGTTTACGATTATGCAAAAGCCTTATTTTATCGATATTGAGCTAGTTAACGGGACTTACTCCGAGGATTGGTCTCCGGGACCGTTTATGGGACCGAATTGGAGCGGAGAATTTCACCTTGTATTGAGAGATGATATCGGCAATGAGCTGAACCGAGTGGCTTTAAATGATTTTTATACGGATCCGCTGCTGTTCAACTCTACATTTGATCTTTCGTTTGATGATTATAACGGTGACGGAAACCCGGATTTTACGATAGGACAGTATGGAACAAGCAACGGGAATTACTATAAGCTATTTACTCTGACCGGCAGCGACGAGTTTAAGGAATTAGACGCGGGAGGAAGGGATGGCATGTTTATAAGCGCGGACGATTCCATGTATTCCACCCATTTGCATAAGATAGACGATTCTTCGTTCCAAACCACTTACTATGATAATTCTACGGGGCATTATGTGAAAAACACATTTACATGGAGTGGAGAAGGATTTGTGAAACATTGAGAGATCGCGAGATCGGGAGGCATAGCAATGCCTCCTTTTCTTTTCGGCCGGAGAATGCTCTATCATAATTGAAATCATAGGCTCATACATTAGTTGGTGGTTTCCTCAAACAGGAAATTGAGCCAATTTTGTCGAAGTTACTAGAATTCCTTAAAGTCTGAGAGGTAGATTATGACGTCATTAACGGAAGCTTATGTGGATAGCTTGGCTCCTAATGCGGGAGCTATGAAGAATGGCCGAGACCTGGTCAAAAAGAACAGCTTCCCGGTGCTTCGAAGAACGGAAGATGGGACTCTGCTGTTCGGCGAATGCAAAGGAAGCGGCAAGGAACCGTATCGCTGCTCGGTTGATTTTGTTCAGCCGGATAGTCCGGTGTCGCGCTGCTCTTGTCCAAGCCGGCAGTTCCCCTGCAAGCATACGCTTGGCTTAATGTATGCTTACGCGCTTGGTAAGCCGTTCGAGCAGGCAGAGCTGCCTCCGGATATCGCGGAGAAACGGGACAAAGCGGAGAAGCGGGAAGAGAAGAAGAAAGAAACCGAAGCAGCAGTGGCAAGCGGTGCGGCTCCAGCCAAACGCAAGGTTAACAAGTCGGCGCTGGCCAAGAAAATCAACGCACAGCTGGAAGGCCTTCAACTAGTAGAGAAAATGGTGCTGCAAACCGTTCAAGGCGGACTCGGCAGCTTGAGCAAAAAGAATATCCAGCTTCTGGAGGATCAAGCAAAGGAACTGGGCAATTACTATATACCCGGCGTGCAGGCGGAGTTAAGGGAGCTCATCCTGCTATTTGGCGAAGAAGTGAACCGTGAAGCGATTTATTCCCAGGCTATCGAGCAGCTGATCCGTATCCATTCGTTGGCGAAGAAGGGAAAAGCGTATCTGGAGCGGCGTTTAGCGGAACCGGATATGCCGTTAGACACGGAATCAACGCTTGAGGAACAGCTTGGCCACGCTTGGCAGTTAGCCGAACTGAAAGAGTATGGCCGCGCGCGGCAAGCATCCGAGCTGCTGCAGCTTTCCTTCTTGTCGTATACCGATCAGGCAAGGGGAGAATACGTCGATGCCGGATGGTGGGCCGACCTGCGGGACGGGACGGTTCATGCCACTCGCAATCTCCGTCCGTTCCGGGCGGCCAAGCAGATTAAAGAAGAGGATACCGTGCACGCCGTTGTTCAAACGGATGAGTTGTACCAGTATCCAGGCGAGATCAATGCCCGCGTAAGGTGGGAAAAGGGAACGTTCCGCGAGACAGCCGCGCACGATTACAAGGCGGTAAAAGGAGCAGCTAACGGATCCTTCCCGGATGTGATCAAACAAGTGAAGAACATCATTAAGAATCCTCTCGCTAACCGCAATCCGGTTGTGCTAATCGCCTACCATACCATCGAGAAGTCCGGAGAAGGTTACTTGTTCCGGGATAAGCAAGGCAAGCCGATTCCGGTGACATCGGATATGATTGCTACGCCTGCACGACTCGAGACGGTTGTGCCGTTATTGCAAGAAGAGGAGCTGCGGGATCAAGCCGCGCTGGTCATGTTCCAACATGACGTGGACAGCGGACGTCTGTCGGCGCAGCCGATGAGCATCATCACGGATAGCCGAATTATTCGGCTGTTGTATTAGAGGAGTGACTTCCATGAGCGTAGATCTGTTGCTTGACCTTCAGGTTGAGGTTCGAAGATTATTTATTGCCGGCAGCAGCCTGGCCGAGGGGGATATCCGGTTATCGAAGCTGCTGCCTTCCTTGCAGAAAGCCGGGGAAGCCGCACCCGTATTCAAACGATTGGCAGATACAACGGAAGGACTTATTCAAGCCCCCCGTGCCGAAAGCGCTTTGAAGCTGCTGGAGCTGGCCACGCTGCTCAGCGCCGTCCTGCACACGCAGGGCAAAACCGATATTGCGGGAGAGACACAGCCTGTGGGCAGCGTAGGACTGTCGCTTCCCACGGAGGTAACCTTCCGGAGATTGCATCCGCTGCTCGAAGCCTTAACGACGAAGGGCTCGGGCAGGCTGGAGCAGATCCGTCAGGCTTACGAAGACAGGAGCTTCCTGGATCTTCGGGCACTGCCCGCTTTGTGCAGCGCGCTGGACGATGTTTATTCCGAAATTCCGGAGTTCATTCAGCAAAAAATACTGCCGGAGTTCGGTCAAGCGGCTGTTCCTTTACTTCAGAGTCAGCTAAATCTGCAGGGCGGCAAAGGGGATGCAAGACGTCTTCAGATGCTTCACCTCCTGCAAGGCGAATCCGCGCTGGAGCTCGTTCAGGAAGCCGGTGCATCGGGCGCGCCGGAATTGAAGATTACGGCGATCGAGCTGCTCAGCGGCTACGAAGGCCAAGAGGGCTTCCTGCTTGAGCAAAGCCGGGAAAAAAGGAAAGAAGTCCGCGAAGCGGCCTATTATGCTCTTGCGCGGCTTGCATCCATTCCATGCCAGGACCGCTTGTTTGAAGCCGTCACATCCAAGGATGCGGAGCTTGTTATATACCCGATTCGCAAATGTTCGGCGCTTACGCTTCATAAGCGAATCATCGCGCACGCGGAAGAACAGCTGGACCGTTATTCGGCAAGCGAAGGCAAGGCGAGAGAAGCAGCACTGCAGCAGCTCTATACCGATCTGCGCTGCTTGAATAGCCATGCGCATAAGCTCGCCGAGGCAGCCTTCCCGATGCTCGGCAGACTGCTGGCAACCGATGAATTCATGACCGCCGACGCGGGTAGCGTGCAGGACACGGCGGCAGAGCTTCTGCTGGCGCTGGAATCGGAAACGGCTGACCGGTTTGCGATTGGTCTGCATTCCGCCTATAAAGGCAAATTTATCGGATACAGCTTCCGCGCTGCCTTTAGGCAATTGACTCCGGCTGAGCTCTTCGACCGGTATGCGGATGCCATCAAGGGACGTTCAGCATCGGCGAAGCTGCTGCAGCAAGCGATTCAACAAATCGTTCACGAACAGCTGGCAGGCAGAGACGAACATGCCGAAGCCGTTCCGGAAGAGGCTTGGGACCGGCGCTGGGTGAAGGCACTTGCCGATCAGGACTTGACGGATCTGGTCTGCGCATTTGCGCATCGGAATGACCGGGACGTGACGTCCTATCTTGTATCTAAGCTGAAGGACGGCTCAAGAGTTAACGATTACCGGACGCAAAATGTGCTGCTGACGTTATTCCGCATTGGGTTTAAGGATGCTCCCGAGCTCTTCATGGGGCTTCTTGAGAACAAAACCTCCCGCAGCTTCTATTACATAGACTGGCGGATGAAGCAGTTGTTTGCATCAATGCCGAAGGCTCATGCGCCTCGTCTTCGCGCTTTTGCGGAAGCACTTGCGTACGAATCGGTTAAAAATGAATTGCTGGAGATTGTTGAAGCATTGGAAGCGATGCCGGATGATCAAGCAGGGGAGAGTGGAAAAGGAGTATGGGCATGGATCAAAAACAAAATGTATTAAGATTGCCGGCGGAGCAGCTGTATGCGCATGAGCTTGAAGCGCTGAAAGCGGCCGATAAAAATAACGAGAAGCCTGTCGGCTGGCAGCTGTCTCCCAAAGCGGTGCTAACCTTCATTACCGGCGGCCAGGCCGGGAAGACCCCGATTACTCCGAAATATATCGGCAATAAGCGTCTGGTCGAGATGGCGATTGCTACTCTTCTGACGGATCGGGCGCTGCTCTTGATCGGCGAGCCGGGGACGGCAAAATCCTGGCTGTCTGAAAATTTGACCGCCGCGATTCACGGTGACTCGTCCAAGGTTGTGCAAGGAACGGCTGGCACAAGCGAGGAGCATGTCCGTTATTCCTGGAACTATGCGCTTCTGCTTGCGCAGGGTCCGTCGGATCAAGCGCTGATCCGCAGCCCGATTCTGCGTGCCATGGAAGGCGGAGGAATCGCCCGCTTTGAAGAGATTTCCCGCTGCGCGTCCGAAGTGCAGGACGCTTTGATCTCTATCCTGTCGGAGAAGACAATAGCCATTCCCGAGCTTGGCAGGGAAGTTCCCGCTGAACGCGGCTTCTCCATTATTGCTACGGCAAATACAAGGGACCGCGGCGTAAACGAGATGTCGGCTGCCTTGAAGCGGCGCTTTAATATTTTGGTACTGCCGGCACCTTCAAGCATGGATACCGAAATCGATATCGTGCGCCGCCGGGTAAGCGAAATATCCGCGAACTACGAGCTGCGCGCCTCGCAGCCGGATGACGAAGCGATTCGCAAGGTTGTGACGATTTTCCGCGAGCTTCGCAGCGGCCTGACGCTTGACGGCAAAGAGAAGGTGAAGTCTCCCAGCGGCGTAATTTCGACGGCCGAAGCGATTTCGCTGCTTACGGGCAGCATGGCGCTTGCCGGAAGCTTCGGCACCGGAGAACTGACCGACGAGGATATCGCAGCCGGGCTGCAAGGGGCTATCGTGAAGGATGATGCGAAGGATCAGCAGGTATGGAAGGAATATCTCGATAACGTGATGAAAAAACGGGGGGCGTCATGGCGAAGCCTGTACAACGCGTGCGCGGAGATGAACGGTTGAGCGGACCGCATTATTTCGGCATCAGGCATTTGTCGCCGGCAGGCTCCTATCATCTCCTCGCCCTGCTCGGGGAGGTGAAGCCGACTGCGGTATTAATCGAGGGTCCAAGCGACGCGGGTATTCTTGCCGAGCAGCTGACCGCCCGCGGCGTAGTCCCGCCGGTAGCCATGCTCGCTTATACGGACCGGCTGCCCGTACGCACGCTGCTGTATCCGTTCGCCGACTATTCCCCGGAATATCAGGCTTTGTTATGGGCTAGCAACCATAACTGCCATACGGAGTTTATCGATTTGCCGACGGAGGTATCCCTTGCCCTCGCGGATGCAAGGAGGGATACGTCACCGGATCTGTCGGATGGCAGCGTTCAGGAAGCCGAAGCTCCTGCGGATCTCTATAGCAGAATTGCCGAGTTGTCCGGCGAACCGGATTATGAAGCGTATTGGGAGCGGCATTTCGAGCATCGTTTGCAGCCGGACAGCTACCGAAGCGCGATCCGAACGTATGCGGAGGAGATGCGGGAGCTAACGGATCAGGATGAACAGATATTGACACCGCGAGGTTACGCCTATAACGAGATTCGGGAAGCTTTCATGCGCCGTAAAATTCAAGATACGATTAAGGCCGGTCATAAACGGGATAAAATCGTAGTGGTCAGCGGCGCCCATCATACATCAGCTCTCAATTTGGATCTGCCGGCAATGACGGATGCGGAGATCAAGAAGCTGCCTCGAGTGCCATCCAAGATGACGTTAATGCCTTATTCCTACTATAAATTATCTTCGCATTCCGGTTATGGGGCGGGGAATCAGGCGCCAGCCTACTATTCGCTGCTGTGGCAATGCATGAAGCAAGGGAAGATGAAGGAATTGCCGGCCTTATACCTGTCCTCCGTTGCCATGCAAATGCGGGAGCAAGGAACATGGCGTTCTACGGCTTCGGTCATCGAGGCAGTGAGAATGGCAGATGCGCTGGCATTTATGCATGACGGCGTGCTGCCGACCTGGAAGGACCTGCGGGACGCGGCCACCGTACTTTTCGGCTTTGGGGAGTTTTCATCTGTCGCAGAAGCGCTTGCGAGAGTGGATATCGGAACGGTAATCGGCAGCTTGCCGGAAGGCGTAAGCCAGACACCCGTGCAGGATGATTTGAACCGCGAGCTCAAACGGCTGAAGCTGGACAAATACAAGACGCTTGTTGCCGCTGGCCTGGAGCTGGATCTGAGGGAAAACAGGCGGGTGAAATCCGAGGAATCCGCATTCCTTGATTTGAACCGTTCGATTTTTCTGCACCGGCTTGCCGTGCTGGGAATCCGTTTTGCCCGCAAGCAGCGGGTTAGTCAGACGGACGCGACCTGGGCGGAGCATTGGGTGCTGCAGTGGTCGCCGGAGGCCGAGATTGAGACGGTCGAATCCACCCTAAAAGGCGAGACGGTCGAGCTTGCAGCCGCTTATGTTATTCATGAAGAGCTGCTGGCCTGCACAAACATCGCCGATGCAGCCAAGCTGATCCGCAAATCCTGCGAATGCGGGCTGCCGCAAGTAATGGGGCAGGCGACCGGCGCATTGCAGCGGCTTGCCGTCGATGCCGGCAGCTTCGAGCAAATTGCCGAGACGGTGCAAGAGCTGTCCGTATTACTGCAGTACGGCTCCATTCGCCGGATCGAGACGGAGACTTTGGTGCCCATTATGCAGCAGCTGTTCCTGCGCGGTACCCTTATGCTGCAGGATGCAGCCGGCTGCAATGACGATGCGGCGGCTGGGATGGTAACCGCCATTCAAGCGATGGATGCGGCGGCGGAAGAGCATTACCAGCTCGTGGACGGGGCGCTTTGGATGAACAAGCTGAAGGAGCTTGCGGCCAGGGATGACCGCAACGCCAAGCTGTCCGGTTTCGCCTTTGCGATCGTACTCGAGAAGAACGAAGCCGGCGAAGAGGATTGCTCGAGGGAAGTATCGCGCCGTCTGTCGCCCGGTATTCCGGCGGACATTGGATCCGGCTGGTTCGAAGGCATGTCGATGCGCAACCGTTACGCGTTATTGTCGAGAGATTATTTATGGCGTCAGCTGGATGAATACGTGAATTCGCTGGAGGAAGAGCCGTTCAAGCGCTCGCTTGTGTTTCTGAGGCGCGCATTCGGAGGCTTCGAGCCTAGGGAGAAAGCGGCAATTGCCGAGCTGCTCGGCGATTTGTGGGGAAGCGGAGCGGAACCAACCGGCGAAGCCCTTCAACGTCCGCTTAACGATGAAGAGAAGGAGCAGCTGGATGAACTTAACGACTTTGACTTTGGAGATATATAGCCTATGACGACAATGGATCCGGAACAAGTCAGACGCTGGAGGCTTATATTAGGAGCTTCTGCCGAACAAAAGCTGCAGGGAGCAGGCAGTCCGCAAGGAAGACCTCTATTAAGCGATGAGGATCTGCTGATGGATGAAGCCCTTGCGGCTATTTATGAAGGAGAAGGGACGGGTTCGGGAGCCGGGCTTAGCGGCCAGGCCAACGGCAATACTTCCAGATCCCGATCTGCCGGTCTGGGGGCATCGTCTCCCAAGTTAGCCAAATGGCTTGGCGATGTGCGGCATTTTTTTCCGCCGGATGTTGTGTCCGTCATTCAGGCCGATGCCGTGGAACGCAAGGGGCTTACCCAGCTGCTATTCGAACCGGAGCTGTTGTCCCAGGTTAAGCCCGATATCGGGATGGTCGCCACCTTAATGTCGCTTCGCGGCCAAATTCCGGAGCGTACGAAAGAGACTGCGCGGGCACTCGTGCGGGAAGTCGTGGAAGATATCATGAAGCGCCTCGAGCAGGATCTTACCCGCGCGGTTACCGGAGCTTTGAACCGGAGGCAGCATTCTCCGCTGCCTTCCTTAAGCGGTCTCGACTGGGGGGCGACAATCCGCAAGAACCTGAAGCATTACGATCAGGAACGCGGGCTGCTTATTCCGGAGAAGGTTTATTTCTTCGACCGCGCGCGGAAAAGCAAGGAATGGACCGTCATTCTCGATATCGATCAAAGCGGCTCAATGGCGAATTCCGTCATCTATGCGTCGCTTGTTGGTTCCATCTTTGCGAGTATGCCATCGCTGGAGACGAAGGTGGTTGCCTTTGATACCGAGGTGGTGGATTTAAGCGAGCAGTGTGCGAGCGATCCGGTGGATATGCTGTTCGGCATTCAGCTTGGCGGCGGGACCGATATCAATAAGTCGCTCCAATATTGCGAGCCGTTTATTACCGAACCGAAGAAATCGATCTTTATCCTAGTCTCCGACCTGTATGAGGGCGGCAACCGGACCGAGATGATCAGGCGGCTGAAGGAGATGCATGAGTCCGGCGTAAAAACCGTTTGCCTGCTTGCCCTGTCGGATGACGGCGTACCGTCTTATGACGAATCAGTCGCGAAAAAGCTGGCGCAATACGGCATTCCTTGCTTCGGCTGCACGCCGGATAAGCTGGCGGAGCTGATCGAAGGCGCTTTGAAGGGAATGGACCTGCAGCAGCTTGCCGACCGGATGGGACAGTCCGCAAAAGGAAAATAATTATACGAAGACAAAAAGCCTGCAGCTCGATTGCAGGCTTTTTCATGTCAATTTTATTGATTTACATAACGCATATTACGGTAACTTATATGAATTAAGGCAGCGGAATCGCACGCCGAAAGCTTTTCCAACTAATCGTATTCGTCAGCATAAGGGTTATGAAATAGAAGAGAGTGGAGACGACAATGGAGGCTACCATGCTCCATAACATCGACCAGCCTTCATAGGTGAAGAAAGCCATGGACCAACGGCCGAAGAGCGCCATGAGCACCATGCACAAGCCTACTTTAATGTAGGGCTCTACCGGCCAATAGAAGCCGATCGAGCTGGAGATGGAGAAGAAATTAAGCATCATCTGCAGAACCATGCCAATCCCGATGCCAAACGCAACTCCAACAATGCCGAATTGGCTGCCGAATACAAAGATGGAGACGGCCTTGAAGGCGGTGGAGATGATAAAGTTCCACAATGCGGCATTCGTCCGGCCAAGCCCTAGCAGAATGGCATGCAGAGGTGCGTCAAAATAATGGAAGAAGAACATCGGAGCCAGGATCTGCAGCAGCATTCCCGCATCGGGAGCCCCATAAATGACGGACGTTAATGGCGTTGCCCACTGAAATAAAATAACGGTTGCCGGCGCGCCGATTAAGAGGCCAACAATCATGGCTTGGTTCATCCGCTCGTGAATGAGCAAAGTGTTCTTGCTGACCGCCGCTTCGCTGATGGCAGGAACTAGCGCAGTTGAGAGAGAATTGGTTATAAAGCTGGGCATAAACAACAAGGGGAATGTGTAACCAGCCAGCAAACCAAACTGCTTCGTCGCCATAGCCGTGCCGATACCAGCCATTGCTAGACTGGTGGTAATTAGCAAAGGCTGAAATGCGCTGTATAACGAATGAATAACGCCTTGACCTGCCGTTGGCATTCCCAGGTTAAGTAGCTCGTTAAGCGTGCTTCTTCCGTGCTTGAGATGGTTCCTCCACGTTTCCCCCTCGGCTTTCCGCTCGCCGTAAAGCTTATAGCTGGCAGCAAGAAAGAGAAGACTGATCATCTCGCTAATGACGGAAGCGGCCATAGCGCCTGCCGCCGCATAGGCAACGCCATAAGGCAGAAGCAAGTGGACAAGCGCCAATACGCAGGCGATTTGCACCGTATGCTCAAGGACATCGGATGCGGCAATAGCCTTCATCTGCTGCATGCCGCGGAAATAGCCTTTCAAGACGGCGGAGATCGCTACAATCGGAGCAATTGGCGTGATCGCGAGCATCGCTAGATAAGCTCGCTGGTCGCTTAACAGAATCGAAGAAATCCACTCCGAGAAAATAAGCGAGAAGGTCGTCAGCGTTATGCTGAGTACGGATGTAATCGCAAGAGAGACATTCAGAATTCGCCTGATCTTAGCTCGGTCGCCTTGCTCATTGGCTTCAGCGACCAGCTTGGAGATGGCAACGGGAAGTCCCAGCTCCGTAATCGTAATGACCAGCGGTACAAGAGGATGAGCCATCATAAGCAGACCAATGCCTTCCGCGCCAAGCGCGCGGGCGATGTACATGCCGCTGATAAAGCCGAGAATCCGGTTAATGAAAGCGGCAGCCGACAAGACTAACGTACCTTTTACGAATGACGATTTAGGATGTGCCATACTTTCCTCCTGAAAAAACGCTTGAATACTTAAGTGTATTCACCGTTTGGAAAAGCATGCGAACAAGCTGCTTGCATGGCGGGAGGCTTTTTTGGAAGGAGCAATAACCTTGAATGAAATGGAAATCGCCATACAACTAAGAGAATCGGGACAATTAGAGGAATCCAGATCCATGCTGCTGGCGCTCACTGAACGATATCCCGCTAATCCGTCCGTCTGGTATCAATGCGCATGGGTGCATGATTCGATGGGACTGGAGAGGGAAGCCGTCCCTTTTTATCAAAAATCAATAGAGCTTGGCCTTAGCGGCGAGGAGCGGCAAGGCGCTTATTTGGGACTGGGAAGCACTTACCGGACATTGGGAATGTATGCCGAAGCACAGTCTGTTTTTCGGGAAGCGATAGAAGAATATCCGGATAATAGGGAGTTTCAGGTCTTTTATGCGATGGTGCTTTATAACCTTGAGGAGCATAGCGCGGCTATGGAAATTTTGCTGAAGCAACTAGCAGAGACAAGCGGAGACCAAGGTATACAATCCTATCGAAAAGCTTTACTTTTCTATGCGGATAAATTAGACCAGCGGTGGGATTAGGGAATACACATTCGAATTTTTGCTAGACGAGCCTTGACTTGGAGTTAACTCCAAGTGAGATAATAGGATCGACTAAAAGGAAAGCAGGGGATATGGATGGAATACGTGAAATTGGGGAATACGGGATTGGATGTTTCACGCCTTTGTCTTGGCTGCATGAGCTTTGGTGACGTGGAACGCTGGAATCATCCGTGGATTCTTGATGAAGAGAACAGCCGGCCGATTATTAAGAAAGCTTTGGATTTGGGAATCAATTTCTTTGATACGGCGAATGCTTATTCGACCGGAGCAAGCGAAGAAATTGTCGGTCGTGCCTTGAAGGATTACGCCAACCGGGATGAAGTCGTTATTGCATCGAAGGTATTCTTCCGCATGCAGCCGGGCCCGAACGGCGCGGGGCTTTCCCGTAAAGCGATTATGAACGAAATCGATAATAGCCTGAAGCGACTGGGAACTGACTATGTGGACTTGTACCAGATTCACCGCTGGGACTACAACACCCCGATTGAAGAGACGATGGAAGCTTTGCATGATGTGGTAAAAGCAGGCAAGGCTAGATACATAGGGGCTTCAGCCATGTATGCCTGGCAGTTCCAGAAGGCGCTGCATGTTGCGGAACAAAATGGCTGGACCCGCTTTGTCGCGATGCAGAATCATCTTAACCTCATGTACCGGGAGGAAGAACGCGAGATGATGCCTCTGCTCAAAGAGGAGAAGATTGGCGCAATTCCTTACAGTCCTCTTGCATCCGGCAGATTGGTCCGCGACTGGGGTAACGTCACGCACCGCTCCGAAACCGATCAGGCGCAAAAGATGAAATACGACGCATTCGCCGAGCAGGATCGCGTTATCGCCGAGAGGGTTGCGGAAATTGCGAATAAACGCGGCGTTCCCCGAGTTCAGGTTGCCCTGGCATGGCTGCTGCAAAAGGAACAGGTTACGGCTCCGATTATCGGCGTAACAAGCATGGCTCAGCTCGAAGAAACAATCGGATCGATCGATCTTACGTTAACGCCGGACGAGATTAAATACCTCGAGGAACAGTATGTTCCGCACCGCGTTGTTGGAGCCTTGTAAGTGTAAAGGAGAAAAAGCTGGTTCCTTATCGGAGCCAGCTTTTTTGCGTGACTATTTCGCCGTTAATAGCTTTGCATTAGCCTGAGCATCAAAAACCGTGGTTTTTCCGTCTTCGGTAATAACGGCCGATTTGGCTTTTACCGTTTGACCATGCGCGGCGAAATCTTTATCGGAGAAATTGACGGTAACCTTTAATTGATCGCCGTACTCGGCGCTCTGCACGAGACGGTCATCGGACAATACCGAAAATTTCGTCAGTTCTTGCGTGACGGCCTTACTGTGGAACGGTGACCATACCTTCAGGAAGCCGGTAATGCTGGCTTGCTGCCGCTTCCATGCCGCCTCGTCCAAATGGTAAAGGGGAGGAGCGTTGTACAAGAGCTCATACAGCATCCGTTCCGCTTCGGCATATTTGATTTTGTAACTGCTCCATTCCCAATGATTGGTTGTAATAACGGAGTTGTTGTAAACCAGCTTGTAGAGGGGCAGAGAATAGGTTGGATCCAGATACACTTTATCGTACAACGGTTTTACCGGCACGGCTTTGCCGTAGCGTTCCGGAATCCCCAACATGGCATAATAACCGCCAACGTAATATTCGCTGTCTTTGTTATCGCGCATATCGGGATCTCCCCAGGCGATAATCGGACTTTCTATCCCTTGCGCGTAGGCGATGACGCCGCTGGCATAATCGTTACCGCCTTCGGAGCCAACGACCATCTGCATGTCTTTCGCGTAATAACTTAGCCTTTGAAGCCGTGCGTCCAGATCCTGCGACTGCGTCGTCGGATGGGCAGGGGAGTAATCGTCAAAGATTTCACCCGTCGCATCGCAGTCGACAAACCAGGAATTAAAGGCAATCCCTTCCTTCAGAATGCTCTCGGCGCGCTGCTTGACACTTGGCAAGGCTAATGTAGGATTAAGCTTACGGCCCCGGTTAAGGAAACCGGCTACCTTCGAGCCGTCTTTCCGGGTAATGGTAGCTTCCTCGTAGAGAGTTGAATCCGGGAAGGAAGCCGTATTCCAGGATGGATCCGGCTTCTCCTGAATGGAATGGTAGGAATCATAAGGGGCGATAAGATAACCGTCGCTTGCCGCTTCGTTCACCATGGCCGGATTGATCAAGCCGTCCGCCCAATTCGAGAGACCAATCCAGGCTTTATCGATACCGGAGTCGTGCATGGCTTTGATCAAGTCGGTCGAGCCGGCTTGTCCCCAATCCTTCAAATCGGCTGCCGCGTCACCTAGGCTGTCTTTTAACAGCAGCTTGTTCAGCTCATACAGCTTTTGTTCGCTTAGGCTGGACACGCCTTGTTGAATAAGGGCGGTTGCTTCTTTGCCCGTATCCGGAAACATCTCGGCCGAGTAGAAGTCTTTCATTCGGACGGCCTGATTAAGCGCGCTTAACACAACCTTTTTTTGATAATTATCCATATCATCCTGGCCGGACACCTGCTTAAGCGTATCGGTGAGCTCGCTGCTGCCGTCCGCGGTTTCATCCATCAGATGCTTAAGCCATGCGCCTAGCTTGCCATTAAGTACGGTTCTCATTTTCGGCCAATTTACATTCTCGTCGGTCAAAATATTTGGACTCCACAAGTAGATTTGCGGCGCTCCGTAAAGCTTCCGGATATTCGGATTTTGATCGGCTTTCTGCTCCAAGGTCACGAAATTGCCGCTTTCGATCACATTGTTTTTATAGGGCTGAACGACCTGCTGGGGATCATTGCCCGTTACATAAAGGCGGAAGCCGTATCTTTTGTCCGGGTTAATCGTAGGAAAGTCATGCGAGAATTGCATTTGCACCGAAGGATCCGTGTCGAAGTGAACCTCGTCGTTAAATTTGTTGTTGACCAGATAAACCATCGAGAACGACTTATTGTTTAAGGCGAAGAAATCCATCGAGAACGACTCGCTGAACGTGTAGGTCTGATCGTGAAGAAATGTCTTCCAATCCTTGTCATCCGCGGGAATTCGCTTGCCTTCCCCAAGAGGCAGCATGTAGCTGTCCGCTTGAACAATCGGCCACTCGAAGGATTCGGCGCCGATGGATTCCAGCTGAATATCGAGATAATGATCCATCTTGGTGATCGAGATGTTCATTTTGCCGGGATAGGTCCAGGATACCGAGTTGCCGTTCTTGATCAAATTCGTTACCTGCGACTTTGGAAGCGGCAGAGATGCTTGTTCTCTTACTCCGTCTTTGATAATGGTAAGCGCGAAGGTATCGGGGTCTACCTCGAACTCAAAGGGCTCGCCACCGGGAAGCGGTGTTTTCTGAATGGGAACTAGCGTCCCTGTTTCTTTCGGCGGGGTCTGGTTGTTGCCGCTGTTGGCGCATCCGGCTAATAACGCGGTTAACAGAGTAGTGGTGACCATCCACGTCAATTTTGATTTCAAGCTTTATTCCTCCATTTCTCATTTGCGAAATCGAGGTCAGTCTACGGGATGAATGTTACAGCAATGTGCCAAATGCCAGGCGTGGCGGTTCGTCACATTCGCGTCACCTGATTTTTATATAGTAGAAAACAAAGCCGATGAATGGGCAAGACTGATATCTGGAGAGTGGGTGACCTATGAACTTGCTGCTGGCCGATGACGAGCCGATGATGCTGCAAATTTTAAAAAGCTATTTTATGAAAGAAGGATTTAACGTGCTGACGTCCGGGGATGGCGAAGAAGCGCTGGAGTTGTTTTACGAGCATCGGGTGGATCTTGCCGTGTTGGACTGGATGATGCCGAAGGTGAACGGGGTAGAGGTATGCAAGGAGATCAAGAAGGTCAGCCGGACTAAGGTTTTGCTCCTCACGGCGAAAGGCGAACCGGAAGACGAACTCTATGCTCTAAATGCCGGTGCGGACGACTATGTGCGCAAGCCATTTGATCCCCGAGTGTTAATCGCCCGTGCTTGTAAATTGTTGAATTGGGACTCTCAGCTGCGTTCAGGCGATTTGGTGGTGGATATGGAGGCTCAGAAAATATACCGTAACGGCAACGATGTGCAGGCAACCTTGAAGGAGTTCCAGTTAATGAAGTATCTCATCCACAACAAGGGTCAGATCGTCCCCCGTAAAATGCTGCTGGATCAGGTATGGGGATTCGACTATTACGGGGATGACCGGACGGTGGATACCCATATCCGCAGGCTGCGGGAGAAGATCGGGGAGACCCGGATCAAGACGTTCCGGGGTTTAGGGTATAGTCTGGAGGAGCATCCGGATGAGTAAGCTCGGCTATAAGCTGATTACCCGTATTACCCTGGCGCTGCTGGCGGTATTTATTTTGACTTTTGCGATGAATACTTATTTTCTGCCGAAATATTTTTTATATCAGAAGAAAGAGAAGCTGGCATCCCTGACGGACGAGCTGTCCAGTGTGCCGGCTGATGCGCTCGACTCGACGATCCCGAAGCTGGAGCAGGCGAGAGACGTGACGATAGTCTATACAAGCTTGGCTCAGAACACGGATGACCTAAACGACCGGATTCTGCGGCAGTTGAACCTGAAGGGAATTACGTTAAGCAAATTCTGGTTAAGCGAAGAAAATATCGCTTTGCTGCGGGCGGGCAGCCGGGTTAACAAGCTCTATGATCAAGCTAAGCTGAAATCCAGCTTCCTGGTTAATTTCCTGCCTTCCGGCGGCAACGTACTGGCGGTAGGAGAGTCGATCTCCTATTCGAAGGAGACCATTGGGATCGTGAACCGGTTTAATCTGTATATTTGGGCAAGCATGCTGCTGCTGTTGATCGTCCTGTCAACCTTGTATACGGCAAGGATCGTGAAACCGCTGGCGAAGCTGAACGATACGGCTAAATCCATTGCCGAATTATCCTTCACTCATGCGGAAATCCGGACAGGGGATGAGATTGAGTCTTTGGCAGGCAGCATCAACCGGATGAGCGACAAGCTGAAAGCTTCGCAGCAGTCGCTGGAGGCAAGAAACGCGAATCTGCGGACGTTTATAGCCGATATCTCGCATGAGCTGAAAACTCCGTTGTCCTTGATTCAAGCCTATGCGGCGGGTATTCAGGACGGGCTTGACGATGGTACGTACGCCGAAGTCATCGGACGCCAAACGAAGCATATGGCAGGGATGATCGATCAGCTGCTCGAACTGTCCAGGCTTCAGACGGAAGTTTACGAGCTTATGCCAACGGAGTTCCACCGGCTGCTGACAACAACGATTGATGATTACCGCGCAGCCTTTCGTCATAAGAATATGGAGCTGATTCTGGACGATAAGCTTCCCGAGGAAGCTTGGGTCATGGCGGACAGCCGCAAGCTCGAATCCGTTCTGCGCAATCTGCTCTCCAATGCATTGAAATATGCCGAGGGGGAGTGGGTCCGCGTTGCCGCGGAAGTCCAATCGTCCGCCGTTCATTTCAACATTTTGAATGAAACGGATACAAGCCAGGAAGCGAAGTGGGGGCAGGTATGGGAGCCTTTCTTCGTCTTGGAAGAATCCCGCAGCAAACAATTGAGCGGCACAGGACTTGGTCTGTCCATCACCGCATCCATACTGCAGAAGCATCATGCGAATTACGGACATGTGGCGCAGGATGGAACAGTGGAGTTTTATTTTTCGTTGGGTGTGATGGAGTTATAAATTTCCCCCGCGTAAGTCGATATCGCTTCGTCATAATCCGGGTAGGGATAACCGAGAGCAGCAGCTACGGACATCGAGTATTTACGAAATAACGCATAACATGTAAATAAAGAATTCCACATATCCGGATAGCTGCTTTGAGAATAGGTTGTAAGGAGAGCCAACCAGTCATCCGCCGGGAGATACCGGTTAATGAACTTGTAATTTTCCCCGCGCTAAACGTATAGCCACGCTCAACGCCAATCTGCCATGCCATCATTCTGAGCAGATTAGGCCGAGCAATCTCATGAAGATGATCGGCGGCAAATAAAATTTCCCTTCGCGCCAGCCCCTTTACGATGTAAGTGGAGACCATCCAAAACTCATTGCAGCAATCGTCAAATTCCCTTGCAGTCGGCCGTTTAATCCAATATTGCTGGTCCGTTGCAATGACATCCTCCCGGATGCGTTTATCCTTATCGAGCAGTACCTCGACCAAGCCATCGCTTTTGGCAAAATACTCTTCCAATTCATCAACGGGAATCAAAGTGAGGTCTAGCTTGTTCCCATCCTCAAATAGAATGAGATAAGAGAACCAATTGCCAAGCACCGCCGGGAATAATTCCATGTCTTCGGGCTTTTGCATTAGAAGGCGTTTGCCGAAGGTATCCAGCCATTGGTCATTCTCCTTAAACGCATCCATGTCCGTTACAAAGAAGGAAATATCATAATCTTGAAACAAATCAGGGGGGATGTTCTTGTTCGTTCGGGAGCCTTCCAGCGTAACTATTCGGATCTTTTTATGATTCGCTGCAAAATCCACAAACATCTTCATCATATCCTGTTCACTTCTCATCCATCTATCTTCCTTTCGTCAAGCGTTATCGCATAAAATAAAAATGACTGGGAAACTCGGGTAAAAGGTGGTGGGGACGAACATGAAGATCCAGATCCGGAACTTAAATAGCAGTTCGACGCCAACGATTTTCCATCAGCATTCGATGATCGACTCCATTCGGGATTTCAATCTAACCATTGAACCCGGCAAAATTTATGGATTAGTTGGGTCCCTTGGCAGCGGAGGTTGGCTCCTCAGTTATTTTCTAGCCGGAAGAGAGGAGCTGCTGTCGGAATGTCTGGATATGTCCCACTCGATCATAACCTTGGATGATAACCCCGTAAACAATGATATCTTAAAACAAATTTCTTGTTACGTAGGCGAAGGGGTTGCCGAGTTTCCGTATCGCAAGTACAATACCTATCCCGGTCCGCTTACATGGCAAATAAGAAGGGTTCGTTCTGTCGCTGACCAGATCAACGAGGGGATTAAGCGGAGCGGGAACCCGTTAAACCTAGAGCAAATCGCCGGGTTGTTCGAGTTATCCGGATTAGACAAACCAAAGCGTTATCAGGGCAAAATTTATCGTCCCCTTGAATTCAACAGCAGCGAGCGATGGAGAGCTTCTATGGCGATTGGTTATGCAGAAAAAGCTATATTGCGTTCCTTGGATCGAACCTCATGGTCTCTATTATCTTCTAGGGCAGTTGGGCAGGAAGTTGCTTGGCGTTCTAAGAGAATCCGGTGCGTCAGTGATCGTACCCGTAAGCGATGAGAAATATATAGCGGGTTTGGCCGATGAGATTGTGTATTTGAAACCCTATGACCTGTGGAAAGACAATCAAACGGATGAAAATGCCATAAGGTTATCGGAATGATCTGGAAGCCGCACGGGAAGTGCGGCTTATTTGGCATAGGCAGAGGATTACCGCTCGGCATCTATTCTACGAAGAAGAATAGTATTGAGATAGGAAGTCATTTCAGTGAGGTGAAGCGGCGGATCAAACGCTCAAGACATCGAAGCGGCCAACGCTGCCGTTCAAACACTCGCGGATAGGCTCGATGGATGCATACCAATGAGGAATTAAAGCTCCTCTCCTTGATGGAGGGGAGCTTTTTGAGATTCAATGAGAATGAAGACTAACAGGATGATCTCCGTCAATCGTGTGAAATAAGATGGTGTTCTCAGAAATCCAGGTAGGGGCGGTAAGTTGTAAGGCGTTATCTATGGAAGGAGAGCTGCTAATAAGATGCAGTTCCTCCGCATTCAATCTTTTGATGATTAAACCATTCAAGTAGGGTTCGCTTTCGTAAAAGTTATAGAAGTAATTAGTCTCGCCTAAGGTTGCCGTTCTTTGTTCGATATAAATTTTATTCGTTCCTTGCGGTGAAGTAAGCGAATAATACTCATAACTCCATAGCTTGTGAAAAAACAAATATCCCAAGAATAGAACTAAGAGGAGGAATGCTGTTAGAATCGTCAGCCATCTTAACCTGGGTAAAAGGAAAATGAATATGAGCATAACAGCTAAATTGATAAGTAGCGGATAGGTAACGCCAGTGGTGAGAAACATGGAGAATTTATAGTTATACGTATAAAGAAGATAGATGAGCAGATCCGCCATAATCATAAGAGTAAGGATTATTATAGCAAATCGAGTTTTAATGGAAAGCAATATTAATCAACTCCCATAGTTCATCGGTTAATGAATAACTTTATAGACGGAATAATATGATAAAGGTTTCCATTCGGAAAAAATAAGGAAAAAATATCCTCATTTGTGTTAAGCTTGAGGCATCATAAGTTTAAAAATCAGGAGGATATAAATGTCTAGTGAAAGCGTCTTTTCCATGTTTGCTATTCTGCCAATGATTTTAGTTGTCGTATATGGGTTGTTTATCCTTATGGGATTATACGCTCTTTATCTTATTATTAAATTCTTGATTCGGGGAATTGCGGCATTAGATATTTATCTGGACGAAAAGCGAAGCGGAAGATTGTGATAGGATGAAGGCGTGGTGCAATAGGGTTATTAAAGAAAGACAACATCCGATCAATCGGCTGTTGTCTTTTCTTTTACGCAAAGTTAAGTCGTTATCGTGCGTTTTTAATAAAATGTTGCATAAAAGACGACTAAGTCATACAATGACTTATATAATGTTGCATGACGGCTTAGGTGTTTGAGAAAATCCGGAAGAGGTGGTAAAGAGGTTATGTTTCAGGAAGAACGAATCAATGCCATTATGGAGCATTTGAATCAGCACAAGCGGATCGATATCAAAGACATGTGCCAGAAGTTCGACGTATCCCGCGATACGGCACGCCGGGATCTGCTGAGGATGGAGGAGCTAGGTCTTATTCTCAGAACGCATGGGGGAGCGGTACTGCCAAAGAAGTCGAGGGAGGTATTCGAGTACAAGGATCGGCTTGTCAAAGATTCCGACGTCAAGCGCGATATCGGACGCCTTGCCGCATCGCTTGTAAAAGATGGCGACTATATTATGATGGACGCTTCAACAACCGTACAGTTCACCGCCGAGCACATTACGGCAGAAAGAGTGGTTGCCGTTACGAATTCCATTGACATTGCAGATGCCTTGTCGCGGAAAAATGCCGTAAGGACGTATCTGCTGGGCGGGGAGCTGAATATTAAACACCGCTTTCTGTTTGGCCAGGCGACGATCGATAATTTGGCGGATTACCAAGTGGATAAATTATTCCTTGGCGCATGCGGAATAACGGCAAACGGTTTATCTTATCCCGATGTGGAGGATGGGGTGGTTAAACGCGAGATGATGAAGAAAGCGAATCAGGTCATTCTTTTGGCGGATCATACAAAGTTCGGCGAACAGATGTTTTATAAAATCGGGGGCTTAGACGCCATTGATCTCCTGATTACAGATCAGCAGCCTGACCGGGATATGATGGAGAAGCTTGCGGAGCATCATGTAGAACTACGCGTCGTATCGGAGGAGGATTTGGATGATTAAACTTATTGTCAGTGATTTGGACGGCACGCTCTTGGATAAAAGCAAACAAATTAACGAGCGGGATCGCCACGCGATAAGAAAAGCTTATGAAAGTGGTCTCGATTTATGTATCGCATCCGGCCGGATGAATGCCGAGATTACCGTCATTATGCGGCCATTCCCGAATAAATATCATGCTGTTGGTCAAAACGGGGCAACCGTCCGGCTGAATAACGAGCGCCTGCTTGGTGCGATGGATTTTGCGCCCGAATTATCTTTGCAGTTGCTTCAAGCGATCCCTAGCGAGGAATTCATAAGCTTCGTTCATTGCACGGACGACTCTTACTATGCGAGGGTGGATAATGAAGTTTCCCGTTCCGTCGAGAAACGTATTATGTCGGAAAGCTCTGTTCATAAAGAACTGGAGGAAGCTCTGGCAAACGATGAGTTCCGTTGCAGTAAGCTCGCTTGCTTCGGAGAATTGGGTAAGCTGAGCAAGCTGGAAGCCCAATTGAACCGCCAGTTTGCCGGGCAGATTGAGACATTTATCAGCGATAAAGATTGTTTGGATATTATGCCGCTTAACGTCTCCAAAGGCACGGGTATATCGCTCCTGATTCGGGAACTGGGAATTGCCCCGGATGAAATCGCATGCATCGGCGACTCATTTAACGATCTTTCGATGTTTGCCTTAACACCGCACAGCTTTGCAATGATCGAAAGCCATAATGAAATCCGCGAACAGGCGAGTTCGGTTGTTCAATCCGTTGCTGAAGCTATCGATCATATCATTGCCTACAACACCATGTCGATCGCGAACTAGGACAGGGGATGAGAGCATGAAACGAATCGTTTGGTTAAGCTGTTTAGCGTACTTCCTGGTGGGGCTGGCAACTGTTGCTTTTGGCGCCTTGCTTCCCGAACTGCTTCAGGTCTACGATAAAAGCTACAGCAGCGGCGGACAGCTCGTATTCGCGCAATTCGCCGGCTTTTTCCTCGGAGTTGTCCTGACTCCTAGACTAACCGTACTTTTCGGATACCCGAGAACGATTTGGCTGGGAATGCTTTTTCTCGTCATGGCGCAAGCTTCGCTTTTCTTTAGTCCGATATGGGCATTGGTTATTATACTCGCCGTGCTGAATGGCTGCGGGTTCGGAATGACTCAGACGGCGTTAGGCACTTATTTACTGGAGATTAGCGATCAAGCAGCGGTAACGATGAGTCGTCTGGAGGTTGCTTTTGGAGTTGGCGCTTTATTCATGCCTATGATCTCGAGCGTATTAATTGCGCAAGCCGGCTGGGAGTGGTCGTTTGGCGTAATTGCAGTTCTAGGTCTGGTCAATCTCCTGTTCTGGAGCAGAAAAGCAATGAACGCTCCGGGAATGGATTCTTCATCCATCCATTCATCGCTTACAATAGACGTTACTCCAAAGTCGAAAAAAACTCCGATTCCCTTAGCCTCGCTAGTTTATTTTATCTTGTTTGTATTCCTTTACGTAGGCCTGGAAACAAGCCTCGTTAATTTCCTGCCGTCGATCTTCTCCAAGCATTTCTCCATTCATGCGTCTAACGCAAGCCTTTCGGTTACCTTATTTTGGGTCGCTATGATTATCGGGAGATTCTTCTCCGGTTATCTTGCCGAGAGAGTTCGGTACAACCGTTTCTTGCTCCTCAGTGCAATAGGTGCCGGGTTATGCCTCGTTTGCATGCCGGCTGTAAAACATCCAATCCACGCGTTTGCACTTGTTTTATTAACCGGCCTCTTCTTATCGGGGATCTTCGCGATTCTGATTGTATATGCAAATAGTGTTTTCGAGGGGAATACGAAGCAGATCACCAGCATTCTGATTGCGTCGGGAGGAATTGGCGGGGCTATTCTGCCACTCTTTATCGGGTGGTGTATGGACCGGATATCAACATCCAGCACGTTGATTATCGTTGCTGCCTGCTCGTTCCTGCTGCTGGGGTGTCTTTACATGATTAGAAGGAATGCGCAAACGAAAGCAGCTCAAATAGCGATTAAAAATTTAAGTTCATAGTGGATTAATAAAGGTTGCCTGATAAACAGCTCGAACGTCTTTCAGGTAACCTTTTCTTTTTCCATAAGAACATAAATGCGGGCACAACTACTGGAGCGTTTTCAATGCGGGAGTAAAGACGGGGATACCGTAATCGTAATCGGTTGCGGGCCGGTGGGGTTGATAAAGCCGCATTTTCCGGTTTTTTTTGTTCCAATTTTACATACAGGTGATAGAATGACTATAGCAAATGGAAAAACAAGGTAGTTTTTTTCTAAAAGGTGGGGATGTAATGAAAGGGTTAAGTACGGGCATTTTGCTTGCGGCATTTTTTCTGCTCGAGCTTGCCACGTTTGTCGTGTTTGGTTATTGGGGTTATCATCTGCAGTCCGTTAGCGTCTTTAGTATCTTATTAGCAGTGGCAGCGCCACTTGTTCTCGCGGTTCTCTGGGGAAAGTTCCTATCGCCAAAAGCATCTGTGGCCATTTTCTCCTACCCGGTAAGAACGGCCCTGAAACTGGTCGTCTTCTTAGCAGCTTCGGCTGCATTATACTTAACCGGGCACGAGAAGCTGGGTCTTGCCTTTCTGATCGTTGCCATCGTTATCATCTCAGCCGTCTTCCTTTTGAATTTGCATAAGGTAGATGGAACTTCAGAATAATCTTCAAATCCCTTTCAATTTTGTCGATAAAGTAAAGGATTCCCAGAATTAATAAAAGAAGCGGTGGTATCAGAAATGGAAAAGTTAGGACTTCAAGACGAACTGAATCGTATGAACGCAAGAGAAGAATGGTAAACCAAGGTTCTAAAATATAGGAGGCTGCCGTTTATGGCAGCCTTTTCACATCCTCAAATCGTATGGACAACCTGATCGATAATCCCGTAGTCAAGCGCTTCCTGGGCGGAGAGGAAATAATCGCGATCCATGTCCTTCTCGATTTTCTCAAGAGGCTGACCGGTACGGTCGGCAGCGATCCGATTCAACCGGGCTCTCGTATCGAGGATCCGCTTGGCGCTGATTGCGATATCGCTGGCTTGGCCTTGAGCGCCGCCATGCGGCTGGTGGATCATGACCTCGCTGCTAGGCAGGGCAAACCGTTTGCCTTTGGCACCGCTTAGAAGCAGAATAGCCGCAAACGAAGCAGCCATCCCTACGCAAATCGTATGAACCTCGGGTTTTATATACTGCATCGTGTCATAGATCGCAAAGCCAGCTGTTGTTGAGCCCCCGGGAGAGTTAATGTACAGGCTGATTTCTTTATCCGGGTCCTCGGCGGCAAGAAATAAGAGCTGTGCTACAATACTGTTCGCAACTTGGTCATCGATGGCTGAGCCCAGGAAGACAATCCGGTCCTTCAGAAGCCGGGAATAAATATCATACGAACGTTCTCCGCGATTGGACTGTTCGACTACATAGGGGATAAAGCTGCTCATCGTAATCCCTCTTTCCTTTGTTTGATGTCTTACAATTCGGCAAACGAAAAGGGGATACGAAAAGATACGATGTAAAATTTATTTTATTAAGGCGTATCTTTTTCGCGAGCTCACTCGTTTACTGAATTAAGGATGCGTATAATAAGAAAGAGCGGAGGTGTCCGATATGACTGAAGCAACAATGGATAAAGAGCATATAGAATTGGAAAGGCTGCAACAAGTACTCGGCCGCTATTGCCTGTCTTTAACCAAATCCCGTATGGAAGCAGAAGATTTATCGCAGACGGCATGGGTTAAAGTCATGGAATCGGCGCAGCTGAAGGAGCATGCCAATCCTGAAGCTTATTTGCTTCGCATTGCGCGTAATACCTGGATTGACCGAATAAGACGGCAGACGACACATGCACGGATGTTGGAAACCGTCCGAGGATCGGCGGTGCATTATACCATGCCGGATGAGAGCCGGATCGGAACGGAACTGGTCATGCAGGCGCTTATGACATTTCTGTCTCCGCTTCAACGGGCTGTCTTTTTGTTGCGGGATGTTATGGGGTACTCGGCTCAAGAGACGGCATTACGATTAGGTCTAACACCGGGCGCAGTGAAAGCTGCCTTGCACCGGGCCCGTGCCGCGTTGCCGTCAGTCAAGCGGGCTGTTGAGGCAGGTTCGCTGCCTGTTCCGAACGAGGAAGGGCTGCGGGATGTCTTGCGTGCGCTTGCTATTGCCTATGAAGGCGGCGATATTGAAGCAATGCTTACGTTGGTGCAGCAAGGAGAGCTGGAACCGGCGCCGGCTATTGCGGTGCTGCAAGGCAGAAGACTTCGGGCAGCCTCGAATCAAGCTCGCCGTGGCGATTCCGTACCGTCAATGATGCAGGCAGCCTAATGAAATATAGGAATGAATGTACGAAGAAGCACTGCCTACACAGGCAATGCTTCTTTTTTATTACGAATAACGCCTGCCAACTTACTTGGTCTGCTTGATTTCGCGAACTTTGTTTGGATCAAGTATATCTTCCCGATATTTATCGTAGGCCTTCCGATTGTCTTCCTGCTCGCAAGCATGATCCGCAAACGAAGGCTTGCCGCATCTTGATTAATGCGCTAGCACAGGCATAGGGGTTCGAATATGCTCGGCATAACGGATCGCTTCCTGTTCCAGCCATTCGTCCATTGAAGCATCAACGGCATAACTTACGAAGGCAGGGAGATAAATACCGCTGCATTTGGTAATGGTACGTTCGATCGGACGCAAAAGCTCGCTGATTGTGAACTGATTGTCTCCGCCTGAGCGGTAAGAATTATCCGTTCCGCCGGTAGTTGTGGCGATTAGAAACTCTTTGCCAACCAGACGGTTACCCCCTGTGCCATATGCCCAGCCTGGTTTCATTACATCGTCGAACCATTTTTTCAATAACGGCGGACAGCTGTACCAATAGAAGGGAAATTGAAGAACAACACGGTCGTGTTGCAGCAGGAGTGCTTGTTCCTTCTCCGTGTCTATATTCCAATCCGGGTAGAGCTCATAGAGCTTGTGAATATGAATATTTTCTCGATTCTTATTAAGCCTCTGCAATAAAGCTTTATTGGCTCGGGAGGTAGTCAGCTCGGGATGAGCAACGATAACCAAAATGTTCATGAGAATCTTCCTTTCAAGTGGAGTATCCCCATTATTGAGCATGATGGCGAAGCTGAAAAGTACGCTCTTTTTCCGTACTTAGTACGGTTTACCGTACCATATTGCCGTTGCGGAAGGCTCTGCTATAATAAAAATACCATCTGAGAGCTAAGCAGAACGGGGGAGATTAATGAACCGGGACAGCCAAAGGCCTGCCTCCACGGAAGGAATAATGGCAACCCTTCAAGCTATTGGAGGGAAGTGGAAGCCGTTAATCTTGTTTATTTTGTTGTACGAAGGTACGAAGAGGTTCGGAGAGCTAAGACGGTTGCTGCCGAATGTGACGCAAGGGATGCTGACCAATCAGCTTCGGGAAATGGAGAGAGACGGACTTATTGTCCGGAAGGTGTATCAGGAGGTTCCGCCCAAAGTGGAGTACCATTTATCCGTTCATGGGGAGTCTTTAGGTTCCGTCTTGACCGATATGTGCGGATGGGGCTTCAAGCATCTTGCCTTTATGAATGAGCATAAGGAAGAAGACCAGCAAAAGGAGCTACCTTCCTATTTATCGCAAGCGGATACCTGACGGTATCCGTTTTTTGTTTATGGGGAGGATATACCGGAAGTCTTGTGGAATTTATTGGATGGAGCAAATGGCAAAAATCAGCTATGCATCATAGAGGAGGAACGGCATTGAATGTTACGCATTCTGTGAAAAACCCAACCAGGCTAAAAAATATTATCGTATTTTCAGTGGCGTGTCTAATTTGGTTGTTTATAATTATCCACTACTGGAGGGATTATTCAAGTAGAGACAGGACGGATTTCCTACTCTTTAACTCGAACTCTCTTATATTTTTATTTTACTTTGTCCTATTAATTCTAACCGTAGTTAGAGCTTTAAGAAAACCTACCGAGTTATCCATAAATGAAGATACAATTCTGGTGAATGGTCATGTCTTAACAGCTCAAGATATCAAAGTAATCATGAAAATGGGTTATTTCAATCCGGTTATAGGGATAAAGCCAAAAGGGAAGAGGATTGTGCCCCTTCGTTGGTGCTTCAGTTTCGCGGTGAATGAAGATCAGGGTATAATGGATGTGAAAGAGTGGGCAGCAGCTAACAACATAAAGATGGTCAATAAAGATTTTATGTCGTGGTTGTAAGGGTTAGAGTCGCTCGGGCAGCGGCTCTTTTTTGCTTCACTGACTCCTGCATCATTACTGAAAAATAAGCGGAGCGTCAGTGTGAGGAGGTTTTAATCATGCCCGGTTTGAGTTACGATATCTAATGGAGTCACTACCGATGGCAGTCCGCCATCCCATACGGAGGAACACAAGTGGAGAACTTTGCATGCTTATATATTATTCGCGGTGAGCCCTACAAGTCGGGAACCATCGTGAATCTGGAAGAGAACGAAACGACGGTTGGCCGCTTATCCAATCAGTTGACTCCGGATATAGCCTTTACCAATCCGTTTATTTCGCGGCAGCATATCGTTATAAGGAAAGAAAATGATAAAGCCGTGCTGTATGATAAAGGGAGCTTGCACGGAACGGAGATCAACGGGGAACGCGTGAAGCCTCACCGTCCGTATCCATTGAACAATTTCGACATTATCAAGCTTGCGAACGGGATGAGCGTCCTTCACTTTTCCTATGTGTTCGCCGATCAGACTCTGGAGCTTGAGCCCCTTAGCATTACGAGACAACTGGAAATCCCGGGTATGCCGCTTACGATTCATTGGGAGAAGCGGGAATGCGTAGTGGATGGACAGCGTATTGCGATGTCGGAAAAGGAATATCTACTGATTCGTCTCCTTCACGAGAACGCGAATCGGCTTGTACCGCTTGACGTCATTAAAACTACGGTATGGCCAGAACGGCTTGCGGGAGAAGAAGGTATCCCGGATGTTACGCTGGATGAATTAAATGCTCTAATCTACCGGGTACGCAAAAAATACGGCAAAGACACCTTCCTGATCAGCGCAGTGCGTGGCAGCGGCTACGTACTCGAATCGGAGATTGTATCTTCTTGACGAAAGTAGGAGAATTCCTTCATGAAATATATACAGACAGAGTATTCAGGACCGCTAAACGGAAACGTACATATTCCTGGAGCGAAAAACAGTTCTCTTGCGCTGCTTGCCGCAGCATGTTTGGCGGATGACATAGTCAAGCTAGAGGGAATTCCCCTCATTGATGATATACGGATGATTGAGGGAATAAGCCAGGATATCGGTATGGAGCTGAAGCAAGAGGGAGGGGTCATGATCCTTGATCCCCGCTGGATTCACAGTGCCGTTATTGATCCGGGCAAATCCTCGAGCTACCGGGCATCGTATTATTTTGCGGGTGCTTTGCTGGCTAAGTTTGGCAGAGTAACGATCGGATTCCCGGGAGGCGATAATTTCGTCTCCAGGCCGATTGATCAGCATATTAAAGTGTTCCAGGCGCTTGGTGCCCAGGTTCACATGTTCCAGGATTACTACGTTGTAGAAGGCACCGAGCTGAAAGGCGCGGACATCTATTTCGATATGGTTACGTCCGGCGCAACGATTAACGCGATACTGGCAGCTTGCCGGGCAAAAGGGCGTACGATTCTGCATAATGCTGCCGTAGATCCTGAGGTTGTGGATACGGCGGCTTTCCTGAATAGCCTTGGCGCGAAAATTTACGGTGCGGGGACGAATCGGATCCGTATCGAAGGCGTGTCTTACTTAAATGGAGGAAGGCATACGGTAATTCCTGACCGTTTAATTGCCGGAGCCTTTCTTATGGCTGCGGGTATTAACGGCGGACTGGTTACCGTGGAGGATGTCATTCCTGAACATCTGGGTTCCTGTCTTTCCAAGCTGGAAGAAATAGGTCTGGATATCGAATGCGGCGAGAACCATATTACGGCTTATAGCTCCAGTTCATTAAGAGCAACGCGCATCCGGACAGGCATGTATCCCGGCTTTGCGACGGATCTGCAGCAGCCGATGACGGCCCTTCTGTTGCAGGCCAGAGGCAAGAGCATCATTACGGAACGCGTCTACCCGATGCGGTTCGCTCATGTCCCGCAGTTAAGGCGGCTTGGCGCGGATATCGAGCTGCGTAAGGAAAGTGCTTTTATCCGCGGAGGAAACCCTCTGCAAGGCGGCTGGGTGCACGCTACCGATGTGCGTGCCGGTACTTGCCTGCTGCTTGCCGGTTTAGCAGCAGAGGGAAGCACCTACATTACGGGCGTTGAGCATATCGAACGCGGCTATGAAGACGTAATTGGCAGCTTCCGGGCTATCGGGGCGAAGGTTTCCATTCATGACCGGCCGGATACGGTCATCTCTGAAGACAGAATCCTGAGCTAATAAATGACAACACAGAAGCCTCTAACGAATTCGAGTTAGAGGCTTTTTTTATACGAGCTATAGAAGAAAAGGAGTGAATGAGAATGGGGTCCCGAATGATGCATTATTGTATTACATCCGAAATCAACAAACATATTTATTCGTCGCAAGAATCCCGCATTCATCTGGGAGGTCTCGCTCCCGACTTGACTCATCCCGTTCACGCGCCTAAATCAGTCACTCATTTTGTGCGTATCAACAGCGAAGGCAAGAAGAAGACGGATTACGAGCTTTTTGCTCAGATATACAGCGGGAACTTCCATGATTCGTTTTATGTCGGCTATTTAAGCCATCTTGTAGCCGATCATATCTGGTACGAGACCATGTACCTGAAGTTGATCAAGTCTCTTCCGGAGGAAAATAGACAAGCCGCGATTGACAAGGGCTACCGTGATTTTAGAAGACTAAACAAACTTTTGTTACGCGATTACCCCTTGTCTCCTCCCACGGGAATCCCTGTCATTGACAATGTCATGATCGAGGGCTTGTATCCGGAGTATTTGCCGGTTATTACGCAGCAGCTCATTAAAGACTTCCATATCGAGGAACCCTACACTCCGGACGATCTTGAAATCTATAGCTTCGATGCGATCCTGGAGTATATCCGGTTATCCATCGAGGAAACGCTCAAGGTACTCCGTACCAAAGTGTTGATTCAACGATAAAAACTAGCTGCATTAAGCCGTACGGAGTTCGAACGGTACGGCTTAACGCAGCTTGAGATTGCCCGTATTCCGGATCGTGGTTTTAACCTCAAGATTGATTTTGGCCTCGGGCAAATATTTGGTGCGCCATTGCGCCAGTTCCGTTCGAGGCAGATCATCCCGATAGTGCTGACCGATACCGAAGATATCCGCATTAACTCTCTCGATTTTTATGAAAATTTGATTTAATATGCGCTGCAGAAGGCTTTGCAGTTCCATCTTGATAGCTTCCATCGTAGGCTCTCCTTTGACGTCCAGGATAATGACTTTCAGTGAAAGCCGGCTGTTTAATATAGGCTGGTTGTTGACAAATTTACTTTTATTATGGATCCGGGTGCTTACAATCTGAACGGTAGCTTTCCCCATAACTTCAATCTTTCCATCCAGGCTATTCCCGTCAAATACGTTATACAACAGGGTTTGTTCATTATTTAAACGACCTACCATTTTCCCGTTTTTAATAATTCCGGCTCCCTTGCTTTGGATAGCGGTTGTATCACCGGATAGAATAATAGGCAATACAACGTCATTGGTATACGAGTGGATGCTTCTGAACACTTTCCATAGCGGCGTATAGGCAATTTCAGGATTCCAACCGGCATTTTTCTGGAAAAAGTCGTAGATCTCCTTGCCATCCCCGCTATTTGGATTGTTAATCTTTTTAAAAAATTGATCAAGCGGTTCATCGCAAATGGAAATGACGGTTTTCGGAGAAACATGACGGGATCGGATGAAACTGGCTGTTACCTCGTTTAATCCATGTAAGGCGAATGCTTTATTCACAAGAATGACCTTCAGATGGAGCAAATCCACCTGACTCTCCATGTTCATGCTGATCTGATCAAACGCTGAACTAATGGAGGAACCCTTCGCCGTAATCATTTGAATGCCCTCGTCTTTCTCGCTGACCTTAGGGATATCCAGGTAAACCTCATAACTGCCTTGTTCATAGGCTATTCCCATTGCTATCGGTAGTGCCCTGTGGTTAATATCCTTATTATCCCAGCAGCCGCTAAGCAATCCAATAAAGATAACGCCAATCATAATCCGGGGCTTCATGAGCTCTTCAACCCAGGCTTCATTTTACTCGCATGCAACCATCCCAGGCATAATAGAATGCTTGGCGTAGTAATCGCAACGTACAGCCGTAAGCCCGTATTCCATTGGAAGAAGCTGTCGACTTCTTTCCAATCCGGAATCGTTAAGCAGGTAATATATGTGATACAGATGACGCTTGGAATCAGGACATTAGAGCTAAGTTCCTTAATGCCCTGTTGGAAGATGCAAATAATTTGCCAAATGGTAACGGCTACAAACAACATGCAGAAAGCAACGATAGTAAGTAATAAGAAGACATTGACCCGCTCAAACATGAGCCAGTTAATTTCAACCGTGTCTACTGCAAAAATATAAGGAAATTGCAGTTGACGAGCCGTTTCTTCGCCTAGCTTAAGAACAGGGATATAGACCGATATCAAATAAACGGGCAGGAGTATGAGGCTTGCCCAAAATATGGATTTTGGTTTGAAAGCCGCGGTGGGAGGCAGAAATCCAAGCATCAGGAACCCTCCTGTGTAAGCAAACAAGCTTTTATAGAAAGCAGGATGGCCGAGAAAAGTCAACGCGTTGGTCTCTGGCCAGATCGGAAATAAATAATGCCAGTCAACATTTTGAAAAGAAGAGACTAGTACAAAAACCATGGGTACGGCAAACAGTACGCTAAATAGAACCGATAATCTTAACAGTCCTCCAATCTTTCCGTGCAATGTCATATAACCGGAAATAGCAAGCAGGAGCAGCATAAGAATCCAGAGCGGCGTATTGGACAAAAAGGCGATAGAGATAACCTCAGCCAATGCCCTAATACATAAGACGATAATCCACATCAAATAAATCAGCAGAGGCAATAAGGCTAACCAAGCCAACCATTTATTCTTTTTCATGAGTATACTTACAATACTCTCTCCTTTGAAATAACTTAAGCCCTTGAGGTAGATAGAAATCATTAAAATATGAAACAGATAACCGGCAAGTACCGGTATCCAATGTGCTTCATTAGCGCATTCAATTACATCTAGAGGATACAAGAAAAAAATCAGCCCCATATGCATGATGATATAGGTAGAGGAAACCTGCAGATTTTTTGACATGTTATTCTCCTTTAGTTCGTCTCAGTTGTAAATAGGGAACATCAAGTGTGCGAATGCCCGCGAGATAAGTACATAGAATTACAAGCCCCGATAATAGTCCGAGTACTCCGAGGAACGCTGACAGGATCAGCAGCAGATATTTAAATACGCGAATGGAATAGGAATTCCGAAATCCTACTACAGTAGCGTTCGCTATGGTTGCGGCGGCAATTACAATGATAAGCAGATTGCTTACCAACTTGGCATCAACCGCTGCTTGTCCAAGTACAATGCCTCCAACCATCGTCACCGTTGGTCCGATACTGGACGGGAGTCTTATAATAGCCTCCATGATCAATTCCATTATGACTAATAGAAGCAGAGCCTCAACAATAGCGGGGTAGGGGACATCAAGCCGGCTTCTTGCAATAGAATGAGCCAGCTCAAATCGTAATACATCGGGGTTAACTGAGACGAGCGCTACGTATAATCCGGGTACAATTAATGTCGTTAATATTCCGATAAGACGCAGGATTCTAAGCAACCAGGTATAAACCGGCGGATGGTTCATGTCATCTTCCGTAACGAATAGATCCGAGATCAGGTTTGGTAATACGATGGAAAACGGAAGCCTTTCCTGAAATAAAACGGCTTTACCGTCTTTTAAAGCTTTTGCCGCGTTTTGAGGCAGCTCATAGGTCATATAACGGGTAATCATTGAAAATTTCGAAAACCCTAAGATCGACGAAAGGTTTTGAATATTGGAAATATCCTTAGCCTGACCGGACTCAAGCTTCTGCGTTAGCGAGCTTAGCAGCTCCATATCGGTACAGGAATCCAAATAACATAAAATCACTCTGGTCTTCACATGACTGCCAAATGTATAGGTCTTCAATTGGAGGTCTTTCGTATTCAAATGGGAACGAAGCAAAGTAATATTGGATTCCAGGTTCTCATTAAACGCACTGTTTGATCCGCCTACGTTATTTTCCATGATTGGCATCGCGATTGACCTGCTGTTCGGTTGAGGAACAGGGTATATACTGACCCACTGGCCGGAGACATGATGTACAGCGACAAGCATTCCGTCCGTGATTTCTGAAATTAATCGATTGGATTCGCCCGGAATGATCTGGCCAAGTCCAGCAAATACATCTATAAGCTTCAGCCGGTTAAGAGATGCCGTCAGCAGCGAATCCCTAACCATGTAGACCGTTTGAGGGAAGTTTATCAATGATTTTAAACCGGTAATGGTGAAGGTTTCAGACGCAATTTGCAATTGCTGGTTTACGTAATCCGGATAGGAAGAAAAGTGGGCTCTTACTTCATCTAATGCATCCATATTTAGCCATTCTCCTCGAAAGTATAAGTTCAAAATCATTATGCCCTAATTTTCCATTGTTACTCTTGGATGAAGCCGTATCCTTGACATCCTACTCGGAAACATACTAATGTTATTGCAAGAGGTGGAATACATGAGCAAGAAGCAGGATATTATGGCGGCAACGCTCGACTTGATTCATGAAGAGGGACTACAATCCGTAACCTTCTCCAAACTATTCAAGCGTGCCAATGTCGGAGCGGGAACGATCTATAATTATTTTGCCAACAAAGAAGAACTCGTTAACGCGGTATATAAGGAAGCTCGAATTCTTATGGGCGAGCATTTGCTTCAAGGTTATGACCCGGAAGCGAGCCTGTATGAAAGGTTCAAGCGCTTGCAGCTGAACCGGCTGAACTTCGGGATCCGGTATCCGAAGGAATTTTTGTTTATTGACAGTTTTTCGTTCTCCCCGTATATTTCGCCTGAGCTGCGCAACATGGAGGATGCCCGCCATTCCAGCGAGGTCGTGCTTTCCTTAATTGTGGAGGGGCAGAAGCAGGGGATTGTCAAGGAAATGGACTCGCATCTATGCCATCAGCTTATTCACGGTATAATTTCGTCTATTCTGAAAGGCTATTACATTGATAAATACCCTTTGAGCGATGTTCAGGTTCAACAGATTTTGGAAGCGTCATGGAAAGCCATATTAGTGTAGCGACAGCCATTTGGATTGCATTTGGATCCGGGGCTGTTTTTTATTTTGTTTCGAATGGAACGTTTATTCCGAAAGTGATTCGGAGATACATCATTACAGGAGTTGCTTTCTTAGTTGATAAAGAGCTTAATTTGAAGAAATCGCGTACATTCTATACAAGAAAATAGCTTTAAAATAAGGTGGTTTTTAGTTTGTTAATAAATGGTTGGAATAAACATTCCGAAAAACTATTGATTTCATGAACTAGCAGGACTATACTTGCAGTGGAATGAATATTCCAAATCATGATCACACATTCAGGAGGTGTTTTTATATGTCTAAAGTATGGTTCATTACGGGAAGCTCCCGTGGATTCGGACGCAGTCTAGCTGAAGCAGTATTGGCGAAGGGGGATCAGCTGGTGGCAACGGCACGCAGACCGGAACAGCTTGCCGATCTGGAAGCGCGTTACGGAAGCCGGGTTCTTCTCTTGCCATTGGACGTTACGAACTATGAGCAAGCTGAAGCTGCTGTTCGGACTGCCATTGAAACATTCGGACGTTTGGATGTTCTGGTCAATAATGCGGGTTACGGCAACGTTTCCTCCATTGAAGAAACGCCTATGGAGGATTTTCGAGCCCAAGTGGAAACAAACCTGTGGGGTGTCGTTAATGTAACCAAAGCCGCACTCCCTGTGCTTAGAGAACAAGGACATGGCCATATCGTTCAGTTCTCCTCCATTGGAGGACGTACAGGCGCGCCGGGTCTTGGACCTTATCAAATGGCCAAATGGGCAGTAGAAGGTTTTTCCGAAGTGTTATCCAAAGAGGTTAGTTCTCTTGGTTTGAAGGTTACCCTAATCGAACCAGGCGGCTTCCGGACCGATTGGGCGGGTTCTTCCATGCAGCATATCGAACCTCGCGACGAATACAAAGATACGGTTGGCGGACTGCTGAAGCATTTGCGCGAGGTGACCGGCAAGGAGAACGGAGATCCGGAGAAAGCTGCTCAAGCTATTATTGCAATCGCAAACGAGGAGAATCCGCCGCTTCGTCTGCTGCTGGGCAGCGATGCTGTGGCCATCGCGAATGCTGTCGATACCGGCAAGCTGGCCGAAACAAAACGCTGGGAAAAACTGAGTGTTTCAACCGACTACGAAGCAAAAGAACTGGATCCGCAAGTAACCCGTATGTATGACGAGTTTGAAGAGCAGTAATATTCGGATTAAAGCATGCAGATAATAATGAAATAGAAGGAGTGTTATTCATGACGCACATTTCGGCAGAGCAATCTGTTCTAGCCTTTATTAATGTGTTTACGGTAAATCCTGAGAACCAGGACCGTCTTGTTGAGCTTCTGACGAGTGCAACGGATGTTTCCGTCCGGTATGCTCCCGGATTTATCTCATCCAGTCTGCATCGGAGCACGGATGGCACAAAAGTTACGATGTAAAGCTTGGAGGACTATCAGGCGATGAGGGATGACCCGAAACCTTTGCCGTATTTGCAGGAAGCGTTAAAGATTGCAACCTTCGAGCCAGGCATGTACGAGGTTGTGAGAACATTCGAGCCCGTTCAAGCATAAACGTATAAACCCCAGGGAGAAAATCTCCTTGGGGTTTAATTAGTTTACATAAATATTATTATGTAAACTAATTGCATGGAAATTTATAAGCAGTAAAAATAGGAGTGTAGGACTTTAGAAAAAAGAATTGACACGAGAACACCTGTTCCTTATTATATTGATGTATATTTTGCTAATTCCTTGAAGGATGATCAGAAGGATGGGCTAAGTGGAATAATATTTAATTGGAATCAAAAATTCTGGACTATGCAACGAAACAATGTTATGTTACGATGTCATACGTAGGAAGCAAGGGTTTTATATCGATTTTCTACTGTTCGAAGCGGATTGGATCCAGTTGAACGAAACATTGTTTTAACGATGTTAAAAAAAGAACTCATGTTAGGGAAGAAAGGTTGCGTGTAAATTGGCAGCAAACAAAAAGAGCAACGTAGGGCTTGTTATCGCTGGTCTGTTGCTTAGCATTCTGATGGCGTCGATGGATAATACGATCGTCGCTACCGCGATGGGCAACATTGTCGCCGAACTAGGCGGGCTCGACAAGTTCGTATGGGTGACATCCGCTTATATGGTGGCGGAAATGGCAGGGATGCCGATCTTCGGCAAGTTGTCCGACATGTATGGCCGGAAACGATTCTTCCTATTCGGCATTATTATGTTTATGGCGGGTTCCGTATTATGCGGAACAGCCAGCTCGATTACCGAACTCGCTTTATTCCGCGCGGTTCAGGGGATTGGGGCAGGGGCTATGATGCCCGTAGCCTTTACGATTATGTTTGACGCCGTGCCTTTGGAAAGCCGGGGCAAAATGGGCGGCATGTTCGGAGCGGTGTTCGGGATGTCCTCCATATTCGGACCGCTGATCGGCGCGTATATTACGGACAATTTTGCATGGGAATGGGTATTCTACATCAATCTCCCGCTTGGCATTATCGCGCTTTGCATGATTGGTTTCTTCTACAAGGAATCGATGGAGCACTCGAAGCAGCCGATCGACTGGTATGGAGCGGCCACCTTAATCGGTGCCATTGTCTGCCTGATGTTCGCGCTTGAGCTTGGCGGCAAGACATACGCATGGGATTCCGTTCAAATTCTCGGCATGTTTGCAGGATTTGTCGTCCTGCTAATTACATTCCTGATCGTAGAGACAAAGGTTAAAGAGCCGATTATCTCTTATGCACTCTTTAAAAACCGGCTATATTCGACCAGTATCTTAAGCGCGTTATTCAGCGGCGCAGCGTTTATTGTCGCTTCCGTATTTATACCGATCTTTATCCAAGGGGTACTCGGCGGTTCGGCAACGAACTCGGGACTTGTTTTGCTGCCCATGATGCTTGGAACGGTAGTAACCGCTACTTCCGGCGGTTTCTTGATGACCAAGATACCATATCGCAATATAATGGTGGCGACGTTTATTATCCTGGTTATCGGCTCGATCATGACGACTACGCTTACTGCGGATTCATCGCGATTTATCGTAACCATCTATATGATTCTGATTGGTCTTGGCATTGGCGCATCCTTCTCGGTACTCGGCAATACAGCCATTCATGGATTGCCTGCCAGACAGCGGGGGACGGCTAGCTCGACGCTTAACTTCATCCGTTCGCTTGGCATGACAATCGGTATCACGATTTACGGGATTATACAAAGTAATCTGTTTACAAGCAAAATGACCGGTGCCTTTGCAGCCGGCGGTCAAGCCGCTCCGGAAGGCGGCATGCAATTCAAAGATCCGCGCGAGATTCTAACTCCGGAAGCTCGGGATCAAATTCCGCCTGAAGTATTGGACAAAATCGTCCACTCTTTGGCAGATTCGATCGTCGGAACCTTCGCATGGGCGATTATTCCGGCTGTGCTCGCTTTGATCGTATCGTTCTTTATGGGTCGCAGTAAGCTTGATCCTAATGCGGACATGGAACAGCAAAGCTATGGCGGACATTAATTTGTAGTTTGAGAAGAGGGCAGTCGCATTTGCGGCTGCTTTTTTAGTTAGCTTCCTATTTTGCCAATTTAGTTAACATAAAATTAATTACGTAATCTTTGAGCTGCAGAGTCCAAACAACATCGGTACTTGGCATGACTTTTGGCATAGAAGCATGAAAATTCTCATGGTTCAGTTCCAAAGGGAATGCCTTTTTTCATTCACGTTCATTACTTCTCGCAGACTCGATTGAATTTGCTTGTTGTTATACTAATCTCAAGAAAGGATGCTTCAACTAACTGATAGGGAGGAACGGAAGATGATCTTGAGAGAGTTTTTTCAATATATGGTGGAGAAATTAATGACAAAGCTGAATCAACCTCTGAAAGGGAACACCGAACAAACGATTGGCGATCTGATTTATGATTCTTCGGTTTATATGGACGGAGATTGTTAAAGGCAAGAAGAGAGCATCTTTTTCCCCAATTTCATGCTATAATTAAGTGCGCAAAATCAGGGTTTTGCGCACTTTCGTTTGAGAGCCATTTTTTTATACATAAGGTAGGGGAATGTGGGTTGAAAAAGCAGCATGAATTGGAAGATTTGTACGGTAAGCTCACTCAAGCCTTTCGTATCTGGATGAAGCAAGCCGGATATACGGATACCACGCAAAAAGAATATATGAGAGAGGCTTATGCCTATTTGGAATCTCTCGAAGGAGCAGCTGCCGAACAAGCCGGGAAGATGCATGTTATTTCGTTTCTTATTTCGAAGCAGCAAGGAGCAGGTGACCGTGCGAGGAACCGAACGTTATCGGCGATTCGATCTTTCTATACGGCATTGATCGATTTCGAGATGACCACTCGTAATCCCGCAATGGAAGTAAAGAAATCGAAGACGGAGAAAAACAAGAAGCCGGTCTACCTCGAGGAGGATGAACTGGCAGCAAGCTTGTCCTGTATAGAAGGGAGATACCGCGCACGTAATGTTGCCATTTTTTTGCTGATGAGTTACTGCGGTCTTCGGGTTGGCGAGGTCCACCGTTTGAACCGGAGCGATTTTAATCCCGTGAGAGGAACGATTGAAGTATTCGGAAAAGGGCGGAAGTGGAATGAGATCCCGGTACCGGAAGAGCTGGCTGCCGTTCTTTCGGAAGTTGCCCAGGACCGCATCACGCCTTACAAAGAGCAGGAGGATGCTTTCTTCGTTTCGCAGAAGGGAAGAAGATTGTCGATCCGTCAAATTCAGAAGATTGCCGGTCAAACCTTTGAAGCTTTCAAGAGCATCAATCCCCATGCGGCGAATAAAAAGCTCTCCTGCCATAAATTACGCCATACCTTTGCTACTATTCTGCTTAAGAATGGAGTAGATATCCGTGTAGTCAAAGAGCTGCTTGGACATGCCTCCATTGAAACAACGATGATCTATACCCACGTGAACGACGATCAGAAGAAGGAAGCGATGGCGACAATCCGACTGCCGGTGAACTTTTAGCTTTGCAGCTGCGTCGCCCGTGTGGCATGGTGCTGCCAGTAGGTAATGACGTCCTTTGTAGTTGCGGCCATGCCGAAAAACGTATCAACGGTCTTAACCGTCATGTCATGCTCTTCCTGGGAAAAGGCTGCGCAGGCATCTTTCATAAGAATAATATGATAATCCCGCATAAACCCGTCTCTTGCCGTGGATTCGACGCAAAGATTTGTACTTACGCCCGTCATAACGAGAGTCTCAATCTTTAAGGTCTGCAGGACGGACTCCAGGCGGGTATGAATAAAGCCGCTATACCGGTGTTTTTTTACGATAATGTCACTCTCGGATGGGGAGACATTGAAAAACTCGGCGCCCCAGCTGCCGGTATGGCAAATCGGGTTTACGCCATCCTCGAACCGCGACACCCATACCTCGGAATCCGTCGCTTTTTCGTGATTCGTCTGCAGGAAGATGACGGGGATTCCATGTTTCCGGGCAGAGTCCAATAAAGCTTGCAAGTCGGGAATCATTTTGCCAGCGGCGCTAACATCAATACCGGTTTTGGCGATAGCTCCATCAGGGTGGCAGTAATCGTTCTGGACATCCACTACAATAACGGCGGTATTTTTCCCATCAAGTCTTTGCTTTAACTTATCCATTGTTTACACACCTGCTTATCATTTTTTGGATAAATTAGTTTTCCGGGGAAAGAACATTTCTATCCATTCGCATACAAAACACATGAACAAAGAGCCGCTAATTAGCGGCTCTTTGTCTATTAAGAACATAACTTCCGGGAAATAATAATTTCCAGTCTAACCGAAACAGGGGGAACTACATGAATTTACAATCGGGTACGTATTATTGGCCAACAACCTTGCCGGATGCCCCGGCTTATCCGTCGATTCAAGAGGATACGGAATGCGATGTTGCGATTATCGGGGGAGGGAGTTCAGCCGCGCAATGCGCATATTATCTGGCTGAGCGGGGTTTGAAAACCGTTGTGCTTGAAAAAGGGAGGATTGGCGCAGGCAGCACAAGCACCAATACGGCCATTATTCAATATTCAGGGGAGAAGATGTTTACTTCTCTGGTCAACACCTTTGGAGAAACATATATTGCAGAGCATCTGACGCTATTGAAACAAGCGATTGACGATATTGAAGAAGCCTCTCGGCGCGTAGAACTGGATTGTGAATTCCGTCGACGCGATACGCTTTATTCCGCGAGCTGTCCCGAGGATGTTGATCGATTGCGGAACGAATATGAATTCATCAAGCGTCATGGCGCGGAAGTGGATTTCTGGTCGAAAGAAAAGATTGAAGCCCATTATCCGTTCAGCCGGGAGGCGGCGATCTACTCATACGGGGACGGTGAACTGAATCCGTATAAATTCACTCATGCCTTATTCCAGTATGCTGCGGAACGGGGAGTTAAGGTGTATGAGCATACGGAAATGAACGGTCATCACTATGACAAAGATCTTCAGCGCATGATGATTTCCACCAAAAACGGATATAACATTCAAGCGCGTCATGTTATTTTTGCTGCGGGATACGAGAATATGGATATTCGAAAAGAGAAGCAAGCTTCGTTCGTAAGTACCTATACGGTAACGACGCAGCCGGTAATCGATTTCTCAACCTGGCATGACCGGACTTTGCTTTGGGAGACGGCACGACCTTATATTTACATCCGCACAACGGCAGATAATCGAGTAATAATAGGCGGTCTCGACGAAAATACGATGTATCCGGACGACAGAGACAGCAAGCTGATTCATAAAACTTCTATGTTGCTCGAGGAATTTAACCGCAGGTTCCCGGCTATTCCCGTGGAGTCCGCTTATTCCTGTGCGGCATTTTATGGCGGGATGGTCGATGGTCTTCCTATCATAGGGAAGTACGATGAATTCCCGAATAGCTACTTCCTGCTTGCATATGGCGACAATGGGGCGGTATATAGTCAGCTTTTATCCAAAATCATCGAACAGGAGATTGCGGAAGGGCATAGTCCGGATATGGAACGTTATTTGCAAGATCGACCGCTTCTTAAATAATCGACTATTAAAAAGGAACAGAACTTTTCTTAATCGTAATATTGACATTAAGAAAAGTTCTGTTATTCTTGCTTATGCGTAATGATTACGTTCAACACGCGCTGTTGAACTTTTTATTCGGGATATAATCGTAATGATTACGAAATAAAACGCTGAAGTATGTTTAGATACATAGAAAGGATGATTATATTGCTGCTTGCCTCTCTTCAGGATGTGAGCTTCGGGTACGGAGATGTTCCTTGCCTGGAAATGGCGAACATGGAAGTTCACTCGGGAGAATTCATTGCGGTTACCGGTCAGAACGGTGCCTCCAAATCGACCTTGCTTAAGCTTGCTTTACGACTGCTTCACCCTTGGCAGGGGAATGTGAGCTTATCCCGAACGAACGTTAACGGATGACAAGCTTGCTGTGGCGTATGTGCCGCAGCAGATAGCCGCATTTAACAGCGGGTTCCCTAGTCAAGTGACCGAGTTTGTCCGCTCTGGCCTTTACTCGCAAAGCCGAAACTGGCTCAGAAAGTTAAGCGCGGACGACAAGCAAGCCGCGGACGAAGCGATGAAAAGCATGGGCGTATGGGAGCTACGCAATCGCCGGATCGGAGAGCTTTCGGGCGGACAAAAGCAAAGAATTTGTATCGCAAGGGCTCTGGCTATGTCGCCTGATTTGTTTGTTCTGGATGAACCGACAACCGTTATGGACAAAGAAAGCCGGAAAAATTTCTATAAGCTTATGCGCGAGCAAATCGATCAATATGGCAAGACGGTCGTAATTGTAACCCATAACTTGTCTGAAATGGACGGCATGCTTGACCGGATCATATCACTTGAGAGAAGAGAGGAGGGTGGCTGGAAATGCTGCACTACGACTTCACGTCTCATCCAGGAAGATTGAAGAAATGGCTTAAAAACTGGCCGGAGGAAGTAGTGCGGGCCAAAGGGGTCATGTGGGTTGCTTCCAGGAACAATGTCGGACAAAATATAAGCCAAGCGGGTTGTAATGGCTGGCTTTTTTAATTAAAAGATCAGCGAACATGAATGGAGAACGCATGAATTTGAAGAGTGGATAGGGTAAAATGGAATGATAACGCGGAAAAGGCAGGTACTTAGATGAAGATAGAGTTTACGAAGGTCCATACAACAGATCAAATTACGGAGGTTGCTCGCTTGGCGGAGCAAATCTGGCGTGAGCATTACGTATCCATGATTACTATCGAGCAAATTGATTATATGATTGAGAAGTTTCAATCCGTACCTGCGATTACCGATCAGATTCAAAATCAAGGATACGAATATTACTTGCTGCAGCAACAAGACGGCTCTGCAGCCGGCTATTTGTCCATTCGAGTAGATAACGGGAAGCTGTTCTTAAGCAAGTTTTACGTATCGAAGGAACACCGCGGTCACGGCTATGCCAGTCAAGCTATGGCGTTTATTGAGCAGCTGTGCAAAGAGCGCGCGTTAAGCCATATTTGGCTTACGGTTAATCGGGATAACGCATCCAGCATCGCGGTTTACGAGAAAAAAGGCTTTGTTAACGTGCGTGAGCAAGTAGCGGACATTGGCAATGGCTACGTTATGGACGATTTTATTATGGAAAAGGAAATTGCATTCGTGTAAGATCGGAGGTTTTCATTTGCCCGTTATCGTACAAACTCTATTTATCAATGCGCCAATTGAAGTTTGCTTTGATTTTTCCCGCAGCATTGAGATTCATATGGCGTCCACTTCTCAAACTAGGGAACGAGCGGTGAGGGGCCGGACAAGCGGCTTAATCGAAAAAGGGGAGACCGTAACTTGGGAAGCTACTCATTTCGGAATTCGCCAACAGCTTACGGCAGTGATTTCGGAATACGAGCGGCCATATCGGTTTGTGGATGAAATGGTCAGCGGAGCATTTAAACGGTTCAAGCATGAGCATCGCTTTGAGTCGCGTGATGGCGGAACGCTTATGACGGATATTTTCGACTATACTTCACCGCTTGGGCTGCTTGGCAGGGTAGCGGATGTCCTTTTTTTGCGCTCTTATATGGAACGATTTCTAATGCAACGGAACGAGTGTATCAAGCTGCATGCCGAAAAACATAGAGCTCAATAATTTGGATTACAGAAAATATATTATGTAAACTAATGAGTTATACGAACATAGAAACCCATAAGGGGGTTACGCAACATGACATCTCATGACCGGATTAGAATTCCGCCGGGATTCTGGACGGGGTTGCGCGAAATAGGCTTTTCCGTGCAAGAGATTACGGCTAAGGCACAGCTGACCTTAGACCAAATCGAGAGGCCGGAAGGAGTTACTTCGACGCAATATTTCGCGATATGGCAGGCTTATTCAGAGCTTGTTGGCGATATCGCCAAGGCTGTTGTCAAGCTTTCAACCGCTTATCAAACAAGGCAATACCCGCCGTCTATGTTGGCAACCTACCATGCCAGGGACTATCGTGATGCCCTAAAGCGCATGGCAAAATATAAACGGCTTTGTCCACCCGAAAGTTTGCATATCTCGGAAGAGGGTGAAGATTGTCTCATTCAACTAAGCTGGTCAGATCAACAGCAGTCCGGTCCGCCGATGCTTGTGGCGATTACGTTAGCGACACTTGTGGAACTTGGCCGGAGAGGTACAGGCCAGACGATCAACGCCAAGCTTGTTGAATTTTCATTTCCGCTTAAGAATGACGGTACGCTTGAAGCATACTTTGGCTGCCCCGTCCGTTTTGGTGCGGATAATAACCGACTGACGCTTAGGCGTTGCGACTTGGACCTGCCTTTTCTCTCTTATTAATGAAGAATTGCTCGACATTCTGACGCCTGCGCTGGAGCGCAGCTTAGATGAACGGAAAAACCATTTCTCCATCGTTCAAATCGTCGAAAGTATAGTAAAACGCGATCTGGCTGGCAGTCGTCCTGATATGCTGATCGTCGCGAGGGATCTTGGCATGAGCGAACGAACGCTTCAGCGCAGGCTAACGGAAGAAGGGACGAGCTTTAAGAAAATTATGTCCCAAGTCAGACATGAAATGGCGTTAACCTACTTGAAGGATCCCTGTCTTGAGATTCATGAGGTGGCCTTCTTAATCGGATATGAAGATCAGAACTCGTTCTATCGGGCATTCCGCTTATGGGAAGGGGAGACGCCAGCGAATTGGCGTGGCAAACATAACGGTACGTCCTGTTCTTTGGCGCGTTAAGCAAGAAAATTGGCGCGGTGAACTAGTTACCTATCGCTCCGGACAAGGTACTATATTCTCTATCCCAAGTAACAAAGGAGACAGAGAATATGGATATGCGTTTAACGAACAAGACAGCGTTGGTGACAGGTTCAACCAAAGGAATTGGCAAAGCTATTGCTATAGAGCTAGCCCGGGAAGGCGTTCATGTGTTGATTAACAGCCGTGACATGGAAGAGACAGAGAAAACCGTACAGGAGATTAAAGCGTTATTCCCTGCAACCACTCCGCAAAACGCGGCAGCCGATCTTACGGATAGGATGCAGCTTGAAGCCTTGTTTGAGAAGCATCCGCAAGTGGATATCGTGGTGAACAATGCGGGCGTTTACGAAATTATGGCTTACGAAGACGTGAGTCATGAAGTCTGGGAGCGATACTTCCATACGAATGTACTCGCAGCCAATGATTTATGCCAATACTATATGCCTACAATGCTGAACAACGGCTTTGGCCGCATTCTATTTATTGCTAGCGAAGAAGCGCTTATGCCATCCGGCCAAATGCCGCAATATGCGATGACCAAATCGATGTTATTGTCCTTATCCAAAAGCTTATCCAAATTAACCGTAGGTACGGAAGTAACGGTGAATTCTATTTTGCCCGGGCCAACGCTTTCCGAGAACGTGCAACAGATTATCGAGCATCTTTATTCGGATGAAGCTATTCCTTTTGCGGAAAAAGAGAAAAGATTCATGGCCGCAAATCTTCCCCAATCGGAAATTCAGAGATTCATCAGGCCAAGCGAGATCGGCAGATTAGCTGCTTTCGTATGCAGCCCGGATGCTTCTGCCTTTAAAGGTTCGCCTATCCGGATGGATGGGGGAATGGTGCCGACTATTTTCTAAGTTAAGTTAAACAAAAAAACGGCTGCTGCAAGTGAGTACTTGGGCAGCCGCTTTTTTATGCTTTTGGTTCGCTGATGTTATATTTTACTTTCTCTTCATCGCTTAACGTATAGAAATGCGTCACGCTGCGGAGAAACGTTGTACCGTCCGCAATTTTGACCATATCGTCATTATAGCCAATAATCGGAAGAGGCGGTCTTAACCGCATCCGGTCCTGATAGACGATAACAGGCTCTTTGGAAGCCATCACTTTACGGATTTCCTCATCCGTTTTTAGCTCATTCGCAGCTGTAATATGAGGGGTTTCAATCATGGATTATTATCCTCCTAAAGTTTACTTCGCAAGCCTTCCTCGCAACATTCGTTAATCAGACATTGAGTACTAGCATGTCCCTTTGATGGTAAGAACATTCCTGAATAACCGAAAAAAGCTAGTTTTCCTTAGCCTGTTCTGCTCTTTGGTCTTGGATTTGTGCGTCAAAAATGCGAAAACAGCGCATCAATCCTCTTAAACGGATTGTAAAACAGAAAAAATGCGGTGATTTTTGAAAAAACCGCACAAATCATGATTCACAAGCCGTGTCGAAGCTACTATACTTATTCCTAGATAATGATAATCAATTTCAATTATAGGAGTTAGTCAAACATGAAAAAAATGACACGCTTTACACAACTGGCAATTATTCTAATGCTGGTTGCCCTCTTGGCCGCATGCGGCAGCAACAATAACGGAAATAACTCGGCTGCAGAAGCAACAACGCCTTCGGCCAACGCTTCTTCGGCGAATTTGTCCGAACAGCCTGCTGACGAAAATGCAGTGCGTACTCTGAAGGATGCGATGGGTCATGAAGTTCAAGTGCCTGCTCATCCGAAAAAGGTGCTGGCACCGTTTCTGGAAGACCCGCTTACCGCGCTAGCCTTGAAGCCAGTGGCTCAATGGGGCGCTGCCGGCGTTCCGCAGCAATATTTGCAGGACCAGCTTAAAGACGTCCCCGTGTTGAATATGGAAGGCGGAATGAAGCCGGAAGAGGCACTGTCCTACGGCCCTGATCTGATCATCTTCCTGGCGCCGACTTATCTGGCGGACGGCAGCTACGAGCAATTTGCCAAAATTGCCCCAACTTATGTCCTGTCCGACAACGAGGCGGACTGGAGGGGGAATCTCGAAAAGCTGGGCACATTGCTCAATGAAGAAGATGCCGTAAAGACAGCACTCGAGAAGTTCGACAAGAAGGTAGAGGATGCGAAGGCGCAGTTAGGCACTCTTCCTTCCGAGAAGACTGCTGTCCTGCTGCAAGCGGACGGAGAGAAGGGCTTTAAGCTGTTTGGACCCAACTTCTACGGAGGCGAGACGCTTTACAAAACGCTTGGTTTCAAGCAGCCTGCCATTGTAACGGGCGATTACGATACGTTCTCGATTGAGAAGCTTGCAGATTTGAAGGATGTTGATTATATCTTCGTCATCTCGGGTCCGGGTCGCGGCAAGCCTCCGGTAGACAATTCCTTATGGAAGTCTTTGCAGGCGGTTCAGAACAATCAAGTATTCGATGCGGATTCCGGTCATTGGTTTAACGCCAACATTATCGCTAACGGTCTGATCATCGACGATATATTAAAGGATATCCATGAATAATAAACGAACCGGTCCTGGCCAGCAATCTATGATTGCGGCCAGGCTTTGTTATCGGCTGCTCGACGTACAGGTGCTGCGGGATGATCCGCAAGCGCCTGTTTCCGATCGTTCCTTTATCATAACAAATTCCCAAGTGCTTCTCCTGTCAAATTCAAGCGATGGGCGGCTTATTATCGACGGGAGGCTGCATCTGTTGAAGCCGGGCTGGATGTATGTCTGCGCGCCTGGTCAATTAATCGAATGGACCAATTATATCGCTCAGCCGTTAGAGCTGCTTATGCTTGAATTCGATATTTATGAACGAACGGCAGTATCCCATGAGCTTCAAGCCACTGTTCGGGTATCAGGCACCGGGCCGCTGTTCCCGTTCCCGAGCGAGCCTGTCATATCTCCCGCTGCTGTGACAGGCCGGTTATACGACTCGATCCGGGATAGCTGGAAGCAGGGTACGGCATCTGCCAGGCTTCGATCTGAGGCGGGGCTGCTCGAGTTGCTTAGTCTCGTGTTATCCAATCAGGAGCGGCAGACGGAAATGGCACTAGAGATGGCACGATTAGAGCTTGAACGGCATTATACGAGTGAGATTGCCATTGACTCGCTTGCGCGGATTGCCGGACATAGTCGGTTTCACTTCATGAGGTTGTTCAAGGAGCGCTATGGCAAAGGGGTAGCCGAGTATAGAACGGAGCTAAGAATTAGGAAAGCGAAGCGCCTCATGAGCGACGAGAATTTGACGCTTGCCGAAATCGTTGAGCGGATCGGCTACAAGAACGAAAGTTATTTCAGTAGCCTGTTCAAGAAGCATACGGGTTTCGCACCGGTTGTTTACCAGCGTAACAGGCAGCAAAGGATAGCCGCGTATAGTTGGATTAACCTCGGACAGCTGTTGGCGCTGCAGATGATTCCGGTTGCGGCGCCGCTCGATCAATATTGGACGGACCGGTACCGGAATAGATACGATTTTGAAGTACTAACGCCGCTTAGTCATCACTATGAATTCAATCTGAATGCGCTTCGTCAAGCCGAACCCGACCGGATTGTGGCGATTGAAGAGTTTATCCCGCCGGAAGAACAGGAAAAGCTACAGGAGCTTGCGCCTGTCTTATTTCTTAGCTGGAGGGATAATTGGCGAACCCATCTGACGAAGTTAGCCCGATTCTTGAACCGTGAAGAGGATGCCGAGGCATGGCTTAGAAGGTATGATCGGGATGTCATTGCCGTCAAGAAAAGAATAGCACCGCTTCTCAGCGGGAAAACCGTTCTCGTGCTTGCTGTCGGCAATAACAGCATATCGGTATGGGGTCATCTAGCAGGCACCGTCCTTTACGATGATCTGGATATCGGTATGCCTGAGGCTGTTCGGGATATTAAATGGCTCGAACAGGTTACTCCTTCCGAATTATCAGGCTTTCAAGCTGATCGGATTCTTGTCCATGTTGAAGGGGGCAGAGCCGCGGAGGAGAGATGGGCGTTGCTTTCCCGTAGCCTGGAATGGCATTCGCTGCCGGTTGTCCAGGCCGGAGCTTTTCATGTCGTTTTCGGGTACGGATGCTTTGAGAGACCATGGAATGAATATGCGGCTGAACCTATCGGGCGATTGCTGAATGATATTCCGGCGTTATTTGGTCTTGCGGAGGAATAGGATCAGGTACGGGGACTCTATTAGTAAACCATACTCTATATGGTATAATAGAGGAATATTTCCTATCTTAACGAGGAGCCTTTGAACTGATGCCTAATCTTACAAAGCTATTTATCAGCTCCGTTGCTCAGGATGCGCTGACACCGCTAAGAAACCGGACATTTGAAGAATTTACCTTGCTGGGCCACCAGCCGGAAATGTATGAGCGAACTTTCGGGCCATGGCCGATGGATATAAGCGGGGTAGAGCACTGCTTGAACATGGTCAGGGAATCCGATATTTTTTGCTTGTTCCTCTATAATAAAGGCGGCAGTATGACCGACACCGGTTACACCGTCACTCATCGGGAGTTCTTATCGGCTCTTAACGCAGGAAAAACGTTGTTTCTCTATGCGGAGCCTACCATTACGAAGAAGTATTTTATGTCCGTCCGCCGGGTTATGTACAGCTTTATTGAGCGATTCAAGCAGAGTCATCGCAGAGAGCCGTCCAATCGCGAGTTAATGGATTATCTCGAATTGACAGCGGAAGCTCAGCCTTCCGATATTCCAAGCAAATACGAAGTGGATCTGTATATTTGGGTCATGCTCTATGACATTATCGACAGACACGGAAAATATCTGCTGGACATGCCGATTTGGGAGTAGGCATTGATTGGAAGCCTGTTCTTAGCGATATTCTAAGAGAAGGAGCTTCTTATTTTCCGAAAAAAGCGGAATACATGGAAAGTATCGATACGCTTGCGGCGTTAGCGGAGTTCTCCGAATTTGTTCAGAAGGTTGTAAAGGACCATTTGATCATTCGTGAGCTGTCACAGCTAAGGCTGTTATTGGCACGACTTCAAGGTATTATTAAAGGGGCGGAGATCAAGCAGCTGCGTATTCATGACCTTACGCTTGGCAAGCTTCGAAACTGTACGGCGATCTGTCTGTTTCAGCATAGCAATGACGTATTGTCGTGCATCGAGGCAGCAGGGGATACGGCCGGCGGCTATTCGTTTCATGTGAGCGATCCTAACTCTTACGTATCTTTCACCTACAATACAAGAGCTGAAGGAGAGCCGGTATTGTTTTATACGGAGGCCAAACGGATGTTTTACCTGCTGTATAAGCTGGGTGAGTACGTGATCTCTTACCATTTTCCCGAGGAAACAAAATGGAACCAAAATATGTACGTGGACTACACGGATGATATAAAAAATGGTATACTGATGGCACATTCCAATGTAATGATTTTTGATTTCATCCATTCCGCCTTAAGGGGGTTGCAAAAATGAGCTTGAACAAAATTAAGATGCGACGGGTTCAGAACACGAACCATCCCAAATATACGATCCATCCTGACTTTAACCCTGCAACCAAGGTCGTAATCGTGAACAAAGGGATTACGATTGGCCTAACGGGAAGCAAATTGCCCGAGCTGCCGAAGGATTCCGTTTTGTTTGTCGATACGAATCGTACAGACACCTACACTTCCCGCAACAAGCTGCAGCGGATGAAAGAACTTAATCAGTCTTTAAAGAGCTCAATCCTCGTATCGGAGGCTTAATAGGAAATTTAACTGAAGACCCGCAGCTTGCGGGTTTTTTGCGTAAATATCGGGTAATAACATTCTGAACAAGGAGGCGACAAACCGTGGAAGAAGTTACCTTTAACCAACAGAACATGTTCGCGCATGTTTTTAAATATGCTCCAATCGGAATCGCATTGATCTCGCTGGATCGCAAGTGGATTGACGTCAATCCCGCTGCATGCAAGATCCTCGGACATGAAAGGCCAGAGCTGATGATGCTTGATCCGGCCGATCTGATTTTCTCGTCTAGACGCGAGAACCTGAGCAGAAAATTCAAGCAACTGCTAGAGGGGAAAATCTCGACCTTAAATCTCGAAAAAAGATATCTGCTGAAAAACAACGCTACCGTATGGGTGTCCCTGCATATCTCGTTAGTTAGAGACGGTTCGGACGGGAAGCCTTGGTACTATATTGCCCAGATCGTTGATATCACCGCAACCAAGATGACCGAGCAGAAGCTGCAGGAATCGGTAGAGCGCTATACGTCACTTAAGAAATACAATCACGATACGATCATCTCCTTCGACCTGCAGGGCAAGATTATCGGCGGTAACGTGATGGCGGAAAAGCTGACCGGACGTCAGGTATCGGAATTAATCGGGACAAGCATTGCCAGCGTTATCGGCGAGGACAATCTGGCGCGCATACTGGCCGATAATGAACCGTATACCGAGATTGAAAGCTCGATCAACCATCTTCTGCATGTGGATGGATCTTATTTAGAGGTTCTCGTTACGATCGCGCCTATTATCGTAAATAACCGAAGTATCGGCTTCTATTTGCTGATCAAAGACATTACCGAACAGAAAAAGCTGCTGATCGAGAAGGAAACGGCCGTACGAACAAATGAGGTAAAAAGTGAATTTATGGCGATGATGAGCCACGAAATACGTACTCCGATGAACGGAGTGATCGGCATGACGGATTTGCTTCTCGATACGCCGCTGGATGACGAGCAGAAGGAGTATGTGTCGATAATCCGTAAGAGCGGGGATACGTTGCTTGGCATTATTAACGATATTCTTGATTTTTCAAAAGTGGAATCGGGCAATGCGGAATTAACGGTGGAGCCTTTTAATTTAAACGAGGCGATCGCGGAAACCTTTGATACCTTAATGCCCAAAGCATTGGAAAAAAACCTGGAATTGAAAGTATGCATCAGTCCCGGAATTCCGCAAAATGTGATTGGCGACTCGCTCAAGATTCGTCAGATAATGCTGAACTTGATCAGCAATGCCATCAAATTTACGCCAAGAGGCTCTATCGGCGTCTCCGTAGACAAAGCCGAGGCCGAAGGCGAGTACGTCAGACTTCATTTTGCCGTGAAGGATACAGGGATAGGAGTTCCGGAGGACAAGGTGCCTTATTTGTTCGAGCCGTTCTATCAAGCCGATCATTTTATGGTGAGGCAGGAGGGCGGAACCGGTCTAGGGCTTGCCATTACGCGTAAGCTCATTCAATTAATGGACGGTCAGATTTACTGCGAGCCCAATCCTGGAGGAGGAACGATATTCAGGTTCCATATTCTGATCCAAGCCGAGCTGCTGCCGGCAATTCCCTTACATGAATCCATTACGGAAAAAGCACCGCAGCCGGAGGAAGAGCTGTCCATTCTGATCGCGGAAGATAACGAGGTTAACCGGCTTGTCTTAATCCGCATGCTGGAAAAGCTTGGCTATCGTCCAAAAGCGGTATCCAACGGTGCCGAAGTTGTGGAAGAGGTCCGCAGGAAGAAATACGATATCGTATTTATGGATATACAGATGCCGGTTATGAACGGAATGGAAGCATCGAGAATTCTGCGCAGGACCATTGAACCGGGTAATCTGCCGTACATCGTTGCCGTTACGGCTAACGCGCTAGTTGGAGACCGGGAGCGGTACATGAGTGCGGGGATGAACGAATATATAAGCAAGCCCCTGCACAGCTCGGCTGTTCTTACCGTGATTCAGAAATGCTTGGAAGGCAAGCGCAGGAAAGTAACGAGTTAACTGTATAATAAGGATAAGCCGCGCGGGAGCGCGGTTTTTTGCTGCTTCTTTTAGGGGAGAGCATCGTTGTGCCTGAGCGTAATACCGGTGTAAATCTGCTATGAAAACGTTACTAATTTATGAGGTATTTCAGGCAGACTGGTTGTGCTATAGTTGTCGCATTCGAGCAGATAGGTATGGAGGATGTGTAACGATGATTACAAAAATCAACTTGGAAGGCACTTGGGAGCTTCAGCTGGACGAAGAGAAAACAGGCTTGAAGGAGCTCTTTAACGATACCATTACTTTACCAGGAACAACATCGCATGCAAGAAAAGGAAAGCGAAATCAAAGCGTAAATGTAGATTGCCTCACCGATGAGTATGCGTTTGAGGGATGGGCTTGGTTCTCCCGTAAATTCGATATTCCGGCAAATCTTGACGGAGCCAGAGTTAAGCTGTACCTTGAGCGCACGCGCGTAACAACGGTCTGGATCGACGGGGAGGAGCTGGGAACGCAGAACAGCTTAAGCACGCCGCATCTGTATGAATTAACAAAGCCGCTGACAGAGGGCTGTCATACGATGACGGTTCGGGTGGATAATACGAGCTATCCGACCAAAGGCGGGCATATGACGTCGCGGGACACGCAGACCAACTGGAACGGGATAACGGGTCGCTTGGAACTGCAGTTTTACGGTACGGCATTCCTGGAGGATGTGCGGACTTACCCTAATGTTCAGGATCGGTCGGTAACCGTTAAGGCCAAGCTGGTGGGCGCATCTGCAGGAACGATCAGCGTCTCGGCGGTAGGCGTAAACGGTGTTATTCGGCATGAAGCGGAGGCCAGAACTTACGATGTCTCTGGCGGGGATTTCGAGCTTTGTTATCCGCTTGGTGAAGCAGCGCTTCTCTGGAGCGAATGGTCGCCGAATCTGTATAACCTGAAGCTCGAATTACAGCAGAATGACGTGACAACGGACGTACATGAGTCGACCTTTGGCTTGCGGTCATTCCGAGCAGAGGGCAGTTCCTTTACGATTAACGGCGCAAAAACTTTTTTGCGGGGCAAGCATGACGGTTTGATTTTCCCACTGACCGGCTTTGCTCCAACAACGGTAGAAGAATGGCTTCAGGTACTTGAGACAGCCAAGTCATATGGGATCAACCACTATCGGTTCCACACTGCTTGTCCGCCAGAAGCGGCTTTTGAAGCCGCGGATTTGCTCGGTATTTACATGGAGCCGGAGCTGCCGTTCTGGGGCACCGTAACGGACGAGACGTATGACAATCATAATGCGGAAGAACAGCAGTACCTGATCGAAGAAGGCTACCGGATGCTGAAGGCGTTCGGCAATCATCCTTCCTTTGTCATGATGTCGCTTGGCAATGAGCTGTGGGGCAGTAAGCAACGGATTGACGAGATTTTGAAAAATTACAAGGCATTTGATAATCGGCCGTTGTATACGCAAGGCTCGAATAATTTTCAGTTTGTTCCCGTCATCCTGGAGCATGAAGATTTCTATTGCGGCGTTCGTTTCTCGCGCGATCGTCTGTTCCGGGGATCGTATGCGATGTGCGATGCTCCGCAAGGACATGTGCAGCTTGGACCGCAAGGCACGTTAACCGATTATGATGATGCGATTCTGCCGCAAGCAGTCAAGGAAGTAACAGGGAAAGCCACCGGGCAAGGCGGGACTATCCAGATTCAATACGGAACGGAAGCGAAAACCGTTGAAGCGGATGCTGCCGAAGGCGAACTCGTATCGCATATTCCGGTCGTCTCCCATGAAATCGGACAATACCAAACCTATCCTGACTTTAACGAGATAGCCAAGTATACAGGTCCACTCAAAGCACGTAATTTTGAGGTATTCAAGGAGCGACTGGAAGAGAAAGGATTGGACCATCTCGCGGAAATATATCATATTGCCTCCGGCAAGCTTGCGGTCGACAGCTACAAGGAAGAGCTGGAAGCCGCATTCCGTACAAAGCAGCTGGCTGGCTTCCAGCTGTTGGACCTTCAGGATTTCAGCGGGCAAGGAACGGCTCTTGTTGGCGTGCTGGATGCTTTCATGGAATCCAAAGGGCTCGTATCGCCTGAGGACTGGCGGACCTTCTGTTCGGATGCCGTGCTTCTGGCACGGTTCGCGAAGTACAATTACAAAGCGAAGGAATCCTTCGAAGCTTCCATTCAGCTCCGTTACCTGAGACCGGAACCGCTTGTTGGCTTCAAGCTGGAATGGGCGCTGGCAGCAGGGGAAGCTCAACTGGCCAGCGGGGAAGCAATCGCATCGGCAAACGCTTCAGGAGACTATGTGGACATTGGCTCGATCTCGTTCAGCCTGCCGGATGTACGGACGATGACGAAGGTATCTCTCCAACTGCGCATTGCCGGTACCGATATCCGGAAATCGTATGACCTATGGATTTATCCGGACGGGATTGAAGCCGACAAGAGCGGATTAAACCTGTTCGACGGGCTGACCCCAGAAGCTGCCGCGCTGCTTGAGATGGGAGAACGCGTTGTCATCATGCCACAACCCAAGCAGCTGGAAAATGCCATTGAAGGAACGTATTGCGTGGATTTCTGGTGTTACCCGATGTTCCGGTCGATCTCGGAGAGCATGAACAAGCCGGTACCGGTGGGTACGATGGGACTGCTTATCGATCAAGAGCATCCGCTGTTTAACCTGTTCCCATCCGAGATGCACTCCACGGAGCCGTGGCGTCAGCTTGTGGAAAACTCCCGCTCCATTATTTTGGATGGTACGGATCGGGCTCTGCAGCCAATGGTACAAACGATCGATAACTTCGAACGCAATCATAAGCTTGGAATGGTGTTCGAATGCAAGGTTGCAGCGGGAAGCCTGCTAGTGTGCGCCGTGGATGCCGAGCAAGCGGGACAAACGCTGGAGGGACGCCAGTTCCTGTACAGCTTATACGAGTATGCGAAATCCGAAGACTTTAAACCGCAAGCAAGCCTCGAGTTGTCCAGACTGCGCGAGCTGCTTCGTTAAAAATAGCAAACGTAAAATACGCCTGCTCCCGGTTATGCCGAGGCAGGCGTATTGTGCTTGGGCAGAGGTTCTATAAAAGTTAGAACTTATCTCGAAAGGGCAGAAGGGGTATCATTTTGTTCAGATTCTGGAGAAAGGGATGAGCAGGCGATGAGGAAAAATATAATCACAGCCCTGTTTGGGCTTGTTGCCATGTTATGGACGATAGGTTTTATTGTGATCCACCCCTATTCAACTTCTTCAACGAACGATATCTACCTGATCCCCGAAGGTCATGAAGGCGATATTCGAGTGAATTATGTAAACGCAGCCGGAGAGCGTACCCCGATTGATAAGCTATGCGTGTGCGTCAAAGGCAATGGGTCATCCGAAATCGATTCAACAATTACTAGACATACGGATCTATCCTTAACCCGGACGAAATGCGGAGAGGATTACATGGTGTGGGGCTGTTAATCCCGGTCGTATCGCTTTACGATTGGGAACAAAGTCCAGTTTTAGTTAATTTCTTCTTATTTATGATTCACGGACCAAATAATCGAGTAAAATTTGGGAAGGGAATTAGCCGGCTTTCATGTGGAAGGCAGGGTAAGGAGGGATGGATACGGATACGATATGGCGGATCCGTAGCGCGCTAAGAGATTACGCGGAAGCGGTGTACCAATTCATCCGAGAAATACTTAAACGATATACCTGGCTGACTACGGTATATGCGGTCTGGTGCTGGATATCGCTGCTGCTGTTTATCGCGGGTTTATTCCTGTATCGCGATTCGCGTACGATGCTTGTTCAGTATTTATGGTCATTTTACGTAATGCTGCAGTTCTGCATGTTATGCCGCAGCAAGACCTTTACTTGGAAGAAGACGGCCTTGTTTATGCTGCTTGGAATCTTCCTCGTTATCCCGGTTACGGCCTGGACGCTGATGGGCGTACATGGGGTGGTCGGAGGCCGAACATCGGACACCTGGTCTCAAGCGATTATTACTCCCATTGTGGAGGAGATATGGAAGCTGCTTCCCCTTGGGTTGTATTTATTGTTCTCGCGGCGGGCGTCTGCTATGAGTTTAAGCGATTACACGCTAGCCGGAGCGGCATCCGGGGTAGGCTTTCAACTGATGGAAGAGCTAAGCCGAAGATGGCTCAATTCCGGGATCATCGGGCGGACCTACGGATACAGCACGACGATGCTGGGTGGCGAGACCATTCACTGGGATTTCTGGACGTTGTTCCCCGGCCGATTCGAAGAAAGCATATTCCCGACGATCATGACCGTCAGTCATCCTGTACATTCGGCAATGGTTGCATTAGGGTTGGGGCTTGCGGTACGATACCGCAAACGGCTGACTCTTTGGATATTCACATTGCCCGCGTTGTTGCTTGCATGGTCCATTCTGGATCACGCCGCCTACAACGGGCAAAATTCTTTGCCGGATTGGTTCATGACGATAAGCGAATGGACCGGCAGCGGCTATCATACGAAAAATACTTTTCTGCTGATGCTGTTATTGGGTATTGTTTTGGATTACATAGCGCTTAACCGCGTAAGAAGCCAGCTTCCGATGATGGCACGGGAACGATTCCTTGACCCTCTTAACGAGTTGATTCAAATGTGGGGAGCTTTTTTTCGGAAGAGGGAAAGCTTTCACACGGTTTTGGCTTTGGTTCGGGAACGGCGTGAGATGGGTTTTTCGTTACTCTATGGGAATGCCGAAGCGGTATCCGTTCAAGAGGAATTGCGCATAAGGATGCTGCACCATTACCGTGTGGCGGCAGCACTTATCTTGTTATTGGTAGGCGTGGGCATTCTCGCAGGCTTTACTGCTTATTGGCAGGGACATATGCAGGTTGAACCTTCTGCCTGCTTCTCCTGCATGTTCGACTCGCTGCAGAATTGGTGGGACCGTCTCAGCTTTAGGGAAAAAGGAGCGATTCTGCTAGGAGCTTTTTCTCTTGCGCTGCTGTTTGTTGGCTTCTGGCCGGCGCTTGGCTTTGCCTTTACTGCGATTAGTATTCCTGCCAGCGGTCATGAAATAGCGAAGGACATTCGGGATCCGAAGCGGCTGCTTACTCCCGAGAATGCCGCTGCCGCGCTGCTTGCGCTGGCTCTCAGCCGAGTGCCTTTTGGACGGTTGGCCAAGAAAAGCGGCGAGCGTATTGAGAAATGGCTGGAGAAGCTGCTGAAGCGTAAGGGTAAGCCTAAACCGGACATCCCGCATAAACGACCGGACGTTGACGGGCCGCAAGAGAAAGGCGATAGCGGCAAGCCGGAGGACAAAGAGGCTTCCAAGAGCCCGGATGAGGAAGATTACGTACACTGGAGCAAGGCCAAATACAAAGGCGTAGAGCTATATGACAGCCGCAACGGGGCTTTGGGCGAGTTCGACGGCATCGACGTTGAGAACGGTATTTTCTATGAGGCCAAATCAGCCGAAGGCTTGAACCGCATTCATCCCAAAACCGGCAAACCGCAGCAGACGCCGCAACAGTTCACGGATAAACAGCTCTACCAGAAGACCAAAACCCGAATTAATAATTTAATGCAAAAAGCGGTTGGCACGCGTACGACGCCTGACGGGACATCCGAGATTCCGAGCTTGGAAGATATAAAGAGCATTCGCCGCTTTCAGTTTCAGCTTGACGGAGACTCGCCGGAGCTGCGCGCCGCTGCGGAAAACAGCTTGAACCGGCTGCGCCAGGAGTTTCCCGATTACACATTCTCAATCAGATTTGGAGTGAAATAGACATGTCGATCAGCGCATTTATACTCGATCCTGAAGATGAATTCGAACGTGCATTTATGCTGCCGGTTGCTACGGAAGCATTTTATAAGCAATACTGGGAACCGGCAACCGAGGAACTGGGGCTCCAATGGACGGCATTATTCCAAGGCGGAACGGATGTCGAGCATGAAGATGTTCCCGCCATCCTGGAGGAGATCGGTAAGCTGAAGGAATGGGTAACCGTCAAGATGGACGGAGAAGCACAGGAGCATATGCTGCGCAGGCTAAAGCTGCTGGAAACGGGACTCCCGAGTGCCTTTCGGCGCGGGGACACGGTCGTGCATATCGGTTAATACGAGAGGGAGAAATCATGGACCCGAAGATCAAAGCTTTGTTTTTGGACGAATACGAGGTAGAGGGTGCCGCAAGGTTTGGGGTTGACCCTGAAGAGCTGACGTTTATTGGAGGCTTTCAAAATTTTATTTATTCTTATCAGCGTGAGAACAGGAAATACATCCTCCGCTTCACGCCAAGCACTCTTCGCACTAGGGAAGGAGTGTCTGCCGAACTGGAATGGGTTCGTTATCTGGCACAGCATGAACTCTCAGTATCCGTTCCCGTGAACTCGAAGGAAGGGAAACCATTCGAACTAATCGATGGGAACGGAATTTCGTTTTACGCGAGTTCGTTTACTTATGCGCCGGGTCGCAAGATCGGATACCCTGAATGTTTGGGCAATCCCTTTCTGTATGAGCAATGCGGGCGTATTACCGGCCGTCTTCATGAACTGTCCAGATCGTTTAAGCCAACTGAGGCAAGCAAAAGACATACATGGGAAAAGAATGAATATCTGCTGCGTGCTGCGGACTATTTGCCGCAAGATCATCTGCCGATTCTTCAGGCGCTGTACGGAATCAAAACAGAGCTTGCCGCGATGCCCGTATCAACGGAGCAATTCGGACTTATCCATGGCGATATCAATGTAGGTAATTTTACAGTAGACGAGTCAGGTGAGTTGACGCTATTTGACTTCGACGAATGCCAATATAGCTGGTATACCGAGGATATTGCTATCCAGCTTTACTACCTGCTGTATGTGTTTGGTGAAGATTCGAAGCCGGAACGAAAGGAACAATACGAGCTGTTTATTGAGCATTTTGAACGAGGCTATACGGAAGACGGCCGCCAAATGCCCCGCAATTGGAAGGAGCAGCTCGTGTTATTCTTGAGGCTTCGGGACATTATCGTCCTGGTTGGCATGCATAGGAGCTGGGATTTAAGTCAACCCGACGACTGGACGCGGGATTTTCTGAAGGATAGTTGGACGCGGATTACGAACGGGAATTCATTGATTGACGGGTTTTGATGTGAGGGTGGGTTCGGGGGCTTAATTAGAAGAACAAGAAAGACAGTCGGCAGATGCTGACTGTCTCTTTTTTTGTTTTATGAAGTCACCTAAAAATGCCATGGATACATAATACAATACATAATTTTTTAACATAAGTCTATTACTTTTTTGGCATTAATTGTATCGTATTAAAGCGGCCGCAATAAATGAAAGGGAGGAGAGCCAGCATGATTACGCTTCGAAAAATTACGTTGGATAACCGTCGTGACATCTTTAATCTGGAGGTATCCGAAGATCAGAAACGATATGTTGCTTCGAATCTCTCAAGCGTAGCTTCTTGTTATGTACTTGCTACCAATGGGGGAGCTCCGTTCCCGTTTGCTATTTATGCGGATGAGCAACCTGTCGGATTCGTCATGATTACGCATAAAATAACAAGCTATGATCTTCCGTCCTTTGCGGAAGACAGCTATTGCATCTTGCGTCTGATGATCGACGCGAAGCATCAGAACAAAGGATACGGGCGTGAAGCCATGGCGAAAATACTGGCGTTTATCCGCACCTTCCCGGCAGGCCCCGCTCGTTATTGCTGGATTCCGTATAAGAAGGAAAATACGCCAGCCAGGAAGCTTTATGAAAGCTTTGGCTTTCGCGACAGCGAAGAGGTCCTCCATGACGAAGAGATAACCGTTTTGCAGCTTTAAAGGAGGAGGAATCTCTCATGCATTATAAGAGTTGTCTGGAAGAGGCTTTACGAGCTTACTCATTTGACGAACCGGAGTTTGAATTCATCCGGCATAACGAGAATATGACTTACAAGATAACGGATAAGAATGCAAGTTATTTGCTGAGGCTGCACAAGCCGATTGCCCGCAACATGAACGGGATCCAGACCACACCGGAAGGAATTTGCTCCGAACTAGCTTTTTTGCTCGCTTGGTCGGCTCACGCCGATCTGCCTGTACAGACTCCGGTTGCCAATAGTGATGGGGAACTGGTCACTATGATTCGAATCGGTCAAGAAGAGATCCCCTCTACCGTCTTGCATTGGATTGATGGCGATGTCTTGTCAAAGCAAGAGATGAACAGCGAGGAAGAAGCCCGTACCTTGGGTATTCGAATCGCGAAGCTCCATCAATTCTCTCAAAGCTATGAGATGGGATCGGCTTGTACCCGGCCGGAATATGGAACGGAATGGATTCATTCCATGATCTTTAAATTGCGGCGCGGAGAAGAGCAAGGTATTCTCTCCGGCAAACATTTTCAAATCCTCGAGCGGACGATGCTAATGATGATCGAATGGATGACTTTATGGGAATCAACTCCTGGAACCTGGGGGTTCATTCATGCTGATATCAATTACAGCAACTTGATACGTTCTCCCAAAGGAATTTCAATGATTGATTTTGGTTTGTCGGGATATGGGTATTATGCGATGGATCTCGCAATGGGCGCTTTACTCCTTGAGAGCAAGCATCGGGATGCCTTATTAGCCGGCTACGGCAGCTGCATGACAGGAAGCATTGATCTCGCTCAGCTAGAGTCCTTTATGTTTCTTGCGATCGTTGGCTACTACACCTTTGTATTAAGCCAGCCCGATAAGTTAAGTTGGATCGAAGATCATATTTCCGGTCTGGTTGACCATATCTGTCTGCCACTGCTCAGCAGCAAAAGAGTGTTCTATACGATCTAAATAAATGAAAATATTAGTATTCAAAGCTGTCGAAGCCAAATTCGGCAGCTTTGAATTATAGGTATAGCATAGCTATAGATGATTTTTACCAACCAGTATTTGGTTATTAATGGTAGACTATTGAGGAGAATGTGAACCTAGGAGCGAATCTATTATGAAAAGAATAACTGACGAAAAAATATTCGAGGCTGATATATCGTCGTTGCAAGCGGCGATGGAAGCGGGCGAACTAACGTCCGAGGCTTGCGTTCGCTGGTATTTGGAACGAATTGAACGGATAAATCCGACATTAAGAGCCGTGCTTGAGGTGAATCCCGACGCCATCTCCATTGCGCGGGAGCTGGATAAGGAGCGGGTGGAGCTTGGTGCAAGAGGACCGCTTCACGGCATTCCGATACTGCTTAAAGATAATATCGATACGGGAGACCGGATGCATACCAGTGCGGGCTCTGTAGCTCTCGCGGAGCATTTTGCCCCTGCGGATTCAGCTGTAGCCGGGCAATTAAGAGCAGCGGGAGCCGTCATTCTCGGGAAGGCAAATATGACGGAGTGGGCGAACTTTATGTCTGGCTCGATGTGGGCGGGATACAGCTCCAGAGGCGGACTTACTTTGAATCCATATGGACCGGGCGAGCTGTTCGTAGGGGGCTCAAGCTCCGGGTCGGGCTCTGCTGTAGCTGCTAATCTGTGTACCGCTGCCATTGGAACGGAAACATCAGGCTCCATTATCAGTCCGTCCTCGCAAAATGGCATTGTTGGCATGAAGCCAACCATAGGTCTTGTCAGTCGGAGAGGGATTATCCCGATTACTCAAAGCCAAGATTCTGCCGGTCCAATGACCCGGACGGTCAGGGACGCCGCGATTTTGTTAGGAGCTATGACAGCCCTGGATCCAACAGATGAAGCTATGCACGATGCTGGCCGAACAGCGCATACGGATTATACAAGCTTCCTGGATGCGCAAGGCTTGCAAGGCGCAAGAATCGGTATCCCGCGGCATTACTATCAAGGACTTGATGAGGCAAGAGCCGAAATTATAGAGCGGGCAATCGCTTTGTGCGCTGAACTTGGGGCCGTTATCGTGGATCCCGTGACTATGCCTTGCGAGAATGCGAGGTGGGATTGGGATGTTATGCGTTACGAGTTTAAAAAAGGTCTGAATGATTATTTAGCCGCAGCCGGTAACGGTGCATACATCCGGACCTTAGATGAACTGATCGAATATAACGAAGCCCATCGCGATACGGCACTCAAATACGGGCAAAACGTATTGATCTGGTCGAATGAAACGAGCGGAACGTTAACCGAGCCGGAATACCTCGAAAGCCTTAGGCTTAATCATGAAACCGCGCGGAATCAAGGAATTGACCATGCTATCAAAGCACATAAGCTGGACGCCTTGCTGTTCCTCGGTAACGAGGAAGGGCTAGATATTTCCGCGCGTGCGGGTTATCCCGCCATTACCGTCCCGGGCGGTTACGCAGAGACGGGCATTATCGCTGAAGGGGGCTATACGACCAAAGGTCCGCAGGGTATTACGTTTGTCGGTACCGCCTACAGCGAGCCTACGCTCTTCAAGTTAGCCTATGCCTATGAGCAGGCAAGCAAATGCCGTCGCGCACCGGTCGACCCGGTTTAACTTTAGGCTTTCGATTCCTTTAATTGCGCGGAACGAGCACGCCGCCAGCTCATAAGGACCAAAGTTAACGCAATAACCGTTAGAATAATCCCGAGGATACGAAACCCGGTAAAGCTGAATTCTCCTCCCATTACTATGCCCGTCAATAAGGACGAAATGATGGTGCCGAGATATCGGGAGGTATTAAATAAGCCGGAAGCGACTCCTATGATTTCTTTTGGCGAGCTGTCGAACAATGCCGTTTGCATACCGACGCTGTTGAGTCCGTTGCTTATTCCAAAGGCAGCTAAGGCTATGCAGACGCTTATAACGGGCGAGCTCTCATTCAAAGTCACGATCCATACGGAACCAAATACCATTAGAATGGCTGACACGAACAAAGCGGGCCGAGGGCCGGACTTGTCGATCCATTTGCCTGCAAGCGGGGACGCCACAAGTGAACACAGGCCTAAACTTAGCATCAGCATGCCGGTATGGAATTCGCTGACATGCCGAACGATTTGCAAATAAGACGGTAATCCGAAAAATAAAGAGTAGAACAAAATGTTCACCAGTATGAATTGAACATTAACCCACGTCATCGCCGGGTATTGGGCTATAGTCCGTAACGGGATAAAAGGGGATTTTGCTTTTAGCTCATGTCTGACGAAAGCCCCCAGCGATATAAGCCCAATCAATCCGATAACGATGTAGCTGAGCGAGACTTGGCCGGTAGACTTTGCGGACAATAATCCAACAAGCAGGGCAACCAGTCCCGCGGTAAACAGCAGGATCCCTGAAGCATCGATCAGATCAAGCCATTTGCGGATGGTAAGGCCGCGAACGGGGGATGTCTCCGGTTTATCCTTGGGAATGGTTCTCCACGCCAGCAAGTAGCTGGCTATGGCAAACGGGATGTTGACGAAGAAGATCGCCGGCCAATCCCACCAGTGGATGAGCATGCCGCCAACAAAGGGACCAATAGCTGCCGCGCCGGATAAAAAGATGGACAGAACAGACAGCGCGGCAGCCTGTTTATCCGTTATATAGATACGGACAATAGCCATGCCTACGGCAACCATCATGCTTGTGCCTATCGATTGAATAATGCGGAACACGATCAGCCAGCCGAAGCTTGGTGACAATGGCGCTAATAGCGACGCTAGAAAGGCAACAACAAGACCGTACAGGAATATATTTCTTCGGCCGAATAAGTCGCTGGCTCTGCCCATCACGGGCTGGGCAACAGCGCTCGCAATATAGAAAGAAAATATAATCCAGGACACACCGGTGTAATCAAGCTTGTAATCGTCTTGAAGCCTTGCGATTGCCACAGATATCATTGACGAATTTAAAGGGTTGAGCAGGATCCCTAATCCGACGGCAATCATTAACCATCTGTCGCGAGTATTCAAATAAAGTCACTCCTCGATTTATCTTGAATTCATCGTACGTTAAGTGCATCATTTATTCCAACGCATTTCATGTTATAATTTCATGGACTTAAAGGAATATACGGATGGTGAATATCATGGAGCTTCTGCAATTGCAATATTTCTTGACGGTAGCCCGGCTGGAGCATGTCACCGAAGCCGCGCGGCATCTGCATGTCACGCAGTCATCGCTTAGCAAGACGATTCAACGTTTGGAAGAGGATTTAGGCGTGCCTTTATTCGACCGGGTAGGCAGGAAGCTGCGCCTGAACGAATCGGGAAGCCGATTCCTGCTGCGTGCTGAGCGGGCTTTGTTCGAGCTGGATCAGGGCAAGCAGGAGCTGAATGATTTATCGAGCTCGGAACAAGGAACGATAGAGCTCGCGGTGAATACGGCAAGCATGCTGCCAAATATTCTGCGAGAATTCCGCAAGAAGAAGCCCAATATTCAGTTCCACGTGCAGATGCTGACGACCCAAGAGATGGTGGCGCATCTTCATAGGGGAGATATTGATTTCTGCCTGTCCTCGCCTCCGCTTGAGGGCGAAGATATCGAATGCCGGATCATGTACAGAGATCCTATCCTATTAGCGGTTCCCAAATCGCATCGTCTGGCAGGGCGGAGCAGCGTATCCTTACCCGAGTTGAAAGACGAATGGTTCGTTGGGGTGAAGAAGGGTTACGGTACCCGTGACCTGGTAGACTCCATATGCAAAAAGGCCGGTTTTGAGCCCAAGTTTGTGTATGAAGGGGATGAGCCTGCGAGGATTAATGCGCTTGTTGAAGCCGAAATCGGAATTGCGTTTATACCGGGCACGGCTAGAAATTCAAACGGACAGATTGCTTATCTAGAGATAGAAAAAAACGAGCTCGTGCGGGAAATCGCATTGTTATGGCATAAGAGCCGTTATGTATCGCGGGCTGCTCAATCTTTTCGCGAGGTTGTCGTTAATTACTTCGAGACGTTATCAAAGGAAAATAATTAATGCAGCTAATTATCATTTTTTTAGGAGGACGATTTAATGCTCAAATTATTCGAGTATAACTGGCAGGTACGAAAAGATTGGTTCGAATGGTGCCAGGACGTCACGCAGGAAGAGCTGCTGAAGAAGCGGACTGGAGGAATAGGGGGGATTCTACATACCTTGTTTCATGTTGCGGACGTGGAATACAGCTGGCTCCGCGCTTTGCAAGGAAAACCCGATTTCACGGAACCGTTCGAGTCTTATGCTAGTCTTGAGCAGGTAATGGAGTTATCGGATAGATTCCACGAAGAAGTCCGGTCGTTCGTAACCGCATGGACCGATGACATGGAAATGAAGGTATTGTCCGATGTATACCCGAATGGAGAGCCCATCAACTTCAAATACGGGGAAATTATGCGGCATGTCATTGCTCATGAAATACACCATATGGGGCAATTGTCCGTATGGTCGAGAGAATTAGGGAAAGCCCCTGTGACCGCTAATTTTATTCGCCGGGGATTGTTCGGCTAATTAGGGAGACTAATAGGAGGCGTGATGAAACGAAAACCAAGCGGTTTTAAAATCTTCTTGCTCGTTATTTGTCTTTTCGTTATTTATTTTGGTGTAAAAGGTGGGTATACCTTTAGCAAAGCGAATGCCTTGAAAAACTCCAATCTGCTGCATGGCGGGGAATCCGTCTATGACATCACATCCGGTACAAACACCATAGTCATATGGAAAACAGCCCGTTATGATCAAGTAGTTCTTGTAAAGAAAAAATGGGGTTTTCTGTATCGTGTTGAAGATGTGTCCCAAATGTATCCAAGCGTAAGTGAACCAAACACCTTGTTCCGGACGTGGTCCGCACAAATGAACAGCAAGAAAAGATATGAGGCCATTATCGCTGCTCAAACCCTTGATCCGAAAGTGAAAAGTATCGTAGTCAGTAACGATAGCCTGGATGAAGGCATCGCTGATCATATGGAAGAGATCAAGAATTCCTCCACTTTCTTTATTGAAGTGCCTGTAACGAATGGCTTTGTGCAGCCTATCAAGAATTAGAACCTGGGGTATCAACCGGATTTGTGTTTAGAACCCTGGATCATAATGGAGCAATTATCTCGACCTCGCGATGATAAATGTCATTAGCGGAAAGGAAGACAGCTCATGGATTGAAAGGGGCTGTCTTTCATTTTACTTTGAACTTATAGTTCACTTTAATCTGGCCATCGTTACATTCTTAGCTTTAGAGAGGGGCAGGAGTTTAGTGATCGAAGTGTATTTGGACGGTGCCAGCGCCGGAAATCCGGGGCCAAGCGGCGCCGGCATTTTCATTAAGAATAACGGGGAAGTGGAGCGTTATTCCATTCCGCTCGGGGTAATGGACAATCATGAAGCGGAATTCCGAACCTTTATTCTCGCACTGGAGTTATGTATCCGCAAGGAGTACAAGACCGTGTCATTCCGGACGGATTCCCAATTCGTGAATCGGGCTGTTGAGATCGAGTTTGTGAAAAACAAGAAGTTTGCGCCGCTGCTTCAAGAAGCGCTTAAGCTGACAAAGCAATTCGAACTGTTTTTTATGATGTGGATACCCAGCTCAGAGAACAAATCGGCCGACCAGCTGTCGCGGACCGCTATTCGCGGCAACTAATCGGCTGCTTTGGCGTTTTGTCGGTATAACGTAGGAGCTACGCCTGTCTTTTGCTTGAAGAGATTCGAGAAATATTGCGGGTCGTCATAACCAAGATGCATCGCAATTTCACCAACGGGCAGCTCCGTGTCTTGAAGCATCATTCTCGCAATGTCCAGCTTGCGCGTCAGCACGTATTGATAAATGGTGCTGCCGGTATGCTGTTTGAAGATACGGTTCAGCTGCTTGAAGGACAATCCCATTTGATGGGCAAAATGCTCCGATTGGAAGGTTTCACCGACTAGCTGATCCAGATAAAGCTTCATACGTCCCATCATTGGGGAGGTATATTCGGCGGCCTGCTTCACGGATTTCTGCAGAGAAATTAATATCTCAGTACTGCTTAGGATTAAGGCAGTCTGCGTGTCAGTGCCATCTTCGGCCTTATGTTTTGCGGCAGCAAAGCCTTTCAAGAACAAAGCCTCAATGTCAGCGTTTGGGATATACGGGGTATGAAGCAAATGGAAGGTTTCGAGGAGCGGCAGACTATTGCCGTGGAGATTGTACCAATAATATGTCCATGGATCGCTTGACTCCGACAAGGCCGTTACTTCATGCTTGCTGTCTTTCCTCAAAATAAAGGCGTCGCCTTTTCCCAAGCGATGCTTCTCCGAATTCACCTGAATTTCTCCATGTCCGTTTATCACATATCCAAGCACGGTGATATCTGCTTTTTTTCGAATATTCATATAGGTTGGCGCACAAATATTCATTCCAATCATCGGGATGTATACCGATAAATCCGAAGAATACGGCAGTGCATGGATATCGCCATGCTTATGCTGCGCACGGTTATCATTCGCATGTGACATGTCCATTTTCCTCACTTCGCCTTCCTTTTCCTCTATGTTCATCTGCCTACGAAAACACTATCATGGATATGAAATCTAGTCCATATCCGCAAGGAAAGAATAGGCGGAAGTTTGATAGATGAGGGAGAGAATCGAATGAATCAGAGCGCATTAATTACCTTAAATACCGAAGCACCTTCCAAGCACCGCTTGAATCCTTATATTTTCGGCCATTTCGTGGAGGACATCCGCGATCATATGGATGCCATGTTAGCCTTTACGTTGAAGGATATGGACTTTGAGGACGAAGCCGATACGCGTGGCGTATCCTCCGGCTGGTATGCCGTAACCAATGGCAAGAATACGGAATATACATTGGAGCCTGCCGCACCGCGGCATTCCGGCCATAGCCAGCGTATCCGGATTTTCAGCGCGGACCGCTGCTACGGCGGAATCGGACAACAAGTCAGTGTCGAGGGCGGACTTCCTTATCGCGTAAGCATCGTAGCTCGTGCCGCTATGGATCTTCGGGCTGCCGTCTGCGAGATTGTCGACCGTGAGTCCGGTGAGGTGCTGAGCCGCACTGAAGTTGGGCTGCGGGGACATAAGTGGAACGAATATGAGTTGGAGCTGACTCCTGACCGTTCGTGCGAGAGGGCGGAGTTCCGTATACTGCTCTCCTCGGAGGAAGAAACCTGGCGTGACGGCATGGGATCGGGCATGCTGTGGCTGGACCATGTGTCGATGCTTCCTTCGGACAGCATAGGATACGTAAAACGGGAAATCGTAGAGCTGACCAAGCAATTAAAGCCGGGAATGATGCGTCTAGCGGGTAATTACATCAGCGCGTATCATTTTGAGGACGCCATTGGTCCCGTACTGGAACGGCCCAACATGATTAACGAAGCTTGGGGCGGCTGGACGAACAAATATTTCGGAACGGATGAATTCCTTGCGTTCTGCCGGGATACGGAGACGGAGCCTTTAATCTGCGTTAATGCGGGAACAGGTTCACCTGAAGAGGCAGCGGCTTGGCTGGAATATTGCAACGGCAGCGTAGACTCGGAATATGGCGCGCTGCGGGCTCGAAATGGCCATCCGGAGCCTTATGGCGTCAAGTATTGGGAGATCGGGAACGAAATTTACGGACCATGGCAGCATGGGCATTGCACGGCGGAGCAATTCGCGCACCGGTATAACCGTTTTGCGGATGCGATGAAAGCGGTGGATCCGAATATCGTGCTTCTGGCATGCGGCGACTGCGATCCCGAATGGAACCGTACGGTGCTTAGCATATCGGCGGACAAAATGGACATGCTGACGCTGCATATTTATCACGGCTTTGGCACGGTGGGAATTACGCCTGACACGCCAAAAGAAGAACGGTATCCGGCAGTGATGTCGTTCCCTGAGGTAAGCCGTGCCGCAATCAGCAAGACTGAAGAGATCCTTTCAAGCAAACCGGCATACTCGCATGTGAAGCTTGCGATCACGGAGTACAACACGATGTACTATCCGAACACGATTCGCGAAGGGCGCCCGATGGAGCATACGCTGGAGGCTGCGGTTGCAAATGCCGCTAATTTGAACGAATTTATCCGGCAATCCCATCTGATTGAAATTGGAAGCTATTCGGACCTGGTCAACGGCTGGCTTGGCGGATGTATTCGGGTAGGGGATAGTTATGCGGATCAGTACCGGGGGAAAGAAACGGGCTGGAGCGGCCGCAGCAGAATGGTATACGGCACGCCAACCTTCCACGTGATGAAGGCCTATGCGAATCGCGACATCTCCCGTGTATTGAAGGTGCATACGGACTGTCCAACCTTTAATTGGCCTTCCGGCTCGAAGCGGTTTGATTTGGAGCCAGGTGCTTTGCCGGCGCTTGATGTGGCAGCAGGGGTTGATGAATCCGGAAATGTATTGACCTTGTTTGCCGTTAATCGCGGACTTGCGGCGATTGACGCTGAGCTTGCTATCGGCTCGTTTGCGGACGCTGGAGTGGCGGCAATATGGGAGTTGTCCGGCAATGATTATGAGTTAATCAACGATGTCTTTAAGCCGGAAGCCGTAACAGCGGAGGAGAGCATTCTGAAATTCCAAGATAGCAAGCCGCTGCTGACTATAAAGCCTCATTCGGTGTACGTCATTGAGGTGCGCAAGTAAATAACGGGTGTTGGGAAGAACCTCCGGTTAATCCGGGGGTTCTTTCTTCTTTATTTAGCTGCATTAAAGATCATTGCCATGCTACAATATTTGGTAATGACAAGCCATTTTCGAGGAGGCCGTATACCGATATGAATGTTCAATTGGCAGAACGAAAAATCGCGGAATGGGCGGCGGCAAATTGCATGGCGATTGGAATCGGCCCGGATCGCATACAGGCAAGTTATATTTATAATCCGGGAGGCTTTGGCAACTTATCCATCCGACTAACGGATGGACGTACGCGTCTTCACGCCAAGCTCGCTCCACCTCGCAAACGCGCCAGGCTGCGGCAATGGGCGAATGTAAGCGAATATTTAGCTAAGCATTATTCAGCACCTAAGCTTATTCATGATATCAATGAAGAAATAGTGCCGGGTTATCCGTATGGACTTGTTTTCGAATACATAGAAGACTCGGTTCCGCTTGCGGAGGTTCTTGACGCTGATGAGATCCGATCCGCCGTGCTGAAGATCATTGCCAAGCTGCACCTTGATGAGGAACTTCGAGAGCTGCTTCCTGTGGCGGCGAACCGGACCTACGCCGAAGCATTCGAAGAGGAATATCTATCCCGCTTTACGGAAGATCTGGTCGGGATTCTTGAATCTCGGGAGCTTCTGAAGGATTTTGTGACGGATGAGACCCTGACATGGTTTGGGGAAGAGATAGAGAGACTGAGGGAAATCATCCGGCAGACTCCCGCTTTTCAACAGGCGGCTGTCGACGTTGTCCATAACGATCTGAATGGCAATAACGTATTGGTACGGGGAGATGGATCGTTCCGGATCATCGATTGGGATGATCTGTCCGGGCAAGGAGATGCGGCGATGGATTATTCCGTACTCCTCTGGCCGCTTGCCGATGATCCTTCATGGCCGATCTGGAGAGAGAAGGTGATTGCTACAGCCGGAGATGCCGTTGTCGAACGGCTTGAGCTTTATTTTCGCGCTAAACTTCTCGACGATGTTATTGATGTTCTCGCCGATTATGTTGAAGCTGAGCAGGTGCCTGAATATAGGGAAGAAGCCCAGCGCAAGTCGAAAGCCATTCATCTGGCCTCTTACCCCAAGTATCTTGCTAAGTATGAAGCTAACTCGTAGAAGCCGCGAATTCGCGGCTTTTTCTTTGTGTATAGGTTTCTCCAAGAAACCATTTCGAATACACACGTTGGACACACGAACCCCCTATACTTCAACTTGTAGAACAAACGGAGGTGCAAATGGATGATAAGAATGCCGAATTTCGGGTAAACCTGTGATAGCATAGGATATATGATTGCGGTTCCGCACGCGAAATGAACCATTGCCGGAAAGAGGCGGGATTCAAATGAAACGAAGTATTTTATTAGTGGAAGACGATACGCTTATGCGGGAATTTATAACGGATTATTTCAAAAAAGAACTATGGGATGTCCACGAAGCGGAGAACGGAAGGGTTGCGCTTGAGTTGTTCGAGCGAGTCTCTGTCGACCTGGTTGTGTTAGACATTATGTTGCCGGAGATGGACGGCTGGTCCGTATGCAGACGGATCCGCGATAAATCTGATGTTCCTATCATTATGATCACGGCAAGGGCCGAGGACGAGGATCAATTGATGGGCTTCGAGCTGGGAGCCGACGAATACGTCACGAAGCCGCTAAGTCCCAGGGTTCTGGTCGCCCGGGCTAACGCCTTGATGAAGAGAACGGAAAGAACGGTGGGGCGGGAAGCGGAGCTGCTTCAATACGGTGAATTGTCGGTGAATCGCGCAGCTCATACGGTTACGGTGGCAGGGCAGCTCATTAATCTGTCGCCTAAAGAATACGATCTGCTGCTATTTCTCATCAAGCATGACGGCAAGGTATTGTCACGGGATTATATTCTGAATGCGGTATGGGGCTACGAGTACTTTGGAGATTTGCGGACCGTGGACACTCATATCAAGAAATTAAGAGCCAAGCTCGGGGAAGCCGGCAAGCTGATCGCGACCGTCATCCGATCCGGCTACAGGTTTGAGTCGGAAGCATGAGAAAACATGGCGTCGTACTCAAGCTGTTCGTCATTACGTCTGCTTTGATATTGTTTATTTTTACGCTGGTGATGTTGGCTGAAGGGTTGTTCTTTGAACGGTTTTATCGGATGTCCCGGATTCATCAGCTGGAATCGGCCATTAACGGGTTTAGCAATCAGTATAACGAGGTAAAGGGGAATGAACGGGAGCTTTCCAGTCTGCTCGGGACGTTTATGAACCGAAATGATACCAGCTCGGCCGTGCTGAATAAAAGCTTTAATAAGGCTAACCTCAATCCTTATTATGTAAAGCTTCAGTCGGGCGGTAAGAGCATTACCGTTCCGATCCCAACCGCAGGAGCTACGATCAATAGCATTCCGCGGGGAGTATCTATAGGAAGCAATATGATTGTGGATGGGATTTTTATGGACGAGAAGGATACGGTGCTTCACCCGATTACCTTTTGGTCCGATAATGCCGCAACTCTTGATGAAGGATTAGTTCGGATTGAAGGAAAGGTAACAGACTTTTTGCTGCCGGAGCAGCGGTCGTTCAACCCTCTATACCAGGATGCTCTTGTTGACGAAGCTTTACAGGAATGGACAACATCGGCCGAGTCGCAACTGTCCCGCTTGCATGCGGGAGAGACGGTACGGAGTGAATGGAAAGATCCATGGAGCGGAGTCGAGTACGCCGTACTCGTACAATCTCTTGTCGGTACGAATGAAGATGCTCATTATATGTTTGTCATGGCTTCCCTCCAGCCGGTGGGAGAAGCGGTTGATATTTTGAAAAAGTACGTGATTTACTTGGCGCCGGTCATCCTTGCTCTCGTTCTTGCGTTGTCGCTAATCTATTCGAGAATTGTATCGCGTCCGCTGCTGACCCTTAATCGCTCGGCCGCACGGCTCGCCAAGCTTGATTTCAACGATCATCCGGAGATTCGCTCCAAGGACGAATTCGGGGAATTATCAAGGAATATGAACGCCTTATCCCGAAACCTGGACTCGGCACTTAGCGAGCTCAAGCTGGCTAACGAGCAGCTGCAGGAGGACATGAGAGAGAAGCAGAGGTCCGAGCAGCTGCGCAAAGAACTGGTGGCGAATATATCCCACGAGCTCAAAACTCCGCTTGGCATCGTAAAAGGCTTTGCGGAGGGGCTTCAGGACGGGGTGGCAGACGACAAAAGAGAACGCTACCTCGCCTTGATCGTGAACGAGACGGACCGGATGAACGCTCTTATTATGGATATGCTGGAGCTGTCCAAATTCGAGGTGAAAGCCGTCAAGCTAAATATCGAACGGTTCTCCCTGACCAGTCTCGTCAGAGAGGTTGCAAGCTCCTTCACGCAGCAGCTGGAGAGCAAACAGCTACGGCTAAGAGTTCGGCAGGAAGGAGAACAGGAGCTGTTTGTTTATGCGGACCGTAGACGGATCGAGCAGGTCCTGCTTAACCTGCTCAGTAATGCGATTCGCCACGCCATTGAGGATAGTGCGATTGTTATTGAAATGGAAAGGGCAGAAGGAGATTCGATAAAAACCATCGTGGAGAATACCGGACCTTCTATAGCAGAGGAAGACCTGAGCCGTATTTGGGATCAGTTCTACAGGGTAGAACGTTCCCGTGATCGCAAATCCGGCGGAACCGGCTTAGGGCTGGCTATAGTTAAACATATTTTAGAGTTGCACGGCAGTGATTACGGAGCAGCCAATATAGAGAACGGTGTCGCATTTTCATTCACTTTAAAAGAAAACAAAGGAGAGATACATGATGAATAAAAAAACGATTAGCTTATTGGCAGCTTCGTTAGCCGTTCTGGTTGTAATGAGCGCATGCGGTAATAAATCGGAAACAGGAAATACGAATTCGGCAAACGAAGGGACCGTAACGGAAGCGCCGGCATCCAATTCGCCTGGCAATAATGCGGGAAATGCGGAGGAGTCCACATCGCCTGATAATACATCGTCGTCTGCTCCTGAGACTACGACACCTGAGGGTGCAACTCCGGATGCCACAAAGTCGTCTAACACTGCAGGAGACAATGCAAGTGAAGAGATCCTGATTATCATCGATCAGACCGAAAAACCAATCGAAGGCAACAGCTTTGATTTTGTCGTCAACAAGCGTCCGGAAGGCTACATGTTGTCCAAGATGGAATGGAAATCCGGTAAAACCAGCATCGTGAACACCACACAAGAAGCGATTGAGCACGGAGGCAACGGAGAAGACGGGTTCTACATCAGCGGGGACGGACAGTTTATGGGCTTCTTCTACCCGGACGACTTGAAGGGTCAAAAGGGCGATGTAACATTCACCTTCGTTAATGATGCGGGCAAAGAGCTTACTTGGAAGAAGACGATCACTTTGAAATAAACGATCTATATAAGGAAAGCCGCGAGAATTGCTCGCGGCCTTTTGCGTTTCGTCTTATTTGGAATGAGAATGGGATTGTCCAAAAGATTATGCTTGTAATGTTGTTGACACGACACCGTTTGGTGTCTTATAATTCATTTAGACACCAAACGGTGTCTCATGAATCGAATTTAAGTAAAAAGTTACCTTAACACTATTGTAACGAAATGAATGGAGCAGTCGCAACCCATGGATTCAAACACCAAATATCTTTTTATGAAGTTGAACTCTAGGAGGGGGTGTTGTGAACGATAATCATCCGTCACGGGATGTCTTTGACGCGATTGCGGATCCAACCCGGCGCCGGTTAATTCAGCTATTGTCCGAGACAGCGGAAATCCCGCTTCATGAGTTAACCTCACAATTCGATATGGGGCGCACCGCCGTATCCAAGCATTTGACCATCCTGAAAGAAGCAGGGCTGGTTACGGACCGGAAGGTTGGAAGAGAAACGCGCTTTCGGCTGAATGCCGCTCCGTTGAAAGAAATTCAGGATTGGGTCTCTTACTATAGGAAATTCTGGACTGTTAATATGCTGCGTCTGCAGCAACTATTAGAGGAGGAAGAAGAATGAGTTTGAAATTAGAACTGGATTTTCAATACAATACTTCGGTTGAAAAGGCATGGGCTGCGTTAACTACTTCCGAAATGCTTGCCAAATGGGTGCTCCCAAACGATTTTAAACCGGAGGTTGGACACCGGTTTCCGGGCAGAGCCTAATCAATATTGGGACGGCGTTATTGACGGCGAAGTGCTTGCCGTAGACGAAGCAAACCGTTTGCTGTCCTACTCTTGGGCGGTTGGTCCGGAGAAGCATACGGTTACCTGGACGATTCAGGAGCTGGGAGAAGGCAAGGTTAACCTTCACCTCGAACAAACCGGCTTCTCGAGCGTACCAGCGCTTGAAGGAGCAAGATACGGCTGGACGAATTGGCACAACGAGCTTGCCAAGCTGCTTGCGCAATAATCGAATATTTGAGCCTACTCGGACGCACAACCACATAAACCGGTTGCACACTGTTTGCAACCGGTTTATGTCTGGTTCGTACCATTGGAAGGATATAAATCTACGACCCGAAAGGATGTAAGGAATGAGCGAAACGGGCCAGGAATACATCGTCATTACGAATGCCAGGGAAAACAACCTAAAAAACGTTTCTTTGCGTATCCCGAAGCGGAAAATCACGATTTTTACGGGAGTATCGGGATCAGGAAAGTCATCCATCGTCTTCGATACGATTGCTGCTGAATCCACAAGATTGCTAAACGAGAATTTCAGCACGTTCGTTCGGACTTTCTTGCCGAGCTTTCCACAGCCGGATACGGACGGAATCGAAAACCTCAGCATGGCCGTCGTTGTCGACCAGAAAAGACTAGGCGGCGGCTCCCATTCCACGATGGGCACCATCACCGATATTTCTCCGATTCTCCGCGTGCTGTTCTCGCGTGTGGGGCAGCCGTTTGTCGGATCGGCCAATATGTTTTCCTTTAATGATCCGCAAGGGATGTGTCCGGAATGCAACGGCATCGGCCGAAGACTCGGGGTGGATATGGGCAAGGCCATAGATAGGTCCAAGTCGCTTAATGAAGGTGCAATCATGCTTCCGGATTATACGGTAAACGGTTGGGAGATGAATATGCTCTTGCAGTCGGGTGACTTTGATCCGGACAAAAAGCTGCAGGATTATTCGCCGGAAGAGCTGGACCAGCTGCTGTATGCCAAGGCCCGGAAGGTACAGATGGACTTCGCCGGCAAAGCCACCAACATTACCGTCGAAGGCGTTATCGAGAAGTTCACGAACAAATATATTAAGCAGGACGTAAAGCTGAAGTCCGAACGCACGCAAAAAGCGGTTATGCCGTTTATTACCGAAGGTAAGTGTACCAGCTGTCACGGTTCGCGACTCAGTCAAGCTGCTCTGAACTGCAAGATTAACGGGATGAACATTGCAGAGCTGTCTTCCATGGAGGTGGGACATCTCATCCGGGTCATTCAAGAAATCAGCGATGCCAAGGCAGCGCCAATCGTCAAATCGTTGACGGAGCGTCTTCAGCATCTGGTGGACATCGGACTGGACTATTTAACGCTGGACCGGGAGACCGATACGTTATCGGGCGGCGAATCGCAGCGCGTGAAGATGGTTAAGCATCTGAGCGGCAGCCTGGTTGACGTCACTTATATATTCGACGAGCCTAGCGTTGGCCTGCATCCCCGGGATGTACACCGGTTGAACGACTTGCTTGTTAAGCTGCGGGATAAGGGCAATACGGTTATCGTCGTTGAGCATGACCCCGACGTTATTAAAGTCGCCGATCATATCGTTGACGTTGGTCCTCATGCAGGCAGCCGCGGCGGGAACATTGTGTTCGAGGGCAGCTTCGAGGGCTTGTTGGAGTCGGGTACCTTAACCGGAACGCACATGAAAAGACCGCTTGAGTTAAAGCAGGATTGCCGGAAGGCTAGCGGGAAGCTGATCATCCGTCATGCGAATCTGCACAACTTGCGGAACGTAAGTGTTGATATCCCAACCGGCGTATTAAACGTCGTAACGGGAGTAGCCGGTTCGGGGAAAAGCTCGCTTATAAACGATGTATTTCTCAGCCAGCATCCGGACGCCGTAGTTATCGACCAATCGGCGGTTGGCGTATCGACCCGTTCGAATCCCGCAACCTATACGGGCATCATGGACGATGTGCGCAAGGCATTCGCATCTGCCAATAAGGTTAATCAGGGATTGTTCAGCTTCAACTCCAAGGGGGCTTGCGAGAACTGCCAAGGTCTTGGCGTTGTGTATACGGACCTGTCCTTCTTCGAAAGCGTGAAGATGCCATGCGAGGTCTGCGAAGGCAAACGCTTCAAGGAAGAGGTTCTCGAATACAAGCTGAGCGGCAAAAACATTGCGGAAGTGCTGGAGATGACCGTCGAGCAGGCTTTGGAGTTTTTCGAGCTGAAGGAAGTGAAGAAAAAGCTGCAAGCGATGAGCGATGTCGGCTTGAACTATATTACGCTTGGGCAGCCGCTCAGCACGTTATCCGGCGGGGAATGCCAGCGCATCAAGCTGGCAAGCGAGCTTCATAAGAAGGGCAGCATCTATGTCATGGACGAGCCAACAACCGGCCTCCATATGTCGGATATCAGCCATCTTCTGGAGATTATGAACCGGCTTGTGGATACCGGCAACACGGTTATCGTCATTGAACACAATCTCGAGGTAATCAGCCAAGCGGATTGGATTATTGACATGGGACCGGATGGAGGCAGCAGAGGCGGACAGGTTGTGTTCGAAGGAATCCCGTCTCAAATCATCCTGGAGGAACAATCGATAACAGGGAAGTTCTTGAAGTAACCCTTATCCTTATCACGAAAAAGCAAAAGCTGCCGAACCCTTAGTTCGGCAGCTTTTTTTGCACTATGGCGTTTTGATCCCGTCAAAGCGGGAAGTAAGCTGCTTCATAAAAGCACCGGTTGCTTTTCCGATATACCGGTCCTTGAGATAGGCAATTCCGACTTCCCTTCGAAGCGAGGGGTTGCTTATCGGGATCATGATCATATTCTGACCGGGATATAGTTCAAGCAGCGTTTTGGATAGGATGGAAGCTCCGGCACCGGATTGCACGAGGGAGAGAATCGATTTAATTGCCGATGTCTCAATGACAGGCTCCCATGCAACGCCATGCATGCTGCACACCGTGTCAATCAACTGCCGGCAACGGTGGGTCTTGGGGAACATAATAATGGGCGCTCTCATCGCTTCCTCTATGGTAACGCTAGACTTGTCGGCTAACGGAGAACTGGAATGAGCGACGAAATAAAATTCTTCCTCGTACAAAGAAACTTTACAGAATCTGTCGTCGTCTACCGGAAAGATGGTTACGGCAAAATCAAGCTCATCCTGCAAGAGGGGATCCACCACGTCCTCCAGCGCCAATAGCTTAATGCTGATCCCCGGATATTTATTGTGAAAATCAACAAGTAAACCAGAAACAAGATCATTAATTTCCCCGATTAATGTCCCGATCGTCAGGGTTCCGCGCTCCATATGATGAAGCTCGGCAATTTCCTCGCGTGCCCCGTCAATTGAACGGAAGACGTTGCGGCTATGATTAAGAAGGATGGAACCGGCTTCCGTAAGCGCGATTTTTTTCCCGATCCGATGAAATAACGGTACGCCCAGCTCCTCCTCCAGCTGCTTGATCTGATAACTTAACGTCGGCTGAGTAATACCAAGGTTATCGGCGGCACGCGTAAAATGAAGCTCATCGCAAATCGCTTGAAAATACTCCAGCTGTCTAATTTCCATATGAAACACCTCATCAAAATCATGAATCATTCTTTAATAAGTATAAAAGCATCATAATGATAAATCAATTCAGGAGAATCTATGATTTCCATAGAACGAATCTATTGTTGTTTCGAGCAAAGCATAAGGAGTCGAGAGGATATCGGATCATCGTTCGCGAATACCACAACCATAAGGGAAGAATAATAGAATGATTTGATAGTTTAGGGGGATAACGAATGGAATTGTTTGCGGATTTTTTGGCGGGGATTGATAATTTGTCGCACCGGGAACGGACGGAGGAAGTGTTGACTTGGGTTGCCGATACGTTCCCGGCTTTAGTTCCGAAGATTGGCTGGAACCAGCCTATGTTCACCGATCACGATACCTATATCATCGGATTTAGCGTAGCCAAACAGCATCTGGCCGTTGCGCCCGAACGGGCTGGAATGATTCGGTTCAAGGATGATATAGGAAAGGCCGGTTATGATCAGACTAACCTCTTGCTGCGGATGCGGTGGGATAAACCGGTGGATTACAGCCTTCTAAAGACGATGATCGAATTTAATATCGCCGACAAAGCGGACTGCGCAACGTTCTGGAGGAAATAGTTCGGTCAAACCGGCAGGAGTTCATATATCCGAGTAGAATAATAGGAATATACCTGCTGTGCGGGGGGCTGCGCATGATCAAATTATTCGAATATAACTTGAAGGTTCGCAAGGATTGGTTCGGTTGATGCGGAGTCATATTGCCGCCGTCGAATATGGATGGATCTGTGGAGGGATACATGGGAAAGAAATATTGATGAAGTAGCCAGCCTGCAGCAAGTGATTGATTTCTCAAACCGCTGTCATGAGGCATGTCATCGTCCATGAGATCCACCACATCGGTCAGATGTCCGTGTGGGCACGCGAGGTCGGCAAGGCACCTGTTAGCGCAACTCTAATCGGCAGAGGGTTATTCGGTTAATACATTATCAATTATAGCGACAAAGGAGTGTGGATAGCATGGAATTGGGACTGGAAGGAAAACGGGCCATCATTACCGGCGGAAGTAAAGGTATTGGACTTGAAACAGCGATATTGCTTGCAGCAGAAGGAGCGCAGGTGGCCATTGTAGCTAGAAGCGAAGAGCCATTGAAGGCTGCGGCAGCAAAAATCGTTGAAAAGACCGGCGTGGAGCCGCTTATTATCTCAGCTGACGTATCTGTCGAAGCAGAGGTGCAGCGCGCGGTTGCAACGGCAGCCGAACGATTTGGCGGCATTGACATATTGGTCAACAATGCTGGCACTTCGGCAGCAAAGCCGTTTGAAGCGGTGGATACGGCAGCTTGGTCTGCCGATCTGGATCTAAAGCTTTTTGGAGCGATCCATTTCACGCGGGCAGCATTGCCATACCTGCGCCAGAGCGGAAGAAGCGCGGTCGTTAATGTTACGGCAATCGGCGGCAAGACGCCTTCCGGCTCTTCGCTGCCAACCTCGGTAAGCCGGGCAGCCGGTCTTGCGCTAACGAAAGCGATGAGCAAGGATCTGGCGGCCGACGGGATTCGCGTAAATGCCGTCTGCATCGGCTTGATCAGAAGCGATCAAATCGAGCGGATGTGGCAGGCAACGGCTCCGCATTTAACTTGGGACGAATTCGCCGCGGAGCCGCGTCATGATATTCCTCTGAAGCGTATTGGCCGCACGGAGGAAGCGGCGAACGTGATCGCGTTCCTCGTATCGGATGCCACATCTTACGTGACGGGGACATCCGTTAATATTGACGGCGGCAAAGCAGCTGTTCTCTAGACTCGTCTATGTTTATAAGATCAGAAAAGTCGCGTATCCCGCGGCTTTTTTTGATTTTTAACCACATTAAATAAAAAAATCGAGGGATTAATCACTAATAACGGAATCATACTAACAGCAAATGGCTTGCAAAAATTGTTTACTGTTCGTTCTTAAACCGCTATGATGGGACATAAGGGAGGTATGATCAATGGCAAGACCAAGAGAATTCGACCAAGACGCTGTCCTGCAAAAGGCGATGGAATTATTTTGGGAAAAAGGGTACGAACGGACTTCGATTCAAGATTTGGTTGAGCGTACGGGAGTGCACAGAGGCAGCTTATACGATACCTTTGGCGATAAGAATCAGTTATTTCTGACTTGTCTGGACCGATTCCGTGAAGGGAACCGAGGCCATGCCTACACCATTCTTGAAGAGAAGGGACCTGCGAAGGACGTATTATGGCGTTACTTTCAGCGGTTAATCGATGTGGCAATGAGCGACGAGAATGGCCGTCGCGGCTGTCTGATTGCCAATACCGCTATGGAAATGGGCAAGGTTGATCCCGTTGTTGCTTTCCGCATTGAGGCGTATACGCTGGATATGGAAACGAACTTCAAGAAATTTCTGATGCGCGCGCAGCAGCAAGGCGAGTTGAAAACGAAGCATACCGTGCAGGAAACAGCCAGATTCCTGTTAAATACGCGAAATGGCTTGTATGTGCTTGCCAAAATCGCTACGGACCGTCAAGTACTCGAAGATGCTGCGAAAGTAGCGATGTCAATCCTTGTCTGACGAGGTTAATAATATTGTTGACTAATCGTTCTTAAATAAATATACTGAGACATGTGGAAATCATGTCTGCACGATTATTAAAGAACGATCATTCCTAAACGTGAAACTCAAGCGGGTGGAAAGGTTTCGAGCTTTCTATTTCATGAAAGGAAATTTAGCATTTTTTTTGATAATTAAAGAACGTTCATTCTTTAATCTCGTTTTTATTTCTGGTCATCCTATAAACAACGAAGGAAGGTCATATCATGCGTACAATTTCTTCAAAAGCATCCTTTTGGATTGTGGCTTGGGTACTAACGGTCAGCTTGTGGTCAAGTACCGCACCATCCATCGAATTTCCGGTTTATGCCTTGCAGTGGCATCTTTCCAAGTCGGTAACAACGGGTGTTTTCTCGGTGTATCCAATCGTCCTTATTCTTGTTCTGTTCCTGCTGGGTAATCTATCCGACTACATCGGCCGCAGAAATACGTTAATTACGGGACTTCTTTTTCTTCTTGTCGGAGCATTGGTATTCGCGACAGCGCAGAACGTTATCTGGCTGTTTGTCGGCCGGGTATTCCAAGGTCTTGGGGTAGGATTAACGGCCGGGTCCGGTGCGGCTGCGCTTGTGGAGTTCAATCCGACCTCGAATAAAAAACTGCCGGGGTCAATTAACACGATAACGCAGGCGGTTGGGCTATTCCTAGCCACAATAGTGGGAGCAGCATTGATCAAATACGCGCCGGCACCGCTTCATTTCAGTTATTGGGTATTGGCCGTCCTTGTATTGGCCAGCATTATTCTTTGCCTCTTCTTGCCTAAGCAGACCAAAATTCAATCTGAGGCAAGACCAGTCTACAAGCTTCAGCTTCAAGGGGTAAAAGTTCCAAAAGGACAATGGGGGGTCTATTTTCTGGCAGCTCTCGCGATTGGCACGGGTTTCGCAAACGGGGCAGTATTGCTGTCTCTTGGAGCGCAAATTGCCCGTGACGTCATTGGGACGCAGGATATTCTTGTCATTGGTACCGTATTGTCCATTTCTTATCTGCTGGCTTCGGTCAGCGCAACAATTGCCGGTCGCTTAAAACCGGTCGTATCCATTCGTATCGGCATGGCTTCAATCGTTGTGGCAGCCGTATTGCTCTTTGCTGCGGCGGAGGTTCATTCGTTCCTGCTGTTCATGAGCTCATCCGTACTGGGAGGACTTGCATACGGATTCTCCGCATCCGGAGGCATTGGTTTAGCGGCAATCAACTCTCAAGCCCATAACCGCGTTCAATTTTTATCCGCCGTGCTGGTAGCCGCTTATTTGTTCCAAGGGACCAGCGCTTATGGCGGAGGAGTTGCCTCGAGCGCCTTAGGCTTCAGCACCGCTATCGGCGTGATGTCGGTCATTATTGCCGTCCTTGCGATAACGACTTTGACGCTTGCCATAAAGAAGCGTAGAAATGCGGAAGCTATAGCAGCTGAGCCTGCCACGCCATAACGGAAGACAGGAAGAACTTTCGCCCAATCTGAAGCGAAGGTTCTTTTTTGTGTCTAGAAATGGAATTCCGTTTTTGCAGCGGATATTTTATGAAACGTAAACGAGCATTTTACAGTATGTAAGGCTAAAGTGAATATTAGATGCGAAGGGGGCAAGGACTTAGATGACAAATACGGAAGATCTTCAATACCTAAATTCAGAGTTAAGGATAATCGAACAGTGGGAGAAGGAGCAGAAGGATCTGTTCCTCTGGGAAAAGCTAGGCCGTTTGCCTTTTGTCATTCTGGACCGGCTAACGCCAAAGTTCATCCAGGACAAAATTGGAATCGTTCTCGATGAGCTTGGAAGCTATGTGCAGAGCGGCGGCCGTTATTTAATCAGCAAGGAGCAAATGTACCGGAGAATGCTGCCGCACGAAGAACCGGATGCCGATACGGCATTGGAGAGGATTGCGCAGCTTCCGCTAGGCAAAATGGATGAAATCGCCGAAAGCATAAGCAAATCAAGCAGCAACACGGCAACCGTTCAAGGCGCAACGACCGGTATCGGCGGAATCTTTACTCTAGCCATCGATATTCCCCTCCTGCTTGGGATCTCCATTAAAGCGCTGCAGGAAATTGCAATCAGCTACGGCTATGACCCGTCAGAGAAATCCGAGCGTATTTTTATCGTAAAATGCTTGCAGTTTTCCTCCTCCGACATCGTAGGGAAAAAGGCCATTCTCGAGGATCTTGCCTCATTCCGTTCAGGCGAGCAGAGCAAGCAGGTATTATCTCAGCTGCAAGGCTGGCGGGAGGTCATGTTGTCGTACAGGGATAATTTCGGATGGAAAAAGCTCTTTCAAATGATACCGATCGCGGGTATTTTGTTTGGCGCTTATCTGAACCGCTCTACCTTGCAGGATGTGACCGAGACCGGCAGGATCATGTACCGGAAGCGCAGAATTATCGAGAAGCTGGAAGCTATATCCTGAATAGAGGAGCATCAACAAGGCAATTGTAAATGAAGCAGAAGACTCGAGTATGGACAAAAGGAGCAAATCTAAGTGGAAAATATGGAATGGTATGAGAAGCTGCATGACTATTTTCCGGAGCACGAGATGAAGGACCCTCATCAGCTCGTTGACTTGCTTGAAGAGACGGACGTCTATCACATTAAAGAAACCGACAGCTACATCGTTTTGTATGCCGAATTCACAACCTTTATTTTTATCGATTATCTGTTGGTTACGCCGCATTCGAGAAGCAGAGGGATTGGGTCCAGAGTACTTAACTCGTTAAAAACGAAGGGGAAAATGATCTTGCTTGAAGCCGAGCCGAATGATCCCGATAATGAGGATACCCGCCGGCGTCTGGCTTTTTATAAAAAGAACGGCTTCAAGAAAGCCAATCGGATCATGTATGCTCCCGAGGATTTCGATGGCCATCCCTATCCCATGCATGTTTTATACTGGTCGCCAGTCGAACTGGAGGAAGAGATCATCATGGGCCGCATGGAAAAGGCGTGCAAAGAAATTCACAACTTTAAATCAAAGCAATACTATGGACGTATTTTGGTCGATCCCGATAAGGCTTTAAAATTATTGCACTAAAGGGTGGCGGACTACTTGCAGCGGCAGCCAGGCAATGGCTGCTTTTTTTGATATCATCTTTTTAGATATTCATTATCTTGATTTCGTATTAGGCACGTTGGCAGAGATATAGTACTATGAAGCAGCGGACAACAAAAAGAAAAAAAGCAACACCTACCTACTAATAGATAATGTAATAAATGCGAAAATTGAAGGAGGTGAGACGATGTTGTACGAGCTGCGAATTTACGATATGCATCCTGGCAAGCTGCAGGCGATTAAAGACAGATTCAGAGATCATGTCATCGAATTATTCGCAAAGCATGATATGAAGATCACGCTTTTCTGGGAAGACCAAGATGAGACAAATGAACGCTTATATTATGTTGTCGAGCATGCCGATATGGAGCAACGCAACCTCAACTACGATCGTTTCCGCAACGATCCGGAGTGGATAGAAGTGAAAAGGGTCTCGGAGCTTGACGGACCATTGGTGAAGAAACAAGAAAGCATCTTTATGAAGGACGTACCGTTTTTCCAAAACAACAAATAAACCATTTAAGGAGCAAATCATCATGAAAACATTGGTAGTCGTAGCACACCCGAATATGGAAGCATCCCGCGTAAACAAAGCTTGGCTTGAGGAATTGAAGAAACAAGGCGAATATACCATTCACGAAATTTATAAAGCTTATCCGGACGAAAACATCGATGTCGCGAAAGAGCAAGCGTTGGTGGAAGCCCATGACCGCATTATTTTCCAATTTCCGATCTTCTGGTACAGCGCGCCTGCGCTTTTGAAAAAATGGTTCGATACCGTGCTGCAATACGGCTGGGCTTTTGGTCCGGAAGGCGACAAAACAACCGGCAAACAATTTGGCGTAGCCGTCTCCACTTACGGAACGGAGGAATCGTACCAGCCAACAGGCTTTAACCGGTTCACCATAGAAGAAATCTTGCGTCCGTTTGAAGCAACGGCCCATTTCATTAGCGCAACCTATCTGCCGCACTTTACGTTAAACGACGTATCCAATCTTACGGATGAGCGTCTGGCGCAAAGCAGTGCCGACTACGTTCAGCATTTGAAATCGGTAAAGCCATTGGCAAATGTCTAATAAATAAGCATCTAAATAAACTATCTATTGATAGGTAAACAAAAGGAGATCAAATATCATGACTTTTCAAAATAAAGTAGCCATTATTACAGGCGGAAGCAGCGGTATCGGTAAAGCTGTTGCCATTGAACTTGTTAAGAAAGGGGCGAAAGTCGTTATTAACGGCCGACGCGAGCAAACCCTTGCGGAGGCTGCAAAAGAAATCGATCCAACCGGATTGAATATCGCATATGTCGCAGGCGACATTTCCATAAGGCAGGTAGCGGAACGTCTGATTAGCGAAGCAATCGCACGCTTTGGCCGAGTGGATACCCTGGTCAACAATGCCGGCATTTTTCTCGCGAAGCCGTTTACGGAATATACCGAAGAGGATTTTGACGCGGTATTGTCCACAAACGTAGCAGGCTTCTTCCATATTACGCAGCGGGTTTTGACTGAAATGCTGAAAGCAGGAGCCGGACACATCGTGAATATCACGGCCAGCGGCGTCTCCGAACAGCCGATTAAAGACGTACCGTCGGCACTTGCCGCATTGACCAAAGGAGGCTTGACGACGGTATCCAAGTCCCTCGCGATCGAATATGCGGACAAAGGCATTCGCGTCAATGCGGTTGCGCCAGGAGTTATCAAAACGCCTATGCATGCTCCCGAAACCCATGATTTCTTGTCTAAGCTTCACCCGATGAAACGAATGGGGGAGGTTCATGAGGTTGTAGAAGCTATTTTGTACCTCGAAGCCGCGCAATTCGTGACGGGCGAAGTCCTGCATGTGGATGGCGGTCAAAGCGCCGGCAAGTGGTAAGCGGATGGTTCTCACCGTTTAATTGGGAACAATATATCTCGGGAGGAGATGATGTTCATGCTTTACGAGCTGCGAATCTACGATGTGGTTCCCGGTCGATTGCATGCCCTGCTGGATCGGTTCGAGCATCATACAATCGGATTTTTTAATAAGCATGGGATGCGGGTACCGGATTTTTGGGTAGATGCGGACGCATCAAAGAACCGTCTGTATTACATTTTGGAGCATCCGAATATGGCATCGCGCGAGAGGAACTTTCAAGCCTTTATGGCGGATCTCGAATGGCAGGCCATTGTAGAGAAAACCGAAACAAACGGTCCTCTGCACGAGAAAATAGAAGTGATCTATATGAATAACGCGCCTTTTTCCCATTCCGATAAAGGATGAATGAAAAAAATGTGCTATCTGCTATCTCATTCTAGGATAGCAGATAGCATTTTTCTGTATTATTCGCGAAAGCCAGTTCGTTGTATACTTGAAGCAAGAAAAGGCTGGACGAGAAAAAAGGAGTGAATCCCGTTGAAAATAACTCTGCAAACGGCTTTGTGCGAACTATTCGGTATCCGGTATCCGCTCTTACTGGCCGGTATGGCAGGCGGGCCTTCCACGCCGGAATTAACGGCAGCCGTCTCCGAGGCGGGCGGTCTTGGCACCTTAGGTGCAGCTTATATGGCGCCGTCGGATATCCGAATAGCTATCACTCGAATCAGAGAACTAACTTCCGCACCGTTTGGAGTGAATCTGTTCGTGAATCAGCCTGCGGATAATAATACGCGTATTCACGAGGTTCAGGACAAGCTTAACGATTTCCGGAAGCAGCTGGGAATTCCCGATTCGGAAGGGACCGAGATTCATTCGCCTAATTGGTTCGGGGAACAGGTCGAGGTGCTGATCGAAGAGAAGGTTCCCGTCATTAGCACGGCATTTGGCGTGTTGCCCGAACTGCATATGCTAAAGGCGAAAGCGTCCGGGATTAAGGTAGTGGCCATGGTAACCACGGTAAGAGAAGCGCTTCTAGCCGAGGAGAAGGGCTGTGACGCCATTGTTGCGCAAGGAAGCGAAGCCGGTGGCCACCGCGGAACCTTTAGCCCAGACGTTTCTCCAATGGGAGCGAATATCGGCACGATGGCTCTTGTTCCGCAGATTGCGGATCGCGTATCTATTCCCGTTATTGCTGCAGGCGGGATTATGGATGGCCGCGGGTTTGCTGCCGCTCTGATGCTTGGCGCGCAAGGCGTGCAGCTGGGAACCCGCTTCCTGACGTCCATTGAAGCCGGAACGAGCGCGGCATACCGAGAGGCACTACTTGCAAGTAACGAAGAGAGCACGGTCATTACCCATGCATTTTCCGGAAGGCCGGCCCGCGGCATTAAGAATAGCTTTATCCGGCAATGGGAAGCAAGTGGTTCAGCGCCACTGCCTTTCCCGACGCAAAATACCGCAACGCGCGATATCCGCAACGCGGCAAACAAGCAGCAAAATGCGGAATACCTGTCTTTGTGGGCAGGGCAGGGTACACGAATGCTGACTGCAGGTCAATCAGCCCGGCAAATTGTAGAAGAGATTATTAGTCAAGCTGCCGCATTAACGAAATGAAAAAAGCCCATTCATCTGAAATGGGCTCTCATTTCTGCGAGGAACGTGGATAACGCTGGCGTCATTAAAGCATCCTTGCGCCGTATGAACACCGTTGTGACAAGAGCATGCTTGCTTGGAATCGCATGCGTGCGAATTTGTCCTTGCTGCTCCTGTTCGATGACAATGGAGCGCGGCAATAATGAAATGCCGAGACCTGCGCCGACGCAGCCGATAATCGTCTCGAGCGAACCGAATTCCATCAGCTTGATGGGTACAATGCCTTCGTCTTGAAGCAATTGATTAAATTTTGCCCGGTAAGAGCATCCGGTTTGAAAAACAAGCAGCGTCCGCGATTGAACCTCGTGAATGCTGTTAATAGGCGGGTGGGAGGCTGCGGTGACAAGGACCAGCTCTTCGTCAGTCACATCTTCCTGCTCCAATTCGGGATGATCAACCGGCCCGGCCACGAAGGCGCCGTTCAGCTCGTAATGAAGAACGCCATGTATGTTACGCTCCGTCGGACCCGTAACCAGATTGAAATCGACTGCCGGATAATCGGCATGATATTTGGCAAGAAGAACGGGCAGCCTTACGGCAGCGGTCGTTTCCATCGACCCGATAGACAATGGGCCCGTCGGAACCTTGGAGTCTACAACAGCCGATCGGGCTTCCTGAATGACATACAGAATTTTCTCCGCATACGAGACGAGAATTTGGCCCGAAGGGGTCAAGGTAATACCCCGGTTGTGGCGGTAGAAGAGCTGAGTTTGCAAATCGGCTTCCAGCTGCTGAATTTTGTGAGTGACGTTTGATTGGGCAAAATTCAATTTTTGAGCCGCTTTAGAGATGCTTCCTTCTTTAGCGGTAGCGGAAAAGACTTTGAGTAATTGAATGTCCATAGCGGCCTCCATCGTATGATTATGTCTTTGATATCTGGAATTTAGATATTGAATTTATATATAACCCAATATTCATGATAACAAAATTATGCCATCATGAACAGGCTGTCCTAAGAAAGAAGGAACATTTATGAGAAGGCGCACTTGGATCGTACTTGCCGGGGGTGTAGCCGCCATGATGGTTGCAATGGGGATCGGGAGGTTTGCTTTTACCCCGATTCTGCCCATCATGATGGATCATCATCTGTTTTCCGCAACAGGCGCCGGCTATCTGGCTTCGAGCAATTATTTGGGGTATTTAATCGGTGCATTTATCTTAACGATCATACAGGTTAAGAACCGCTCCCTGTTATTGTTTGCGGGGATAATCATAAGTATAGGGACGACATGGGGCATGGGGGAATTCCACAGCCTGGAGGCGTGGCTGCTTCTTCGGTTTCTATCCGGATTGGCAAGCGCAACGGTCTTTGTTATCGTCACAAGCATCGTAATGGAGCGTTTGTCCGCCTTGCAGGCAGGAATCTTCTATGGTGGGGTAGGAGCCGGAATCCTTCTGACCGGGATTGCCGTTCCGCTGCTGGCCCACAGCAGCGAGTGGATGAGGATCTGGAAGGGATTAGGCTTGATTAGCCTTGTCCTGGGCATGGCAGCTTGGTATTCCTTAGGCGGGAGTAAAGCAGGAGCTGCGAAGGCCAGCTCTTCAAGCAACCAAGTTTCGTCCTCCGTGCGCCGGATTGTGGTCTGTTTAACGATTGCCTATGGCTTGGAAGGCATGGGTTATATCGTGACGGGAACTTATCTCGTAGCGTACGCCAAGACGGTATCGAGCATACCGAACATGACCTCGCTCAGCTGGATGCTTGTTGGCGCTGCAGCCATTCCTTCATGCGTTGTTTGGTCGATGGTTGCAACGCGGTGGGGGAAAAAGTGGACGTTGTCCCTTGCGATGGCCATACAAGCCATTGGCATTGCCGTTCCTGTTCTCATTCCGAATACGGCGGCCATCTTTGCCGGCGCTATCTTGTTTGGAGCCACTTTCATGGGGATTACCATGATGTTTGTTGCATATGCCAAGGATCTGTTTCCGCAGAATAATCGAAAAGTCATTGGCCTGCTGACTACGTTTTTCGGCTTGGGGCAGATCATCGGTCCGCTTATTGCGGGTCATTTGATCTCTGGCAACGGAAGCTATCTTGCGGCTTTAATCGGAGCTGCGCTTATCGTCCTCGTTGGTGCGAAAAGCTTGCCGCTCGGGATCGGCCGTGCCGAACGGATTGCGTCAATCAATTAGACCCCGGATTTACTTAGAACGGAATTCCCGAAGCCTGGAGCTTAACTCCAGGCCTTATTTATGCAATCCGGATAATATAACACTAGGAGAGCTGTTCCATACGCAAATCGTCATGATCAGGGAACTGGATCCGGCTGCTTCGATTTCCGATGGACAGAAGGATTTACATTAGAAAAACCGTATTAATAAATTGGATATGCTCAGCCACGCATCCTGCTTGGCCAGACTTGACATGAGGCATGGAATGCCAAGAATTATGGTTGGGGCGATAAAAGAAAACATTTATAGGCAAGTATTCCCATGAACGCATTGATAATACGGAGGATAGAAAGGAACAAACGAATGATAAAAACGACTAAACGGGCGCTCAGGCGCTTTTTATTGGAAAAGCAGCTTCTTCTTACACCGCGAAGCAATGTTGCAGCCGATCATGTTCGGGTACTCGATATCATCCGCCGTTTGGAATGCTTGCAGATCGATCCGGTAGCTGCCGTCCGGGCGAATCAGCATTTGGTGATGTCAGCCCGGCTGACGGGCTATGAACCAAGTATTTTAAATGACTTATTAAGCGATCATAAGGTATTCGAATATTTTGCTAATGCGGCTTGCATTATTCCGATGGAGGATTACCCCCTATTCGAACCTACCCGGGCAAGAATCCGCGAGCGTTTGTCTTCCGCGATTAAAGCCTTGCAGCCTGTTCCGGAGCAGGTTATGGACAAGCTTCGCCAGGAGGGAGCTTTGCCGGCCAGGGCGTTCGAATCGGATATCCGGGTACACGGTTATTGGGAAAACACTAACGCTGCTGCCAAAACAAAAGCAACCTCGCATGCGATCAACCTGTTAACCGATTCGGCCCATATCCGGATTGTCGGCAGGGAAGGCAACCAGAGATTGTTTGATTTGACGAGCCACAGCGTGCCGGCCGAGTTCCTAAATGCTGCCGGAGAAATAGAGAGAGAAGAAGCCGAGCGTCTCATGCTGCTAAAGTATTTTCGCGCATACCGCGTCTTTGAACCTTCCGACTCCCGATTTGGCTGGTTGAGATACAGTGCTGCTCAGCGCCGTGACGCGATCAAGCAATTTATCCAATCCGGTATCCTTACAGCGGTAGAGGTGGAGGGTCTGAAGCATCCGTATTTTGTGTTGTCTTCCGATGCGGAACAGGTGTTGGCACACCATGATAGGACTTCCGATGAACAAGATCAGGCGCTGGAAGCGGAAGTATCGGAGATTACGTTCTTGCCGCCGCTTGATAATTTGCTGTGGAGCCGGAAACGGCTTGAGGATTTATTTCATTTCGAATACCGCTGGGAGATTTACACGCCCGCGGTTAAACGGAAGTATGGTTATTACGCGATGCCTATTCTTGCTGGGGACCGATTAATCGGCAGAATGGATCCCAGGCTCGACCGGAAAGAAAATGTGCTGAAGGTGGAGCTGCTGCATTTTGAACCGGACGTTAAAGGATCTGCCCAGCTGCGCAAAAACGTGAAGCAAGCGGTCAAGGAGTTTGCAAAGGCTAACGGCGTAGTTAAGGTCATTTATAATTAATAGAATTAATTAAATATACGCAGAAGCATTTGGACACAATTTGTTGACATCTTCGAGACATCTTGTCCGCAGCTTCTAGACAATCCCGTAACATAGGGAAGTTACTCTTAAGGGTACAAACGAATTCAGATTGGAGCCTCATAATGGACAAAACGAGAATACTCATCATCGAGGACGAGGAGGCCATTGCGGATCTGCTTGCCTACGGTCTAGGGCGTGAAGGCTTTGAGACGCGTATTGCCGGCACTGGCGCGGACGGGCTTCGGGAGCTTGACATGTTCGTGCCCGACTTGCTTGTGCTGGATTGGATGCTGCCGGACAAAAGCGGTCTTGATATCTGCAAGCAGGTTACCGCTCAATATAACATTCCGATTCTCATGCTTACGGCCAGATCGGACATTACGGATAAAATCCTCGGACTAGAGGTAGGGGCTGACGATTATATTACGAAGCCGTTTGATCTCCGGGAAGTAGTTGTCCGGATCCGAACCATACTCCGCAGACTTGCGCAGGCGCAAATGCCGGTCAAGGAGGCAGCGCCGCCCGTGATTAGCTTCCGGGACATCGTCATTTCGAGAGCGGAGAGGCTTGTAACGAAAAACGGGGAGGCCGTTGACTTAACGCCAAAAGAGTTTGATCTGCTTCTTGCTCTGCTTGGCTTCCGGGGCAAAATCTTTACGCGCGCCGAGCTGCTCGAGTCTGTATGGGGCTATGACTTTCCCGGGGACATGCGGACCGTAGACACGCATATTCAGCGGCTGCGCAAGAAGCTGGATGCGGCTGATCTGATAACAACCGTGTTTGGTATCGGTTATAAATTCGAGAAAAGGGCGGATTGACCGTATGCTCCATACTTTGCGGTCTAAGTTCGTCATCGGATTTTTCCTAATATTTTGCCTATCGTTCCTCTTGCTGAACGTCACTTTAAAGGAATATATCCGAAACAGCAACAAGAGTATAGTCACATCGGATCTCATAGATCTCAAGAACAACGGCAATATTTACGTCACTCAAGCATTCCTCATTAATCATTACACCAACAACGACCTTTATTTCGGTCAGATGGCCGAGGAGATGGTTGGCGATCTTCATCGCGCCACTTCCAGCGATGTGAGCGCCTATACGGTGGATGGAACGCTGCTGTATTCCACGGACGCCGTTAAATTCGCGGGTCGTTCCACTGATGACCTGAAGCTTGCGCTGCAAGGCAAGACGGCGTATACCATCTCGTATAAAGGAAGCGCCGGCTCCGTGCTTTATTCCTATCCTGTCGTTATTGACGGGGTAAAGGTGGGGATCCTGCGGTTTGCCAAAGACTTCTCTTCGCTGTATGAGCAGACCGGACGAATTCTTAACATCATTTTTTATCTCGCTCTTGTTATCTTCCTGGCTGCGTTCGGTTTTTCTTACTTATTGTCCCGGCATATCACGATTCCGCTCATCAAGCTGACTAACGCATCCACAGAGGTCATACGGGGGAATCGGAATGTCCGCCTCAGCTTTAGGCGCAAGGACGAAATAGGGCGGCTCGCGGACAACTTCAACGATATGATTGAACGGATTGACAGCCAGATTGCAACGATTGGCCGGGATCGCGACAGGCTGCAGTCGCTTATCGAGCAGGAGAAGCGCTTCTTCGACAACGTCACGCATGAGCTGAAGACGCCGCTTACGTCGATTCTTGGCTACGCGGAGATCATCCGGGAGAATGGAGAGAGCGACCCTGCATTTTTCCAAAAAGGCATGACCCATATCGTAGAAGAAAGCCGGAGGCTGCACGGCATGGTGCTGAACCTGCTTGAAGTGTCCCGGCGAAACGCCGTCAGGGAAGAAGCGGAACCTGTCGATACTGGCGTGTTGCTCCGTGATCTATGCGATGCCATGACGATTCGCGCCAAACGTTATAAGAAGAGCATCGTTTTGAAGGTGGATGACGGGCTTGTTGTATTTGGAGAAGCGGACAGGCTGCGGCAATTGTTTATCAATTTGCTTGATAACGCGATCAAATACAGCGCACCGCTGGCGGAGATTATGGTTGCCGGAGAGCATGGGCCGAAGGGGGAGACTCTTCGCTTTGCGATAAGCAATCCGGGCGAAACGTTGTCGGCCGATCAGATAACCAGCGTATTTAACCCCTTCTATTCCGGCGACCGGACATTTAAGGAAGAAGGAAGCGTGGGCTTAGGACTCAGCATTGTAAAATCCATCGTGGAGGATCATCGCGGAACCATTCGTATGGAGAGCGATGAAGGACGGACTACCGTATACGTTGAGCTTCCGGCCGCCGGCAGTATTGGAGGCGGGGAATAATGCGCAGCAAGATTAAGCGGTACACGCATTTTCGTCTTTACCTGGTTTTGGCAGCGCTGCTCCTGACAGCTTCCGGCTGCACGGGAAATCCCCGCTCCGAGACGATCGTGATCCCGGAGTCGGAGGCCGGACAGCCAACGCTAGGAGCAAGCTTCGGAAAGGCGTTTCAGGTGAAGACGATTTATCCTCTGGAGGAGTGGTTTGACAAGTTTACGGTACTTGGTTGGACGAACGGGGAAGAGCTCGTTGGTTATAATTCGGGCAGCGTTCCTTCCGGTACTCCGTACGACGGCCTGCGGCTGCTCGCGCCTCCCTATGATCGGCTTAACCAGATTACAACAAGCTTAAATGCAGGAAAGGATATACTTAGCCTATCGCCGGACGGTAAGCTGCTCGCACGTCTGTCGGATTCCGAGAACGGCTATTCTTTGATACTGTTACCCGTGGACGGAAGTGCCGGCAAGTCCATTGAGGAGCCTGTGCAGCCGCAGCGATTGTTTTCCCGTAACCTGCGGTGGTCTAGCGATAGCCGATATCTGTCGTATCTAGTGCTGGGAGACCGCCGCGATCAGCTAAGCCTTGTTGTCTATAACGTGCGGCAGGGATCGTCTAAGCAGCTGGTGCTGCAGGGCATGCCGGATATGAAAAACAACGCTTCTGCCGTATTGTCCGAAGACGGCAATCGTCTTTTAATCGATAACGGCACGCTGGTATCGATGGCTGCATTAAACGATGAAGGACGCTTTGAAGTCATATACGACCACCCGTCTACGATGAACGGTTGTTTTTGGGTAGATGCGAACCGGTTTATATTCCTGGGTGCCGACGGCACCTTGTTCCAATACGACAGTCGTAACGGAGAGCTTACCGTATTGTTGGAGAAGATCGTCAGCTTTAGTCTGTCGGCGGATCGAAAAATGATCGCTTACACGCAAAACGACGGGGAAATTATCTATGTAGGCAAGCTTCAAGGCAACAACCTGTTGTCCCAAACGGCCGTCTATCAAGGTTTTGTGCCTTCCCTTATGAAATGGAGTATCGGCAATGGCGAGCTCCTGGTTACAGGCAGCAAGCCGTTTACCAGAGCCGCGCAAGAGATTGCGCCGGCACCTGTGTCCGAACAGGAGAGCTCGCATACTCTGCATGGTTTTATTATCGAGTTCCAGGACAAGTAAAACCGAATATTTATTTGCCCGCCAATGCGGCAGGTTGGACGAAAGCTCGTCTGGCCTGCCGTATTTTTTTTGGAAGTCGGAGACATCTTGTACGCAATTTGATGAAGCCTTGGAGATATCTCTTATTTATACTTGGGTCAAGCATCCGGCAAGATGTGGCTAATGAAATACCAGAGTAACAATACAAGAAAAGGAATGATTGGGATGAAAAATAGGGGACTAATCATACTTACCGTCTCGTTAATCGTGTTAGTTTTGGCGGCTTGCAGTAATAACAGAAGCATGGTAGACAATGAAGCAAGTCAAGAGCCAGGCAAGACAACTGTTCCATCAGGAACAACAACAAATACAAACCCGGATGGAAATGCAACCGGCGGTGATCAGAAAACAATCGTATTCTCGGTTTTCTGGCCAAGCGAGCAATACGAACAAGCGGTTAAATCCTACGAAGCGGCTCATCCGAATATCAAGATCAAGCTGCAATACGGGTTAAGCGAGCCTTATAGCGACGAAGGGGGAGGTGAGCAAACGGATGCCGACATTGAGAAGTTTACGACAACCACAAACGCGGCGATGCTAGCCGGAAAGGGACCGGACCTGGTTGATCTCCGGTATTTGGCGGCAGACGATTACGAGAGGCATCATTTGCTCGAGGATTTATCCGCAAGAATGGACGAAGACCATACGTTTCGCAAGACGGACTACTTCACGAATGTATTGGGCAGCGAACAAGGTGGAAAGAGCCTATACAGCCTTCCGTTATCCTTCAGCTTAAGCGGCATGGTTGGTGATCGCAGCGCGATTGCCGCCACCGGGGTAAAGATCGACGATCGTTCGTGGACATGGGATGATTTCATGACAGCGGGCAAAGAACTAGTTGACGCAAACGGAAAATATAAGGCGGCTATTGTCAGCGGAGAAGGTCTTCAAGTTGGCGGTACCGATTATTTCGTACGGAGCATTGTCGCGGATAACTATAGCAGGTTTGTAGATGAGGCTAACCGCAAGGCAAACTTTGATTCGCCGGATTTCACCGGCTTGCTGAAGCAAATAAAAAGCATGTTTGACGATGGAATCATTAGTACGTCGGAACGGGGATATTTTACGAATGTCAGCATTTTGTCGCCGGAAGATTATTTAACGACATTAAATTTATTTGGCAAGGATACGGAATTTTACATCAAACCTCATGCGGATCAAGAGGTTGCGGGCACTTCCTACGAAACGAGGTCCGATATCGGCATAAATGCCCACTCCAAAGTGAAGGACGCCGCCTGGGATTTCCTGAAATACATGATGGATCATACGACGATTGGCCTTCCCATCAACAAGGAGCGTTTCGCTGACGCCGTAAAGGCTCTCAAGAAGCGGGGAACGATAACGCCGCCAACCATTGGTTCGCAGCACAGCGAGTCCTTCAAAGTGGATGAAGCGCAGCTTAACCGGCTTGAAGGCTTTGCGGATGCCGCTTCCCGCAAGAAGAATGCATCCGGCAAAGTGCTGGATATCGTATCCGCCAATACGGCAGCCTACTTCGCCGGCCAGAAATCCGCGGAGGACGTAGCCAAGCTGATACAGAATAAAGCGATGACGGTACTCAATGAGTAGAAGAGGACTGCGAGGATGGAAAGGGGACGGCATGGCAGCGCTGCTGTTCCTTGCTCCCAGCTTAATCGGATTTTCCTTGTTTTATCTCATTCCGTTTCTGCTAGGCATCTATGAGTCCTTTACTGACGGGGCGCTTGGCGGGCAATTCGTGGGCCTTAGCAACTATTCGGAACTTCTCCATAGCGCCTCGTTCCGTAAAGCAGCCGGCAATACGATGCTTTTTACATCGGTAAGTGTTCCGCTATTAATCACGCTGTCCTTGACGCTTGCGATCCTCCTTAATAAGCGGATCTTCCTGCGAAGTACGTTACGGACATCGTTTATGCTTCCGCTAGTCGTGCCTGTGGCATCCGTCGTTACGGTCTGGCAAATCTTTTTCGATTGGAACGGGACCTTGAATGCATGGCTGCACGCTTTTGGAATGGACCGGATCGATTGGATGCAGTCGAATTGGTCCATGAGTATCGTTATCTTGATGTATGTATGGAAGAACATCGGCTACGACATGATCCTTCTGCTGGCAGGACTGCAATCGATTCCGAAGGATTATTACGAGACCGCATCGCTTGAGGGCGCCGGCCGTTTCCATCAATTTCGCCATATTACGCTTGTTTATTTGACGCCAACCTTATTTTTTGTGCTGCTTATCTCAATCATTAACTCATTCAAGGTATTTCGGGAAACGTATCTGCTGGCCGGAGATTATCCGTATGACCGGTTGTATATGCTGCAGCATTACATGAATAACATGTTTTTCGAGCTGGATGTCCAGAAGCTGACGGCTGCCGCGACTATGATGGTCGCCTGTATCGTGCTCCTGACCTCGGGACTGCTCCGCACTGAACGCCGGTTCAGGGAACAAACGGAGTAGGGGAAGGAGGATTCATGAGAGGTAAAGAATGTTTGACCGGACTTGCATGGGCGGTGATTCTTGCCGGATTTGCAGCTGCCATGCTGTTTCCGATTGGCCTTACGCTAGTAAGTTCTTTGATGACGGAAGCGGAGCTTAGCCAAAATTACGATTTAATCGGACAAATGGTGGATACGGCCAGCGGCGGGAAGGATGCTTTCGTTAATCTGAAGCTGCTGCCGGACTGGCTGTCATTCGAACAATACGCGAAGGTGTTGTTCCTGAGCCCGAAGTTTCTTCATATGTTCTGGAATTCAGCCGGACTTGCAGGGCCTATCGTAATCGGTCAGATTTTGGTCGGTTCGTTGGCGGCTTACGCTTTCGCTATGCTGCGGTTTCCGGGAAGGGATAAGCTGTTTCTCGTCTATTTGATGACGATGCTTATGCCTTTCCAGGTTACGCTCGTCCCCAATTATCTGGTTATCGACAAGCTTGGGCTCATGAACCATCCTTCAGCAATCGTGCTGCCGGGCATATTCGGCGCGTTTGGCGTGTTTATGCTGCGGCAATTTATGGCCCATATTCCCTATGCGCTTTCGGAAGCTGCCAAAGTCGACGGAGCAGGTCCGTTTATTATCTTTTGGCAGGTTGTTCTTCCGCTGGCCAAGCCGGGTCTCGCCGCGCTGGCAGTGTTGCTGTTCGTTGATTATTGGAACATGATCGAGCAGCCGCTTATTTTCTTGCAGGACGTTGCCAAGCAGCCGTTGTCACTCTATTTGGCGCAAATCAATCAGTCGGAACGGGGGGCCGGGTTTGCCGCTTCCGCGTTGTATATGGCCCCGATGGTGCTTTTGTTCCTGTATGCGGAGTCTTATTTCGTGGCAGGAATTCAACATTCGGGCATAAAAGGATAATCTCAGGAGTGAATGCAATGGAGGAAAGAAAGTCCGTTTCCGGCAAACGGAAGCTGCGGCTGCTTGCCGGTCTGTTTCTGATCCTGCTCGCGATATGCACCCTTGCGGGAAATACGATACGGAACCTGTCTTTGCAGAAGGTCTATACGCAAACCGCATTCAAAGGTTCGGTCATGCATGAATTCGAAGGCAAAGCGACTGTTCAACCGGAGCAGACGCAAGCCCTTATGAATCCGGCAGGCTGGAAGGTGAAGCAGGTGCTTGTTAAACAAGGGGATAAAGTAACGAAAGGCCAGAAACTAATCGAATATGACGGCAGCGAAGCGATGCTTCAGCTGGATGATATGAAGACAAGTCTCAAGAAGCAGCAATTGTCCATGAATCAGCTCCAAACGGATTATATTACGGCGGTAACCGGAGGCGACGAGAGTGCCCTCTCTGCCGCTAAGGTTGCGCTGGATTCCGCCAAGCTTGACATGGCCTCGCAGGAAAATCACATACAAAGCCTTCAAAAGAGCATAATCGATAGCCAATCGGTTTCCGCGCCTTTTGCGGGCATTGTAACCGAGGTTAATGCGCTGGCTGGTTCGGGTCCCGGCGGTGGGCCGGATATTGTACTCGCAAATGCATCCAAAGGCTTTAATATCCAACTGCAGGTACCGGGCGATATAGCCCGACTGCTGGAAATCGGAGAAACGCTCGAGCAATTGAAGATCACGGGCAAGGACACGGAACAGCTTACAGGAACGATAACAACTATCGATAATGACGTGAATGGCGCAGCCCTGGATACGCCAGACAGCGGCACATTGCATGCAAACGATTCCAGTTCCATTCCAGGTACCGTAACGGTTCGGCTCCATGACAATCAGCTGATTGGCGGCGAACGTGTACAGGTGAAAATTGTGAAGAGCAACAGCGAAGCCATCCTTACGCTGCCGAACGAAGCCGTGCATCAGGATGATCAAGGAGCTTATGTATTTACGTTGGAAAGCAAGGAAGGACCACTCGGAAATGCCTATTATGCCGTAAAAAACCCAATTAAGGTAACTGACTCCAATGCGTATATGACGGCTGTTACGGAAGGGCTGTTCGAGGAGCAGGAGGTGATCGTAAGCAGTACCGGCTACCTGATAGACGGGGCGAGAGTAAGAAAGTAATAAGAAAAAGCCGCGATATTGCGGCTTTTCTTGTGGCTTCATTCCATTATAAATCAAGACCAATCATGGATTGCGCAAGAGCAGGGGTATCGGTGATCAGGCCGTCCACCTGAAATTTAAGCATTTCCTTCAAGTTGTGACGACCGTTCACCGTCCACACCCACACCTCTCGTCCGGAGGCATGCGCTCGATCGACGAGTTGTTTGGTTACCATAACCTGTTCAACCGTATAGAAGTCAACATCTAACGAAGAGAGATTGCCAACGGCGAAATACATGATCTGCCCAATGCGGATATCCGGAGACAGCTCGCGGATTTGCCGCAGCATCGTGCTGTCGAACGATTGGATATAGACTTCATTCTCCATCTCGTTGGCATGGATCAGGCGGATCACTTCCCGCACGAGGGGTTCGCTTGCTCCATGGGGCTTCAAATCCAGCAGCAGCTTAATCCGTCCCTTTGCTTCCGTTAATACTTGCTCAAGCGTAACGACGGGAATAGGAACGCCATCCGCATCCTGGCCGATGGACAGCTTGCTTATTTCCTCGTAAGTTAATTCATTAACGGATTTGTTCACGCCGGCCATCCGGTTAAGAGTAGCATCGTGATTCAAGACGGCAACGTTGTCTTTGGTTAATTGAATGTCGATTTCAACCGATTGAATACCTTTATTGATGGCGCTCTGAATGCCCGGCAGCGAGTTTTCCGGAGCGTTCTCCGTATCGCCGCGATGCGCGGAGATAAGGACGCTCCACTTGGCGTAGACCAGATGGCTGCTTGCTTTTAGACCAACAAATAAAGCAAGGCTCACATAAACAACGGCTAATAAAGCGAATAAGGCTCGTTTGTGAGTGAACCGCTTCATCATACCGGAAAGCGCATCTTCGAATCGTCCGATCGTACTGCGATACAACTTCAGATTATCCTGCAAATGCTGTCCGTTTTCCCGTTTGAGCACGTAGAATAACCGGGTCAGCACGATAATGTTGAGGGGCATGATCGCCAGCGTCAGCATGTACGTGAGAATGGTAGACAACGTTAACGAATAATGATCGGAGAATGCCTTCAGTACATTATGATTAAGCCAATGGGGCAAGAAGGAGACCGACGAAAGCGTTGCAAAGCCCGTACCGATAACAATCGCATTTATTAAAAATAATGAAGTGAGCACCTTGAAATGCTTGCCTCTCGTGAGATCGAGACTGCTCCGGATTGCGCGGCCGATAGAATGTCCCTCGAGTACGATATAATGCAGCACAAAAATCCATCGGAGCACCAAATAGATGGCTGCAACCAAGATGAGCATGTAAACAATGGACATCACAACGGACAGGTTCATGACGCTTCGCTCGAGTACTATAGGGAGATTAAACAGCGCATAGAACGATTCCGACATCGGCGAATCGACGAACGGAATCAACACGAGAAGCAAGACAAGCAGCTGGACGGTACCAAAGCCGAGTAGACTCGGCGTCTGCCGAAGCGCGGTAAGGAGGGCGTCCATGATAGCGATTCGTTTGCCGAAATAACTTTGTTGAACAAGAATTATAAGAACGCACAGCTCGATAAATATCGCGTAGGAAGCGACTAGAGCAATTACGGTAAGTCCAACCATGCTCTGCCAGCTTAAACCGAGCTGAACGATATCATCGTTCATAAGCGAACCGGATCCAAGAACCGTTAGGATACGGCTGAAGATTAACGTAATAATGGGGATAATGATAATGCTGGTTACCAGCATAAATAAATATTCAAACAATAAGAGCTGCGGATACGCTGCGCGGAAGTCGCGAAAGCTTCTACTGAGCAGCTTGAACATGAGATTCATCCTTTCTTGACAATCAGCATAGTTGAGGGTAGCTGCATTAACTTACCATACCGCATAAACAGTGACAATACCAGACTAGCTTAAGGGAAAGGATTGACAGAGGTAAATTTATCCAATATAATTCGAATAACTTCAATATTCAGATAAATGGCGACGAAGAGAAGAGTACCATCGTGATGTCTTGGACAGAGAACCCCGGCTAGCTGAGAAGGGGTAAAGATTACGGATGGGAACATGGCCTCTGAGCTGCGCACCGAACCCCAAGCGGTTGTAGATTGCGCCGGAACCCGCACCCGTTATCGTGCTAGAGTATAAACGCGGCCGCGTCGTACTTGAAGAGGTTAATGCCGCAAGGCATTAATAAAATTGGGTGGTAACACGTGAGGATAACTCTCGTCCCTTCGGGATGGGAGTTTTTTTGTTTTCATTTTTCAGAATTTAACGCAGGAGGAGATATCATGAACCCTATTTTTATTGGCGGCGCTTGGCCTTACGCGAATGGATCGCTGCATCTGGGTCGGCTCGCCAGCTTGCTGCCGGGAGATGTGCTGGCCCGTTATTACCGGGCGAAAGGCAATCCGGTTCTGTATGTTTCGGGCAGTGACTGCCATGGCACTCCGGTTGCCGTGCAAGCGCTGAAGGAAGGCGTATCGCCGGGGGATATAGCGGATCGTTATCACCGGGAATTTACGGAATGCTTTCAGAAGCTCGGGTTTATGTATGACCTGTATACGCGAACGGACCAGGAGTTTCACCATAAGGTTGTAAAAGAGTTGTTTCTTAGCTTATTGGAGAACGGATATTTGTACAAGAAAACGATTCAGCAGACCTATTGCGAGACGGACCGGAGATTTTTGCCCGACCGTTATGTAGAAGGGACTTGTCCGGTTTGCGGAAACCGGGCGCGCGGAGATCAATGCGATTATTGCTCCACTTTATTGGATCCTTCCGACCTGACGGATAAGACTTGCAAGATATGCGGCAATCCCCCGGTTGAACGCCCTACCGAGCATTATTATCTGGAGCTTTCCCGCTTTCAGGATATCCTGTCGGAGTATGTAGAGCATGCTCGCGGCTGGAAAGACAATGCGGTCCAAATAACGAAAAGATATCTGAGGGAAGGACTGCAAGACCGTGCGGTTACGAGAGATTTAACCTGGGGAGTAGATGTTCCCTTCAAAGGCTTCGAGGATAAAAAAATCTACGTTTGGATTGAAGCCGTATGCGGTTATTTGTCGGCAAGCAAGCAGTGGGCTGCTGAAACGGGAGGCAGCTGGGAGTTATTTTGGGAGGAAGGCAAGAATCCAATCACGGCATTTTACGTACACGGCAAAGACAATGTACCTTTTCATACGGTCATTTGGCCGGCGTTGTTGATGGGCGTCCGCGGTTTGCATCTGCCGGACCGTATTATTTCCTGCGAATATATGACCTTGGAAGGGAAGAAGTTCTCCACGAGCAATAACTGGGCCGTCTGGGTACCGGACATTCTAAGTCGTTATCAGCCGGATTCCATCCGTTACTTTCTGATTGCCAACGGTCCCGAGAACCGGGATACGGACTTCTCTTGGCGGGAATTCATTCATAGCCATAACGGCGAATTGCTTGGCGCATTCGGGAATTTAGTTAATCGTACGTTGTCTTTTATCGATAAATCGTTTGAAGGACTTATCCCCGAGGGTAATCTAAACGATGAATGGAAGCAGACGATAGACGACTGTTATACTAGAAGCGGAGCATTGATAGAAGAAGGGCATCTGAAAGAAGCTATTGAGCTCATATTCGCTTCCGTACGCCGGGCCAATAAGTACTTTGACGAACAGAAGCCATGGCTTCAGATCAAAGAAGATAAAGCGGCATGCGGAAATACGCTTCATGCATCCGTTCAGATCATTGCCAATTTGGCTCAATTGTTAAACCCTTTTATTCCTTTTGCCTGCGAAAAAACAAGAAATTTCCTGACGCTTGATCAAGCGGGATGGACGCAAACTTCCGTTCCCGCAAACCGCAAAATCAAGGATCTGAACATTTTGTTTGAACGGATTGACGTTAGCCGCATTGAGGAAGAAACAAACTTGTTAACAAAACAGCAGGAAATGAAAAAGGATCAATAAACCAATACTATGGTGCAAATGAAGATCAGGGAGGATGTCGATGGATCGAGGTAACCGAACGGTGCCATTTGGCCACGTTGAAGAGCCGGACACCCGAAAGGGGACGCTGGCGTATTATGACACGTTCCAGGACGTGTCGGAGCGGCAGCTGGAACAAGCGGCAGCGCTCGCTAAAGCAAGGTCATTTGTCAAGCTTGTACTCTATCCGCTCCATGAAGAAACGGCAAAACGCATGTGGAAACGTCCTATCGAGCCTTATTACAAGCGGGAGGACTTCCTGTTCGACTGGAGAAGGGAACACGGGGACGAAGGAATGATTGCGATTGAGAATTGGGAAGGGAAGCGCAAGAAATATACGCCTATCGAAGCGGCTATCCGTCATCTGATGGAGGCTTATCCGCCGCCGCTCTTCCTGTATGTCTCGCCGGAGACGGCAAACGCGTTTGCTTCGTATCATTCCTTCGAAGAATGGATCGGCAAGATCCGCTTGATCATCACGGAACCGCCGCCGGATGCGCATCCGAATCTGACCAAGTTTAGACATCGTTGGGATGTAGGTTAGAGCATTATTAATCTCGCGGAAGCAGCTGCCAAGCATTGGCGGCTGCTTTTATTATGCATACCGTTCCAAAGTTAGGACACGCATAAATTCCCTCGCATTGGTAAAACCTGAGAAAGCAAAAAGTCAGATTATGGTGATTAGCAGGTGATGGAATGCCAACAAGAAAAGTCAGAAGATTAGATGCCAAGCTGCTTATGCCAAGCCCAAGCAAAACGCTGGATAAATACAAGGGACAAAAAGTATCCGGCATCTTAGGGGACACCATTGCTTTTTTAGACGGAATCTTGGGCATAAACGAAGATTTTACGGTCCGTAAATTCAACGTATTTGGCCAATTTCCCGCTGCCATTATGTTTTTCTCCTGTATGGTCAATCAAGACAGCGTCAATGCGGACATTATGAAAGCACTGATGTACACGCCGCCGCATCTTATTGGGAGATCCATCGAGACCAGCCAGTTATCCGACGTGATTATGAACGACTCTCTCTATCACAGTAAAAGCAGCTTACAAGGTGAATTAACGGCGCTTGTAGATTGCATTTTGCGTGGGGATACGGTTATTGCCGTTGATGGGATGGAGGAATCCATCATCATTACGACACGATCCGTTGAAAAACGTTCCATCGAACAGCCCGCAACCGAGCAGGTTATAAGAGGGCCTCGCGAAGGCTTCATCGAGCCGCTTGGCACTAATATCTCTTTAATCCGATACAGGCTCCAGTCTCCGGATCTCCGCATTCAGACTATGGAGATTGGCCGTAGAACCAAATCAAAGGTAGCCGTCTGTTATATGGAGGGTATTACCAATCCGGCATTAGTGGAAGAGGTTCATAAACGTTTATCCAAGATCGATATCGATACGGTGCTGGATTCCGGCTATCTGGAGCAGTTTATCGAGGACAATCATTATTCACCATTCCCTCAGGTTCAATATACCGAACGCCCCGACAAAGTGGTTGCCAATCTGGCGGAAGGAAGGGTCTCTATTCTGGTAGACGGTTCGCCTTTGGCGTTGGTTGTGCCTACTGTGTTTAACCAGTTCTATCAGACGGTAGAGGATTATACGGAACGATTCCTTCTCATGAGCTCGATCCGTTTAGCCAGATTGATCGCTCTTGTCTTCTCGTTGGTTTTTCCGGCTTTATACGTCTCGATTATCTCCTACAATCCGGAGCTCATTCCAACCGATTTTGCGGTAGCCGTAGCCGGAGGAAGAGCGGGTGTTCCATTCCCGGCTGTTATCGAGGTCATCATCATCGAGATCTCCATGGAAGTACTTAGGGAAGCCACGATCCGATTGCCGCAGCAAGTCGGCGGAGCGCTTTCGATTGTAGGCGTGTTAGTTGTTGGTCAAGCAGCGGTAGCTGCCGGATTCGCGAGCCCTATTACGGTTGTAATTATCGCGTTAACGACGATCGGATCATTTGCCACACCGGCATATAACGCAGCCCTTGCGCTGCGGCTGCTTCGTTTTCCGCTCATCATTTTAGCAGGGACCTTTGGCCTTTACGGGGTAATGATCGGATTAATCCTGATTGCGAATCATCTCCTGTCCCTGAAGTCTTTCGGCGTTCCATACCTCAGCCCGCTTATTCCGGTTGACTTTCAAGGCTTGAAGGATCTACTGGTCAGAGGGCCGCTATGGCTGATGAACAAACGACCTGCGTTTCTGGATCCTGTTGAAGAAACGAGAATATCGGAATCGAAGTTTGAAGAGCTCAAAAAAACGTCAAAAAACGTGCTGGATCCTTTAAATGATAAGAGTGAGTAGGAGGAATCGTTAGATGGAGACCCGCCAGATTACAGTCATTCAGGCAGCCGCTGTTCTTGTCAGCACCATTATCGGCGTAGGCGTCCTCGCATTGCCGCTATTTGCGGTACGAGCTGCCGATTCTGGAGGACCACTTGTAACTTTTCTGGCTATGCTGCTTGCGTTTGTTGGGTTATTTCTGATTACCCGGCTCGGCATACGGTTTCCGAACGAGATGATTATCCAGTACAGCGAGAAGGTTATAGGCAAATGGCTCGCATGGATTGGCAGCTTGTCTATCATCCTGTTTTTTGCGGTACTCACTTCGTTAACAGCCCGGGAATTCGGCGAAGTCGTTGTTACTTCGGTCTTAAAGTCAACTCCGGTTGAAGTTACGGTAATCGCAATGCTGCTTCTCGCCGCTATCTCTACGCGTCACGGAATTACAACCTTCGCCCATATTCATACTTTTTATTTTCCGTTTTTGTTATTCCCTGCTCTTGTCATAGTTGCGTTGTCTTTAAAAAATGCGGAAGCGATTAACCTGCTGCCCATTTGGGGGAATGAACCGGGCGGGATGCTGAAAGGTACGCTGACCATTGCCGCACTTTTCCAAGGAGCATTCGTATTGACCGCCGTAATTCCGAATATGAAGCATCCGGAGAAGGCAATGAAGGCTAGCTTCTGGGGCATGATGATAGCCGGAGGGCTCTATGTTATTATCGTTGCGGCTACAGTTAGCGTGTTTGGTTCAGAGGAGATTAAACAGCTGCTCTGGCCAACCTTGGAATTGGCGAAGGCGACCTCATTGCCAGCTAACATTTTGGAGCGGCTCGATGCCTCTTTTCTCGCGGTATGGGTTACTGCGGTGTTTACAACGCTATTCTCCAGTTATTTCTTTACGATTTATTCGATGAGTCATCTATTTCGATTGCAAGAGCATAAGCTGTTTTCCTATTTTATTTTGCCTTTTGTTTTTGTAATGGCCATGCTGCCTAAAAACATTATTCAAATGTATGAAATCATTGAAAACGTCGGCCGCATCGGACTAATCATTACGATTGTCTACCCCGCTATATTGCTTATCGTTTCGATTCTTCGCAAGAAGAGAGGGAACCCTGTTGCAAACAATAAGAAAGTGGATCAAACTCATTAAAATACTTTGCGTGCTTATAATGGTCACGCCATTTCTCACCGGCTGCTGGGACAGGCTGGAAATTGAGGAACGGGCAGTTGTGCTCGGGGTATCTATTGATAAGGTAAATATGGAAAAAGCGGAAAAGGAAGAAGATGAAATCTCCCATTTGCGTGGAACTATTCCTAGTCCTGAGAAAAGTATGATTCGCGTTGCCGTGCAGATTGCTCTCCCTGGAAGAATTCCGTTAGGTCCAGGTGAAAGCGGAGGAGGAGGAGGGGGCTCCGTTGGAAAAACGGTTTGGGTGATTGACGTTGTTGGCCATAGCTTGAATGACGCTTTTATGAATTTGCAGCAGCAGGTATCCAGCAAGCTTTTTTTTGGACATCTGCGCGTCATTGTCATTTCTGAAGCCGTGGCAAGAAACGGCCTCGATAACATTAATGATTACTTCCGTCGCAACTCTGAAGTCCGGCGAATGGCATGGATGATGGTTGCGAAAGGACAAGCACGGAAACTTATGCTGGCTGCTCCGCCTCTGGAACGAGTTCCTACGCTTTATTTGATGTCAACGCTGGATCAAGGCATACGGATGGGGAAATTCCCGAAAGACTACATCGGCATTTTCTGGAGCAATGTATCTAAAAAAGGGCAGGAAGGCTTTTTACCGTATGTTGATATAAAGAAAGAACAAAATGTGGAAATCAAAGGTCTGGCTTACTTTGTCGGGGACCAAATGGTTGGAGTGACCAAGCCGTTAGAAATTGCGGGTTATTTGGGGATTAAAGGGATTAACCCCGCAGGCTACAGAGTATTCGTACAATTGGGCGATAAAGGACAGACCGTTATGACAACCGCAACGCATCGCCGGGCAAAAATACGAGTGCAAATCAAGGACGATATTCCTCATTTCACCATTGATATCGGAATTGAGCTTAACGTGGAAGGAAAGTTTAGCGACGAAGTTCAGATCAATAATCCGGATGTGCTGAGAATGATTGAGGAGAAGCAAAGAGAAGGTGCCGTCAAATCTTATTCCAAGGTTATTAAGGATTCACAAGCAAAAGGTTCGGATTATTTCGGATTTGGCGAAATCGTACGGGCTAAAAAACCCCATTATTGGAATAAACGAATCAAGACGGCGGAGGAATGGAGCAAAATGTATCCGAACTGTACCTTTGAAGTCAAAGTAGCATTGAAGGTACGGAGGGTCGGAATGAAGGCCGTATAATATCCTGATTTATTAAGGATGGGATTGCGAATGTTTGGCGGTTATACGATGGGATACCTGTATTACGCGATTACATTGTTTATTGTAAGCGGGTTGCTTGTCATTTACATCGATGTCAGGGATCTAGGCAATGAAAAAAAACAAAAGAAAGAATGGAAGGTTTCACGGTTTTTAGGATGGTTCAATATCGCTGCAGGCGTATTCCTGTGGGTTGGCGATATCATCATCGATTAGCTTGAACGCTTTATGAAACCCTCCTTCTTCAATTTCGTAAAAAAGTAAAAATAAACAAACATGCAGGAAGGAAGAGGCAGCTGAATGAGAACGCTGACGACACTCTTACTCGTCGTTTCGTCCATCATGTTAAGCGCTTGTTCTTTTTTGAAAGTGCTACTCAAACCGTGCAATACGGGGATCAAGCACAAGAGCATATCTATAGACTAACGGATTTCGCTGAGCAAGCACCGCAGATGGTGCAAGACGCTGCGACCAATCCCCAAACGAAGCAGCAGCTGGAGGACCGGCTTGTTGCGTTAAAAATTAACCGTATCGAAAATTTAGGTTCTTAGCAGCAAAGACCATCGGATTTCGGAGGAATAATCTTCGGATTCCGATGGGCTTTTTGTTTTAACGATATATCGAGTAGATTTGGTTATTTTCGAATAAATGTTTAACTTGTTCGGCCATAAACGGAGTGGAATGAGGCATGCCTCGGCGGATCCACCACTCGACGATGCCGATAAAGGCTGAAGCCATAAATTGGGTTTTTATCTCCTGGTCAATATCGGGCTGCCCATTCGTTTGTTCCATCTTGACCATCATGTTCACGGAGAAGAAATGCAGCAATTGGTCCCGGAACAGAAAAGTGCGTTCATTGGAAAACATAGCGGAGAAAAACGGGAAGTGGTCTTGGAAGTAATCAAATACCCGCTGGGGATCTCCTTCGCCCGATTCGCGATTTTTGCATATATCGATTATTTCGTTGATATGCTCTTCCGTACACTTGTCCAAAAGGTCGTATTTATCGCTGTAGTGCAAATAAACCGTACCGCGGTTTACGTTTGCTCGATCCGCAATCTCGTTAATGGTGATCTGTTCAAATTCTTTCTCCGTAAAAAGCTCAAGAAATGACCTCTTGATCGCCTGCTTCGTCCTTAAAATTCGGCGATCGGTCTTAGCCGCATTTTCCATGTTGTTCGTTTCCTCCAGAAGATAATCAACAATTGCGATGTGAGTGTCGGATATAAAACAAAAGCGCATCAATCAACCATTGAGAGGTTGAGGCATCTGTCTATAATGTAAATCAACGGCCGTTAAATATTCAACACGCGTTATCCAGGAGACACAACTTCATCATACAAAAGGAGAGTACTCATCATGGAAAATATGAAAGATAAAGTGGTCATCATAACGGGGGCTTCAAGCGGAATAGGAGAAGAAACGGCAAAGCTGCTTGCGCTAAACGGAGCGAAGGTTGTTTTAGCGGCAAGGAGAGAGGATCGACTCCGGGCGGTTGTTAATGACATTAAACAATCAGGTGGAGAAGCTGCTTCCGTTCGAGCGGATGTCGTATCCGCTGAAGATATGAATAGCCTGGCTCAATTTGCCCTAGACAAATACGGCCGCATCGATGTCTTGGTGAATAACGCCGGCATTATGCCGAACTCCAGATTAGACGAGCTTCGTGTAGAAGAGTGGGAGCAAATGATTGACGTCAACATTAAAGGCGTGTTGTACGGAATCGCGGCGGTACTGCCAATCATGCGCGGGCAAAAGTCCGGACATATCATTAACCTGACTTCCACCGCAGGCTATCAGGTGTCCCCGACGTCTGCCGTATATTCGGCAACTAAGTTCGCCGTTCGTGCGATCTCGGAAGGATTGCGCCTCGAAGAGTCCGCTACGTCGGGTATCCGATCTACCTTAGTGGCACCTGGCTTGACGCAAACGGAGCTATTCAGCAGCATTGCTAGTCCGGAGGTGCAAGCAATGGTCAGCAATTTGGGGATTGCTCCAGCCAGCATTGCGAAAGCGATCGCCTATGCAATCGGTGAACCAGATGATACTCTGGTAAGCGAAATTATGGTACGACCAACCGCATTAGCTTAAAGCATACCGGTTTAGGAGACTGCCGATAATAAGGTATCGGCAGTCTTTGCTTAGAGCAACGACTTGACACACAATGAAATTCGCAGTATTGTTAACTCGCAAATAATTAAATAATTAATTATAAAGGAGGCTAACCGTATAGAAAAATGGGATCCGTTTGAGAAGCCTCTTCTCGAAATCGATGTATTTCTCACGATTTATAAAACCAGTCATCATCTGGTCCAAAAGCTGGAAGAGCATTTAGGGAAGTTTGATTTAACGCTTGGCCGATGGTGCTTGCTGGTCGCCTTGAAAAGAGGCGGAAAGCCAATGCTTCCGTCCGAATTAAGCGATGACCTCGCCGTGACCAGGGCGAATATCAGTAACTTGCTGAATACGTTGGAGAAGGCTGGGAGGATCCAGAGAGATTTTGACCCCTCTAACCGAAGACGGATACTTGTCCGATTAACTTCTCAAGGCGAGGATCTGATTGAAAAGGTGTGGCCTGTTTACGAGGATACAATCAAAGAACATATCGGAAAGCTATCGCGGAAAAATCAGTCTAATCTGAAACAATTGTTGAACACTTTATTCTAAATCACGATTACCGTCCTGGAATAGGACGGCTTACACCAAATAGTTAATCAATTAATTATTAATTAGTTAATATAATAAATAATTGCTCAAAGGAGACTGAACTTATGTTAAACGATAAAGTTGTCATTATTACCGGCGGTGGAGCCGGTATCGGATTTGCCGCCGCGCAAATGTTCGCTGCGAAGGGAGCTAAGGTGCTCATTACAGGACGGAGGGCGGAAGTTCTGGAAGAGATTACGGCAAAGCATCCGAATATCAAAGGGGTTGTCGCTGATGCAAGCGATCCCGATTCGGCGGCCGATACGGTTTCGGCAGCAATCGATCTGTGGGGACGAATAGACATTATTATCAATAACGCGGGAGCAGGCGGCATTATGCCGCTTGAGCATGTGAGCGCGCAAGCGATTACGGATATTTTCGCGGTGAATGTCCTGGGACCTACTCTTCTTGCCGCAGCCGCTATTCCTCATCTTGAGAAGACTAAGGGATTAATCATCAATATGTCGAGCACATTTGGCAGTAAAGCTGGAGCTAATCTGTCGCTATACGGTTCGAGCAAAGCTGCAATGGAATATATGACGCGAAGCTGGGCGCTTGAGCTTGCTCCGAAAGGCATTCGCGTAAATGCCATCGCTTCCGGGCCGGTGGAAACTTCTTTTCTCGAGGAGAGAATGGGACTAACGCTAGAGCAGGCCGAAGCAGTGAAAGAGTATGAACGTCGGAGCATACCGCTTGGCCGCCGCGGAGAGCCTGCCGACGTTGCGGCATGGATCGTGTCTCTTGCCAAGCCGGGTATGGGCTGGATAACGGGCCAGGTTATCGCCGTAGACGGCGGTCTGAACATCACTTAAAACTTTTTCGATGCGGATGTCACAAATCAAAGTCGTCGATTGTCTTAATAACGTCACAACAAATTCGAGGAGGAATACAAAATGACACAACGTGTAAATTATATGCAGCAATCGCCGGAGTTTACTAAAAAGATGATGGACCTCAGCTATGCGGAGAAAACCAGTTCCATTGAAACGAGCATTATTCATCTCGTCCATATCCGGGCTTCCCAAATGAACGGCTGCGGATTCTGTCTGGATATGCATGTGAAAGAAGCTAAAATTCACGGCGAGAGAGAATTGCGTCTTTACCATCTTGCTATCTGGAGAGAATCCACGTTGTTCGACGCTCGTGAAAGAGCTGCGCTTGCTTGGACCGAGGTTTTGACTAAACTGCCGGAGCATGGCGTATCCGACGAAATCTACAACCGTGTTCGCGAACAATTCACGGAGAAAGAGATTTCCGACCTGACTTACTCGATCATGGCGATCAATGCTTGGAACCGAGCAAACGTAGCTTTTAGAACAGAACCTGGCTCCGCCGACGCTGCATTTGGTTTAACCAAAGCCAGCTTGAACTAATCATAACAATTATAAAAACAGAGATAGGGAGAGAAACCGTATGAAAATCGTCGTTATTGGCGGCAGCGGACTAATTGGGAAAAAGCTGGTCGGCAATCTAAAACAATTGGGTCATGAAGTCATAGCCGCATCACCGTCGCTAGGCATCAATAGCGTTACGGGCGAAGGTCTGACCGATGCCTTAAACGGAGCAGAGGTAGTTGTTGATGTAACGAATTCTCCTTCTTTCGAAGACAAGGCTGTTCTGGAGTTTTTCGAGACCTCAACCCGCAATCTTCTTGCCGCCGAAGAAGCTGCTGGCGTTAAACATCATGTTGCTTTGTCGGTTGTTGGTACAGACGGTCTGCTCCAAAGCGGCTATTTCCGGGCCAAAATCGCGCAAGAGAACTTGATTAAGGCTTCCAAAATTCCGTATACCATTGTACGGGCTACTCAGTTCTTCGAGTTTGTGGGCGGCATTGCTTATACGTCTACAGAAGGGGATAAGGTGCGTTTATCGTCGGCTGATGTACAGCCTATTGCGGCGGAAGACGTATCCGAAGTACTTGTCGACTTTACGCTTGATAAACCGTCGAACGGAATCCGTGAAATTGCCGGCCCCAAGAAGTTTGGTCTCGACGAATTTGTCCGTCAATATTTGATCGCAACCCAAGATACCCGTCAGGTTGTAACCGATGATAATGCTCCGTACTTCGGCACAGAGCTGAAGAAGTCCTCGCTTGTACCGGATGACAGCTCTGCACGGCTTACCTCTGCGCGTTATGCGGATTGGCTGAAAAGTATTGCCGTTCACGTCTAAAATACAGATCATAGTGAGCACAAAAAGAAAGGAGATCCGTCAAAGGTCTCCTTTCTTTAATGCTTAGGTTTATAAATGGATGATTACATTACCTCTGTTTATTGCCATCTCGGATAGATCCGTCTATATTAGGTAATGTTCTATTTATATTGATTTCGTTATAATCAGATATAAAAGAAAGTGGAGGAGAAAGTTGATTAGCGCTCATGATTTTTGGCTTCCTATCCGGCTATCCTTACTAGTAGCCTTGTTCTCAAGCCTTTTTGTGCTGGTTCTCGGAGTAGCTGCAGCATGGTGGATATCCCGCGCTAAGCTAAAAGGCAAGATATTCATTGAAACCGTATTTATGCTGCCGCTGGTCCTTCCGCCAACGGTAGTCGGTTTTTTATTGCTCGTGTTGTTGGGAAGGAGAAGCTGGTTTGGTCAGGCGATCGAATGGCTGTTCTCGGCTCCGGTTATATTTACGTGGTGGGCTGCGGTTATCGCTGCGGTTGTCGTCTCTTTTCCGCTGGTGTATCAAACGATGAAAGTTGGCTTTCAATCCGTCGACAAAAAATTAGAAGAGGCCGGGCGGTCGATTGGGGCGAATGAATGGCAGGTTTTCCGGCACATAACAATGCCGCTAGCGTTCCGATCGCTTATTTCGGCCTATATTCTTGGCTTTGCACGCGGGTTAGGCGAGTTTGGCGCTACCCTGATGATAGCGGGGAACATTCCGGGCAAGACTCAAACGATACCTACCGCGATTTATGTAGCCGTTGATTCCGGCAATACCACGCTGGCTTGGGCATGGACAGGCTCCATCATTGTAATCTCATTTGTCCTGCTCTTAATAAGCAGACGATAACGGAAAGCAGCTGCCGAACTTTTTCGGAAGCTGTTTTTTTGTAATGAAATATTCACTATTCCTTCAATGAACAGCCACATGGCTGGCAATATTAAGGCATGTGAAAGGGTATAATCGACCTAAGGAAGGAGTGCATTCTATGAAAACCAGCCTATTAAAATCCCCAACCATGTGGCTTGTTTTAGCGATAATTATGATATGTGCTTTATTTTTCGTCTTCTTTTCCTCATCAAACACGAAGACAAATGCGGAAGCACCTGCCGTTTCCATGCAGGATGGTTATCAGGTGGTTACGATCCAAGCCAAGAAGGACGGCTTTTACCCATCAAAAATTGAAGTGAAGGCCGGAGTTCCCGTAAAGCTGAACTTTGTTAAAAATACCTCTTTCACCTGCATAACAAGCGTAGATTCGGATGATCTTGGGTTTGATCTTTATTTGAAAAAAGGGGAGAATTACACGACGTTGGATCTTTTAAAGCCCGGCTCGTATCAATTTGATTGCGGAATGTATATGTACCACGGAACGATAACGGTCGTTGCCTGATTGCCATAGAATGAACCTTAATTAAAAGCTGCAGATTAACGATCTGCAGCTTTTTTTGCAAGATTAATAGATTCCTTTGTTTAGAAGCCTATGTCCGAGGTACATAATGACTGCATTTCGGGTAACGCTATAAGATAGCATCCTTTTGCGATATCTAGAGTTAGGAGAATACATGAACATGACGAACAGCGAAAGTGTAGTGGAAAAAATAAAAGAATATTCAATCCCGCTAAAAAGCGCGGGGGATCTTGACCCATTAATCCAAGCCATTGGAGATGCGGATTTTGTATTGTTGGGCGAAGCCTCTCACGGGACGTCCGAGTTTTATACTTGGAGAACGGAGTTGTCCAAGAGACTTATTGCCGAGAAAGGTTTCTCTTTTATTGCGGTGGAAGGGGATTGGCCCTCCTGTTATACACTTAATCGTTATGTAAAACAGTATAACGGCGCTGCTCCAAATCCGAGAGAGGCGCTCCGCGACTATAACCGTTGGCCGACCTGGATGTGGGCGAATGAAGAAATTTTGCAATTAACGGAATGGCTTCATGATTACAATCGTTCCCAACCTTTGGAGACGAAGATTGGATTTTACGGCATTGACGTATACAGCTTGTGGGAATCCATGGATGAAATTTTGAAGCATTTGGAGAAAACGGGCTCGCCGGAGTTGGATACGGCACGCAAGGCGTTTGCCTGCTTTGATCCTTATAACCGCGAACCGCAAAACTACGGGGTTTCCGCTGCCTTTTTATCCGAAAGCTGTGAAGAAGAAGTTGTACAGTTGTTGAAAGACCTTCAAAGCAAGAGACAGCAGAGCGATATTCGCGATGAAGCGCTTCTGAGCGATGAGCTGAACGCACTGGTAGCCGTAAACGCCGAACGTTACTATCAGTCGATGGTGCGGGGAGGACCCGAATCCTGGAACGTACGGGATCAGCACATGGTAGAAGCGCTGGACAGTATCAAAGCCTTTCACGGCCAAGGAGCCAAGGCTATCGTATGGGAGCATAATACTCATATTGGCGATGCCCGCGCAACGGATATGCTCGAAGACGGAATGGTGAATGTCGGCCAGCTGGTTCGGGAGAAATACGGGGAGGACCGGGTATATGCCATCGGTTTCGGTACGCATAGGGGAACCGTTATTGCTTCCGATCAATGGGGCGGAGAAATAAAAACGATGGCCGTGCCGGAAGCCCGGAAGGACAGCTGGGAGGATCTGATGCATCGCGCAGGCGCTTTTGATAAATTCCTGCTGTTCAATAAACAAGATTTTTTCATTTCAGAGCCGATTGGGCACCGAGCGATAGGAGTTGTCTATAACCCTCGGCGAGAGCGTGGGAATTACGTTCCTTCTGTTCTGCCGCACAGATACAATGCGTTTATTCACATCGAGGAGTCGCATGCGCTATCACCGTTGAATCAAGAAGTAATGCATATTTGAACAGGAAAAAGGGATATTCCTCAAACAGGAACATCCCTTTCTTCTCCTTTATACAAGGGCGCCAGCCTTCTCCGCGATTGCTACCGCTTGTTCATAATCTTCTTCATCGATAACAACAGTCAGAAGAATGTCGCGTCCGGCTGTTTCATAAGCTTGTTCTCCTGCACTCATACCGCTTGCGCTAACATTTGCTGCCGCAAGAATGGCGGCATCCCGATCAGGGAAATCCCCTCCCAAAGTCAGGTAGCCAAGCCCGGGAAAATCGCCTGTTATCGGGTTGCGAATCCGATCCGATCCGTCGCCCGGATAACCGTCAAACCGGTTTATGGAGCTGTCTATAAGCTTTAACGATTTTATTTGCTCGAGTGCTTTTTCGGCTTGCTCGGGACTTTTGAAATAAGCGAGAATGTTTTTTTCCGCCATGGCAATCCCCCGGTTCTACGTAATCATTAGTCAGGTTCCATGGTGTATATTGCACGTAGAGCCTGAGATCTATGCACTACGGATACCGGTTAAGTGCTTATTCGTATGAAATTGACGATTTCGTCCACCCTAAAGTTGATTGCGAAATGAATCGTACAGTGGGGTGAGCTGATTTGTCCAATTCAACCGGGTTATTGACTCCGCCGGCACGCGATACGAAGGTATTCGTTCCGGAGCTTGTTTATTTCGAGCCTGATGCGCTGAACTATCCGAAAGGCCAACGAATACATGAATGGGCCAAAGAGCAAGGGCTTCCGATTCATATGACGACCTCGCATAACCGGATTACGAACTTGCCGGGGGAAAGCGATTTGGAGAAATACAGGATTGCGAAACGAACTCTCGTCGTGGGCATTCGAAAAACATTAAAATTCGACCAATCCAAGCCATCGGCCGAGTATGCCATTCCGATTGCTACGGGATGCATGGGGCATTGCCATTATTGCTACCTGCAGACAACGCTTGGAGCCAAGCCGTATATCCGCGTCTACGTAAACACCGACGATATTCTTAACCAGGCTAAACAATATATCGAGGAACGCGCTCCGGAGATTACCCGCTTCGAGGCAGCCTGCACCTCCGATCCCGTTGGCCTTGAGCATATTTCCGGTTCACTCAAGGAATACATCGAATTTATGGGGCAGCAGCCTCTTGGACGGCTTCGTTTTGTCACGAAATATCATCATGTCGAGCCGCTCCTGGATGCGAAGCATAACAAGCATACCCGATTTCGTTTCAGCGTAAATGCCGATTACGTCATCAAGCATTTTGAACCGGGCACGTCGAAGTTTTACGAGCGAATTACGGCTGCCGGTAAAGTTGCTCATGCGGGTTATCCGCTTGGATTTATTATTGCACCGATCATTTGGCATGAAGGATGGGAAGAGGGGTACGCCGAACTAATAAGTCAATTAAAACAAGCGCTTCCGCCGGAAGCATGCACGGATCTGACATTCGAGTTAATCCAGCATCGCTTTACCAAAACAGCGAAAAACATCATTCAGCAACGCTACCCCAAATCCAAGCTGGAAATGGACGAAGAAAACCGGAAATACAAATGGGGCCGCTGGGGCCAGGGGAAATACGTTTACCCCGATGAGCAAGCTAACGCACTTAAGGAATTTATTTACAAACAGATCAACGATCATTTTCCCGAAGCCAAGATTGAGTATTTTACTTAAAAGCTTGGTCGCTGGCAAGGATGAATGATGAAGCCAGAGAACAGATTCGTGCTCGGCAATCGGCCATGTTATAATCAGGAAAAGCTAAGTTGCAGGTAACGCGTCAACTTAGCTTTTCTTGACGGGTCTGAATCGTCTACATAATTGGAGTTCTTCAAGATGTCCGCTTTTGAAGCCAAAAGGAGAATGCTATGAGATATCTTCGAATGTTAACGCTTTACGCGACTATTCTTACGTTCCTTGTTCTATCCGGATGCGGGACGGCAGAGCAACAGCAGCCGGACAGCAGTGAGACGCCAAAGCCTGTCGATCCGATAGCCGAGCTTGTTTCATCCATGAGCTTGTCCGAAAAAATCGGACAACTGATATTGGTCGGGATGGACGGCACGCAAATTCAGCCTGAAATAGGCAAGCTTATCAAGGATAGTCATGTTGGGGGAATTATTTTATATAGCAATAATATTACCTCCGCGTCGCAGACAATTAAGCTGGTTAATGATCTCAAACAGATTAATCAAGATAATGGCGCAAAGCTTCCGCTTCTCTTGAGCACGGATCAGGAAGGAGGCCGAGTCTCCAGATTGCCGAAGCAAATCAAGGCATTCCCGGCCAGCAGAACTGTCGGCAAGACCAATGATCCCGAGTATGCCTATCAGGTGGGCACGGCCTTAGGCGAAGCGGTGAATGCGATTGGCTTGAATACCGACTTCGCACCCGTTCTTGATATCAATACAAATCCCAAAAATCCGGTTATCGGTAACCGCGCTTTTGGAACTACGGCAGAATTGGTCAGCAGCATGGGCGTGCAGGAGATGCTTGGCATCCAATCGCAAGGGGTAATCCCGGTGGTCAAGCATTTTCCCGGACATGGCGACACCTCCGTTGATTCCCATCTTGGGCTGCCTGTTGTCGATCATGATCTGAAACGGCTCCGCTCTATTGAGTTTGTACCGTTCAGCTCGGCAATTAAGGAAGGAGCGCCAATGGTAATGGTCGCGCATATCTTAATGACCAAGCTTGATCCGAACACACCGGCCTCTATGTCCAGAAAAGTTATCCAGGATTATTTGAGAGGGGAGCTTAAATTCGGCGGAGTTGTTATTACGGACGATATGACAATGGGGGCCGTAGGCAAGGTTAAAGCTATCGGGCCAGCATCCGTACAAGCCGTGCAAGCCGGTGCGGATATCATTCTTGTCGGGCATGACCCTGTGCAGCAACAAACCGTTATTGATGCCCTTACCGCGGCTGCGCAAAAAGGAGAAATCTCTCCGTCCGTTCTGGATGCCAGCGTATATCGTATCGTCAAGCTCAAGCAAAGCTTCAAATTAACGGATCAGCCAACGTCGTCAATCGATCTAGCATCGCTGAACCAACATATTCAAGACGCTCTGAAAAAATAAGAAGCTATGCGAAAAAACCATCGATAGGATATAAACCCCATCCGATGGTTTTTTCTTTATATTGAAATGACACCTCAGGACAGATCTCGCTGACAGCCGGGCAGCTCTTCTTATTCCGCCGGATTATTCGTCAACTCAAAGGACGCATATGCAAATACGAATAGAACCTTCAATGATACGATAAACGAAAGGGTCATGTCGGGAAAATGAAGTGCGGGGAAACGATTTTTATAGGATAATAGTGAAAGAGCGTGTAAGCGCTGCCAGAAAATATGGGAGGGGGTGGCGGATGAAGAAGTTTAACAGCGTTTTTAGGAGATTCCTCGTATCGTACATCGTTATTCTGATTATTCCAAGCATCGCAGGCTTCCTATCCTATCATACTTCCATTTCGGTCACGGAGAAGCTGTCCATCGAGAACAGCGTAATGCAGCTGCAGAAGAGTAAAGAGCTGCTGGAGCGAAGAATGGCGGAGGTTGAAGGGTTTACGAGACAGCTTGCGATCAACCCGGATATAAATGTACTGATGAACGAGAAGAGCTCCGGAGAGCAGACGAATGTATACGGCATTTGGCGGATTTTGCGCAGCGTGCTGACGTTTGGACAGACCAATGATTTTCTGCAGCAATTTTATATTTATCTGGGGAATTACAACGTCATTCTGACGCCAGGCTCCGCATACGTAAGACCGGAACATTTCTACGAAAGCTTCCGCTATGAAGACCAGTCATTGGCAGAATGGCGACAGTCTGTTCTCGGCCAGACGCACCGAAGCGAAATTATGCCGCTGCGCCAATACAATAATAGGGGGACAATTACATCGGTTGTCACCTATATGCAGTCTTTGCCGCTGGACAGCTTCAGCGGTTCGTCTCCTGCCGTAGTGGTTGTTACGATCGACGAGAAGACGATTACCAATCTACTAACGGGCATCACGGACAAATACGGCGGCTGGACGCAAATCAGCGATGCCAGCGGCAGAACCATCGCTTCGCTCGGTAACGGCGTACCCGACATGCAGGCCTTAGCCAAGGATGCGAGCTTTGATGCAGACAAAACCAGCCAGTTCTACAAGGACGATCTAGTCATCACGATTCATTCCAATACGAACGGCTGGGTATACCGCTCGGGTATTCCGAGACACGCTTTGCTTGAGTATGCGAATCAGATCAAATTCATCACTTGGACGATTACCGGCATTGCCATCGCCGTTGGACTGTTCGTTGGTTTGATGCTGGCTTACCGCAACAGCATGCCAATCCATAAGCTGGTGTCTGTCGTTAAGGAACAGTTCGGAAAAGACGACACAACGGAGAGGAACGAATACGACTTCCTGCACGGGAACATAGCGGAGATGATTCGCAGCAGCAATCAGCTGGAATCCGAACTGCGAAGACAGCTTCCGCTCATTCGAGATGCGTTCCTGAAAAGGCTCCTTTCCGGAGAACTGCAGACGCGCGAAGAAATATTTGCGGCTGCCTCGCAAGCGAATACGGGAATTTACGGGCATTCCGGATTCGTGTGCATTTTGCAGGTGCAAGGCTATACGGGCATGGACAGCGTGGAGGTGCTGAATGAGCTTCATGCCGCAAGGCTACTGCTGAAGCAGGCGCTCCTCGACATCGCCGGTTTTACGTTGACCACCGATTGGGGCTCCGACAGGATTGTTATCGTATTCGCGTCGAAGGAAGCGGAAACCGGCAATACGATAGGAAGGGATGAGATTGCCAGTCTGCTCGATCAGCTGTCCAAGCATGCGTTCGCCGAATACCGGATTACGTTTATTGCCGCGCTTGGCGAAGCGTTCGCTTCGGAGACGGAAGTCAGTGTCTCCTATGAGCAAGCGAAGCAGACAATGGATCAAGCGCTTCATGCCGACCGTAAAGGAATCGTCTGGTTTGAGGAAACTAGGCTCGAGAGCGCTACTTATTACTATCCGCTTGAGATGGAGCTGCGTCTGATCGGTACGATCCGGGCAGGAGAGACGGAGGAAACAAGTCGCATCGTCCGTACGGTCATGTCGCTTAACACCGAGCAGCGCGAGCTGTCCGTGGAGATGTGGCAGCAGCTTGCAGGCGAATTGAAGGGGACTTTACTGAAGCTGCTCGATCAGAAGTCCTTTATGGAATCCGGTATGTTCGAACAGCTTAAAGACCGGATCATTGCGCTGCATGCCACTGACAAAAGATCCTTCCAGGCTGAAATCGAGGAGATTACGGGCGTAATGTGCTCAATCGTCGTCAGCCGCAAGAATGACGGACATACAAGGATTATTGAAGCGATTAAAACTTATGTATCCGGTCATTTCTCGGATTCCGACCTGACCTTGTACCGAGTGGCCGAAGCCGTCGAGAGGCCCGAAAAATATATATCCCAGCTATTCAAGGAAGTGACGGGTTCCAATCTGTCCGATTATTTGGAACAGGTACGGATGGAGAACGCAATTGCGCTGCTGCGCGAAAACCGGTACACGGTTGACGAAATATCTTCCCGTGTCGGCTACAACAGTTCCCATTCTTTCCGTCGCGCATTCAAACGGGTAACCGGCGTTTCGCCAAGCTCTTACAGGCAAACGGTGGAAGGGTGAAGGGAGGAAATGCTTTGAACAAGCTTATTCGTGTGGCCTGCACCGTTCTCTGCGTTTGCTCGGTCTTTCTGGCGCTCTCGTCTTGCAATACGGCGGAGCAACAAGGTGCCGAAGCGAATAAACCGCTTCGGATCAGCGTTTTTGCTCAGCAAGATGCCGGCCAGAACCTGAAGACCAATGATTTCTCGAGATTATTGGAACAGAAGTTTAACGTAACCTTTGATTGGCAGACGATTCCGTACGAAGGAGCCAAGGAGAAACGGCAAATCTCGCTGGCTAACGGTCATTATCCGGACGCTTATATTCTGACGAGCTACATTGACCAGTTCTCGCAAGCAGACGTCATCCGCTATGGCAAGCAGGGGATCTTTTATCCGCTGAACGATCTCATTGAGCAGTATGCGCCTCATATTAAGGCGGCTTTTGAACAAGAGCCCGGGCTGCGCGCGCTTAATACGGCGCCGGATGGCAACATTTACGGTCTTGGAGCTTATAGTGATTGCTTCCACTGCTCGTATCCGTACAAGCTTTGGATAAACGACAAGTGGCTCAAGAAGCTTGGACTGGATATGCCAACAACAACGGAGCAATTACGCGAGGTGCTTCAGTCATTCAAGGATGGCGATCCGAATGGCAACGGCTTGCCGGATGAAATACCGCTAAGCGGTTCAACCGAGGAGTTCGGCGTACGCGTGCTTCCGTATTTAATGAACGGATTCGTGTACGACGACGACCGGACTTATTTGAATGTAGCGAACGGAAAAGTCAGTCTGGCAGCAGTCAAGCCCGAATGGCAGGAAGGACTGAGATACGTTAAGTCCTTGTATGATCAAGGACTTATCGATTTAGGCGCTTTTACGCAAAATTCCGACGCATTCTATAAGCTTGGCGAGAATGCCGAAGCTCAGATTTTAGGGGCGGGCACGGCCATGCATCCGGCGATATTCGTAAATACCGGGCCGGGCAACCGGAGAGGAAGAGATTACGTGCCGGTTCCGCCTATAAAGGGACCTTATGCCTCTTATGCGGTTTATTATCCGTCGGGCATTATGCCCGGCGCTAAATTCGTGATTACGGACAAAGCGAGCCCCGAAGCACGAATCGCGCTTATCCGAATTGCCGATTATCTCTTCACTCCCGAAGGTCAGGCAAATGCGGAGATAGGCAAGGAAGGCATCGATTGGCGGAGACCCGTGCAAGGGGAGCAGGCTCTCGATCCGGATATCCCGGCTGCGTTCGCCAGCATTGCGCCCAAAGAAGGGGATCCTCCGCATAATACGAGATGGAGCGGGATGGGCCATTTCTATATGCCGAAGTCCTACCGGAACAGCTGGGTGCAGGACATGGACATTTACGCTCCCGGCGGATATGAGAGAAGACTGTTTCAAGCTACGAAATTATACGAAGGGCATGAGCCGGAAGAATACTTCCCGATGTGGTCCGTCTGGATTGACCCGGGCAACGCGGATGAAGCAAGTCTCTTGCAATCCAATCTTAAAAACGAGATCGATGAGAGCGCCATGGAGTTTATCACCGGCCAGATTGATCTGGACAAAGACTGGACATCCTATGTAACCCGATTGGAATCTCTCGGATCGGACCGTTATATCGAGATTATGCAGCAAGCGTACAATACGTGGATGCAGGAAAAAAACACAAAATAAAGCTTTAGGCCGGCCGCGGCGTACGCGGCCGGCCTTTTTGCTGGAGATGTACGGTGCCGCAAGGCCTAAATGGCCGTACCATGCGGAATTGTCCCTATCATTTCGGGAGATTTGTACGTTGAATGACGCAATTGTACCTATTCCGGCACCCTTGAAATCCCCTATGATCAAACCTGTAGAAAGCGCTGTCATCCATCAAGACGCGGTTTACTCAATTAATTAGGGGGGATTCGTTTGGAAGCCGCTGGCAAACGTCTCAGCGCAAGAAAGAGCTTCGCTAGACACTGGCAATTGTATCTTATCGTAGCACCGCCGCTGCTGTTCTTTATCATTTTTAAATATTATCCGATGCTGAACGCGGTGCTGGCCTTCAAAGACTATTACGTCACGAAAGGCATATGGGGAAGCCCCTGGGTCGGATTCCACAACTTCAGATTGTTCTTTGAAAATCCGATTTTCGGCTCGCTTGTGAAAAACACCTTAATGCTCAGCTTCTATCTGCTGCTTGCCGGATTCCCGATTCCGATTCTGCTCGCTTTGATGCTGAACGAAGTACGGGCTCAGAAATTCAAGCGGTTCGTGCAGCTCGTGACCTTCGCGCCGTACTTTATCTCTACGGTAGTCATGGTGTCGATTATCATGCTATTCCTGGCGCCAAGGCTTGGATTCGTAAACGTACTTATGAATCACCTCGGAATGGATTCGGTTAATTTTCTTGGCAATCCCGGCATGTTCTCATCGATTTATGTTTGGTCTGACATCTGGCAGACGGCAGGCTATTCTGCCGTGATTTATTTGGCCGCATTGTCGGGTATCGACCCAACCCTGTACGAAGCCGCAAGAGTGGATGGCGCTTCGCGTTATCAGAAGATTTGGAATGTGGATCTGCCGGGTATTCTGCCTACGATCTCCATCATTCTTATTCTAAACGTTGGGAACGTCATGGCGATTGGCTTCGAGAAGGTGTATTTGCTCCAGAACAAGCTAAATATCGCGAACTCCGAGATTATTGCAACTTACGTATACAAGATCGGCTTGCTGAATGCTAACTACAGCTTCGCAACGGCTGTCGGCTTGTTCAACTCGGTTATCAATCTTGTTCTCCTATTTACGGTTAACGCACTGGCACGTCGGTTTTTGAAATCCAGCATCTGGTAACGAAGAGGTGTTTGCATGGCTAATGTGGCGAAAGTAAGGAATAAAATCAGAGAATCATCTGGCGATAAAGTATTTCTCATCACCATTTATATCATTCTTGCGCTAGTGCTTGTCGCTGTACTCTATCCGCTGATCTATATCTTAAGCAGCTCGTTCAGCAGCCCGTCCGCCGTTTCGGCAGGCAAGGTCTGGTTGTGGCCGGTCGACGTCTCGCTGAAGGGTTACGAAGCGTTATTCAAAAACTCGCAAGTGTTGACGGGTTACGGCAACTCGCTGCTGTATACGGTATCGGGCACGCTCGTCAGCGTCACGTTGACCATTATGCTGGCGTACCCGCTGTCCCGGTCAACCTTCTTTGGCCGAAACGTCATTATGATGATCATCACGTTTACGATGCTGTTCAGCGGCGGTTTGATTCCAACCTACATGGTTGTGAAGAGCCTAGGCCTCATCGATACAAGATGGGCGCTTATTATCCCGAATGCGGTCTGGGTCTGGCAGGTTATTATCGCAAGGTCGTTCTTCCAGCAATCGATTCCGTCCGAGCTTGTTGAGGCAAGCGAAATCGACGGCTGCAGCGATCTGCGCTTCATGCGCAGCGTCGTCTTGTCGCTGTCCAAGCCGATTATCGCCGTACTTATCATCATGTATGCGGTAGGGCAGTGGAACGCTTACTTCGACGCCTTGATTTATTTGAAATCGGACACTAAGTACCCGTTACAGCTTATTTTGCGCAGCATCATTATCCAGAACAACAGCGGCAGCGCCAATATGGACGCCCTGAAGCAGGTAGAGCGCCAGCAGCTGGCGGAGCTTCTCAAATACTCGCTGATTGTGGTAGCAACGCTTCCCGTTCTCATTATTTACCCGTTTGTGCAGCGGTATTTCGTGCAAGGGATGCTTGTTGGTTCCGTCAAGGGCTAATTCCGTGGACACGGAAAGGGGGAATGCCGTTCAAAGCGCAGCAAGAAGACGACATCAACAGCTAGCAATATCTAACGGAATTCATTAAAAGGGAGCGATTGCACGTGTTAAAACAGAGAATGGTCATTCTGCTCGTGACAGTCTTAATGGTCAGCTTGGTCGTATCGGCTTGCTCGAAAAACAATGCAGGCAACAATGCGCCAGCCAGCAACAAACCCGCTAATAGTGCTTCAACAAATACCGAAACCGAAAAACCAGCCGCACCGGTAGATATTAAGCTGTTCGCGGTACAAGAGCCTAACATCGATCTGGCCACCAACAAATTTACGAAGTTCGTAGAAGAGAAATTCAACATCAAGTTCAATTTTGAAGCCATCCCATCGGACGGTGCCAAGGAAAAACGCCAAATTTCCCTGGCGAGCGGCGATTTCCCGGATGCCTATATGCTGACAGCCTATATCGATCAGTTCTCGCAAGCGGACCTGATCAAATACGGCAAGCAAGGCGTACTTATCCCACTGAATGACCTTATCGATAAATATGCGCCAAACATCAAGCAAGCCCTTGAAACCAACGCGGACTTCAAAGCGTTCAGCGTAGCGCCGGACGGCAATATTTACGGTCTTCCAGCTTACTCGCAATGCTTCCACTGTTCGTATCCGAATAAGTTGTGGCTGAATACAGGCTGGCTGGAAAAGCTGAACCTGGAAATGCCAAAAACAACCGAAGATTTCAAAAAAGTGCTCGAAGCGTTTAAAAATCAGGATCCAAACGGCAACGGCAAAAAAGACGAAGTTCCTCTGAGTGGTTCGACTGAAGAGTTCGGCGTGCATGTCGTTCCTTACCTAATGAATGCTTTCGTCTATGATGACGACCGCAACCATCTGATGATGCAAGACGGCAAAGTTAGCTCCGCCGCGGTTACGGACGAATGGAAGCAAGGCCTGGCCTACATTAAATCGTTGTATGACGAAGGCTTGATTGATCCAGGCGCGTTTACCCAAAATGCAGAAGCGTTCAAAAAAATCGGCGAGAACGGCGATGCGCAAATTCTTGGCGCCGGCGCCGGCATGCACCCTGCGATCTTCTTGAACATTGACCATGGCAACAAAAACTCGAAGGACTACAACCCGGTTCCTCCTCTTACCGGTCCTAACGGTGTATCGCTGGCAACGCATGACGGCGGCGGCGTATCTCCTGGAGCCAAGTTCGCGATCACCAGCAAAGCAAGCGAAGAAAAACAAATCGCACTCATCAAACTGGTTGACTACATGTTTACGCCTGAAGGTCAAACGAACGGCGCATCCGGCATGAAAGGCATTGACTGGACAGATCCGAAGGAAGGCGATCTTGCGCTTGGAGAGAACGTCAAGCCAATGGTAGCGCCAATTCCTACGACGGAAGGCGAAGCGCCGCGCAACGCAGGCTGGAGCGGCATGGCTCACTTCTATATGCCAAAAGAATACCGCGACAGCTGGGTACAAGGCTCGGACATCTATGATTCCGCGAACTACGAACGCCGTCTGTATCAAGCAACGCTGCTCTACCAAGGCCATGAGCCAAAAGATTTGTTCCCGCTGTGGGCGATCTGGCTTGATCCTGCTGAAGTAGACGAAGCAACCATGCTTCAAACCAACATCAAAACTTACATTGACGAGAACGAGCTGCAATTCATCACCGGTCATAAGAGCCTCGACAAGGACTGGGACAGCTACTTGAAAGGCCTTAAAGACCTGAAGCTCGACCGATACCTTGAAATTTTGCAGAAAGCATACGACGCCTCGACATTCAAGAAATAAGAAGTATAGGTTAAGAAAGAGCGGTTCTCCGTGGTTTGACGGGGAGACCGCTCTTTTTAAGTTTACTCTGCTTTGACCCATTTCCTTTTAGCGGATGTCGCCAGCCATAGACCTATCGGAATACCAATCGCGCAAACGGGAATAACGATCGTTTCCCACAATTTCTGGAGCGTCATTATGGCCGCTTCATTAGGGATGATCAGCGCAATGATATAGATTAGAGGAGCGGTGAACCAGAACAGGCGTTTCCAGGACTTGATCCGGAAGCACTGGGCTATTTCATAGCTGGTAATGAACAGGTACAGCGACATTTTCGCAAACACTCCAAATATCCAAATAAAGATGACAAGAATATCGACATTCTGAATGAAATTTAAAATGTTGATCGTCCGCACCAGCATAAAATAAGGGAATCGAAGCTCTTGGGCAACCGTTGGACCAAATACCATCAGAACCATAAGCGTAGACAGGATAAGCATGCACCCCGTTATCCAAACGCTTGCCAAGGACTTCTTCACAATATGCTTGGGATTGGAAACAAACGATAACAGGACAAGCACCATAAAAGATTCAGCCAGGAATGAGGTTGGTGCGAAGGAGGCGCTTACGATTTCCGTCAGACTAGCATCGCCGAACACTGGCAGCAAATTAACCCAATTCGCGTTTGTTGCGTTCAGTAGAAAACTCACCAGCAGCGTAAGAATGGTTAGTGGTCCCGCAATTTCGCAAAAACGACCGATTCCCTTTATGCCGCTTGTACCCGTCAAGTAAATGGCAGCTGTCAGAATCATAGCCATCAGTACCCATACCGGCGTTTTGTCCAGCAGGACCAGATGAAGGAAATCCGCGAAGGAACGAAGCACATCTCCGGATAAAATAAACCAGGCTGCCAAATAGGGGAGGGTGACGATTTTGCCAATCCACGATCCAAAGAGCTCTCGGCTGAATTGGGCTAAACTTTGGCCTGGATGCAGCATGCCAACCTTTACTACCAGTAAGGTGATCGCCCCGCCCAGCAAACAAGCAATGAGCATGGACAGCCATGCATCTTGTTCGGCAATCTCGACGGCAGGCGAGATGCGAAGCCATACAGCCATCACCACTTCCGCGGTTGCCACGATCCAGAACAATTGCCACCCCGTTATTCTCATTTCCTTCCTCCTTTCCTGTACGGCTGATGGAAGTCATATCGAAGAATTTGTTTGTCCCGGATCCTCGTACCGCAGCTGTACCTCTACCGTAATCGGAATTCTGCTGAACGTCTCGTTCCAGTTATTCTGCAACGACTTCCATTCACCGGGGAACTTGTAATGAACATGCCTGCCGATTCCGAAAATATCCGCCTTGTATTGCTTCTGGGCTTTAAGGATCAGCTTGTTCACGGCTTGTTCAGCTTCACGGCTTAAGCTTTTCTCGATTTCCCGGAGTTCCTTGGCTTGGGAAGGATCCCGCATGGAATTGTTCTCCACTAAGTTGCCTTTTCCGCTTAATTGAATATGCACTCGCATGCCGTTCGAATCTTTGACCACGCGGATACGACTCTTGAGCGCTTGCGCCCTTAAGCTGATACTGCCGTTGTTCTGGCTTCCCGAGGTCGATACGGTAAGAGCTCTTTGTCGTCCCTTAATCCAATTTGCGTAATAGGATTCATCGGGCTTCAAAAATCCGGTCAGCCTATGCGAATTTTCCTTATTCATAATCGCTGCTCCCGAATAAATGAACCTTTTTGTAGTCGGATCGTAACTAATGGCAGGCAACAATACGGATCCGCCTTTCGGCCGCGAATCGCACAGAAATTCCCTATAGTAATAAGGTTTCATCCCAAGAGCCAACTGAACGCTGCCGAGGGCCGTGCTGATCAACGGATCAAAGACGGGTTCGGTGGCAAGGATCTCCTTCGCCGTACCGTCTTTCACGACAAAAATAACGGATCTCATCTCCGATTTGGGATTGCGCACGACCATATCCAAATATTTGTCCATTCCTTGCTCGGTCATACGCTGGCCAATCAGAATCGTCTGGCGATGCGCGTAAAACAAGGTGCGGGATAGCTGCGTCTGCAGATTTTGTCCCGCATCCATAAAGTCCTTGCCCGTAGCACTGACCACAACATAGCTTTTTTTCTTGCTGGCTCCGGTATCCGGACCGCCTAGACCAGCCGGAACGGCAATCTGGGAGCTGACTTCCAGCCTTCCGTCTGCATTCATATCCAGCCCTCCGCCGATAACAATCGCCAGCTGATTGGGCTCCTTCAGATTCCAACACCCGGCAGTTACCGCCGACAAAATAAATAAGCAAATGGTTATTATGGTTTTTTTCAACAATGGATCCCGCCTTAACTCATACGCTTTCTGGGCCTTCTTAAAAAAACATTTTGAAGCTTGCTTTTATTGGTCGGTGCGATCGGTTCAAGATACGGCGTTCCAAGCGGGCTTAAATGAATGAGGTGGGACAGAATCATGATCAACCCAAGAGCCACGCCAAACAGACCAAATAATCCTGAAAGAACCAGCAATGGGAATCTCAGCATTCGAAGGGGATAACCAAACCGGTAGCGCGGAATAACAAAAGACGAGATACCGGCTGCCGATACAACGATGACGATAGGAGCCGAAATAATTCCCGCTTGTACAGCGGCCTGGCCGATAACCAAAGCTCCCACGATGCTGACGAGAGGACCGATCTGCTGCGGCAGGCGAATCCCGGCTTCCCTTAATCCTTCGAACATAAATTCCATGAGAAACACCTCGATCACCGTTGGAAAAGGAGATTGTTCTCTGAGCCCCGTAATGCTCAGCATTAGTTTTGGAGGCATCATCTCGGGATGATAAGTAGTCAGCGCTATATAAATCGACGGGAAGAGGATCGAAAAGAGAGCAAACAGATAGCGGATCCAACGATTCATGGTTACATACAAGAAACGTTCGTAATAGTCGTCCGGAGCCTGAAGGCCATCCCAGAATGTCATCGGAACGACCAGTACGATCGGAGAACCGTTAACGAAAACGGCTATTCTTCCTTCAAGCAGTCCAGCGGACACAACATCCGCCCGCTCTGTGCTTTGCATTTGCGGAAACGGAGAATAGCTTGTGTCTTCGATATATTCTTCGATATAGCCGGATTCCAACACGCTCTGAATATCGATCGCGTCGATTCTAGTCTTTACTTCATTAACCAAAGCAGGGGAGGAAAGACCTTCGATATAGGCAAGAACGACCTCGGTTTTCGTTAATTTGCCGATTTGAAAAGATTCCATCTTTAGATCCGGCGTCACGATAATCCGCCTGAGCAGCGTTGTATTCGTACGCAGCAGCTCGGTGAAGCTTTCGCGGGTCCCGCGCAGAGCCGCTTCGGTGGAAGGCTCTTCAATGGCCCGTGTTTCGAATTGGGAGACATCCGCCAGAAGTACAAACGGATCGCCATCAGCAAGGAAAGCAACGTTTCCTTTTAAAATAAGGTCTGCTGCCTCTTCGAATTTGGTAATCCTCTGGGTATGCAAAGCCGCAACAAGCTCCATATCGAGCATTTGGGCCAAGCTGCCGAGTGTCCCTAGTCCTTGGGGAGTTCCTTCATACAGCAAAGGTTTAAGAATCGTGTTCTGAACAAGATCTTTATCGATCATGCCGTCGACGTATACCAGCAGAAGGAAGACGTTGCCTTGCAAAGTCAAGCGACGGAAGATCACATCCGAACAGCTCGCGAATACGGATCGGAGCGTCTGTTCGTTTTCATTTAGGGAATGACTGACCGCTTTTGCGGCATTTATTTGTGAAACGGTGCGTTCATTATGGGATGACATTGGAGTTGCAGCACCTGCCACTGGAAAAGTTTTGTGTTTCTTGATACTATGCCCAAACCGTTAACTCCCTACACTCTGTCACAGATTGGGCATAATGAAACAGCCTCCGCCAAATGTTGTGCGGAGGCTGTTTCACTGTTGGAGGATTAGAAGGATGCCCTTTCGGTTACGATCCTGTCGAGCGGTAGTGCCGGACGCCAATATGCCAAAGCAGCAGGCAAGGGAGAATAAAGACAACACCCGCGAGCGGAGACAGCATATATAGGAGCTGGTGTCCGTCGGTTCGGCCAAGCACGTAGAGCAGCGGCAAATAATTGACGCAGCCTAACGGGATGACGAAGGTGAAGAAATTCGTTACCCATTTCTCGTAGATCGATAGCGGGTATTTCGCCATCTCCCGGCCACCGTCGGTAAAGACGTTGGCTACCTCTAGACCTTGAACCGTCCAGAAGCTGAGCGAAGCGGTGGCAACGAATAACCCCGAGAAGATCAGCACCCCGCAAACAATCATCAGCATAAGCGTAAAAAGCTTCGGCAGCGTAAGTTCTACCGGTAGTTTGCTCAGTGACCAGAACAATACGATCAAGCTCTGCAGCATGCGGCCAAGCCTGGCGAACTCGAATTTGGATCCAAGCACCTGCAGAATGGTGCTTCTAGGCCGGACAAGAAGACGGTCGAAGTCGCCGCTGCCGACCAGGCTTGAGAACGTATCGAAACCGCGGGCGAACGTCTCGCTAAGAGCATAGCTAAGTCCGATAATCGCGTAACATAAGGCCGCTTCGTAGAAAGTCCAGCCCTTTACCTGTCCAAACTGCGCGAACATAAAGTATAATCCGGCGAGCACCGTTAACGGAGTAAGCGCTTGCCCCACAGTCAGCAGCCAAAAAGAGAGGCGATACTGCGCCTGCGATTTGAACAAGATGGATATGTATTTCAGATACAGATACATGCAGATTAACCTCCTTGTACAACGACCTGACGAAGAGCCCGCTTCAAGCACCATCGGCCAAGCAGGATCAATGCGGCCAGCCATACGAATTGAATGAGAATGCCCCAAATCGCCTCGGATTGCGGAATTTGCCCAGAATAGACGCGAAACGGAAAATCGGCAGTCCAGCGAAAGGGGAGTGCATAAGTAACGGCCTGCATCCAAGATGGCATCAAGGGAACCGGAATAATCATCCCGGCCAGAAATTCTCCGATCACGGCGATCACCAGGGTAGATCCGACGGGGGACATCGTCCAAAAGACGGAAATGTAGATAAACATGGAGATGGCGATATTGACGGCGAGACCCAGCAGCAGCGTTACTACAAACAGCCCAAAAGTTGTTCCCGATGGCGGCACGGTTAAGTTATAAGGTTTCGGCAGCAGGAACGCGACCAGCAGAATGGGAATACACCGCAGGATTGCGCTCGATAATCGCTGGGCAAGCAGCTTGGCATACCAGAAGGAGTAAATTCCGCATGGCCTGCATAATTCATAAGCGATATTGCCTGTTGTAATCAGGTTAAAGATCTCATTGTCTCTGAACCAGAGCATGACAAAAGCGAGGAAAATTTGTTGCAGCCATACATAAGTAGCCAATTGCTCGAGTGACATGGAGGGCTGAGCCGTGCTGTGTTCATAGAAAGCGACATACACCATGATAAAAACAAAGCCGAAAAATAGCTGAGTAGCCATGCCGGCTATTGCGGCAGTTCGATATTGCAGCCCGCTTATAAAACGCAGCTTCCAGACGGACAGGTACGCAATCATATCCGGTGCTCCTTATAGAGCTCGAGAATAAGCTCCTCTACAGGCGTTGTGCCCACCTCGAGGTCAACGACCTCAACTTGCTCGGACAGCCTGGCAATAACGCTGGCAACCGGCGTGGCGTCGATATCCATGCTGTATACGGCGCGCTCCGGCGACCATGATAGACAAGTAACCCCGTCGATAAATACCGGTTCGTTATGCTCGCGGTAATCGACCGTAACAATCCGCTTCGAACCGAATCGGCTGCGCAGATCGTTTAAGGTTCCATCGTAGAGCAGGGTGCCTTTGCCAATCATCAGGATCCGGTCTGCGAGCGCTTCAATATCGTTCATGTCATGCGTGGTCAAGATGACCGTGACGCCGCGTTCCTTATTGATTCGTTTGATGAACTGGCGGACTGCGATTTTGCTGGCAGCATCGAGCCCGATTGTTGGTTCGTCGAGGAATAGAATCTTAGGGTCGTGAAGAAGAGATGCGGCGATCTCGCAGCGCATGCGCTGGCCCAGGCTAAGCTGCCTGACAGGCGTCTGGAGAATGTCCGTTAGAGCAAGCGATTCCGTCAGCATCGCAAGATTGGTATGGTATACATCGCCGGGAATTTTGTAAATATCGCGCAGGAGTCCAAAGGAATCGATGACGGGGACATCCCACCACAGCTGAGTTCGCTGACCGAAGACAACGCCGATATTCCGGACATACGCCGCGCGATCTTGCCAAGGCGTGTAGCCTAGAATTTTGCATGTTCCATTGTCCGGCACGAGAATACCGCTCATGACTTTAATGGTGGTTGATTTGCCGGCACCGTTTGGGCCGATATAACCTACGATTTCGCCGGGGGAGATATCAAACGAGATATTGTGGAGCGCCTCGACAATCGTATGCTCCCGGGTGAATAGGGCTTTAACCGCTTGCCGGACCCCGGCTGTCCGCCGAGCAACCTTAAATGACTTATTAATACTTTGCAGCGCGATCATGGAATGACGCCTCCTCAAATGGTTTTTTAGTCCAGAAAAGAAATATACCGATATTTTCTAATAAAGTATAGACTTATAATAAAATCCAGGTTATAATACTATTATAGAGATCGAGGATATCTCTGAATTGGAAAACATTGATTTTTTATTTTTTTAGGGACGAAAGTTGTTTCGTTTCTTAATTTAATTGCATAGATCGAACATTAAGCCTTGCATTTTGCCTCGCGCAGATGCGGGCTTTTTTATTGTGTTAGCCACATGTTGATTGAAAAGGACATCTTCCAAGTCGGAGAAGATGTCCTTTTTGTCATTCTATGAAAAAATTTTCAATAGGACTGGTGATATGACTCAATCCTTCCTCCCGCTAACTGTATACGCTAGTAAGTATGGAGATTGATGGTTTCCGAAAGAGGGAAAAGGAGGATGAGGCGATGAAAATTATCGTAAACGAGAAAGAACTGAAGGAATATTTCGACGGACTTGCCCGTCTGCTGCCGCATCTGAACGCGCCACAGCCGCAAGTTTCGAATTCGTTTGACGTGTCTGCACTTTTAGCAGAGCTGCGTCAAACGATACGGGAAGAATTGGCTTCGCTCGGAATGGAGGGGCACCGCGATGCCGGCTCTTACAACTTGAATAAGCTCAAGCAAGTATTCGAGCCATATACAAGCAAGCCAGCCGAATTATTAACGTCAGCAGGTACAGTCGAAGGGACAATTACCAAGGTAGGCGGCGATTTTTTGGTCGTTCGCGAGCCTGGAGGAACGATGGTTATGGTTCCGCTGGAACAGCTGGTCTCTTTTCAATTGACAGCAAAGAAGGTGGAACAATGATCGAAGAGTTACTGTCCTTCGTGAACAAAGAGGTGCAGATAGCAAGCGCCTTGGAAACGATTCGCGGAACGCTGGTGTCGGTTGACGGATCGGCTGTAACGGTCCGCACATCAGAGGTATTCGGGTATGAGAACGGCAGCTATGCCATCATTCAATTGCGCTTCATTTCTTATATCCGGCTGTTGTAACGATTACGATTTTGAAGAAAAAGGGAGGTGAGGCACTTGTCGTATCAACGCGTGCCAGGACTAGTCAGCATTGTTGTCACCGTCTACAACAAGCTTCCCTATCTGTCGGATTGCTTGACAAGCCTGCTCAATCAGACCTACACGAATTGGGAGCTTATTATTATCGATGATTTGTCTACGGACGGGTCATACGAATATGCCGTGAATTGGCTTAACAGCAACGAGTCTTTGCTGCAGGAAAGAAAAGGAATTTATACGCTTCGGCTGCCGCGCAATATCGGTTACGCCGGCGCTATAACGGCCGGAATGTATTTGGCGAAAGGAGAATATATCGCCATTCAGGATGCGGATGATCTGTCTCATCCTGAAAGACTGGCCAAGCAGGTTCGTTATTTGAACGATAACCAGCATATTGATCTGCTAGGTACGAATTACGAGGTGTTCGAGGACGGTCAGCCGGACAGACGACAGCCGGTAAATTGGCTGAAATACGGGGATCAGATCGGGAAAGTATACGCAAAAGGCGGTCATTGCATCTGCCATGGGACGGCCATGTTCCGGGGGAAGGTGTTCGACCGCATCGGCGGACATACAAGACGTATAGAAGGAGCTGAGGATTACGAATTTATAGCCAAGGTTATCAAGCCGGGAGCAAGCAACGTGGACAATTTGCGGGAGGCGCTGTATTACTACCGCAAGCATCAGAAGCAGCGGTCACGAGAGTTTTTCGGCAAATCGAAGAAGGAGCAGGGTCATGACACGTAATCGGATTCGGCTGCTGATGGTGATGGACAGCTTGGCTGTCGGCGGTACGGAAACGTATGTGCTAAGCCTTGTGAAGGCTTTACCTGCGCTTGGTGTCATGCCAACGTATGCAGGCGGGACCGGCGTGATGTACGAAGCTTTTGCCCGCGCGGGATGTCCGATTCACCGCGTGGATCTGACGGCTGAGCAGCTGATGGACCCGGAACGACAGAAGCAGGCGGAAACCGCGCTTACGCAAATTATGCGCAGCCGTCGGATTGATCTCGTGCATATTCACCAGACGCCATCCGGCTTGTATGCGGCAAGAGCGGCACGAAAGCTGGGGATCCCGGTTGTATTTACCGTACATGGCGCTTACTATCCGACAGAACAGCTTCAATTGTTAAAGGATGCCGGATGTACCTTCATAAGCGTTAGTCCTCCCATTCAGGGGTATTTGGATTATTTGGATTTTCCGTCCTATCTGATTGCCAACGGTATAGATTTTGAACAATACCGACCCGCATCATCCGCAGCCTTGCGCGCCAGTCTTCAAATCCCGGACGGAGACAAGGTCGTTGTCTACGCTTCCCGTCTGGCTTGGGACAAGGCGGCGGTTTGCGCGATGCTCGTGCGGGCGGCACGAACCATTCGCCTTCATGAAAAGACGCCTCTTCATTTGGTTATCGCAGGCTCCGGCAATCAGGCAGCTGCTATTGCCGAGCTGGCGGAGACCGTGAATCACGAATGCAACGAGAAGTTCGTCCATATGGTTGGCAATCAGATGCAAATGGGCGACTATTATAATCTCGGTGATCTGGTTGTCGGTACGGGGCGAGTCGCGCTGGAGGCAATGGCTTGCGGCAAACCCGTCCTGGCTATTGGGAATCACGGTTATTTCGGTCTTGTGGACCAGCCTGTTTATGACGAGGCATGGCTGTATTATTTTGGCGACCATAATTCCAAGGAGCGTCCAAGCGAGCAGTTAATCGGAGAAGCAATCAACGGCGCGCTATCATCGGCGATCAATCTGGAGGAAGTAGGTCGTCAAGGACAGAAGTGGGCTCGGGACCATTTTGACATTCGGGGCAAAGCGCTTCAACTGAAGCAGCTGTACGGCTCCTTACTGGCAAAAACCTGATAGGAACGGAGTGATTGTAAAGAATGCGAAAGGTACTTTATCTAGGTTGGATCGGCTTCAATAACCTTGGAGACGAGTGGATGTGGGAGATGTTTAAGGCTCTGGCAGACACCTATCTGAAGGCGGAAGATTATCAAATCATCCCCTCGCTTCCGTCAGTCGAATGGAAGAAGGTAAGCCAATACGATACAATCGTTCTTGGCGGAGGATCACTAATTGTACCCGGTTACGTCGAACTCGTGCATGAAGCGTTAGAGCTCGGGAAGACCATTGTCATCTGGGGCAGCGGCCATGACCGTCTGCATAAATGGGTCCCGACAATAGACGGGCGGCCGAAGCCGGAGGCAGCATTGGAAAGCGTGGCGTATCGTCAAAAGCTGAAGGATATCCTGGAGCATAGCGTGTACTGCGGCGTACGAGGACCTTGGACACGGGATTATGTTGAATCGCTTGGGGCTTTGCCGAAGCATATGGAAATCAGCGGCGATTCAGCCATGCTGATGAATGCGCTGAAGCCCATGACGACTGAGCAGCTATCCACAGGTCTGCAAGGGGACAATCGCACGATTGGAATCAACTGGGGAACCTCTTATAACCGGATTTACGGAGGAAACGAGGAAAAGGTCGAGGATCAGCTGGCGGAGACGGGACGCGCGCTTCTTGCTCTCGGGTACAAGCTCCATCTGTACTCCGTCTGGGGACCGGATGAAAAGGCGCTTGCAAGCCTGTACCGCAAGTTAAGCCATGACGAGCGCGTAACTTACGATCCTAACGTGTATTCGGCTGCGGATTATGTCCAGCAATTGTCGGGGTTCGAAGCGACGATCAACCTCAAGCTGCATGCCAATCTGTTATCTGCGGCGGCGAACGTTCCCTTTGTATGCATCGGCTACCGATTCAAAGGCTTCGATCTGATGAAAGGTCTGGACTTGGACGATTGGATCGTTGCTTCGGATGACCGGCAATTGGCCGTAAAGCTGACGCAGAAAGTCCAAGCCGCCGCGGCTTGGCGGGAAGGGTATATCAGCAAGCTGGCAGAGGGGCGCCAAGCTGCATATCAATCGCTCATTAAGCCATTTCTTGAGAAGTTATTCTAATGTTACGTCAAAAGAGATTGTCCGCGTATGAGGGGGCCATCTCTTTTTTGTTGATGCAACAAATAGACAATACCCACGTCTATATAGTGTTTTTAAGATAGGAAATCGATTGTTGCCAAACCAAATAAAACTTTTAGAAGAAGTTAACAAGGATTTTCGACCATTCGTATAGTATTCATTTACGGGAGTGGGATTTATTTGGCAAAAAGAATGACGTTTAGCAAGACTACGGGGCGCAGGTGATCATTGTTGCTACTTATTGATTATATTGTGAATCTATCGATCTTTTCGCTGCTGGTTAGCGTACCGTTCATATTCCGTTCATTTATAAATCTCAAGCCGCTGAAGCATCCGCTTTGGGGAGGTCTCTATGGGGGAGTTGTTTCCGTCATCCTCGTTTTATTAGCCGTTAAGCAGCAAGGCTATGTTTACGACATTCGATATTCTCCCGTAATTTTGATGTTTGCCTATCTAGGCCCCATACCGGGCATTATTACCGGGTTTTTCGCGTTGTCCGTCCGTTTGCTCTCGGGCGGCAATTGGATGCCCGCCATCGAAGGCTGGGCTTTCATTATGCTGGCTTTTTCCCTTCTGCATATTTACTTTTCCCGCCGGCAGCTGCCGCCTTTTAAGAGAAGCATCGCATTTTCCGGCGCCTATGTTCTGCTATACGCATGCGTGGTATTTACCTTCCGGATTATGGTAAACGAACCGCTCTTTCATCTGCAGTATGTCTGTTTTGTCATATTAGGCGTTTTGTTAGGGGGGCTGTTGATTGAATCCCATGAACGTCTGCGCCGCACCATTGCCGAACGCAACGAAATGGAGCTGTCGCTTCACGAAAGCGAATATCAGTACCGGCTAATTGCCGAAAATACGTCCGATCTCATTGTGGTGATGGATCCCGATCACTCGATACGGTATTTCTCTCCGTCCCATGCGTTTGTGCTTGGATATTCTAGTCTGGCATTGAACCGCGCGGAGCTGGATCGAATCATAAGCCCGGATGATACGAAGATGTTTAACCAGACGATTATCAAAATAATGAATCAGAAAAAATCGCTGTCGATGGAAATTCGGTTCCGGCATTTGGACGGCCGATTGATACCTTTTGATTCCTTATGCAAGCCGGTTGAGGGAAAGGATGGACGGATCGAGCATATCGTCATCATCAGCAGAGATATCTCCGAACGCAAAAAAGCAGAAGAGTTTCTGTTGCAATCCGAGAAGCTTTCGATTGTCGGGGAATTGGCTGCGGGAGTTGCCCATGAGATTCGCAATCCGCTGACTACGCTCAAAGGATTTCTCCAATTATATAAAATAGAAAACCCTACTATGAAATACGGCGATTTGCTTCGGGACGAACTGGAGCGCATCGAAATCATTACAAGCGAGCTTCTCTCGATGGCCAAGCCGCAGGCGGCGATGTATACCGTCGCGAACGTCAAAGACGTCATTGAGCAAACGCTTGAATTTTTGACGCCGCAGGCGCTGTTAAGCAATATTGAATTCATTCGCGAGTACGAAGGAGATTATTTCCCGGTTACTTGCGCCAAATATCAATTAAAGCAGGTGTTTCTCAATATTTTAAAAAATGCGATCGAATCCATGTCTAAGGGAGGGGAAATTCATATCGGCATCCAATTGGACGAAGCAGGGGAATGTCTGATTTCCATCCAAGATCAGGGCTGCGGCATTCCGGACGAGCATCTTCACCGTCTGGGGCAGCCCTTCTATAGCTTGAAAGAGAAGGGAACTGGACTAGGACTCATGATCAGTCACAAAATCATTAAGCAATATCACGGCCGTATCGTTTATGACAGCAAAGTAGATATAGGTACCCGAATCGAAATCAGGCTGCCGGTTCATGATCATTCAAAGAAACGGGTAGACGAATAAGCTAGCAGAGAGTGGAGGTTTAGTTATGTTATTGGAAGTCATTGCAACGTGCATGGACGATGCCTTGACGGCTGAAGCGAATGGAGCGGACCGTCTGGAGCTGATAACGGCCATTACGGAAGGAGGCTTAACGCCAGGAATCGGTCTTGTGGAGCGTGTGGTACAAGCGGTCCGGATTCCGGTATTTGTGATGGTGCGTCCGCACAGCCGCTCCTTTGTATACGCGGAGCATGATATCGATACGATGGCTTCGGAAATCAAAGCGATTATAAATGCGGGGGCGGCTGGTCTTGTGCTAGGCGCTTTAACGCCGGAGGGGAAAATCGACGAGCAGGCGCTTGACCGGCTTCTGCCGATGACCGGCGGTTTGCAAGTGACGTTTCACCGGGCGTTTGACGAGCTGGCAGATCAGCATGAAGGGCTTCAAACGCTGATGAAGTTTCCGCAAATTACGCGCGTTTTAACTTCTGCCGGGCCAAGACCGGCGATGGAATCGGTGAAGGAAATGGCCGAACTTGTTGCAGCTGCCACAGGAAGCCATCTTGCGATATTGGCGGGAAGCGGTCTTACGACGGAAGGCGTTGCAGATTTTATTGCGCAGACCGGAGTAGGGGAAGTTCACTTTGGATCGGCTGTCCGTTATAACAAATCCAGCCTGTCACCGATTAATCCTTCCGTGCTTCGGCAGCTGGCGGATAACGTACGCTTGATTAGATAAATGTAAATGAATATAAAAAACAAAAAAGAACCTGGGCAAATCGCTCAGGTTCTTTATATTGCGCACAAATAAACACGATGTTATAATCGGTTTACGACTGATCAACAACAAAAAGTCATAATTATCTTATCTTACAATTTAATTGTAGCATGCCGATTCGAATCTTGTCAAACGTTTTTCTCAAATTAACGATCAGGAGAGATGGGGAATGAATTCATTGGTTATTGATTTGAAGGAAGTCGGCCATACGCAGCTTTCGCTTGTTGGCGGAAAAGGATCAAATCTTGGCGAATTATTAAAAATGAATGGCGTACACGTACCTGAGGGATTTTGCGTGACCACCGAAGGCTATCGAAAAGCTATTGAATCAAACCCAAATTTTCATGTTCTAGTGAACCGGTTAACGGCACTGAAGCCGGAAGATCGAGATGAGATCGGCAAGGTCAGCAGCGAAATACGCCAGACCGTTAGGCAGCTCGAAATTCCGGCGGATGTTGTGGCTGCCGTAACTCATTACCTTTCGCAGTTTGGCGAGGAGTCCGCCTTTGCCGTACGATCCAGCGCAACGGCGGAAGACTTGCCGCATGCCTCTTTTGCCGGTCAACAGGATACGTATCTCAATATCGTTGGCAAGGAAGCCATCTTGTCGCATATCAGCAAATGCTGGGCTTCCTTATTCACTGACCGCGCGGTCATCTACCGGATGCAGAACGGCTTCGACCACGGTCAAGTTTATCTATCCGTCGTTATCCAAAAGATGGTTTTTCCTTACGCATCGGGAATTTTATTTACAGCGGATCCCGTTACGGCTAACCGCAAGGTGTTGTCCATTGATGCCGGATTTGGACTCGGAGAAGCGTTGGTCTCCGGCGTGGTATCCGCCGATTGCTATAAAGTGCGGGATGGAATCGTTGTCGACAAGAGGATCGCACCCAAAAAGATCGGGATCTACGGTCAGGGTAAAGGCGGAACCGTCGTGCAGCCAATCGAGCCTGACCGGCAAAAGAATCAAGTGCTGACGGAAGAACAGATTTTGCAGTTGGCACGGATCGGAAGACGGATTGAAGCCTATTTTGGCTGCCCGCAAGATATCGAATGGTGTATGGCGGAGAATACTTTCTATATCGTTCAGAGCCGGCCTATCACAACCTTGTACCCGATTCCCGAAGCGAATGATCAAGGAAATCATGTTTACGTATCCGTCGCCCACCAACAAATGATGACCGACCCTATAAAACCGCTGGGCCTATCCTTCTACCTCATGACGACTCCCGCACCCATGAGAAGGGCAGGCGGAAGGTTGTTTGTTGATGTTACCCAAATGCTGGCTTCACCGGATAGCAGAGAAAGGCTTTTGAATACAATCGGACAATCCGAACCGCTGATCAAGGACGCTTTAACAACCGTAATCAAGCGTGGTGATTATATTCAGCCTTTATCCATCGAAACCTGTGAACCTCATCCCGGCCAAAAAAGCCAAAAAGCGTCTCCGCCTGCAAATGCTCAAGCAGAACCCAAGCTTGAACCCGGAATGGTTGTTGATTTGATAAAGAATAGCGAGGCGTCAATCGAAGAATTAAAACAAACGATCCAATCGAAATCGGGTACGGAGCTATTTGATTTTATCGTGGAGGATATCCAGCAGTTGAAGAAGGTATTGTTTAACCCGCAAAGTATTCAAGTGATTATGGCTTCCATGAACGCTTTAACCTGGATCAACGAGAAGCTCTATGAATGGTTAGGCGAGAAAAACGCAGCGGATACGTTATCCCAATCGGTTCCGAACAACATTACTTCGGAAATGGGGCTAGCGCTTATGGATGTCGCGGATGTCATTCGTCCTTATCCGCAAGTCATTGAATACTTGCAGCGCGGTAAAAATGATTTGGAGGGACTAATCAAGGTGGAGGGCGGACAGCAAGCCCTAGCTGCGATTAATCATTATCTCGACAAATACGGCATGCGTTGTCCCGGTGAAATCGATCTGACCAGAACCCGCTGGAGCGAAAATCCGGCTGCGCTTATTCCAGTCATTCTGACGAACGTTAAAAACTTCGAGCCCCATGCCAGCACCCTTAAATTCGAGCAAGGACGCCAGGAAGCTCTAGATAAGGAACAAGAGATATTAACAAGGCTAATGCAATTGCCGGATGGCGAACATAAAGCAAGCGAAACAAAGAAAAGGATTGATCTGATCCGTAATTACGCCGGTTACCGGGAGTATCCGAAATACGGAATGGTTAGCCGCTATTTTGTCTATAAGCAGGCAATTCTGAAGGAAGCCGTACAACTCGTGCACAAGAACGTCATACAGGAAAAAGAAGATGTGTTCTATCTCGCCTTTGAAGAGCTTAAAGAGGTTATACGCTCCAATCAGCTGGATGAGCAGCTTATCATTAAACGAAAGGACGATTATAAACGGTACGAAAAGCTAACTCCGCCACGCGTCATTACTTCTGACGGCGAAATCATTGCGGGCGAGTACAGACGCGAAAATCTGCCCGCCGAGGCTATTGCAGGTTTAGCGGTTTCCTCCGGCGTTATAGAGGGCCGGGCGCGCGTCATCCTGAACATGGAGGAAGCAAATTTGGAGGACGGGGATATATTAGTCACTTCTTTTACGGACCCTAGCTGGACCCCTTTATTTGTATCCATCAAAGGTCTGGTCACCGAAGTAGGAGGTCTAATGACGCACGGGGCGGTTATCGCGCGCGAATACGGGATACCCGCGGTAGTTGCCGTGGAGAATGCCACAACATTGATTAAAGACGGGCAGCGAATACGCGTGCATGGAACGGAAGGCTATATCGAAATCTTGTCATAACGATTGAGCTGCATAAATCTGATCGGAAATACACATTCTAGATTTAGCTTTTGCAGAAAGGATGAGCCCGGAAATGTCCAATAACAATAACTACAACCATAACCAGCATGATCATACCGACAATAATGATCAGCGGCAAAATAGCGTTCACGGCGGCGAGAACCGCAATGGACGTCTAAGCCAAATTAAAAATAGCAATCCGAATGGCGAAGAAGTGCAAAATGAGTTCTTAAGCCAAAAAGAGCTATAGGCTTCATAACGGAAAAATAACAGGAACAGCAGCCAAACCGGTTGCTGTTTTTCGTTGCGGGTAAGTTTGATTCTCCCCCTAAGAGGCGCTTAAATTATTCCATTTTGCGCTCGAGATCTTGCATCGGGAACGTATGTTTGGTATATAATAAATAAGAACAAATGTTCCTCGCGGGGTGAATTCGAATGGAGAGGTTTATCGGCAAAGTGGTACAGCTCATTTATATTGATCGAAAGCGCGAGGTAAGCATACGCGATGTTCGCGTTATATCGGTTAAAGCCGGTCGGCTGAAGGCATATTGTTTCCAGGCGCAAGCCATTCGCATTTTTAATCTCGACGGAATCGTGGATGTTGAAATCGCGCGAAAGAAAGAAGGGGCTTAACCTGTTGAACGATACGGAGCGGAAGCTGCTTAGGATTCTTTTTAATCGATATGGCCATCAGAACACGCGTATAGCTATTCCGGAATTAGCGCGATTCGCTCAAAGGGAAGTTGGTCAGATCCGAAAGGCGCTTGAGAAATTGCGCGAGGAGCGCTTCATTGAATGGGAAGATACGATGGATTACGTAAGGGTTATTCCCGGATGGCTGCAAGCGCGTTAAATTTAAACAGCCCGCTTCATTAGAAGCGGGCTGTTGTTGTTATGGGCAGACTTGTTATTTACCGTTAAACGCGCTAAGCATCCAAACATGTTTTTCGAGCTTGGTGTGGATGGCAAGGAGCATATCCGCCGTTGTTTCGTCGCCGGCTTCCTCGGCATCCTCCATTCCTTCCTTAAGCTCATCGATCACCAGCGAGAAATCTTTAATAAGCTGGTCAACCATTTGTTCGGCTGTCTCCTTGCCGCTGGCCTCCTTAAGGGTAGACTCTTTCAGGTGGTCGCTCATTGTAGCGATCGGTTGGCCTTTTACCGCGAGCAAGCGTTCCGCGATTTCGTCGACATGCAGCGCCGCTTCTTCATAAAGCTCCTGGAACTTAACATGCAGCGTAAAGAACTGTGAGCCTTTGACATACCAGTGATAGTTGTGAAGCTTCGTATAGAGAACGCTCCAGTTGGCGATTTGGCGGTTCAAATGTTGTTGGACGGTTTTGGTCGTTTTGGTAGTCATAATACATTCATTCCTCTCGAGATTAATATTGAACTCTGGTTAGTAAATAAACAGGAAAACGATCATTGAAACAGCATTGCTCTATTTACTCCCGAACATCCGTTTGGTATAGTCGATTCAATAAGGAATCGTGAACGGCGAAGAGCGAGGAGAACGTTATGACAAATACTGTGCAATTATCCGTGCGAGCGCTCGTGGAATACGCTTATAGGAGCGGGGATATCGATACGGCTTTCCGATCTGCCGTTGCGCTTACGGAAGGAACGAAGGCGCATCAGCAAATTCAACGGCAATATGGAGAGCAGGATGCCAAAGAGGTATACGTATCGGCAGAAATGGCTTTCCGGGATCTGATGTTTGTTATTGACGGCCGTTGCGACGGCCTGCTTCAGACGGATCGCGGGCTAACGATCGACGAGATCAAATCCACCTCCGGCAAGCTGCCCGCCATTATGGAGGAGACGTTCATCGTTCATTGGGCACAGGCGTATTGTTATGCCTATATGGTGGCCAAGGAGCGGGAGTTAGCTGCGATTAATGTCCAATTGACCTACATGCAAATAGACACCGGTGAATGCCGCCGCTTCGTGCGTACGATGACATTATCGGAACTCGAGCAGTTTTTGCTCGATACGGTTAGCAGTTATTATCCTTATGCCGCAATGAAAAATCTTCATGCCGCAAAACGGGATGCCAGCATCAAGAAACTGGCTTTCCCGTTCTCCTCGTATCGGGCTGGCCAGCGTAATTTGGCGGCATCCGTGTACCAGACGATCGTGGATGGGCGCAAGCTGTTTGCGAAGGCGCCAACCGGAATAGGCAAGACGATGTCGACCCTGTTTCCGGCAGTAAAAGCGATTGGAGAAGAACGGCTGGAGCGGCTCTTTTATTTGACAGCCCGTACGACAACGCGAACGGCTGCCGAAGAGGCGCTTACAATGCTTGGCGATGGCGGTCTGCATCTGCATGCCGTTACGTTGACGGCGAAAGAAAAGGCATGCTTGAAAGACGAGGTTCGCTGTTCTCCCGAATACTGCGAATTCGCAAAGGGTTATTACGACCGCGTAAATGGAGCCATTCTGGACATGCTGGGCAACGAGACGTCCATGACGCGCGAAGTCATTGAACGGTACGCCTACAAGCATCATGTCTGTCCGTTCGAATTTTCGCTTGATGCCGCTTATGCGGCTGATGCGGTCATTTGCGATTATAATTATATTTTTGATCCGCGCGTAAACCTGAAGAGACTGTTTGAGGAACAAAAACGGAAGACGGCACTATTGGTTGACGAAGCGCATAACCTTGTCGATCGGGCACGCGAAATGTATTCCGCGGAGCTACGAAAAGCCGATTTTCTTGAGCTTCAGCGAGCAAGTAAAACCATTCGTCCGCTCGTGTACCAATCGGCGAAAGCGGTAAACCAATATTTTATCGCTTTGCGCAAATCGATTGAGGAAGGCGGCAATGAAGCAACCGGCAAAAACATGGAGCGTTACCTGCCGGAGCAATTGATTGAACAACTGGAATCGCTTGTCGAAGCGGCAGAAGAGCAATTGGCTCAAGGGGACCAAGATCCGTTATTGCTGGACGTCTACTTCGGTTGCCAGCATTTCTTGCGCATAGCCAAGCTTTATGACGAGCGATACGTCACCTACGCCGAGAAAGAAAGGAATGACGTTCGCATGAAGCTGTTCTGTCTCGATCCATCGTATCTGCTTCGGCAATATGCCAAAGGCTACAAGGCGCAGATCCTGTTCTCCGCTACCCTGTCTCCGCTTCATTACTTCATGGACATGCTTGGCGGAGATGCTGAAACGGATTACGCCGTCGCCATTCCCTCGCCATTCTCGTCCGAGCAGCTTGATGTCCGGATCGAACGGCTGTCGACCCGTTATCAGGACCGCGAACGGACAATGGACCGGGTCGCGGGTTTGCTGCATTCGATGGCTATGCGGCATCAAGGCAATATTCTGGTGTTTTTCCCGTCCTATGCTTATTTGAATGGCGTGTATGAACGATTTATGGAACTTCCGTTGTCATCGGAGGAGGATGAAATGCTTACGACGATGGTTCAAAGACCTAATATGCCTGAGGAGGAGCGGGATGCCTTTCTGGCTTCCTTTGCACCGGACAATAAAAACACGCTTGTCGGCTTCGCCGTTATGGGCGGCATATTCTCGGAGGGGATCGATTTGGTGGGGAACCGTCTTACCGGTGTGGCCGTCGTTGGAGTAGGATTGCCCCAGGTCGGGCTGGAAAGGAACATTATTAAAGACTATTTCGACCGCCAAGGGAAAAACGGCTTCGAATATGCTTACGTCTTTCCCGGAATGAACAAAGTGCTGCAGGCTGGCGGCCGGCTCATCCGTTCGGAAAGCGACCGGGGAATGCTGATGCTGATCGACGACCGTTACACGCATCCTCAATATGCCAGGCTTTTGCCGCCGGAATGGAGTAGGAAAGAGACAAACCTATATGAATAGGAAGACGAACCCAACTGGGGGCGTCTTTTTTTATTCTGATAAATAAGGGGAATATGGCTTGCGTTAAATATATGTATGCGATATATTGCATATAAGATTAAATTTCCATAATAAAGAGTAAGGATGATTACAACCATGCCCGTACCTAAAAATTTCGTCTCTCCTGCGCGAATGTCCGCAAAAGAAAGAGCCTTTTCCCAAATTCAACGATGGATTATCGACGGTACTTTGCAGCCAGGAGAAAAACTGATCGACGCCGAATTGGCGGAGTCGCTTGGCGTCAGCCGTACGCCGATACGTGAAGCCTTTCAACTGCTAGAAGTACAAGGGCTTGTATCCACGCATCCGGGAAAAGAAACGAAAGTAACGGAAATCGAGAAGGACGACATTTTCAAAATGTATTCTACGATGGCCGTTCTTCAGGCTTTGGCAGCCGAAATTACGGCGAAAATTATTGTTCCCGATCAAATCGAGCAGCTAAGGGCAATTAATCTGGAATTTGCCAATTCCATTAAGAGCGGTCAAGCTTATCAAGCGATGGAGGCGGATGAACAGTTCCATAATTTAATCGTGGAGCTGTCGGACAACCCTTATATCGCATCCTTCAGCGCATCCCTTCAGATTCATATCCGGCGCTTCAAATATGTGTTCTTAAAACAGCCGATTACTGCTGCGCAAACGTCAGTCGATGAGCATTCACGGATTATTTCAGCCTTTGAGAAAAAGGACAGCGAGCTTGCTCATTCCGTGATGAAGCAAAACTTCATTCGACCGATGCAGGAATTATACGAATTACTTTAAGAGATAGGAGCGAAAAACATGACAAATGGAAAAGATCTTCGAATCCGCAGCAAGGTAATTAGCGAGGGGGTCAATCGGGTACCAAACAGGGCGATGCTGCGCGCTGTAGGTTTTACTGATGAGGATTTCAATAAGCCGATGATTGGCGTAGCCAGTACCTGGAGTGAAGTCACTCCGTGCAATATGCATATCAACGACTTGGCAGCTCAGGCTAAGCAAGGGGTACGCAACAATGGCGGCGCTCCCTTGATTTTCAACACCATCACAGTATCAGACGGTATATCCATGGGACATGGCGGCATGTTGTTTTCTCTGCCAAGCAGGGAAGCAATTGCGGATTCCATTGAAATTGTAACCGGCGCAGAGCGGTTTGACGGCATCGTAGCGATCGGCGGCTGCGACAAAAACACTCCGGCTTGTCTTATGGCAATCGGTCGAATGAATCTCCCGGCCGTTTACGTGTATGGAGGTACCATTCAACCCGGTAATTTGGACGGGAAGAAAGTCGATATCGTTACGGCTTTTGAAGCGGTTGGTCAATATCATGACGGAAGAATGACGGATGAGCAGCTTCACAAGGTCGAATGCAGCGTATGTCCGGGCCCAGGCTCTTGCGGCGGGATGTATACCGCTAATACGATGGCTGCCGCGGCGGAAGCAATGGGCATGTGTCTTCCTGGTTCTTCTTCCACGCCTGCTATATCGCCTGATAAAGCTGCGGAATGCGCTGCAGCCGGTAAACAAGTTATTTCGCTGCTGGAACAGGAGATTTACCCTAAGGACATTATGACAAGAAAAGCGTTCGAGAATGCGATTACGGTTGTTATGGCTTTGGGAGGTTCAACCAATGCCTTCCTGCATCTGCTCGCCATTGCGCACTCGGTAGGCGTTGATTTAACCTTGGATGATTTTGAGCAGATTCGACTTCGCGTACCTCATCTGGCAGACCTGAAGCCAAGCGGACGATACGCCATGCAGGATTTAAACGATATTGGCGGAGTTCCGGGCGTCATGAAGTTATTGCTTGCCGAAGGCCTTCTTCATGGGGATTGCTTAACCGTTACCGGTAAGACCTTGGCGGAAAATTTAAGCGACATAGCTCCGCTGCAACAGGACCAGGACGTTATTCGTCCATTGAACAATCCGCTGAAGCCAGATGGACCACTTGTCGTACTTAAAGGAAACCTAGCTCCGGAAGGCGCCGTTGCCAAGATGTCCGGCATGAAGAAACTGCGGTTTGTTGGACCGGCCAAGGTGTATGATAGCGAGGACGAAGCAACCGAAGCTATTTTGAGAAATGAAATCCATAAAGGCGACGTGCTGGTGATTCGTTATTGCGGACCTAAAGGCGGACCAGGCATGCCGGAAATGTTGTCGGTTACCGCATTGATTGTAGGCAAAGGTCTTGGCGGGGAGGTTGCTCTGCTAACGGATGGTCGATTCTCCGGCGGTTCACACGGATTCGTAGTTGGCCATGTCTCGCCGGAAGCGCAAGTAGGCGGGCCAATCGCGCTGCTTAAGAATGGGGATATCGTCACGATTGACAGCGAAACCCAGCAGATCATGTTCCAAGTGACAGAAGAGGAATTGTCCGCACGGGCGCAAGCATGGGCGCAGCCTCCGCTCAAAGTAAGCTCAAGCGTATTAGTGAAGTATGCCAGACTGGTGTCCTCTGCTTCTAAAGGAGCGGTTACTGATCTTTAAGGCATCCATACAAGTGCAGCAAAAGAGTAAATCAATCGCTCATATCCTGTTTTAAATACAACATGGATGTCTATAAGAGAGTAACAACGTTTTAAGGAGGAATGGACATGCCTTGGAACAAGGACGACTATCCGGATTCTCTCAAAAACTTTATGGCTCCGGTCCGTAACAAAGCGATTGATATAGCTAACGAGCTGCTGAAGGATGGCTATTCCGAAGGCCGCGCGATTTCCATCGCAACCGCGAAAGCCAAAGAATGGGGAGAGCATCACGATAAGCAAATCCGCAAGAAAGGCCACTGACCGCCTTCATTAATCCCATTAATTAATTTGAGTAGCAGCTATTATGCGTGGTGCCGAGGCTTTTGCAAAATAATTGAATTTACAACAGAAGGCCCTCACCATACGGTGGGGGTTATTCTGTATTCTTTTCCAGACGTTAAGAAATACTTTACTTGAGTAATTGACGACTAGGAGAGAAATAAGATGAACTTTCGTCGTATTGTTGTTATCCCTTTGGTTTGTCTCTTGATTCTTTATTCAAGGAATTACGCAAATGCTGATCCAAATCCACAATCAGATGTCCTTGAGAAAGCGATGCTGCAGGAATTAAACCCTGTGATCAAGAGCTCGCTGCAGATGATTTACAACGAAAAATATCCTCAATTTAATTGCGAGAGGATTATTTCGATCAATGAACATTTTACGCTTAAAAAGAATAGAAGCCGCACACTCCCGGTTGATGCCATTCACGGTGGGCAATATTTTGAAATAGGGGTAGAGCTGTGCAAGCCGGACGGTGAACGTGTTCAACTATTATTAAAAAATGATAGCCCCGATGGCAGTTACGCGATGAAAGATCATAAAATCATAGCCGCTCCTTGATTGCATATCTGATGCCGCATATACCGCGGCTTTTTTAATTTTCCGGAAACACGCTTCACTCTATCATGAACAGGGTATATATCCTAAAAATTCACGTTTAGTAGAATGCGAGTGTGATTTTCTATGGATTACGCAATGATATCGGTGAAGCTCGTCACGGGTTTCTTTGGTCTGTGGTTCATGACCAAGCTGCTCGGCAAGAAGGAAATATCCCAGCTTACGCCGTTCGACTTCGTCTCGTCTCTTATGTTAAGCGAGCTTGTGGGAAATACGGTCTATGACCGCGATGCGCATTTTTCGATGCTCCTCTATGCCCTTGCCTTATGGATGGCGTTATCGCTAGCCTTGGAGAAGGCCGTTCAACTTATTCCGTCACTATCAATACCTCTAAACGGCAGGCCGGATATCATCATTCGCGACGGCGAAATCGACGTGAAGGCGATGAAACGGAACCGGCTGGATATGCATCAGGTTGGCATGTTATTAAGAGAGCAGGGAGTCTTCTCCGTCCGCGAAGTAGCGTTTGCGGTATTTGAACCGAACGGAAGCCTCAGCGTGATGAAAAAGCCGGGCGAAGAGCCTCCGACTCGAGCAGAGCTCCAGATGCCAGAGCGAGCGGCAGGACTTCCGCGCATTCTTATCGAGCAGGGCAAGCTGCAGCGCGGCGAGCTTAAGGAAATTGGCCGAAGCGAGGAATGGCTGCTAACTCAACTGGAGGAACAAGGCATTATGCGAATTCAAAACGTCTATTACGCTGAATGGTCGGAGGAGGAAGGCCTGCATATCCAACTGAAGGATACCGCAGGGTGAGCGGAAGGAAACGGCCGAAGATCAGTTGAATCCTGCGAATACGTAATTTGAATGGTCTTTTATTAAAAGAAGAAGGCATTTGTTCGATAACAAAGAATTATAATATCGAAGGAACAAGTTAACGGACAAGGAGAGCGAGACATGAGGATTGATCTATCTGGAAAAGTAGCCTTGATAACCGGGGCGACAGGCGAGCTTGGCCGCGTCATTGCACGTTCACTCGCAGAGTGCGGGGCGGATATCGCCTTGCATTACCATAGCAACGAAGCCAAGGCAGCTGAACTAAAAAGCACGATTGAAGCACTCGGAAGGCGTACGGTTGCTATTAAAGCAGACGTGACGAAGCAGGACTCCATTGCGGCGCTTAAGCAATCCGTTGAATCGAGCTTGGGACATGTGGATATCGTTGTAGCGAATGCGGTCGTGCAGTACAAATGGACATCCGTACTGGAGCAGCCGGCCGAGGACTATGCGAGCCAATTCGAGTCCAGCGTCATGCAAAGCGTGTATCTGGCTAAAGCCTTTATTCCTTCCATGATGGAGAAGAATTCCGGGCGTTTCATCGGCATCAACACGGAGTGTTCGATGCAGAACTTCCCGACGCAATCGGCTTACGTAGCAGGCAAAAGGGGGATGGATGGCGTATACCGGGTGCTCGCGAAGGAAGTCGGCGAACATCAGATTACGGTCAATCAAGTCGCTCCAGGCTGGACAATCAGCGAGCGCGAGCGCACGAATGGCTTGGATGAAAGCGCCAATTACATCAAGAACGTTCCGCTCAAGAGACGCGGCACCGACCAGGAAATTGCGAATGCGGTCGCATTCCTTGCCTCTGATTTGGCCAGCTTCATTACGGGGGCTTATATCCCGGTTAGCGGCGGCAACGTCATGCCCACGATTTAAATTCAAATTCCCATGCAGTCGATCTAATAAGATCGGCTGCTTTTTTTGTGGTGTTTTGGATAGCGATGCTTGAGATAGATGTCAAAATAATTCTCTATAAAACAATAAATATTACACAACGACCCTGCTCAGGATTTCTACAATAAATGCAATCTATAAATAAGGAGGATAAAGATGATCAAAAAAGGAGTAAATATTTTGCTAGTTGCTTCTCTAGTGTCGATGGGAGGTCTCACTTCGCACAGCGAACAAGCCGAGGCTAAACAAGCGGTAAATTATGAAAGCGCTATCGAAACAACGTCCTTGCTTGAAACTTCAGAGCAAAGCACCGGTGAGGGACCGACAGTGTCCGCATCGGAAGCCACGCAAGATGAATACGACAAGCTAAGGGCGAGATGGTTCGCCTATTGGACGGGCGAGCAGGGGTATGATCAGAATGACCCTGATATCGCTAAGTCGATTACGCTAATAACAGAAAAAGTAAGCAATGCAGGGAAGACGGGATTTTGGGATACGTTAAACACGCAGCCGAACCGAACGTATCTCTGGAGCGATCAACCGGCCAGCTCAGCGAATGGTTACAGTATCGTTGCCTCTTACAATCGATTGCGGGATATGGCGGTCGCTTTCTCCACGTCGGGTTCGCCTTTGTTCGGAAATGTCCAGCTAAAGACCGACATCATCGATGCTATGGACTGGCTTTATGAGAATTGGTACAACGAGAGCAAGATGGAAGCAGGCAATTGGTTTGAATGGGAAATCGGAGCTCCATTAGCGCTGGGAGATACAATGACTCTGATGTACGAGTATTTATCGCAAGAGCAAATCTCCAAATATGCAAAAGCGATAGACCGGTTTTGTCCGGATCCCACCAAGAGAACCATTCAGCCGACGGTAACGGAAACGGGTGCCAATCGCATGGACAAGGCTTTGATCGTCATCCTTCGCGGGATTCACGAGAAGAATGACGCCAAAATCATGCAGGGCCGAAATGCGATTAGCCAGGTGCTTGCTTACGTGACAAGCGGGGATGGGTTCTATGTTGACGGTTCCTTCATACAGCATAACAATATCGCTTATACCGGCAGCTACGGAGCTGTACTGCTAGGCGACATGATGAAGGTGATGACGTTGTTGTCCGATTCACCTTGGCCCATTACGGATCCAAATCTAAAAAATGTGTTTAACTGGATAACCGATTCGTTCGAGCCGGTAACATTCAGAAAAGTGATGCTGGATATGGTTTTCGGCCGGTCGGTTGCAAGAGGCAATAGACAGCTCGTGCCATGGTCGCATATTCTGCGTCTCGCAGCCTTCGCTCCACCGGAGCAAGCCTCGTATTTCAGATCGATGGTCAAGTATTGGTTCGAAGCGGATACCACGGTTGCTAACTATTATGATGGATTGAGAGTTGCGGATACCGTACTTCTGAAATCGGTAATGGAAGACGAAAGCATTCAGCCAATTGGCGATCTTACTTTGCACAAGCAGTTCTCGGCGATGGATAGAGTCGTGCATTACCGTCCTGGTTACGTATACGGCATCAGCATGTCGTCCGCCCGGATTGCCAATTACGAGACGGGCACCGAGAATCTGAAGGGCTGGTATACGGGAGACGGCATGACCTATTTGTATAACAGCGACTTGAATCAGTATCATGATGGGTTCTGGGCTACCGTGAATCCTTACCGGCTCCCTGGCGTTACATCGGATGGAGCGACTCGCGTGTCGGCAAAAACGACCTCCAAAACATGGGTAGGCGGTTCATCATTAGATCATCTATACGGCGCCGCCGGTATGGATTTGAATCCCAATAACAGTACGCTTAAAGGGAAAAAATCTTGGTTTATGTTCGATGACGAGATCATTGCGCTAGGCGCGGGAATTTCGGCTGCCGATAATCGCGGAGTAGAGACCATTGTCGAGAACCGCAAGCTAAACGCAGACGGTAGTAACGCATTAGTGGTGGACGGCGAAGAGAAGCCAAGCGAACTTGGCTGGTCGGAAACGATGAATAGCGTTCATTGGGCGCATCTGGACGGCAATGTACCCGGCTCGGATATTGGTTATTATTTTCCGGACGGCTCAAACGTAAAAGCTTTGCGCGAAGCCAGAACGGGTTCGTGGAGAGATATTGATACGGCCGGATCGACGGAACAGCTGACGCGGAATTATGCCAGCCTTGCAATCGATCACGGCATGAATCCAGTGAACGAATCCTATTCCTATGTCCTGCTTCCGAATAAAGATACAGCTTCAACTGCCAACTATAGTCAAAATCCGGATATTGAAATCATAAGCAATAACGATAATATCCAAGCTGTTAAAGAGAAAAAGTTAGGCTTGACTGCCGTTAACTTCTGGAGCCCCGGGCTCATCGATTCCGTTCGTTCTTTAAACCCTGCATCTGTCATGGTAAAGAAAGATGGTGATGAGCTTGAGATATCGGTCTCCGATCCGACACAAACTCAATCCTCGGTTCGTATCGCTGTCGCCAACGCCGCGGTTGAAGAACTGCAGAAGGATCCTGCAATAACGATCTTGTCAATGTCGCCATACATTGAGCTTAACATTGATACAAGCGGCTCAAAAGGGAAAAGCCATGCCATTAAGCTTCGAATTGACCCAAATGCGGAGCCTTCCGATCTGACTGAGCCTAAACCGGACGAAGGCATTCAAACCAAGCTGACGGTTACGGAGAACGCCTATGTGAACGGCGGGTCCAAGGCAGCTACGAATTTTAGCGCGGTCAATTATTTGCAGATCAGAAACGGAAGCGGAGAAACGGATCGTAAAGCGTTCCTGAAATTCGACCTTAGCTCATTTGTCGGCGAAGTGGGCATGGCAAAGCTTCATCTGTACGGGAAGACGAATGACGGTTCCGGGACCGTATCGGATATCGGGGTGTTCCGTGTAGATAACGATGCATGGAAAGAAGCGGAAATCACTTACAATAATGCTCCGGCCATCGGCAGCCTGATTAATCAACAGACCTTCTCCGGACCGGATCAATGGCGTGAATTCGATATTACTTCCTTGGCTTCCTCGGAGCATGCCGGCGATAAAATAATGAGTCTTGCGCTGAAGCAAGTAGGAACTAATCTGGCGAGCGATATGCGGAGCAGAACAAACGAAAACGGCATCTATTCGGCTTATGTGGAAATATGGCCAAAGGACACGACACCGCCAACCACGCAGGCAAAGGTTGTTGGAGACCTGGCGGAAGACAATGCTTATATCGGTGAAGTGAACCTAAGCTTCGATGCGGTGGACAGCTCCGATGGCGATGCCGTTGGTTGGGGAATTAGGCATACAGAGTACCGGATCAACGGCGGTTCTTGGCTTAAAGTCACCGGTGACGTCACGCTGCAGAAGCCTGGAACTTACCAGATTGCTTACCGTTCGGTTGACAATGCAGGCAATGTTGAACCTTCTAAGCAGCTCAATTTCCTTATCCATAACGGACAGTCTCCTTCCGTTCCGCCGGTCGTAACGCCGCCGATTACGAATCAACCTTCAATCATTAAGGTAACACGAGAGCGTGCGGAGCAATTAGCCGCAAGAGGAACAGGAAGCGCGGGCGAGCTCAAGCTTGCCGGGGATGCACTAGAAATTCAAGCTGTCTCAGGGGGCAAGGACGGTATTTTGCCTAAAGCCATTGAAATGACACTCTCTTACAGCTCTACGATGACGGATTTGGACCTAATAGGTGTCTATTACTATAATGAAACCATCGGCAACTGGGAATACGTGCGGAGCGTTCTGGCTGCCGATAAGCAGCAATTATCCGTCACGACAGACAAGCCTGGTGTTTATAGCGTCATGGAATATAACAAATCCTTTATGGATATTCCCTCCGGGCATTGGGCGGAACGAGCCGTAAAAGTGCTTGCTGCCAAAGCCATTGTGAACGGCTCGGATGACCGGCATTATAATCCAACGGGTCAAACAACACGCGCAGAGTTTGCGGCGTTGCTGGTCCGGTTATTGGGATTGCAAGCTGGGGAGAGCTATCCGTTCAACGATGTGGCGGACAACGCGTGGTATGCTGCCGATGTGTCCGCGGCGTTCCAATCCGGCATCGTAAGCGGCACCACAGACCGCGAATTTAATCCGAATGCTCCTATTACCCGCGAGCAAATGGCCATCATGGTTGTACGAGCGTTTGTGCATGTGAATGGAAAGCAGACAATCGGTTCGAATCCATTGATTTTCTCCGATCGCAGCGACATCTCTTCATGGGCAGAAGAGGCGGTTCGCGCAGCCGTAAAGCTTGGTCTTATGCAAGGCAACGGCAATGGCAGGTTCTCTCCTCAGGACAACGCAACCCGGGCCGAAACCGCCATGGTAGTATGGAACCTGTTGAAGGCATTGAAGTAACAAATTCATACTTGATTGAAAAAATAACCTCCAATCCTAAAAGAAATGTACGATTGGAGGTTATTTTATTTAGTGACATAGTTCAAATGTGATAATGGACCCTAAAGGAAGTATATGTTAAGTCTAGTTATGCATGTTCATTCAACGGAAGCGTGATGTAATACGTGGTTCCGGCGCCTTCCTTGCTAATTACCTCGATCTTGCCGTTCATTCCCCGAATGACGCTGAAGATGACCATGGTCCCAAGACCGGTACCCTTATCTTTGGTCGTATAATAAGGCGCTCCCAGCCGGTTAAGTTGTTCCTCGTTCATACCGATGCCGGTATCGGAGATTGAGATAATGACGCTTTTATTTGGTTCGTCAACCGTAAAAGACAAGGTTAGCTTTCCCCCGGCAGGCATCGCCTCGATGGCGTTTTTGCCGATATTGATGATGGCTTGCCTGAACTTGGACTTGCTGCCGTATACCGTTGCCGGATGCTTTACGTCCGTAAGGATCTCGACGTTCTGCATATTGGCGTAGGAGCCCAGGATTTGGGCTGCCTTGGAGATTGCCTCCTCCAGGCAGATGGATTCGAACCTCTCGACCTGTGGCTTGGCAAGTGATAAATAATCCGAAATAATCGATTCCGCCCGGTCCAGCTCCTCGAGTGTAATAGCGGAGAACTCTTTACGTTTATGATCACTTAGTGCCGGGTTGGACAACAGTTGGATGAAACCGCGGACGGACGTTAACGGGTTGCGGACTTCATGCGCGACGGAAGCTGCGATTTCGCTGACAACCTTCATTTTCTCCGCTTGGATGATTTCCTCTTGCATCCGATTCTGCGTGCGGATCATTTCAATCATGAATACCAGCATTACCGCCATGACGCACTGAACAAGGATAATAGGCAGACTTGGAACGAAAGAAGCCATAAAAAAAGTCTCCTTGCCCTCAAGCAGAGCATAAACATTGACGACCGTCACGCGCAAAAAGAAGCACATTGCGGAAACAAGCAGCATTCTTTTCTTGGCGCCGGCTTTCTCGTATGTCTTGAAGAGAAGCAGCAGCAGAACGATTGTCGGCAGCAGCGAGAGGAAGTAATGAAAAGGATCGATGCCGCCCAAGATCTGCCTATACGTTAGCATGCTGCCAAATAAGAGCAACGTCGTATAAATACCTCCGTAGAGTGAACCGATGACGAGAGGAATAGCTCTGAAGTCAAGCACCGAATCGTAGATTTTAACCGGAAAGGTCATTGTAATAATCAAGGGAATCAAAAATAAAACGTACACGAAAAAGGGGTGTTTACGTTTATAGAAAGGTCCGTAAAATATCAAAGGCAGGAAAATAATAAAAGCGTTGAGGATGAAGTCGGAATGAGAGATCATGAGATGTTCCTTTCGTGAGTGCTAGCCTTTGTTTTCGAGAAAAGAACTGTCATTTCCTTCAAACCCGTGGAGTTAATTTTATATGAATATTGAACACCGTTAGAGCCGAGAGCAGCACAACTTCCAAAAGTAGGAAACGTATGAAGTTATACTCATCCTTAAGGAGACACTCATGAACTAAGGGGGCTAATGTTTGAAGAAAATTCTATTGGTTCTATTGGCTTTAAAAATCGGCGAGAAAATCGGAAATATCCCCATAGCTTGCAATGTACCGGAATGCGCTGCACCTCCTGGGAGTACCTTTTATAGCATCAAGGGAAAGGAAAGCAAGAAATATGTAGCCATGCTAAGCATCGATGGAGAAAAATACTACCGATGGACAAAAATAAAGGAAGGATAAGAGAACAGACAAGGCTGCCGACAATTTCGGCAGCCTTATTAGGTTTTTGCAATCTATTACGGGGTAACTCGAATGGAATCGAGCAGCATATACGTGCCGGATTTCTTAACGGCCTTCAGCGTATGACTTCCGCTCGTCAAGCCCGTCGCCTGATAGACAACTTGGTTCACCTGCCGGGTGGTACTCGACGTGTTGACTGTCGCTTGCAAGACGTTGTCGATGTAGATATCAACATTGCCTTGAGACGCGTCCTTCTCCGTAATGAGCTCAACGCCCGTACCCGTGAACGCGAATTGTAAGGAATCGTTATTCGTCTGAGTGAAATGCACGTCGTTGTTGTAATCGCCGAAACCACGATTGCCGTTCAGTGACCATGAACCGGTGTACACGATGCCGGGATCGGTATCGTTATACTGGATGCGCGGGCTTTTGATTTTGAATTGATCGATCAGCATGTACGTGCCGGATTTTTTCACAGCTTTGATCGTATGCATACCGCTTGTCAGCCCCCCAATGCTATATACGGTTTGCTGGACGAGGCGCGAAGGGCTATAGGTGTTTACGGTTTGTTTGAACACGTTATCGATGTAAATATCGACGGCGCCTTGGGCTGAATCCTTCTCAGTGACAAGGTCGACACCTGTCCCGTTAAACGTGTACTGCACGAAATCGTTGTTTGTCTGCGTGAAGTGGACGTCGTCCTGATAATCGCCGAAGCCCCTTGCGCTGCTCAGTGACCATGCGCCTGAATAGGAGATACCCGGGTCCGTATCGTTTACCGCGAGAGGTGCCGCCACAAAGAAGCGCAGCTTGTCGAGCAGCATATAGGAACCCGATTTCTTGACAACCTTCAGTGTATGCGAACCGTTCGTCAGCCCGCTAACGCTGTACGCGGTTTGCTGCAGCTGCCTTACGCTGTTATACGTATTGACGGTTCCTTTTAATACGTTATCGAGATAGACGTCAACGTTACCTTGGTCGGGAGATTTCTCCGTAATCAGATCAATACCGGTGCCCTGGAAGGTATATTCAAAAGAATCGTTGTTCGTCTGGGTGTAATGCACGTCGTCTTGATAGTCTCCTAATCCGCGGTTGTAGCTGCGCTGCCAGGTTCCCATGTATTTAACCCCCGTATCGTCGTCGTTTGCGGTTACGGAACCGCCGGCAGCTGTCACCTTGAGAAGCCGCGAAGCGTGAGGTGGCAAATTAACGGAGCTGTAACCCGTGTTGAACGATCCGAGGTCGTTGTGGCTCCACAGATCGCGCACCGCAGCGGCGCCGTTCAGACCTATATCGTTCCAATTCACCGTCACCGTAGCGGCGGAGGACCCAAGGTTAAACAATCCGACGGTATAAGTGCCGTCGCCGTTATTGGCGTACCAGACTTGTTGATTGGACGCGGTCGATACGGGATGGGCTGGCCGGCCTGCTTGGTTGACGGCAATGACTTCATCGTTTGTTAGAAGAGACAAGCCAAAAGCGTCCAGGTTGGTCAGATCATTACCCGTATACAGCTGTGCGGAGGACATCGCCCACAGCGACATTGCCGTCTGACGCTCATCCTGCGTTAAGCCGTCCATCGCGCCGTTGCCGACGTTCAGCGAGTCGAAGTCGTTCCAGCCGCCCGGCCCGGCATCCCGCCACCAGACAGCAGCGTCCGGGAAGAGACGCGCGATGTTTGGCCAGCTCGTCAGCGCCGTATTGACGCAGTAGCATTCAACGTCCCAATCAACGCGCCAGCCGTTGGCGTATTGCTTCCAAGTATCCACGTAGTTGTGGTCGAGTGCCCACGAGATCTCGAACCAGATACCGCGCGAGCTGAGCGCCTGCGACCAGGCAGCCACGTCGCCGCGGGCGTCAATCGACGTATCGTTATGTCCGGAACCAGGGGTAACGCTGTCGAATTTCACGAAATCGACGCCCCACGAACCGATCAGGTCCGCAATGGAATCAATGTACTTTTGGGCGCATGCGTTACCGAAATCGATTTTGTAGTCCAAGCCCCAATAATCCGCGGTCGTAAGCGGTTGGACGGCGATGTCCCGCATCGTACAGCCCGGCGCGCCGTAGATCGGCAGATCCGCGTCATAGGCTTGAGGGGAGAGACCGGGAATGAAATAAAGGCCGAACTTTTGTCCGTTGGCATGCACGTAGTTAATGACGTCAGTCAATCCGTTCGGGTAAAGCGTCGTGCTTGGCACGGGCCGTCCATAGCCGTCAAGGCCGCCATTCCAGCCCGCGTCCACGTTAATGTACTCATACCCATGCGACTGCAGCTTCTGATGCATCGCGTCCGACTGGGCTTTGATCTGCGCTGCCGTGATCCAAGCGCCGTTGCCGGAATACACCTGCATGCTGTAGCTGCTCCAGCCCATAAGCGGCTTAAGCGCCAATCCGTTGTTCGCGGCCTCCGCGACCCGGGGCGGCAGGAAGCCGTAACCGCCGAAGACGGCGGCAAGCAGCAGGGCTAGTCCCAGGACAATCGCACCAGCCGGTTTGAACGCTGCGTGCATCCTTGCGGCGCTCCTTGCTTTGTACTGTACCTTCATGAATTCCTCTCCTTCGCATTGATAAAATGTCGTCAAGAAACGCAGACCTCCGGTAGGAGAAACCCTGCAAGACAGCGCTTTCTTTGCTCCGATCATAGTGGGTGCGACGACTGCCGGACAAGGTACAGTTAAGCGCTTACAGGTACAATTTCCCTGTTTTCAGCCGAGAGCCGAGTTCATCTTGCCGGCTGCTATCCGTTCAGGGAAAAGCAAGAGATATGGAAGCAAATGAGATTGGCTGGTATAATGCCTTATTGAGGATCAACTGCTTTTCAACGGAGGATTAGATGTATCCAAATTTCAACGACCATAATCTTTTTTTACATGCATTCGAGAAATCTCCAATTGGAATGGCTTTTTTAACGCTTGATGGACGTTATCTAAAAGCTAATCCTTCTTTATGCAGAATGTTAGGATATAACGAAAGTGAATTAATCAATCAAAGCGTTTTTTCTGATACCCATCCTGACGATTTGGAAGCAGATCTGGAATTATGGCGCAAATTGGTACAGGGTGAGATCGACGGCGATCAAATCGAAAAAAGGTATATTCATAAATCCGGGACCATTATTTGGGGACTTCTAAATGTTACTGTCGAGAGAAATTTACAAGGGATTGACGGCAATCATATTTTCATTTCCCAAATCGTAGATATATCGGAACAAAAAAAGAAAGAAGAAGAGTACAAGAGGATTGAAGAATTACACAAGCTTATTTCCGATCATTCGCAGGACGTTATTTTACGCTTAACCCCTGACGGAATTATCTCGTATGTATCGCCAGCTGCCCGTTACCAGATCGGATACGAACCAGAAGAACTTATCGGGAAGCATGCCTATGAATACTGGCATCCGGATGATTTGAACGGCGGCTGGTTAAGGCGGGGTAATCCGGACCAATCGGATAGCAGAATATTCGTGTACCGTCTTCGGCATAAAAGCGGTCATTATATCTGGCAAGAAGCTCACTCTAAGAAAATAAGAAATGCCGCAGGAGAAATTCAACATGTGATCAGCATGGGCCGCGACGTAACCGATCGGGTTCATTCGGAAGAATTAATCCGGAGATCAGAGAAGCTCTCCTTAATTGGCGAGCTTGCAGCCGGGATTGCTCATGAGATTAGAAATCCGTTGACGAGCTTACGAGGATTTATGCAAATGTATTTGAAAGAGGATCGGGATGGTTCAAAGAAATTGCGCAATGACGTCATGATATCGGAAATCGATCGAATCAATGAAATTGTAAGCGAACTTCTCGTGTTGGCCAAACCGTCAAATGAAGTCTATGAGTTAAGGGACGTGGTATATCTATTAACTCACGTGACAAGATTATTCGAGGGACAAGCTAACTTATACAATGTTCAAATAAAAGAAGAATTCGATGCCAATCTACCGCTGATTCAATGTCAAAGCAGTATCAATCAAGTCTTTATCAATGTTTTTAAGAATGCCATCGAATCCATGCCTAAAGGCGGAGAAATAACTCTGCAAGCTAAGCAAATGAAGGATAAAATAAACATTCGAATTAAAGACACAGGTTATGGAATCCCGCATGATGACATAGCCAAGATTGGCAATCCATTTTTCACTACGAAAGAAACAGGAACAGGGTTAGGATTAATGGTTTCGATGAGGATCATCCAAAATCATAAAGGAACGATGCGAATCGAGAGTGAAGTCGGGAAAGGAACGATCGTTGAAATTATTTTGCCGATCAACAAATAGTATTTAGGCCTACGTATGCTTAAAGTTTAAGTATGCTTTAGGCTTTTTTATTTTTTATAGGAAAGGATGATATTACAATGATTCCAACTCGAAATAACCGGCGAATATTCATCTTTTTCGTCTTTCTTTTATCAGGTATGGGGTAAAACGCTGAATAAGGCATTTCAAACGTTTCCCGAATCCTCTTTTATTATTCATAATGGGGACCTGACAGAGAATCCCGACGATGAATCAGGTTGGGAAAATCTGTTTGGCGAAGCTAGACAATGGGTCACGGCAGTTCCGTTTATGCCCGTAACCGGAAACCATGACGAAGTGGATGATCATGCTGAACGTTTTGTCTCCCATTTCAACGTACCCGTCAACGGCTCGGAAAGCTCCATCGTTGGAACAACGTATTCCTTCGATTTTGGCGAAGCTCATTTCGTTATGTTAAACACGGAATCCAAACTTAAAGACCAGGCAAAGTGGCTGGAGCAAGATCTTGCGGCTACGAACAAAAAGTGGCTTATCGTTTCCCTTCATCGCGGACCATACGGGGGAAATCAGAAGGAATCGGTGCTGAAGCAGTTCGTTCCCCTATTCGATAAATACAAAGTTGATCTTGTCCTGCAAGGCCATAATCATGAATATGCCCGTTCTTACCCGCTAAGGAATAACAAGATCGTAAGCGATGCCGAAGGTACGGTATATGTGGTGACAAATACTTCTGGACAAAAATTCAACTAGAAGAAGGAAGAGCAGTTCTACCAGAAGGTTCATTTTCAAAATAATAAACAGATGTTTGCAGGCAACCATAATAAGTGGGGACAGTTTGAGCTACAAGGCTTATGACGTGGACGGCGGGCTATTAGACCAGTTTGAGTTGACGAAGTAAAGAATATATACCAAATCAGCAATAACCAAGAAGACAGGACTTTACGTCCTCGTATAGAATCTTTCGTCTAAGATGAAATCCAAACTAAATTCGAAAAGGGGCTATTAGCTATGATTACGGTAACAACTGAAAATATTCAAGGTTACAGAGTTGTCGAAGTAAAAGGACCTGTATTTGGTCTTATTGTGAGAAGCAGAGGGATTGGCGGCGACATTATGGCTGGCTTGAAATCCCTCGTTGGCGGTGAAATTAAACAATACACAGCAATGCTTGAAGATTCGCGGAAAGAAGCAATGGACCGCATGATCAAAAATGCCACTCAAATGGGCGCGAACGCCATTGTTATGATGAGATATGATTCAGGCGAGATTGGTAAGAACATGAGTGAGATCGTTGCTTACGGAACGGCTGTCGTCGTGGAGAAAATTTAATGAAATGGGTAATCGGCTATTATGTACTGGAAGGTATATTGATCCTATTGTGCATTCTGCTAGGTTATTTCATTTACGACAAACGTTTCAACCGCAACCACGGTACAAAGGTTCCCGATGGTTACCATGCGACGAATGAAATTAATATCGATCCTGTAACTAACGAAAAAACCAGGGTTTATTATAATCCTGAAACAGGAGATAGATTTTACCGCAAGTTATAACGAAAGGAGGCCTGCGCCATGCGCTTGCTTTATGAAGCAGCCGCTTATGAAAAGCGCGACGGATTTGTCGTGGGCGACGTAAACGAGCTCTTCGGGAAGAAGGGGAACTTCCGGGTGCTGCAATTTTCGGATGCGGCCGTGCAGGGAGCGCTCGACCTAGACGATCCACAGCGGATCGTGTTCGAATATCCGCAGGCGATCCTCCATCTGCTGGAACATAACCAACCGGGGCTGGAGAACGTTTTTCAGATTGGACACGGGATAGGGACGATCGCCCAGCATAGCCGGGGCGCACGATTCAAGACCGCTGAGCTTGACGAACGGATTGTCCTAGCTAGCGAACAATTTTTTGTTTCCGCGGGGGAATTGATCGCGATCGGCGACGGGCGCCGTATATTGGAAGGGGAGGAAGCGGAGTTGTACGACAGCATCATCGTGGACGCCTTTACGGACAAAGGCGTACCGCGGCATTTAACAACGGACCGTTTCTTTGCGACAGCCGCGGACAAGCTGGGTTCCGGAGGAATGATTGTGCTGAACGTGACCGGCAAAGGACCTAGCGACCGGCTGATCGGCGCCCTTCATGCAACGCTGCGCGAATCTTTCACTCACGTATCGGCCTTCATGCTGCCCGCGGACCGGGCGTCAGAAACACGGAACGTGCTGCTTGCTGGGCGGAATGGCCGTATCGAATACCGGGCTCGGGATATGGCCGGTTTCGTTCCGTTCGAGCCCGCTCCGGGACATGTCATCAAGGAGTCGGGCTGATTTTCATTCTGATCAATCCATTTATTCATAGATTGGTTTATGATGCGCAGAACGCCATTTGCTGGGAGTCATGCCGGTAACTTTTTTAAACACTGTGCTGAAATGCTGACTCGTCTTGAAGTCCAGACTTAATGCAAGGCTCGTAATGGGAGTATCTGAATGCGCCAATAGCTGAGCAGCATACTCTACGCGTGAACGTTCAACGAATGAAGAAGGCGACTGGCCGAAACTTTGCCGGAACAATCGGTAAAAATGGGATTCGCTCACCCCAATGGAGGCAGCAATGTCCCGGTTGTTCCAATGCTTCTCAGGGTTTCGTTGTATGTTTTCTACAATAGAATGCAAACCAGCTTGCAGATCCTCTGCGATATGCAAATCAGGAGGAGGCTCGGTCATATTAAGAATCAGGTCCAGCACCATATGGCGGACTTTCAGCTTGAGCCAGGGCTGCGCTTCCGTTTGAAGAACTTGCTTCAGCCTTCGGAAGCTTATTTTCAATTGGGCATCCGTCCGCAAAACCCTAGTCAGATTCTGCAGTTTTTCTATAACGGCATCGGCTTCAATTTGGCTTAGACCAAGCCATGAGTAATCCGCCGAAGGCATTTTTACAATCATCCACCAGATCGAGCAGGGCTCCATATAGTCCATACGCGCCCGGTGAGGCTCATTCGGTCGGGTATGAAACATCTCGCCAGCCCTTGTTTCATAATTTTGTCCATTGACCTCCCATGTTACTTTGCCGCTCTCTATGAACACAAATTCAAAGGCTCCATCATGCTCATGATGAGACAATCTTAGCGCTTCGGTGAAGTGATCATAGCCAAGCATGAGAAGTTCAGGAACCTGTACGGCATCGGAATTGCCGTTTTCCTCCACATCATATACCCAACGTCCTGAACGATCTTTCCCGATTGTCATTGGCAAGTCTCCTTGTGTCAAATCATATCCATGTATAAAATCCTATTCGATAGTTTCCGGGAAGTCAAAGTCTAGAAAAGTTGATATCTTAAATGGGAATCAACAATTATAGACGAAGAGGTGGATGAATGAGTTTTATTCCTCATGAAGTGACTGCGCAAGATAAACAGGATTTCGAACGTGACGGATATTGGATCAGCCCTAAGCTTATTGACGACGAGACGATTGAAAAGCTTCGATTGGCCCATGAACGGATATGGGCATCCGACTTCGACGGCGATGGTTACCCCATGCATGATATTCGTATTCCGGAGAATAAAATAGCGCTGCGAAAACACGATAACGGCTGGTGGATTAATGACGAGGTTAAACACGTTGTAACTCATCCGGATTTAGGACGTATGTCCGCTGATTTAATCGGTGAATCCTCGATTAGACTCTGGCATGATCAAGTCATCTACAAGCCTAGCGCCGCAGGACAGGAAACAATGCTGGGCAATGTAGGATGGCATCAGGACTATGGCTTTTGGAAATGCAGCAGTACAACGAATATGGTAACCGTCTGGATTGCCTTGCAGGATACCGATCTAAGCAATGGGGGAATGAGAACGATATTGGGTTCTCACAAGTGGGGAGTGGTCGAAGGAAGCGCTGCTTTTTTCGACCAGGATCTGGATGGTCTTAAGCGGAAGTTTTCCGAATTGGGGGAATGGAAGGATGAGCCGTGCCTATTGAAAGCCGGCCAGGCTAGCTTCCACCATGGATTAACGTTCCACGGTTCCGGACCAAATCTGTCAGAGCAACCGCGCCTTTCCATCGTTGCGCATCTGATGCCTGGGGATACGGTTTATAAAAAAGGCAGGGGTAGACATGATAATGTTCGACTAATTGGTCCTCGACCATATGACGGACAGCCTTTCAACAATGAATATTTCCCGTTGCTTTACAGCAAATAAGAAAGAATCGTTCGAATCGATAAAATGGCAGCTGATCCCTAATCGGCTGCCATTTTTAATAAATTGAAGTTAAAAATAGGAGTTTTACTTTACAATATAAGGAATTGACATTAATATCTCAATCATAAGAACACGATATTTGAAGTAAATGAGGAGGTACTACCGATGATCGAAGAAACGCTGCTCTGTGCAAAGTCTACACTATAAACAACGGCGGTTGTTTGTATAGAGCATGATACATGATTTTTGATAAACCGCCTATGCGTTAGGTAGCTTGAACGTTTATAGTGATAGGCTTTGCCCCTAGTGTAATGAAATCTATTACGTAGGAGTGGGGCAACTATCATGAAATATGTTAAAGCGGATATGGTCTTGCCGGAGCAGCTGCTGCGGGAAGTTCAGAAATATATGAATGGCGTCATGATGTACGTGCCGAAGCCGGAGGGAGACCGTGCAGGCTGGGGCGTCAAATCTGGCGGAAGACAGAGGCTTGAACAGCGTAATGGCCAAATACGGGAATTATTCTCGCGAGGTGCGACGATCGACCAGCTTACGGAACGCTTCTATTTATCATGCGACACGATTAAAAAAATAGTATATGCAAAAAAGAAATAGAAGATTTTAACCTTAAGCCGCATTGGATCTACTCCATTGCGGCTTTTGTTATAAGTCAAGAATCGGTTGAACGGTTTGTTGCCTATTCTTGGATGGGTAACAGTTGATAAAATAGAAACCGTTCCCAATTAATACGCAAGTTATTGTATAGAAAGGAGAGAGTATGATCAAACAACATGAAATTAAGCTTGCCAATCAACACCGTGTAGGGGTTGTATGGTTTACCGGTTTGTCCGGCTCTGGCAAAACGACAATCAGTCTGCGGGTGGAGCGGTTATTAATCGATCGCGGTTATCGTTGTGTCGTGCTTGATGGCGATATGCTGCGGGCTGGGTTAAATTCTGATCTTGGTTATACAGAAGCGGATCGAACGGAAAACTTGCGGCGTACAGCTGAGGTAACTGCGATGTTCTTGGATGTTGGCTTTATCGTCCTCGTACCAATGATTACGCCTACAGAGGCAATGCGAGCGCTGATTCGCATGCGTTTCGATGAACAGTCGTACGCTGAGGTGTATGTGCGATGTTCACTTGACACATGTGAACAACGAGATCCTAAAGGGCTGTACCGTAAAGCTCGAAAAGGAATAATACGTGATTTTACAGGAATCGATGGACGTTATGAACCGCCGCCGCAGCCGGAGCTAACCCTAGATACAGAGCATCGGTCAGTAGGGCAATGCGCACAGCAGCTCGTTGAATTTATTGATCGAAAATATTCAATCCATCAAAAGGAGCAGGAAATTCAATGAAAAAACCAACACAAAGCTATACGATATGGTTCTCGCAGCGTACGGGCAGCACGCTTCTCAATAAAGCGCTCACTTCGACAGGCGTAGCAGGTGATCCCGCGGAATGGCTGCATTACGAGTGGAATGATCCAGCAGCGTTTAATTTAAATAATCTTGAGAATATATGGCAGCATGGTACGACGCCGAATGGTATCTTCGGTATCAAAATAGGATATGAGCAGCAATGGATCGATGCGTTCCGCAAAATGTTCGATCTGTCATCCGAAGTATCGAGCGCAGAGGTGTGGAGTACTGCCTTCCCAAATTGCAACAAACATATCTTCATGACCCGCCGCAACAAAGTAAGGCTAGCCGTATCGTGGTGGAGAGCCATCGTATCCGATGAATGGCATAGAAGCACAGGCACACAGCCGAAGGAATGTAACCTTGCAGACCAGTACAATTATGACGCGTTACATCATCTCATTCAGGAAAGTGTCATGTTTGAGGCAGCGCTTGAAGAATTCTTCACGAAAAACGGTATCTCCCCAATGACAGTTGTCTATGAGGATTTCATTGAGGATTATGAAGGTACGGTCCTGAGAGTGCTTCAGTATCTCGGCATTCGGACAGAAGGTGTGAAAATAGCGCCACCAGCATTCGATAAGCTCGCTGATGAGTATGCGGAGCAGTGGGTTCAACGTTATCGCACCGAAAGCCAGAAGGGATGGACGAATGTGAGATGGTAGCGTGACTCGGAATCTTGTTGCAGCTGGGGACATAGAAAAGGGGGAGAAATACAGTGTTGCAATAAAAGGAAAGATTAGCTAGAATAAATCGTGTATGATATATGAAACGGCAAGGCGATGATGTGATGAAAAAAAACTTAAATCGTTATGTACTAACGGAAGAAATCTACACGCTGCTTAAAGGCCATATTCTAAACCACGAGATTGCGCCAGGCGAGAAAATCAACATCGATCAATTGGCCCGCGATCTCGAGGTCAGCAACATCCCGATCCGCGAAGCGCTGTCCCGATTAGCAGCCGAGGGCTTGGTAGACACGGTACCTTTCAAAGGCATGTTCGTAGCCAAGATGTCGCTGCAAGAGCTGGACGAAATGTTCGAAATCCGAATGGAGCTGGAGTGTCTCTCTATCCGCAAAGCTGTTCATTCGATTCCGGCTTCGCAATTGGAACAATTGAAAAGAGAGATGGAAGAGTACCCGAGTTCCGATCTCTCGTCGGGCGAGCAGCGCATTCAGGTTATTGCCCAGATGAATGAGAGCTTGCATGGCTTGATTCTGAATTACTGCGGCAACCAATCGTTGAAAAGCTTAATCGAATCTTATATTGAGAAAATTCAAAGATATTTGGCCCTGTACCAAAAGGATTTGAATGCTCAGTTGATTCAAGATGAGTGGGAAGAGCATATGCGAATCGTTCAATTTCTGATGGTAAGGGATCAGCAGTCATCGGAACAAGCACTTAAAAAGCATCTGGAAAACTCGTACAAACGGACGCGTGCGTTCTTTGTATAAGTTTTTTATCTAAAATCGTGTACGATACATGATAAAGGGGGAATAAAGATGAAGTTATCGGGTAAAACGGCCATTGTCACCGGAGGTTCATCCGGCATCGGGGAAGCAATCGTCCGGTTATTCGCAGCGGAAGGAGCAAACGTGGTTATCGCTAACCGGATTGTGAACGATGCAGCACGCGTTATTGAACAAATGCAGACCAATGGCGGAAACATCGTCGCTGTTCAGACCGATGTGTCCAAGGACGAAGAAGTACGGCGGCTCATCCAAGAGACGGTGCGTCAATTCGGACGCATCGATATTGTGGTAAACAACGCAGCAGCCATCATGCCTAAATATCTGGAAGAGGTTGAAGAGGAAGAGTGGGATCGAATCTTCAACGTGAATCTCAAGAGCGTCTTTCTGATGATCAAGCATTCCATCGCGGAACTAAAAAATACGCGGGGATCGATTGTCAATATGTCTTCGCTGAATGGTCTGATCGGACAAAAAATGAATCCGGTCTATGCGGCAACCAAAGGCGGGATGAACGCCCTGACCAAAGCATTGGCACTGGATTACGCTCCATACGGCGTTCGCGTGAACAGCATCTGTCCCGCTGGCGTTACGACGCCATTGCTGGAGCAATGGATCAGCCAACAGGATGATCCGGTTCAAACCGTCCAAGATTTGAACGCCATGCATCCTTTGGGCAGACCTGCGACATCGGAAGAAGTCGCGCAGACCGCTCTTTTTCTGGCCAGCGATGCATCCGGTTTCGTGACAGGGGTTGCGCTTCCCGTCGACGGCGGCGCTTCGCTTGGGTATTAATAGATGACCATAATATACATACGAAGGAGCCTGTGAAGATGAAGATCACAAAGGTCGAAAGCTTTGTTCTGCATGTCCCGATTACACCCCCGATTACCGATGCCATTAACGTAGCCACGCACTGGGGATTATCGGGCGTTCGCATCTATACGGATGAAGGATTTATCGGTTACGGTTACACGGGTACTTGCGCGCATGGCGACGATATGATCGTCGATACGATCGACAAATACTACGCTCCGCTTCTCGTCGGTAAAGATCCCTTTATGGTGAAAGAGTTGTGGAATGAGATGCGTTACGGGAAAATGCATTGGATCGGACGGTCGGGCGTGACTCATATGGCTTTGGCAGCGGTGGATATCGCGCTCTGGGACATTATGTCGAAGGCTTCTAACAAGCCATTATGGCAGTACCTCGGCGGAGCGAAATCCAAGCCTATTAAAGCCTATAACACAAACGGCGGCTGGCTTAATTGGTCACAGGAACGTTTGCTTAAAGACGTAACGGAGATCGTAGAATCGGGCTTTACGGGCGTTAAAATCAAAGTCGGCAAGCCGGATCCGCGCGAAGATTATGATCGCTGCAAAGCAGTACGCAAAGCGATCGGCGACGATGTTATCTTCATGATCGACGTCAACCAGCAATGGAACATCAACACGGCAATGACATGGGGCAAAAAGCTGGAGGAATTCGATCTGTTCTGGCTGGAGGAACCGCTCAATCCGGACGATATTTTGGGACATAAAAAGCTTGCGGACGAACTAAACGTACCGATTGCTTTAGGCGAGCACGTGTACAACAAGTATGCCTTCCGGGATTATATTCACAATGGTGCGTTGGAGTATTGCCAAGTGGACGTAACCCGTGTTGCGGGGATTACCGAATGGCTTCAAGTAGCCGGTTTGGCTGCAGCCTATGACGTGCCGATTTGTCCTCACGTAGGCGATATGGGCCAAATTCATCAGCACCTCGTCGCTTCGACGCCAAGCGCCATCATGCTCGAGTATATTCCGTGGATCCGGCATATTTTCGAAGAGCCGGCAACGGTGAAGGACGGTCATTACGTACTGCCGCAAATGCCGGGTGCTTCCACGACTATCTTGCCTCGATACTTCGACGAATATCGGATTCGATAATTAGTGAAGGGAAGATCCGATGATGCTAAGAATTGATGCGCATCAACTTTCTTCGGCTATAAGCTTAAGAATAAGATTGGAGGCACCCCATGAGGTTACTCGATAAAGTCACTTTAATCACCGGCTCGGGCTCGGGGATTGGCAGAAGCACGGCGCTGCGTTTCGGCGATGAAGGCGCCTTCGTCATTGTGAACGACCTTGATCCCGTTAAAGGAGAAGAAACCGCACAGCAGATCCGAGACAAAGGCGGCAAAGCGACATTCATACAAGCGAACGTCGCCGATCCGCAGTCCGTGCAAGAGCTTGTTAAACAATCGCATGAGAAGTACGGCCGCATCGACGTGCTCTTCAATAATGCGGGAATCAGCGGTGTCGGCGCCATTCACGAGACCGAGCCGGAGCAATGGGACAAGGTAATCGAAGTCAATGTACGCGGCGTTTTTCTAATGAGCAAATACGTCCTTCCCGGCATGATGGAGCGTAAATCCGGTAACATCATCAATATGTCGTCATGCATCGCGGAGATCGGACTTGCTCGCCGCGCCTCTTATTCGGCGTCCAAGGGCGCCGTGCTGGCCCTTACTAAATCGATGCAAGTTGATTACGCCCCATACAACATTCGCGTAAACGCCTTGCTGCCAGGAACGATACTAACGCCGTTTGTTGAAGATTTTCTTGCCAGATCGTATGACGATCCCCATATAGCCTACGAATCACTGCGCAAACGCCAGCTGAGCGGAGACTTGGGCAGGCCGGAAGACGTTGCGCAAGCGGCTGTCTTTCTCGCGTCGGATGAATCTAAATTCATGATGGGATCCCCGTTATATATCGACGGAGGAGTCGTATTCGGAAAAAACGCTTAGGAGGAAATTATGAAACTATTAACCTTTATAGAGAACGGCGAATATAAACTTGGAGTCAAAACGGACTTAGGCGTACTCGACGTCTCTTCCTCTGCACGGGAGCTAGGTATGGCCGGCAAAGTGCCAACGGATGTTCATTCCGTCATTGCCGAAGGAAAGCCGGCTGTCGAAGCGCTTGGCAATCTTGCGGAGAAAACCTCTTCCGCCGCTCACCTGAGCCCCTATTGGCTCGAAGCAGATTCGCTTAACTACGGTCCTTGCGTGACGAATCCGCAAAAAATCATCTGTATCGGACTCAATTACCGCCGGCATGCGGAGGAGACAAACGCGACGATTCCGGACTATCCGATTTTGTTTAACAAGTTCAACAACACGCTCACGGGGCACGGACACGATGTACCGCTCCCGCGCGTGTCGAGCAAAGTGGATTACGAGGCTGAGCTTGCTATCGTCATAGGTAAGCAAGCAAAATATCTTTCCGAAAATAATGCGCTGGACCACGTATTCGGTTATTGCTGCGTCAACGATATTTCCGCGCGGGACCTGCAGATGAGGAGCCAACAATGGCTGCTTGGCAAATCATGCGATGGCTTCTCGCCGCTTGGTCCTTACTTGGTCACGGCGGATGAAGTAGGCGACCCAAACAACCTAGCAATCCAAACAACCGTAAACGGAGAAATTCGCCAAAACTCCAACACGTCCGATATGATCTTTCCTTGCAAAGAGATCGTCAGCTACGTTTCTCAGCATATGACACTCTCGCCGGGAGACATTATTCTTTCAGGAACGCCGGAAGGCGTCGTGCTTGGTTACCCGCCGGAAAAGCAAGTCTATTTGAAGGACGGGGACATGGTCACAATCTCAATCGAGAAACTCGGCAGCATTACGAACCGTATGGTGAAGGAATAAGGACTAACATTTTCCCAGAAAGAAAAACCTTGAACGTTCGTTGCAGCCGGTCAATTTGACCGGCTGTTTAATTTTATGCATTATTGGCATCTCCGACCGATTAATCTCCTGCAAGATTTAGGCGCCTCCATATTTAAATAATAATTTCGATAAAAATAGTAGGAATATGATTGTGCCCCTGAAAATTCCATGTTATTATCTCATTGTGATAACAACTTACCTATATATGATATTTTAAAGGAGGATTAAGCATGAGCACGAACACAAAAAAGGTTGTTAAAATCGACGCCAATCCGAGAAGGATTCGCGTAAAGTTTGCCGGAGAAACGATTGCCGACAGCAAACGGGTACTGACGCTGCATGAACGCGGTCATTTGCCAGTCTATTATTTCCCGATCGAGGACATCCGGACTGACTTGCTCGTCGCAACGGATCACACTACCTATTGCCCATTTAAAGGCGATGCGTCGTATTGGACTATCGAAGCCAACGGCCGCGTTTCCGAAAATGCTGTCTGGGGGTATCAAGAGGCAATTGCTCCATCCGAAGCGATAAAAGGTTATGTATCGTTCTATTGGAACAAGGTTGACGCCTGGTTTGAGGAAGAAGAAGAAATCTTCGTGCATCCTCGCGACCCGTATAAGCGCGTCGATGCGCTGCAAAGCTCCCGCCATATTCGCGTCGTAATCGACGGCATTACAGTAGCGGAGAGCCAGCGTCCTGTTATTGTATTTGAGACTGGCCTTCCGGTGCGTTATTATTTGCCAGCGGAAGATGTCAGGCAGGAATTGCTTACGGCGACGGAACATCGGACACGTTGCCCTTACAAAGGGGAAGCTTCTTATTGGACCGCGAATATTGGCAGTAAAACGCATGAGAATATCGTATGGAGTTATGAGAACCCGATTCCCGAAATCCCGAAAATCAAAGGGCTCCTTTCTTTCTATAATGAACGCGTTGAGACGTATATTGACGGCGAACGGGACGGCGAATTAACTTGGCATCTCTCGGCGCTCGATTTTTTTAACGCGAACGAAATTAAACCGGTGCTCGCCTAAAGCTAAATTCAAATGCTGCATGATTAATAGAATAGTGGAATGAAGGCTAACGGGACTGACCTGATTGCAGGAAGTCTTTTTTTTTTCGTTTTGAGGCGATGTAATATATTTATACACGTACTTGTACAAGGGGGGCATCATGAACGGAACACAAACATTGAATAGGGCGCTTGATATTTTGTTTGCTTTATCGGAAGCCAACGATACGCTGACGGTAAGCGAGATTGCCGAGAAAGTATCCATTCCGGAGAGCACAACTTATCGTTTTTTACAGACGCTTGAACAGAACGGCATCGTAGAGCGGCGTGGAAAGAGCCAAGTTGGCCTTGGCTTAAGGATCTTAGACTTGGCAAGGAGTCTCAGCCAGCAGATGCACCGCGAGTTATTGCCGCTCGCTCTGCCAATCATGGAGGAATTGACTGCGCAAACCCAAGAAACATCCGTATTGTTCGTACGGACAGGACTGAACTGCGTATGTATACAAAACGTGAGGAGCCAAGGTCTTCTGCAATTCGCCGTGGAAAATGGCCGCGTGCTGCCGCTCGCTTCCGGCGCGTCGGGAAAATGTATACTCGCTTATGAAAACGAACGGACGATCGAACGTGTATTTGACACGCTTGGTTCCGAGTCGGAACGGTCAAAGCTTGCTGAGGATCTTGAGATTATCAAAAACAACGGTTACTGCATCACGCACGGTGAAGTCGATCCCGATATTTTCGCTATGGCAGCCCCGATTTTCGATGCGCATGGGCTCATCGTTGCGAGTATTTCCATAGCGGGTCCGAATTTTCGCAGCAATGCCGAATACGACAAGGAGATGGCAGGATATTTGCTTGATGCATCCGAGCGGTTGTCGCGCAGGCTAGGGAATGGATAGCTTATAATTCCGACAAGTTTACTAGAAAATATTTCATTGACAGGACCATGATTCCATAATAATATTAAATTATAAGATGTGTTTATCACATTGTAATAATTAAGAGGCTCACCTGGCGATAGGAGGTCTCATTTTCCCGGAAGGGAAAATGAGACCTTTTTTGTTTACCGGGAGCGGAAGAATTCCGATAGTCTGTATCGGACACTTCAAAAAGGAGGGAAAAGGACTCATTTTTCATCTATAAATCTGACTAAAAAGATAAGTTTAATATTTTTTTTACGGAAGGGAGAACGCCATGAACAACTGTACCGCGGTGGAATTCAGGAAAGTGACGAAAAACTACGGTTCGGGCAATGTGCTGGACGGATTCAATCTCATTATACCGGCTGGAAAAATTGTTACGATCATCGGTCCGTCAGGCTGCGGGAAGACGACGCTACTTAAGATGATCAACCGGTTGATCGAGCCGGAATCAGGCAGCGTATTCGTCGAAGGGGAAGAAATCTCGCAGCTAGACCCGGTCACGCTGCGGCGAAAAATAGGGTATGTCATTCAACAAATCGGATTGTTTCCGCACATGACGATCGCTGAGAATATTTCAATCGTGCCACGGCTAAAGGGGGAAAAGAAACAGCGTTACAATGCTCGTGCGGATGAACTGCTTGAACTGATCGGACTTGATCCTATGCGATTTCGAGGCCGATATCCGCATGAACTAAGCGGCGGGCAGCAGCAGCGCGTAGGAGTCGCACGCGCCCTCGCCGCCGACCCCTCCATTATTCTTATGGATGAGCCTTTCAGTGCACTCGATCCAATCAGTCGCGTACAACTGCAAAAAGAATTGATCAAGCTGAACGAACGAGTTCAGAAAACAATCATATTCGTGACACACGATATTGACGAGGCACTGAAAATTGCTGATTTGGTCGTACTTCTCCGTGAAGGAAACATCATCCAATTGGGGACGCCTGCCCAACTCCTAGATCAGCCAGCTGGACATTTCGTCCGCGAATTTTTGGGTACTGAACGGTATGGCGAATACAGCATTTAATTACTTGAAAGGAGTAATCCGCTTATGGATCAAGTGTGGAACACCTTGCAAGCCGATTGGCCGCTCATCGTGCAGAAAACCGGCGAACATTTTCGGCTATCGTTCCTATCGGTACTTATTGCGTGCCTTATCGCCATTCCAGCCGGTATTACATTGACCGCCTATCGCAGATTGGCAAACGGCGTCATTACGGTTGTCTCGGTTATTCAGACAATCCCAAGTCTGGCACTGTTCGGTTTCATGATCCCGTTTGTTGGCATCGGAACGAAACCGGCGATTATCGCGTTGACGTTATATTCGCTTCTGCCCATTTTGCAAAATACATACGTTGGCATCGGCGGAGTTAATCCCGCGCTTATAGAGGCGGGAACGGGAATGGGGATGACGAGATGGCAAATTTTATGGATGGTTCAACTTCCTATAGCGCGCAGCGTTATCATGGCGGGGGTCCGGCTCGTGGCCGTGCAAACGATTAGTTTGGCGACCATCGCCACGTACATCGCCGCCGGCGGACTCGGCGATATCATTACGCGGGGTATTTTCATGATTAATACGACTACCATCATGGAGGGAGCTATACCGGTATCGCTGCTCGTCATCGTGGTTAATGTCCTGCTGTTGGGGTTGAACCGGGTTTTAACGCCGAAGGGCTTGCGTCACTATACCAAACAATAAGGAAAACTCGAGAGGAGATATGAAATGGGGAACATGAGAGTGAGCGTGCATGGCAGATATTGGCGGAAGGTGGCATTCACTGGAGGGCTGGCATTCCTTGTGCTTTTAGGAACAGCGGGTTGCGGGAAATCGGAGTCCGCCTCGTCTTCGGCGGAGGATACGATCACCATCGCAACCAAAGGCTTCGCGGAATCCGATATTATGGCCAACGCCATTAAGCTGCTGATCGAGGATAATACGAAGCTGAAAACAAACGTGACGACGCTAGACAATAACCTGCTGTGGAAAGCGATCGATGCGGGTGACGTCGATACCTATGTTGAATATACCGGAACGGCGCTGCTGAATATCCTGAAGGCCAAGCCCGAATATGATCCGCAGAAAGCCTACGACGTCGTCAAGCAGCAGCTTAAAGAAAAGAACCACATTGACGTGCTGGACCAAATTGGCTTTAACGATACGTACGCACTCGTACTGCGCAAAGAGGTCGCAAGTAAGCTGAACATCAAATCCACTTCGGAACTGGCGGCGCACGCGGGTGAAATCGTCTTCGGCACGAGTCAGGAATTTTTGAAGCGCGAAGATACTTGGCCGCTATTAGAGAAGGTATACGATCTAAAATTCAAAGAGATCAAAACGATTCAAAACAATGCCCTTGGTTATAAGGCGATTGAGCAAGGTATTATCGACGTTACGGACGTATATACGACAGACAGCAAGATTCCTACCGCAGACTTTATCGTACTCGATGACGATAAGCACGTCTTCGTGCCGTATTACGCCATTCCGGTCATTCGCGAAGCGACCTTGGAGAAACATCCCGAGTTGAAGGACATTATTAATAAACTTGCCGGCACCATCGACGATGCCGAGATGCAGAAACTGAACGGTGAAGTGGAGCTGAAGAAGCGTCCGGCAAATGATGTAGCGAAGGAATGGCTGCAGAGCGAAGGTTTGCTCAAAAAATAAAAGGGGGGCAGAAAGCATGAGCAAGAAACAACGACAAATGGCGCTTGGTGCCATGATGTATTTTCCGGCAGGCGAGCATATCTCCAGCTGGCGGCATCCGGAATCGGACGCCGCCGGCCTGATGGATTTCAATTATTATAAGCACATCGCTCAAACGGCGGAACGCGGCAAGTTCGACATGTTCTTTTACGCGGATGAGTTATACGTGTGGGATCGCTTCGAATCCGGTGTTGCGCAATCGAACAGCATTCGCCCGGAACCGTTTACGCTACTCTCGGCGCTGGCGGCCGTCACAAGTCGGATCGGGCTAGCTGCAACGGTGTCGACGACCTACAACGAGCCTTATCATATTGCACGAAAACTGGCTACGCTGGACCACTTGAGCGGAGGCCGTGCGGGATGGAATATCGTCACATCCCAAACTGACGAAGAAGCACGTAATTTCGGGTTAGGACAGCATCCGCAGCATAAAGACCGTTACGGTCGTGCCAGGGAGTTTGTGGACGTCACTCAAGGGCTTTGGGACAGCTGGGACGACGATGCGCTTCTGTTCGACAAGGCAGGAGGCAATTTTGCTGATCCGTCCAAACTGCACACGCTTCATCATAAATCTGCGAATTTTGCAGTACGAGGTCCCTTGAATGTTTCGCGGCCGCCGCAAGGTTATCCGGTTCTCATTCAAGCCGGCGCGTCGGAGGCAGGTAAAGAATTGGCAGCCGCTTCGGCTGAGGTCGTCTTTGCGCCGGGCTCCGCCTTTGGGCCGTTCGGCACGGTCGAAGACGGAAAAGCACTGTATGACGACATCAAGGACCGCATGGCTAAATACGGACGTTCACGGGATGATCTAAAAATTTTACCGGGCGTGCTGCCGATTATCGGTAGAACGGAAGAAGAAGCAAAAGAAAGACTGGATGCCGTAAATGAGTTGACGCCGGAGCGTCTTGGCTTGGATCTTCTCTCGCATTATTTAGGCCGCGATATCTCCAATTATCCACTGGACGAACCGCTCCCGTACGTGCCCCAATTGGAAGGCTTTAATCAAAGCAAGAGTAATTTGACACGTATCCTGCAGCTGCTGGAACGCGAAGCTCTGACAATCCGCCAGTTGTATAAACGGGTTAATTCCCGCGGCATAGCAGGCACGCCAACACAGATCGCGGATCAACTTGAAGCCTGGTTCCTTGCCGGAGCAGCTGACGGCTTTAACGTCATGTTCCCGCACCTGCCAGGCGGCTTGGATGATTTCGTCGATCTGGTCGTGCCTGAGCTTCAGCGGCGAGGTCTGTACCGACTGGACTATACCGGCGCGACACTTCGTGATCATCTCGGGCTGAAACGACCCGAAAGTCGATACGCCAACGTCCAATCTCAAACAAAGAGGTGAATCCCCAATGACGGTACATGCAAACGAGAATCGAATCGAAGCTGCGCGGGGGAGTAAACTGCGCTGCAAAGGGTGGCGGCAAGAGGCACTGCTGCGCATGCTTGAAAACGTGCTGGAGAACGGGGAGAACCAGAAGGAACTGATCGTTTATGCTTCGCTTGGCAAAGCGGCCCGCGACTGGCCTGCTTATCACGCGATCGTGGACACGTTGAAACAATTGGAGGAGGGGGAAACGCTCGTCATACAATCAGGCAAACCAATCGGCATATTTCGCACCCACAAACGGGCACCACTCGTCATCATGGCCAACTGCAACCTTGTCGGCCGCTGGGCGACAAGCGAGCATTTTTATGATTTACAGGAGAAAGGCTTAATCGTCTGGGGTGGCCTTACCGCGGCTGCCTGGCAGTACATCGGCTCGCAAGGAGTCATTCAGGGCACCTACGAAATTTTCCAAAGTATTGCCAGACTGCATTTCGGAGGCAGCTTGCGCGGCAAGTTTATCTTGACGGCGGGACTTGGAGGCATGGGCGGTGCTCAGCCGCTAGCCGGAACGATGGCCGAAGCCGCCATTTTATGCGTGGAAGCGGATGTAGCGCGTATCGACAAACGCCTAGCGAGCGGCTATCTGCAACGCAAAACGTCAGATCTGAACGAGGCGCTTCGCTGGATTGGCGAAGCGGTAACGACCCGCGAAAGTCTGTCGGTCGGCTTGCTTGGCAATGCCGCTGACGTTTATCCGGAACTGCTTCGCAGAGGCATTGTGCCGGATATTGTGACGGATCAGACCTCAGCGCATGATTTGCTTTACGGATATATTCCGAGCGGTTATACACCAGAGCGGGTGGTGGCGGTTCGGGCTGAGAATCCGGACAGGCTGAAGGACGACGCGGGCCATTCCATTGCCGCCGAAGTCCGCGCTTTGCTCGGTTTTAAGGAACGGGGGGCCATTGTTTTCGATAACGGCAACAACATTCGTACCCAAGCAAAGCTATACGGCGTCGAAAATGCCTTTGACATCGATATTTTCACGGAAGCGTTCCTGCGCCCGTTGTTCGCGCGAGCGATCGGGCCTTTCCGTTGGATTGCATTAAGCGGTGATCAGGGCGATATCGCAAAAATCGATGATTATATTCTTCAAGCCTTTGGCGACAACGAAATCGTCGCAAACTGGATCCGGCTGGCGAAAGTCCATGTTCCGGTTGAAGGATTACCCGCCCGCATCGGTTGGTTTGGCCACGGGGACCGGACGAAGCTTGCCCTCGCGGTAAATACGATGGTTCGGGAAGGCAAGCTATCGGGACCCGTCGCTTTCTCGCGTGACCATTTGGACGCAGGAGCGATGGCGCATCCAAATATTATGACGGAACGAATGAAAGACGGCAGTGACGCAATCGCGGATTGGCCGCTGCTAAATGCCATGATGAGCTGCTCATCCATGGCAGATCTGGTCGCGATTCATTCCGGCGGCGGAGGATACGCTGGTTATATGACGAGTGCGGGCATTACGGTCGTCGCCGACGGTTCCGAAATCGCGGACGAGCGTCTTCGCACCTCGTTGACCAACGATACAACTCTTGGCGTCCTTCGATACGCGGACGCCGGCTACACGGAATCCCATGACGAAATTCAAAACAAAGGCATCCGTCGCATCGCGACGGAGCAATATGGAGGTAATCCTAATGCGTGAATTAACACATGAAGATGTCGTCGCCGCGGTAAGAGGCGGATCCGTCTTCGCCTCCGGCGGCGGAGGTTGGGTGGATCATGGTCTTGAAATTGGCGGAGCTGCTGTCACGGTTGGCAGGCCTAAACTAGTATCGGTCGACGAACTGCCGGAGGATGCCATTGTTCTGACCTGTACGGCAATCGGCGCGCCGGCAGGCACGGATTGGCAGATGCTCGGAAAGGATTATATTAAAGCCGTTCAACTGGTTCAGGAGCGTTACGAAGGCAAAATCGTCGGCGTCATGACGCCGCAAAACGGCATGTCCAGCAGCATTAACGGGTGGCTCCCCGCGGCGGCGCTCGGACTCGTCGTTGTTGACGCGACCGGTGACATCCGTGCCCACCCTACGGGCAAAATGGGTTCCCTCGGACTTGCGTCCCGCATCGACTTCGAGACGATTCAAGCCGTAGCTGGCGGTAAGCCGGATAGCGGGACATATATCGAGCTAGTGACGACCGGAACCCCGGCTAAAACCTCCAATATTCTGCGCACGGCAGCTGATATGGCAGGCGGGTTCATCGCCGCGGCCCGCCATCCGTTGCCGGCTAGCTATATTAAGGAACACGCGGCCGTAGGAGGTATTTCCATTGCAATCGAATTGGGCCGCACAATTCTGCAAGCTGAGGCGAGCGGCGCGGATGCCGAAGGCATCCTGAAGGCGATTGAAACGCATACGGGAGGTTTGTTCATTGGCCGAGGTAAGGTATCGCGGAAGAACGTTCGCTATTCAGGCGCGTTCGATATCGGCACGATCGAGATCGACGTGCAGGGCGAAGGCGGATTGACGCTGCATGTCATGAACGAATATATGGCAGTCGTCGACAACCAAGGGATTCGTAAGAGCACGTTCCCCGATGTCATCACAACCTTCTCACTGGAGACCGGCAGACCTGTCAGCGTTGGCCATATCGAAGCAGGTCAGGATATCGGCGTCTTCGTTATCGACAAGTCTCTTATTCCGCTAAGCTCCAGTGTCAAAGACCCTAGCGTCTATCCAGAGGTAGAACTTGCGCTTGGTATCGAGCTGTACCGCCATGCATTCCCGGAAACGGTGAAGGCGCATGTCTGACATACTGCACCTGGATGGCAGCAGCCTTTCGATAGCAGACGTATATGAGGTTGCATACGGCGGGAGGAAGATCGAAATCGCCGCGCCGGCTTGGGAACGAGTGAACGCGGCGCGCCGGCTAATCTTTGAATTAGCCGATCGGGACGTCCCGGTGTACGGGTTGAACCGGGGCGTGGGCTGGAACAAAGATAAAACCATTGAAGCGGTTTTCTTCGAACAATTTAACCGCAATCTGATTCGCTCCCATTCCGCGGGAATCGGGCCCTATGCATCTGAGCCCGAGGTCCGGGCTGTTCTGCTCGCTAGATTGAATACGTTATTGGTTGGTTGCTCCGGCGCGGATCCATCCATCGTTCTGAGGTATGCCGAATGCCTGAATCGACGCGTCCATCCGGTACTCCCGTTGCGTGGATCCGTTGGTGCAGCTGATATTACAACACTTTCCCATATAGGGCTTGCATTCATAGGGGAAGGGGAGGCCGAATACGAAGGCCGCCGACTTCCCGCGTTGGAGGCGTTGTCTGCTGCAGGATTGACGCCGCTTACACTCGGGCCGAGAGACGGGCTCGCTATCGTCAGCTCCAATGCGCACGCGGCTGGAACGGGGGCTCTCGTTTTACACGAAATTGGTGAATTGTTGGAGCTGGCGGATATCGTATATGCCTTGTCGCTAGAGGGGTTGAGCGGTAACGTCAGTCCTCTTGAGGAGGGAGTTCATCGCGTCAGACCGTATCCAGGTCAGCTGCGAAGTGTCGCCGGCGTGCGATCGGCACTACAAGACAGCGATATATGGCAGCATTATAATCCAGAATCGCTGCAGGATCCGCTGAGCTTCCGCGATGCTTGCCACATTCATGGCGCAGCATACGATGCGCTTGGCTACACAGCCGAGCAACTGGAAATCCAGTTAAACGGCTCGGATGATAATCCATGCGTGCTTGCGGACGAGGGCCGCATCGTCTCCTGCGCGAATTTCGAAGCGGTCTCATGGACGCTTGGCTTCGAGATGCTTGGCAGTGCCCTGCATCATGTGTCACGGGCCGCGTGTTATCGGATCATCAAGCTCGGTACGCCTTCCTTTACCGGCTTGAGCCGTTTTCTGACACCAAACGAAGCTTCCTCAATCGGCTATTGCACCGCGCAAAAAACCGCGACATCCCTCGACGCGGAAATCCGACATCTATCCAATCCGGCATCTGCCGATTATTTTGCGCTTGCAGGCGAAATCGAAGATCACGCGGCCAATTCGCCTTTCGTCGTGGCAAAGACGAGGGAGATCCTCGACCGGCTGCGCTGGATCATCGGCATCGAGGTGCTGCATGCCGCGCAGGCGGTTGATCTGCGCAATGCCGCCACCGGTAAGTCTGTGCTTGGCAGGGGGACACGCTCAATTCATGCGGCTCTTCGAAAACAGGTATCGTTTCTCGCGGAAGACCGCAACATCAGTAAAGATATAGAAACCGCCTACGCTATGATTAAAAACGGAGAAATGCTTGAAGCGGCAAGAGAGGCATTCGCTACTAGTATATAAAGGAGATGTGAAACAATGGTACATTTTGATCCGCAATGGTCGCTTCGGGATATCGGAGGCGAAGATTGGCAAATTCGGGCGGAGCGGAGCCCCCGCTGGATCCGCGTGAAGTTCGGCAATGTTTTCGTCGCCGATAGCAAGCGTGCACTGGTCGTAACGGAAACCGGCAAGCTGCCGGTCTACTATTTTCCGAAAGCAGACGTGCGAACGGATCTTCTGCTAGAATCTCCGCATCGCGAATTGAACCCTAATAAAGGAGAAGCGACGTATTTGCATGTCGATACGGGTAATGGCTTAATTGAACGGGCTGCCTGGACGTATTCGACACCAACAACGAAAAGCGCGCTGCTCGCCGATTATATCGCATTTGTTTGGAAGAAGGCCGATGCCTGGTTTGAGGAAGAAGAAGAGATATTCGTCCACGCTCGGGATCCATATACGCGCATTGATGCCTTACCGAGTTCTCGCCATGTGCAAGTACTTCTGGGCGGCCAGGTGATTGCGGATAGCCGTAATCCGGTCATTCTCTTAGAGACAGGATTGACACCTCGCTATTATTTGCCTAAGGAGGACATCGACTTCAACTATCTTATCCCGTCAGAGACGATCACAAGATGTCCATATAAAGGTCTCGCCACCTACCACACAGTAAGCGTCGGCGACAAAGTATACAAGGACGTTGTCTGGCAATACGAGAATCCACTCCCCGAGGTGCATGAAATTGCCGGCAGGTACAGCTTCTATAATGAGGTAGTCGACGCGATTATCATCGATGGCGAGAAATGGGTTCTACGGGGAGAAGATCGTCTTGCTTACGGAAACATTGGCAAGACCAATGCGTAACCGTTTATTGCGAGGGATGGCGTAATGATGAGGAGTGGGCGTCAATCGGCAGTAATGGCATTGCTTGGCACGTCCATTTCGTGGGGGTTCAGCTACGTAATTAGTGCCCATCTGCTTCAATCCTTCTCACCGATGGGGCTGTCTTTCCTTCGAATGGCGCTAACTTGGACTTGGATCGTGATTTTGCTCTACCGAAAAAAAGAAACAACGAGACTATCTCATCAGACATGGTTGCTCCTGCTGATGTCTTCCGCATTCGGAACATTGATTCAACAGCCGTTCTATTTTGAGGGACTTCGTTTGTCCACGGCTGCAAATGCTTCTTTGATCTATGCTGCGGCTCCGCTAGCTGCTATTTTCCTCGAGAGACTAACGCTGAAGACGCACCTGACTACCATGAAGCTGATCGGAGGAATCATCGGCTTTGCCGGGGTTGCGATCATTGTTGGTATCGGGGATAACCGTTTACGGCTTACAGCCGGAGACGGGCTATTATTTTTTGCAATGTTAGGCATGACCGCCAGCATGATGTTTACGCCTGTTCTGGCGAAAAAGATGTCGTTGCGCACCATGAACCTAAATTCCGTTGGTATCGGCATGCTTATGATGGCTCCTATTGCGGGGAGCGAGGCGTATGCGGGAAGATGGATAGCTTCAAACCAATCGATGCCTTGGATTCTATTGATTCTGCTTGCCTTTATTACAGCCGTATCCGGCATTTGGTGGACAAAGGGAGTGGCGGAGGCTGGACCGGGAACAGCGGCAATATTTATGAATCTACCTCCATTTATCTCGCTCATGGCAGGTCATTGGATTATCAGTGATCCGATCCGACACGTCCAGCTGTGGGGAGGGGCTTTGGTCTTGCTGGGAGTATTCGCTTCTACCGGCCTGCCGCTGCTTAAGCCGGATTTAAGTAAAACCACGGACCTGTAAGTAGAAACCCCAATCGCAATCATTGATTGTAATCTGCCGGTTAAATACACATCGGCAGATTCTTTGCGTTTAAATGACCGACTGGATTGTAGAGCTATCGTGTGCTATGTTAATTTTTAGGAAATGCACTTACTTAAAAGTAAGGGGATGATTCGTCAATGATTCATCAGCGTGAATGTCCGGTCGAGACGCTCCTTCATGTTTTAAGCGGCAAATGGAAGCCTCTGATTTTATGGCATCTGATGGAATCCAAGAAGAGATTCAACGACCTGGAAAAGCTAATACCCGATGTATCCCAAAAAATGCTCTCGCAGCATCTCCGTGATTTGGAACGAGAAGGCATCGTCGACAGAACGGTCTATCCCGACGTCCCTCCAAGGGTAGAATATTCGCTAAGCGAGTATGGCAAAACCTTGATTCCCGTAGCGGAAGCGATGTGTGCTTGGGGAGAAAATCATAATAAGCGGAAATATGAAGAGTCAGCGTCATAGAGCTGGTTCAAACAACAGGCTGCCACATCCCGGGCAGCTTTTTTTTGTCTTCCCGCGGCTTTAATCCTGATACTTACTTTTAAGTTAGTACCCTACTTTAAAGTGGGTTCTTAACAACATTTTGAAGCGGTGCTAAGTTTGAATTAACCAATATTAGGGTTTATTCAAGAGGAGGAATCAACAATGAAAATGATTGTTTTTGGAGCGACGGGCAATACGGGAAAAAGAGTGTTGGTTCAGGGGATAAAAAGGGGGCATGAGATGACCGCATTCGTGCGAAATGCCGAAAAGCTTTATAAACAACTAGGCGAGCATTACGCAAAGCATGTGAAGGTGATCGCAGACGATATTTTGGACCCGGCGAGTGTCGGTGAGGCGCTCGCGCATCAAGACGCCGCTATTCTTGCAGCCGGCCATGCGGGCCAGGGAGAAGAGTTTATTCGTATGGTCGATAACATTATCAGCCAATGCGAATTGCAATCCAGCTTCTCCGGACGGGTATGGATGATGGGAGGAGCCGGCCTGCTGGATATTCCGAATACGGACCTTATCGGCAACCATTTACCCGGCTTTCCGCCCGAGTATAGGAATCACAACCGGAATCTCGAAAGGCTGCAGCAGACGAAGCTTGACTGGTCCATCATGTGTCCGGGTACAATGATCAATTCAAACGAGCTGCCGGCACAGGCTCATCTGCATGTTACAACGGATGCTTTGCCCATTCCGATGCCGGAGACGATCAAGGAATATTCCGAGGCGGATATAGCCGGTCACTTGTTCAGCCGGCTTCAAGAGCTCGATGTAACCTATGATGATGTCGTAACCTGCATGTTGGACTATCTTGAACTCGGAGGAGCGTTTCATAGAAAAAGGGTTGGTTTAGCTTATCAAAGCCATATCACGGTGCGCTAAGGGGAAAGGAGATAAAAATTTGTTTGGATTACTGCTGGTCGTTCATATATTCGCTATGATCGCCGTCATTGGGCCCGCATTCGTAATGCCTATCATTAGAAGATCCGCTAGAACCGTCGGTCAATTGAACTTTGCTTTAGGTGTGACGGCTAAACTTACCATTATTCTCAAGATCGGCGGAACCGTACTCATTTTAACCGGTATTGGTCTTATGATCATAACCAAGCTGGGATTATCTCAATTATGGCTGAATACGGCCATTCTGTTATCGCTCGTCATGGTCGTCATGATTGATGGATGGATTGAGCCGCGTATGAAGAAGATCTTTAAGCTTACTGCCGAAAGCCAGGACCACAGTAAGGAAATACCGGCCGAGTTCAGATTGTGGATAAAAAAGATCGTACCCCTTGAGATTGCGGCACAGCTGCTGATGGTTGTTATATTGGTACTTATGGTCGTTAAGCCATTCTAATCATGCTGATTCGGAAAAAGCCCTTGCATAAGGGCTTTTCGTATTTTTGACAGGGGAAGAGAAAAATCTTATAACTACAGTTAAACTACAGATGAGCATGCTATTTTTTTCAGGAGGAATATTTATGGACATACGAATTCTGCTTGTCGAGGATGACGAACATATAGGCAATACCGTCAAAACCTTTTTAATCGAAGCCGGATATAAAGTAGATGTCTGCATAGACGGTAACGAAGCATACAAAAACTTTTATAATCATATTTACCAGCTTGTCATTCTCGACATCATGCTGCCCGGGATGAGTGGTCATGAGCTATTACGGGAGTTTCGCAAGCTGAATAATACGCCCATACTGATGATGACCGCTCTTTCAGACGATGAAAACCAAATCAAGGCGTTTGACGCGGAAGCGGACGATTATGTGACAAAGCCATTCAAGATTCAGCTTCTGCTAAAACGCGTGGGAGCCCTGCTCAGGCGAAGCGGCGCGTTGGCAAAAGAAATACGCTGCAGCAACCTGACGATTCTGCCGGATGATTTCAGAGCGCTTTACTGTGGCGTAGAGCTGCCCCTGACGCTCAAAGAATTTGAGATCCTTATGCTATTGGTTCAGAACAGGGGCCGGACGGTATCCCATGAAATCATCTTATCGCGCGTGTGGGGATACGATTTTGACGGCGACGGCAGCACCGTTCATACGCATATCAAAAATCTGCGGGCAAAGCTGCCTGAAAATATCATCAAGACGGCTCGCGGCGTAGGTTACCGATTGGAGGAAGACTCGCTTTGAAAAGAAGCGGAATATTCATCAAAGTATTCATTTACACCATCATTTTCTCGGGGTTGTTGGTCGGCGCGACGGCAGCCTTATTTTCAACGCAAATCATGTCTTATTATTCCGGCCTCCAACTCCAAAAAATCAGCGGGACATACAAGCAGTTAATTGAACGGTCACAAGGGAATGTCGATATTACGGAGATCGCGGATCAATTCCATGATCGAAACCAATCGTTTCGTTTCTATATTACGGACGAAGGCGGCAGCATTGTTTATGTAACGCCCGCCGCTAATCCAGCCAGCAGTTTGACCGACATAAAGGCCGAGAGGGAAAGATCTTCGTTCCTCGTGTATCTTGGAAACGGCTATGCGCTCCACGTATTCAACGACGATGTGTTTTCGCTAAAATACGGCAACTTGATTTCGCGGGTGATGGTTATATTGTCCGGCATGCTAGTCGTCTGCGTCATAGCATCGTTTATCTTTGCCCGACAGATGACGAAGCCAATCAAAGCTTTGGCGGATAATACAACCAAGATGGCGAATCTCGAAGAGGTCCCGCCTCTCCCGGAACGCAAAGATGAGCTTGGGGTATTGGCTCGCGACGTTCATTCCATGTACGACAGGCTGAAAAGAACCATCTCCAAGTTAGAGGAAGAAATCTTGAGAGAACGCGAGCTTGAGGAAACGCAGCGCTATTTCTTTTCCGCGGCTTCCCACGAGTTAAAAACGCCTGTCGCGGCTACAAGCGTTTTGCTGGAGGGAATGCTTGAAAATATAGGCGATTACAAAGATCATCCCAAATACCTGCGCGAATGCTTAAAGATGATGGACGCGCAGGGCAAAATGATTTCCGATATATTGGAGATCGTCAGTCTGAACGACGGAAAAATCGTACCCGCTCCCGAGAAACTCGACATCAGTCGTATCGTTGCGGACATGCTGCCTAGCTTTCATCCATTATGCGAGGCAAAAGGACAACGTATCGTTACGGTTATTCCTGAAGGTCAGACCTGCTTTGCCGATCCTAAAATGATAAAAAAGGTGCTGTCGAACATCGTATTAAACGCGGTGCAGAATACGCCTGACGGCGGGGAGATCCGGGTATGGAGCACTCCTGTCGCCGGTCAATGCCGCCTTTGCGTGTTGAACAAGGGGGTGAGAATCGACGATGCGGTAATGCCGAAGCTGTTCGACCCGTTCTACCGCGTGGATCAAGCGCGAAGTCGGAACAATAAACGAAGCGGCTTGGGTCTGGCCATTGTCCGCAAAACGTTAGAATCCTTGCACGCCGATTATGATTTGGAAAACACGTCTGACGGCGTTCTGTTTTGGATGCACTTGCCCGTAAGTACGAAGGATGTGAAGAAGGAGAATTTATGAATACGCGACAACGAATAGAAACCGTCTTTTTATATGGTGTTTTCATCTGTTACATCCTTGTGTTGATTAAAATATTGTTCTTATCGAGAGTTTCGATAACGGAGATCTTTAATAGTCAAAGGCCGGTAACAAGGTCCATGAATCTCGTGCCTTTTCATAGCATAACGGAATACATTGCTGGCAGCACGGCTAATTTAAAGCGATTTGCTTTTGCAAATGTGATGGGCAATATCCTTATTTTTATCCCCCTTGGCGTCTATCTGCCCTTATTTAAGAACAATTACATAACCAATGTTTTGTCTATTATCATGTTGAGTTTGTTCGTTGAAATCATTCAGGGACTTTTAGGCATTGGAACGGCGGATATTGACGATATCATTCTAAATTCAATAGGCGGATGCGTTGGCCTTATCGTTTACAGGTTTTTACTCTTTATATTGCGAAATAAGAACAGAGTCATGACTGCAATCTCGGTCATCTCGACTATCGTAGGATTGCCGGTTACTTACTATTTATTGTTCATGATAAAAATGAGATATTGAAAAACTGCTAAAGCTTGCCTAACTTAAGCCATCTCGATAATAAGCTGAACCTTGGGGTACTCTAAACAACGGAGTAAATACAAAGCTTAAGCTTTTTTATTGAATGGAGGATAAACAATGAAAACGCTGGTCATCATCACTCATCCTAATATGGCAGCCTCAAGAGTCAATAAAGCATGGCGAGACGAATTGCAAAACCATAAAGACATCACCATTCACGAATTATATGCAACCTATCCGGACGAAAAAATCAATGTTTCACAGGAGCAAAAACTTATCGAATCCCACGACCGGATCATTTTCCAATATCCGTTATATTGGTACAGCACGCCGCCTTTGTTAAAGAAATGGTTTGATGAGGTTCTGCAATACGGATGGGCGTATGGATCCGATGGCAGTAAAATAGCCGGCAAAGAAATTGGCGTTGCCGTTTCAACCTACGGTACAAACGAGTCGTATCAACATTCAGGGTTTAATCGATTTACGCTTGAAGAAATTCTGCGCCCAGTCGAAGCATTGGCTCATTTCATCAGCTGCGAGTACTTGCCACATTTCGCATTAAACGATGCTTCAAACCTGACCGACGAGCGTCTTGCGCAGAGCAAAGCCGATTACATCAAGCATATTCGCAGCGTTAAGCCAACCTTGGTTCACAGCTAAGCTTGTCTTGCATGCGAGGAAACCGCCCCTAAGGGGCGGTTTTTTAATGCGCCAAGGAGAAGAGGATGAAGGGGGATAACCAAAGGGAGAGGCTGGAATACTATCCTCAAATAAAAGGAGGACTCGCATATGAAGACTTGGCAGCAAAACATCTGCTTCATGCTGTTATTCGCGGTAATTCTGCTTGGCGGATCGGCATGCGGCAATAAAAACAACGATAACGGCGCAAATACCGGCACTAATAACGGGAACAACGGGACAGCCGGTACGGGAAACACGACGAATAGCGGTAACGCGGCGTCCGATAATTCACTGAAGGCGATTAAGTCGAACGGCGAGATCACGATCGGCACGGAAGGTACATACGCACCGTTTACTTTCCATGACAAAAGCGGCAAGCTGACGGGGTTTGATGTTGAAATCGCCGAGGAGATCGCTAAGCGCATTGGAGTTAAAGCGAAGTTCGTTGAAACGAAGTGGGACGGTATGCTTGCCGGATTGGACGCGAAGCGCTTTGATATGGTGGCAAACGAAGTTACCATCCGAGACGACCGGAAGGCGAAATACGATTTCTCCGACCCGTACATCCTGTCTAAGGCGGTTCTGATTGTGAAGGAAAGCAATACTAGCATCAAAAGTCTAACGGACCTCAAAGGGAAGAAGTCCGGCCAGTCGCTTACCAGCGACCTTGGCGACATCGCCAAAGCGAACGGAGCGCAGCTCGTTTCGGTAGATGGGTTCAATCAGGCTATCGATTTACTCACGTCCGGACGAATTGATGCGACGATCAACGATAAATTATCCTATCTGGATTTGAAGAAAGCGCGTCCTGACGTACCGATAAAGGTAGTTGCGGAGACCGACCAAGTGTCGCAGAGCGGCATGCTTTTCCGCAAGGGAAGCAAGGAGCTCGTTGATGCCGTTAATAAGGCGATTACAGATATGAAGGCGGACGGCCGCTACTTGGAAATTTCCAAAACCTATTTCGGCGAGGACGTTTCGAAATAAAAGGGTGGGTAGGGCATCATGAATGAACGAACAAACCTGGATATTTTCACCGACTCCTTCCTGCCCCTGCTGCATGCAGGAATCGCATTCACGGTTCCTCTTACATTGATTTCATTCGCGCTGGGACTTGTACTGGCGCTTTTAACGGCACTCGCGCGGCTGTCGGAGTTTTATCCGATTGTTCTAATAGCGAGGTTCTACGTCTGGATTATACGCGGGACGCCGCTCTTGGTTCAATTGTTCATTATTTTCTATGGGCTTCCCAGCGTTGGCATTCTAATTGACGCGTTCCCCGCAGCGGTCATCGGGTTTACGCTTAGTGTCGGTGCCTACGGATCGGAGATCATCCGAGCGGCAATCGTATCCATTCCAAAAGGACAGTGGGAAGCCGCATTCTCGCTAGGGGAAACGAGATTGCAGGCGCTGCGCCGTATAATTCTGCCTCAGGCGGCAAGGGTCTCGGTGCCGCCACTGTCCAATTCGTTCATTTCGTTGGTAAAGGATACATCGCTGGCCGCAACGGTGACGGTTACGGAGCTATTTCAAAAAGGGCAGCAAATCACCGCGGCTGTCTACGAGCCGCTGTTGATCTACTGCGAGGTCGCCTTAATTTATTTGATTTTCTGCTCCATACTGGCATTGCTGCAACGGCAGCTTGAAATATTTTTCAATCGATATTTTACGGCTTAACCCGGAGTGGTTCATTTTTAGGAGGTTTAACCCCAATGATCGAAGTACGCGAATTAACCAAATCATTCGGCGACACTTCTGTGCTTCGCGGTATCAATTTGACGCTGGAACAAGGGCAGGTGCTTGTGTTGATCGGACCTTCCGGTTCCGGAAAGTCAACCTTGCTGCGCTGTTTAAATGTGCTCGAGATACCTACATCGGGAACAGTCGCAATCGGGAAGGTTCGGCTCGAGTTCCGGCCGAATTCGAAGCCGCGAAAGGCGGATGTGCTGGCATTGCGCCGCCAGTCAGGCATGGTGTTTCAAGCCTATCATTTATTTCCTCATTTCACTGCGCTCCAAAACGTGATGGAAGGGCAAATCACGGTTCGGCGCAGACCAAAGAACGAAGCACGAACAAAGGCGTTACAATTGCTTGCGAAGGTTGGGTTGGCAGACAAGGCCGGTTCTTACCCGCATCAGCTGTCTGGAGGGCAGCAGCAGCGGGTAGGAATTGCCCGGGCGATGTCTATAGATCCGGAGCTGCTGCTGTTCGACGAGCCGACTTCCGCGCTGGACCCAGAGCTCGTGCGCGAGGTGTTGAAGGTCATTCGGGAATTGGCGGAAGAGGGGAGAACGATGATCATCGTTACCCACGAGATGAGGTTCGCCCGCGAAGTGGCGGACCGTATTGTGCTGCTTGATGAAGGTGTCATTGTGGAGGAGGGGCTGCCAGAGCAGATGTTCAGTCAGCCCCGCGAAGCTCGTACCCGGCAGTTTCTCTCGTTGTTGATGGATGAAAGCGCCTTATAAGGCAGCAGCGCATGCTGGCACTCCCATTAAAAACCGCGTATATACGCGGTTTTTAATGATTTATTTCATCTATCGTTTCTATAAAAATAACGATATTGATAAATCATGATGAAATTCGTAGAATGAACTTGTTAGTTCGATAATCTTCAAACTATTAAAATAAAAGAGTAGAGGTGAAATTGAAGATGTCAAATTTTATTGCGGATATAAAGATTCCGGATAGTAAGTTGGCCGTTGAAGCAGCGGAGCTATTGCGCGAGCATGGGAATGAGCTTTTGTGGAATCACTCGAACCGGGTATTTTTGTTTGCGGCTATGAAAGGTAATCAGAATCAAATTAAATATGACCCTGAATTGCTGTACATCAGTTCGCTATTTCATGATATTGGTCTTACTTCTGCATTCCGAAGCGCTGACAAGCGATTTGAGGTCGACGGGGCAAATGCAGCCCGTGATTTTTTGCGCAGTCGCGGAGTGCCGGAAGAAAACATTCGACTTGTCTGGGATGCGGTAGCCCTTCATACTAGCATCGGAATCGTGGAATATAAGGAAGCGGAAGCTGCGCTGATGAATTTTGGAGTGGGATATGATGTCGTGGGGAAGAACTTCGATCTCATTTCAGCCGAATTACGGGAACAAGTGGTCAAGGCGTTTCCCCGGAACGATTTCAAGCATGAGATCCTGCATGCTTTCTTGGAGGGCTTCAAACATAAGCCAGAAACGACGTACGGCACGATTAACGCGGACGTATGCGAAATGTTTCTTCCTGGATTCAAACGTCCTAATTTTTGTCATAGCGTGCTTCATTCGAAATGGGATGAGTAGAAAAAGCCATCAGAGGAATTCAAACGTCATTATTCACAACAAAACCGCGTAAATCGCGGTTTTGTTGTTTCGTTAATGCTCCGATTCGCGGAACATTTGAGGCGATTTGCCGGTGTACTTGCGGAACGTTCTGGAAAAGTAATGCAGGGAGCTAAAATGGTATTTGTCCGCGATTTGCATAATGCTGAGATTGGAAGAGCGTAAATCCTCTTTTGCTCGGCTAATGAGGAACTGATTGATGTACTGGATCGGCGATAAACCGGTTGTTCGTTTGAATAACTCGAAGAAGTAGCCTCTGCTTACGCCAATCTCGTCATAATAGCGCTCCAGATTGATATCGGCCCCGCTCAGCAGCTCGGCTTCTATTCGCTCCAGCAGCTTGCTGATACGAGGATCAGGGATATAGGAATCTTGCAGCGAGAACGCCAGGAATTGATGGATGAATTCGGCAAAATGGCTCTGAGCCGACATACTGCGCAAAAAAGTCCGTTCATTCGTATGCTCGTTAGAGATAAAGCTCCTCTGCAGCAAATCGGTCCAGCTTAACAGCGATGCCCCTACGTTTGAGATATCAGGCAGCGGATAAGGAAATGTTTCGCCAAGCAGATCCGTTTGCAGCAAATCCCGGTCATAGCAGATAGGGGCTGCCTCATCCTTAAAAGCTTCCGTACGGTCGATATAATACCAATCGAAATAGCAGCATACATGCGTCATAGGCTCGTCCGCATCCGCTATCCAGTCGTGGGCTTGACCCGGTTCCATATAGACCATCATGCCAGGGGAAGCAACATGTTCGGAGTCCCCCAGACGAAAGATGCCTTTTCCCTCCGTAACGAAATAAATGGAGCTCGTGTAAACGTATCGATTAAGGCTGGTCTGTCCCCGGTAGAACGGGTACTTCGTGGCGTAATAGACGTACGGATGGAATTTGGAGAAATCCATCGTGGCGATGCCCCTCTCTGTATCAATCAATAATTTTTCAAATTCACCTGACTATTGTGCAACAAGCAGACTGTAAGCTAAATACAAATCAGGCGGCCCCAGTTACATTAAATATATCACAAATACTTGTTCATGAAGGGGCTGCCAAAAATGTCGAATGCGTTAACTTTGTTGAATGACGAGCAGATGATTCAGTTTATTACGAACGGATACCTTGTTCTTCAGAACGATTTACCGGAAGAGCTGCATCGAAGCGTGATGAATCAAATCGATTTCGTCCTACAAAATGAGGGAAATCCCGGCAATAATATTTTGCCTCGCGTACCGGACATCCAGAAGTTCTTTGAGACACCGGTAACGAAAGGCGCGTTGACTAGCGTCCTAGGACCTGACTATTATATGCACCCGCATCGCCATATGCATTTCAATCAGCCGGGTAACGGAAAGCCGGGAGGCGGAGAGTGGCATAAAGACGGCTTTTGGTCCTCCATGCGCAGTCATCGTCCATGGTGGGTCATGATGTTCTACTACACGCAGGATATTACGGAAGAGATGGGTCCGACGGCAATTATGCCAGGCTCCCAATACAATGAAAAATTCCCGAACCAGTCAACGCTGCTGCCAACTGGAAAGGCGGGCACGATTGCGCTCGTTCACTTCGATCTATGGCATAAGGCATCCCTGAACACGTCCAATTTAGACCGTTACATGCTTAAGTTCCAATTTGTCCGTTTATCCGAGCCCAAATCTCCAAGCTGGAATCATTCAAACGCGGAACCTGTTTTCCCTTCCAACGCGGCGGATGCGCATTTGAATTTATGGAACGATGTTTGGTACTGGCTCAAGGGAGAAGGGGACCAGGCGACGACCGCTGTAGGAGATAATACAGATGTACCGATTTTGATCGAGGCTTTGTCTAGCGAGAATGAATTTGTTCGCAGCAAGGCAGCCGACAAGCTTGGCCTCGCCGGTAAAGCCGCAGCGGCTGCCGTTCCGAAGTTGACGGAGCTTATACGCGATTCCTCAGAGAATGTGGCACTAAATGCCGTCTATGCGCTTGGTCATATAGGGGATTCAGGCACAACGGCATTGTTGAGGGAAATAGGAGAAGGATCCAAGTTAACAGCACAGCGAGCAGCCTATGGACTACAAGCTTCCGGCAAGGAGGCCATTCCCGGTCTGGTTCAACTGCTTACTCATCAAGACGAGAATAAAAGGGCACTGGCCGCATTCGTGCTGGGGATGCTTGGGTCCACAGCTTCTTCCTCGGTTCCCACTTTAATTATCTCGTTGAATGACGCAAGCGAGTGGGTGAGACGCAATGTCGTTGAAGCGCTCGGTATGATCGCCGAGCCGGCGGATGAGACTGTACCGGCATTGGTCCGGATGCTAGAAGAAGCGGTTGCGCGGGAGTCTGCCGGCAAAGGGGACTTCCATGCAGGCACTTCTGTATACAACCAAGAATATATAACGAACAAAATTGCCTATACTGCGGCATTATCCTTACTGCGAATCGGAAAACACGGGGACGCGGATCTCGTCATCAATGGGCTTGAGTCCGGCTTGCAAAGCCAAGACCGGTATACGAGAGCCTACTCTTTCGAAGCGCTGACGGCTATACGCACGGATAGGGCGGTAGACGTGCTGATTAAGCAATATCGCGCCGCTCGCTGGTGCCCGGACACCCACAAAGAAAGCACGTTTTAGTTCAGGTATCCGTCAAACTTTCGACATGGCTTTGACTTCTATTGCCCTTTATTGAGGAATGTCTCCGTGTTAGACTAGTGTCAACACGAGAAGTAAGGGGTTAACTTAAATGATCCATGCAGACCTTATTAACCAATGGTTTAATCACAATGAAGAATAAACGAAAGCTTTGGATAACAACGGCAAGCATCGCTATGTTGATCGTCCTGCTGGCAGGTTGCAGTCTCGGTTCAAAGCCATCGTCAAGCCCATTCCTGGATGATCTGACGATTTCGATGGAGGACACCCCAAACAAGGGTGACACTACTGCCCATGCATATAAATTGACGATTAAAAATTCTACCGGTAGCCTGGTAGATGTCGACCTTGTTCGAATTAATCTGTTCATGTCGATGCAAGGGATGAATCATAAAATGAAAGCGCAAATGGAGAGAAGCGCTTTGGGAGAATACCGTACCAAGGTTTATCTTCCCATGAACGGCGACTGGAAAGCGGTTATTTCATTGAAGAAAGACAAGCATGAGAGAAAGATTAGCTTACGTCTTTAGGTAAAAGTGAACAAGTAATTAGACAGGTAAGAAGCCGCATTCCGACAGGGGATGCGGCTTCTTTTATCGCAACAAACAGGACAGTTTGACATCTTGCAAAGCGTCAGGCGTACCTTATGATGGGGACGTATGGGATCACATAACCAGCAAGTCGCAAGCACCTTCTAATTCTGTACCGATTGGCACGGTTCTGACTATAGCAGCGGTATTAACTAAGATAGGGCTGTCTCCAACAGAGGCAGCCCTGTTTGCGTCCTGTCGAGAAATGAGTTAAAGACATTTGCTTTAGCTGTTTTACAAAATGGCTTTTAGTTAAATAATACAAAAGAGATATTTTTTATAGTGGACAAACTGCGTACACTATGCCCAATAAACTATGGACGATGTAAATGGAGGCTGTGAAAAATGGGTAAGATTGCGATTTTCGGATTTGGACGCATCGGAAGACAACTGCTTCGCGTCGCGCTTGAGGACAAGCTCTTCGTTCCTGTCTCGATATCTGATATTAAGGACGAGGGCACGCTAGCCGCTCTGTTCGAAGTGGATTCCAACTATAAGCGTTGGCACGAGGACGTATCCGCCCAAGAAGGCGAGATGGTTATTGGCGGGCGAGAAATTCTTTATATCAATTCGTCAAAGGAAGTGCCGGACTGGAAGTCGCTCGGCGTGGACCTCGTCGTCGATTGCACGGGCCGCGCTGTCGTTCGTTCCGTAGCGCAAGTGCATCTGGACCGCGGTGCGAAGCGCGTCCTGATTAGCGGTCCGAGCAAATCACTCGACGATTGCGACGCGGTGCTGCTCAAGGGCATTAACCTCGACAGCTTCGATCCCGACAAGCACCGGATTATAAGCATGGCTAGCTGCACGACTAACGCTTTGGCTGCTGTCGTAAAGCTGGTCAAAGAAAACTACGGGATCAAATTCGGTCTGTTCTCTACGGTTCATTCCTATACCAACACGCAATCGTTGACCGATCAACCGATGCGAGACCGCCGTGACTCCTGGGCGGCGGCCGAGAACATCATCCCGTCTTCGTCCGGTGCGGCAAAGGCGCTCAAATTCATCTGGCCTGACTTGCAGATTACGGGTAAAGCATACCGCGTACCAACCCGCACGGGAAGCATCGCCGAGCTTAATTTGATCACGGAGAAGCCTTGTTCGGTGCAGGAAGTGAACGATATGTTCCGCCGGGCTTCGCGGGAAGGTGACTTGAAAGGTGTCATGGACGTGCTCGAAGGAGAATGGGCATCGTCACGCATAGTCGGAGACCCGCACACGTCGATCATCGATCTGCCGCTTACGCATGTGGAAGGAGAGCTATTGTCCGTCGCAACGTGGTACGACAACGAATGGGGCTTCGCTACGCGTCTGGCCGAGGTTGCGGAGTTCTTGTCTAATAAATAGCTGACGTAATTTTATGCGCAAACAATTGAGGAGAGACTACTTAGATGAGACCGTTATCCTCCGGAAACTTATGGAAAATCATCGGCATTTCCGCCGTTTTGTCGACCCTGCTGCTGGTCGCGGGGTTTGGATTCGCCGTCAAGGACATGCTTTATCCGAAAGGTGAGTCGTTCGCGGGAAGAGCAAACGAACCGGCTCTGCCGGCGGGAGGAAAGCTGAGCGAAGGAATGGACATTACGATCACGGCTATCGGCGACTCGCTGACGAAAGGAACCGGCGACGCGTCTGGCGAAGGTTACGTCAAGCAGGTCGTTGCGCTGCTGAAGCAGAAATACCCGGACTCGTCCGTCCGTCTTAACAACAATTTGGCTGTCAAAGGGCTGAAGACCAATCGGTTGGCACAACTGCTGGAAAGCGATAAGGGCTATAACTTCGCGCTCAAGCAAGCGAACATAATCGTCTTCACTATCGGCGGGAACGATCTGTTCCAGATCGCCTCGGGCACGAGTCGGGGCAAGACGGTAGGCGAATTGAACCTGGATAAGCTGAAGACCGAACTGCCACAGGGCTTGAACCGGCTGGCGCAGGTCGTGAAGCGGCTGCATGAGATCAATCCCAATGCGCAGGTCATCTACGTGGGCTTGTATAATCCGTTCTACGATATCCAGGAATATCGGGGCGGCTCGCTCCAGATCCAGCGGTGGAACGACCGGGCGTACGCGCTGCTTCACCAATACCCCAACATGACGATGGTTCCAACGTTCGATCTGTTCGAGAATGCAATCGGCCGGTACCTGTCGTCGGATCATTTTCATCCCAATCACGACGGGTACGCGCAAATCGCAACCCGTATCGTGCAATCCATGGAATAGGAGGTAACGCGCATGCAACACGCAAGACAGGATGCCGGGAAGTCTGCCCAGGACGTCGTACTGTTCGTCCGCAACGTCAAGAAACAAATCGGCGGCAAGCCGATCATCAAGGACGTCACGTTCGAAGTCCGCGCTGGCGAAATCTTCGGATTTCTAGGGCCGAACGGCGCCGGAAAAACGACGATGATCCGCATGCTCGTTGATCTGATCAAGCCGTCATCAGGCGAGATACTGATCTGCGGCGAAGACATCAGCCGCCATCCCGAAGCCGCGATGCGCCACGTCGGCTGCATTGTCGAAAATCCAGAAGCCTATTCCTACCTGACGGGCTGGGAAAATCTCGAGCATTTCGCGCGCATGCAGCGCGGCATCGATAACGAACGCATTCGCGAGGTCGCTGCCATCGTCGGCCTCGATGCGCGTATTCATGATAAAGTAAAAACTTACTCGCTCGGCATGCGTCAACGGCTCGGCATCGCGCAGGCGCTGCTCGGCCGTCCGAAGCTTCTCATCCTGGATGAACCGACTAACGGACTTGATCCGAAAGGCATCAAGGAGCTGCGGGAATTCGTCCGCATGCTGGCCAATCAAGGCATGAGCCTGTTTATATCGAGCCACCTGCTGAGCGAGATTCAACTGATGTGCGACCGCGTTGCAATCATCAGCCACGGCAAGGTGTTGGCCGTTGGCACGGTGGACGAGCTAATCCATGGTGCTGACAATTACGTCGTCTGGCAATTCGAGCAGCCGGAGGAAGGGCGGCGCCTGCTCGCGGGCGAGAGCGACGTCGAGCTTGTGCTCAAGCATGAGCACCGAATCGACGAAAGCCTGCTCACGGGGATGAAAGAAGCACTCATCACGGCGATGAACCCGGACCGGATCTCGTCCCTGATCGAAAAGGCGGTACGAGCCGGCATCGGCATCGTGTCGGTACATAGCATCGCGCCAACGCTGGAGCAGTTATTTTTACGGATGACGGAAGGTGAAAGCATTGGATAGACTGCTCCCGCTAATTCAAAACGAGACGCTCAAGATCTGGAAAAAGAAGCGGTTTTTCGTCATTGTGCTCGTTCTGTTGATCCTCATTCCGATCTTCACGTACGCCCAGTTTCGCATCACCGAAACGAATAAGAAGAATTTCAAGGATTGGCGCAATCAGCTCGTTCAGCAAATCAGCGAATACCAAAATATACTTTCGAGCGACAGAATCCCGGAAGAATGGAAACGATCGCGGCGGATCGCCGTGCAACAGCTCCAATATTACCTGGATCATGACGTTAATCCGAACTCGCCGGACGGCGTCACGTTCACTCGAAGCTTCCTGTCGAACGCGGTAACGCTTTTCTTCCCGCTGCTCGTACTTGCCCTCGCTTCCGATCTCGTATCGGGCGAACGTACGACGGGCACGATCAAGATGCTGCTGACACGGCCCGTGCGCCGATGGAAGATCCTGTTCAGCAAACTCGTGGCGCTCAGCCTCTACGTATCGTTAATCATTGTGGTCAGCGCCATCCTTTGTTATCTTATTTCAGGCGCGGTTTTCGGCTACAAAGGGTGGGATATGCCTGTATTTACGGGCTTTGTCATCAAAGGCTCTTCGGTCGAAAGCAGCTTCGTGCACGCGATTCCGCAATGGCTTTATCTGCTGATGGAAGCCGGGCTGATCTGGGTGTCGGCCATGACGGTGGCCCTGCTCTCTATGATGGTGTCCGTGCTCGTGCGCAGCACGGCCGCGAGCATCGTGACGATGATGGCGGCCGTTATTTCCGGAACTCTCTTAGGGAACATGACTTCTTCCTGGCACAGCGCGAAATTTATCTTCTCCGTCAACCTGCAGCTGACAAATTATTTGGAGGGCTCGCCGCCGCCGATCACGGGCATGACGCTTGGGTTCTCGCTTGTCATTTTAGCCTGCTGGGGAATTGCTTCCTTGGCCGTTTCGTTCTTCGTCTTTACGAAACAGGATATCTTGAATTAGAATAGCTGGAAGTTCGTCATTAACCGTTATACAGAATAGATTAAGATAGGAGGTGTTCTTCATGGATTTGCTGAAAGGCATCGGAAAGCTGGCGGGCGATTTCACGGGCAGAGTACTGGGAGGCTCCGTACGTGTTGCCGGGGAACTTGTTCATAGCGATTACATTAAAGAAATCGGTAATGACGTGGAAAGAGTGACGGCAAAGACAGGCGAGCTAGCCGGCCAAGCGGCGAGCGGCGTATGGGATGTTGGCGCAGGCCTAATAACGTCGGATAAGCAGCAGGCCAAGAGTGGACTCGATGATCTTGGAGATGCGGTTGCGACTACTGTCAGAGGTGCTGGCCAAGGCATCGAATACGTTGTCGAAAGCGGAAAAGACATTGTGACAGGCATTAAGGAAAATGATAAGCAGCTGATTAAAGATGGCGCCAAGAAACTGGGTAAAGCGGCTGCGGTATCCATAATCGCTGTCGGTGTAATCGATATCGTTGATGGTCCGGATGGCGGCATGGACACGTAAGAGATAGCCTAATAACCAATAAAAGCATCAAACGACAGCTGATGGCTGCCGTTTTTTTTATTGTTAGCGTTATTCCAAAATTTTGTCGAATTGAAGGGTTTTGATCCTACCGTCTCGAATAGTTGTCGGGAATGATAGAAGTGTCTGAGGAGGTGTTTCTCATGTTGAAAAACTATCGGCTGACAAAAGCAGACAAGCGTGGTCTGAGCCGCTTCGATCCGAACGATACGGGCGGCTTTGCAAGTAAAGAAGACATTCAAGATGAGTTTGAACACATGGAACGAAAGCTTCGTCATCTGCAGGACAAGTTGTTTGCCTCAAAAGCCAATGGGGTACTCGTTTTATTCCAAGGGATGGATTGCAGCGGGAAGGACGGCGTCATCAAGAAGGTGCTTTCCAATTTGAATCCTCAAGGTTTTCGAGCGGAGAGCTTTAAGAAACCGACTTTTGAAGAGTCTGCCCATGACTTCTTATGGAGAACGCACAAGGTTGTCCCTGCCAAAGGCTATATTACCGCATTTAACCGTTCTTATTACGAGGATGTGCTCATTACCAGGGTGCACGGCTTGATACAGGATGAGGAAGCAGCAACCCGGATGAAGCATATTCGGCATTTCGAGAAGCTTCTAACGAACAATGGTGTGCTGCTGATCAAAATCTTCTTGCATATTTCGCCTGAATTTCAACTGGAGAAAATCCGCCAACGGCTGAGCAATCCGGAGAAGCTATGGAAATTCGATGCAAGCGATCTTGAGGAGCGCCAATATTGGGATTCCTACGTTGACGCATACGAAGATGCCTTCCGGCATACGGCAACCAATCACGCTCCGTGGCATATCGTTCCGGCCAATGAACGATGGTTCCGCGACTACTTGGTGCTCCGGATTATTTTAAGCTGCCTGGAGAAGTTGGACCTTTCTTATCCGGAACCGGACATCGATACCCAGAAGCTTCTGGAGCAACTTCAGTCCAACGCCCCAAAAGAATAATATAGAAAAAAAGATGAGCCTCCGAAAATCTCGAGGGGCTCATCTTTTTTTCGTGATTCAAACTTCGTTATAAAGGGTACATCTTAAAAAAGAAGCAGCCTTCAACGTATCTCGAATTATTCATTTTGCATTTTGTGAAGAATAGAACCAATCTGAAATGACAGAATCGTTTCATTCTTTTGATGCCAGTCTGAATCTAGGTCATGTTGAACACTTGCTCCTTTTGGAAGTCCATGGAGCAAGTGTTTATTTTGTTTGGGATAATCAAATTAAACAAATGGGGGAATTTTCGATGAACAAACAATCGTTGGATTTCATTAAACAAACACTTGAAGGGTTAAAGCAACGGACGGCTTCCGTACTGGAGGAGGGACTGATTGAGCATGTAATTCTAATGCTGGATAGGGAATACCCCGCGTATTTGTTAGAAGAAGCCAAGCTTGATATCGATGCCTCTATGAATGAACACTCTGCTCGAACTCTAACCAGTCATGGCGGTAATCGATAAATTCTCGATATTAGAAAAATACGAAAATATAAACTCAAAAGACCTCCGAAAAGGAGGTCTTTTGGGTTTATATTTTGGAGAAATTTCTTTAATAAGCAATCATGGGGACAAAAGGCTTGCTACGATTAGTAGTACCCTTTACCTGTGCCTACGCCGCCAACTTGTGGGCCGTAACCGCCGCCCCAGCCGCCAAAAAAGCCACATCCGCAGACGATAATCACCAGCAAGATGAACAGTACAAGAATTGCACCAGCTTGATTGCCATGGCCAAATCCTGACATGATTCACAACACCTCCTTACGTCTGGAGTATACAATACAATATGTGCGGGGAGAAATGATGCTTGGGTATTTGCCTCTGAGGCATTCATCCAATTCCATTTGCCTATACAGGTTAGAGGTCGTAGACATTTGAAGTAATGTCGGAGTTATTGGAGTCCCGCGGGCGGAATAGCTGATATAATAGAGAGCGAAGTTTTAAAAATACATGACGACGTAACCGGGAGCCAACGGATTATGGATATGGACTACATGCTGGATGACGTCGCGTGGAGGCAGCTGCTGGATGGCGTCGCCGCGCGCTTCGACGAATTAACGATCATACGGGGATTTCAATATTATAAACAGGGACGAGTCGAGGAACTGGCGCTCCGCGATGACGGCGTGCATGTGGATGCGCGCGTCAAGGATAACCGGATGTACGACGTCGCCGTCGATCTGGATGACCTCTCGGCTAGCGAATGCGCCTGCTCCGCGAACAGTGCTTGCACGCACATGGCCGCAACGCTGATGCGCTACGCGGAGCTGTGCGGCCGGCCGATCCAGGCACTCGCCAACGCGCGGAGCGCCTTGAAGAGCATGGCAGCTAGCGGCAAAACGGACAGCGGAAGCGGCGGATCTCGAGCGGGTTCTGAAAAGGCTGCCCCTCAGCCTGTCAGGCCGACCTTGACGGAGAAGGAGCTGACCGAGCTCCCCGTTTATAAATGGCACGAACGGTTCCAGGAACGCCGCGGATCGGTGCACTTGCAAATACGTACAGCACAGGAGGCCAGCGAGCTGCTCGCCGACCTGCAGGCGATGCGGCCGATGCTGCCCTTGGCTCTGGAGCAGTTGTTCACGCTTCATGCTCTGCTGTTCGTGCTGGAAAGGATGGTCAAGCCGGCTCAGGCAGACTCGCGCCAATCTGGCCTATTCATTGGCTACCATACGCGGCTCGCGCTGGATGGGCTGTGCAGCCAGGCGCGAAACCTGCTAGAGGACAAGCTCGCGCTGGCTGACGACAGCTCCGCCTACTGGGACCGGTTGATGGAAACGGCGTATTTTCTCCGCGAGCGCATGCTGACCGAGGATAAGACGCTCGGCTGCTTCGCGTCACTCTATTATTCGCTATGGCTGCGCTGGCTCGGCCCAGACTCAGCCGGAAGGGCAGCGCTCTATGTGAAGGAGCTGCGGCAGCTGCGGGCGGCGGAAGCGGAGCTTGGTTCGACCTTATCGCGCCTGCCGTGGACCATTGCGCAGTGTCTGGTTCTGGTTTACCTGGCGCGCGACGCGGAAGCACGAACGATGCTCGCTAGGGATGGAATCAAGCTGATGGTGAAGCCTGAGCATCTCGCGCTGCTGCTCGGCGTCCTCGAGCGCGCGGAGCAATGGGCCCGGCTGCGCGACTGGCTAGCGGAAACCGGATCACTGCTTGTCGGTTCCCGTAGCGAGGAATTGTCGTCCTATGGCGACTATTGGGCTATTGTCGTAGCGCAGTTACCGGAAGCGGAGCCTGTGATGTGGCGAACGCTACAGGAGATGTTGCCGTTCTCGCGAACCATCTACGAGGACGCACTGGCGGCGCATGGGAGGTGGGAACGGTGGATCGACCTTCAGATGTGCATGGGCCAGGAGCCGCTGTCGTTCCGCGTGACCGCACTGAAACCGGTCGAGAAGGAGGCGCCGGAGCTGCTGCTGCCCTTCTACCATCAGGCGGTGGAACGATACGTGCTGCAAAAGAACCGCGACGGGTACAAAGCGGCGGCGAAGCTGCTGAAGCGGCTTGCCAAGCTGTACTCGCGGCTGAAGAAGGACGAGAGGTGGGGACAGTTCATCACTGAGTTCGCGAGCCGGAATAGCCGGCTTCGGGCACTGCAGGAAGAACTACGCAAAGGAGGACTGCTGTCATGAACGCGTACGCCGACACGTTAACGATTCAAGCGAGCCTGACCGAACAGGGCGATGCGCTGATCTACGGCGCGGATGCGACCGGCTTCGCGCCAGGGCTACTCGTCAAGCAGAGGCTGTTTGCGTGGCACGAGCCGTCTTTCTACGGCACGGAGCTCGAGATCGAGAAGCTACGGGACGAGCTGGAGCTCGTCGTACTGCCGGCGGAGATGGTCTTACCGTTCTTCGCCAACCCCGAATTACTGCCGAAGCATGTGACCTGGCGGCTCGAAGGCGATGCCGCGCTGCTCGCCTCGCTCGCGCCGGCGCTGGAGCGCGGCGTCGCCGAGCGAAAATTCATCCCGAGCTTCGAGGCATACAAGGCCGGCAAGCTGCGGTGGACATGGGACACGGCGGAGCTCGACGCAAATTCGCGCCGGGCGCTGCGCGCCCTCGAGGCCGGCGGCCAATACGGAGGACCGGACGACGAGGGAGATAGGGACGAGCCCGGTAGCCTGGGCGATGAATCCCAGGGCGCGGAAGGTGCAGACTCCGCCTTCCTCGCCGGCCTTGGCGCGGCCTTCTCTGCGTTGGTATTTCATCGTCATTACGGCACGGAGGAAGCCGCCGGCGACCTGCGACGCGACTTCCCGCTGCTGTTCTCCCGCGACCGCACCGCAGCCGCAGGCCTCGACGAGCACGGCTGGCTTGTCGCTGCCGGCTGGAAAGCAGACACGATGCCGTTCCGGCCGCTCCTGCAGCTGCTGGAGCCGGAGGAAGCTGAAGCCGGCAGCTGGCGCCTCGCGCTCTTGCTGCAGGACAAGCTCGAACCGGCGAAGCTCGTGCCGGTTCGGCTGACTACGGACGGGAAAGCCTCCGGGATGTGGCCTTTAGGGTGGACGCCTCATGTGCATGAGCGCTCCGCGACCTGGCTCTCGCATCTGCGTGCGAGCCTTCCGGCGGACCGACTGGCCGGTAGCCCCGCGGATGTACTGAGCGCACCGTTGTCGGACGCCGACGCGTGGCGGTTCCTGACAGCGGATAGCCAGCAACTCCTGGCCGCAGGCTGGCAGGTGCTGCTGCCCGCCTGGTGGGAGGAGGCGAGCCGCAAAAAGCCACGACTGCGCGCGAAGGTGCGCCCCGGCGAAGATCAAGCCGAGCGCGCTGGCGGCAGTCGGTCCTTCTTCGGTCTTGACGCGTTGATCGAATTCGATTGGCGCGTGTCCATTGGCGATACGGACCTCAGCGAAGCGGAGTTTCGGGAGCTGGTCGCCCGCGGCGAGCGGCTCGTGCAGTTTCGCGGCCAATGGGTGCCGCTCGATCCAGCCCTGCTCGCGCAGATCCGTAAAGCGATGGCGGGCGTCGATCCGCGGCGGGGGCTGTCCTTCCAGGACGTTCTGCAGCTGCATCTACGCCGCAATCGCGGCTTGTTCATGCAGGCGACAACAGGCAAGGACGGCGAAAGCGGCGGTGAGGAAGACGACAAGAACGAAGGCGAACTGGAGATGGACCTTGAGCTGAACGAGCACCTGACGAATGTCATCGGTCAGCTGACGCAACAGACGGATTGGCCGTCGGTCCCGGTGCCGACGACGCTGCATGCGGAGCTGCGCAGCTACCAGCAGGGCGGCTTCTCCTGGCTCGCTTTTCTGCGGAAGTACGGGATTGGCGCCGTTCTTGCCGATGACATGGGACTCGGCAAGACCATTCAGTTCATCACATACTTGCTCCACGTCGCCGAGGAAGAATCTGCGAACGGAGGACGCCGTCCCGCCCTGCTGATCTGCCCAACCTCGGTGCTCGGCAACTGGCAGAAGGAAGTGCGTCGCTTCGCGCCGTCGTTGCGAATCCTGCTCCATTATGGAAGCAAGCGGCTTTGCGGCGAAGCATTCTACGAGGAAGCGGCGGAGGCGGATCTTGTGCTGACCTCATACGCGACGTCGACACTGGACCAGGAGCTGCTCGGCGGCTATGCGTGGTCGGCGATCTGCCTCGATGAAGCGCAGAACATCAAGAACGCCAACACGAAGCAGGCCATGGCGGTAAAGAGCTTTCCCGCGCGGCACCGCATCGCGCTGACGGGCACGCCGATCGAGAATCGGCTCGCGGAGCTGTGGTCGATCTACGATTTTACTAATCCGGGCTATCTTGGCACCGCCCGCGTCTTCGCTGAGCGGTTCGGCCAAGCGATCGAGCGCGAACGCGATGAGAAGCGTACCCAGGAGCTGCAGCGGCTTGTCAAGCCGTTTATGCTCAGGCGCAAGAAAAAGGATCCGAACATTATGCTCGACCTGCCGGAGAAGAACGAGATGAAGACGTATATCCATCTCACCGGCGAGCAAAGCGCGCTTTACGAACAGACCGTCAAGGAGCTGATGGACGAGGTTAAGAAGCTGGAAGGTATTCAGCGTAAAGGGGCGATCCTCTCTGCGCTGACGCGGCTGAAGCAGCTGTGCAACCACCCCGTACTGTTTACGAAGGAAGTCGTTCCGGTGCCGGAGGACGAACGAGAGGAAGCAGCCGAATCGGCTATGCTCATCAGCCGCTCCGCAAAGCTCGAACGGCTGCTCGACCTCGTGAAGGAGCTACGCGAAGAGGGCGAGCGATGCCTGATCTTCACGCAGTACATCGGCATGGGCGAAATGCTGCAGCGAGTGCTCGCCCGGGAGCTTGGCGAGCCCGTCCTGTACTTGCACGGCGGCTCGTCCAAGACGATGCGAGACAGGATGATCGAGCAATTCCAGTCCCGGGAGCTGCCAGCCGCGGAGCAGCCGAACGTGTTCATCTTGTCGATCAAAGCCGGCGGCGTAGGGCTCAACCTGACCGCGGCGAACCACGTATTCCATTTCGACCGCTGGTGGAACCCCGCCGTGGAGAATCAGGCGACGGACCGCGCCTACCGGATGGGCCAGACGCGCGACGTGCAGGTGCACAAGTTTATATCGCTCGGCACGCTGGAGGAGCGGATTGACGAGATGCTCGAGAGCAAGCAGCAGCTGAGCGACGATGTCATCACAAGCTCGGAAAGCTGGATCACGGAGCTGTCGACGGACGCGCTGCGCGACCTGTTCACGTTGCGGCGCGACTGGTCGGAATAGCGCGACCGGTGGTCAAGTAATAAATTCGTACACATAAGGAGATAAAACGATGGCAAAAAACAAATTGCTTAGAATGGACAATGTTGGCATTGTTGTAGAATCCCTTGATGACGCCATCTCATTATTCGAGGAGATTGGTTTGAAGCTCGAAGGGCGAGCTACTGTCGAAGGTGAGTGGGCCGGCCGGGTAACCGGGCTCGGTACGCAGCGTGTAGAGATTGCTATGATGGTTACCCCTGATGGCCATAGCCGACTTGAACTTTCGCGATTTCTCACCCCAGCTACCATATCAGATCACCGGACTGCTCCTGTAAACGCCTTCGGTTATCTACGCGTCATGTTCACCGTGGAGGACATTGACGAGTTGGTGTCTAGACTCGCTAAGCATGGTGCTCAGCTCGTTGGCGAAGTGGTTCAGTACGAAAACTCGTATCGGCTCTGCTACATTCGGGGAAAAGAAGGACATCTAATCGGATTGGCTGAACAACTCGGTAATAAATAAGCGACGTTTAATAGACAACTAAAATAAACCGCCAAGGCATTGTGAAGTGGTGGTTTTCTTTTGCTCGTTTCCAATAGAAACGTATTCTCCCCAAGGAAGGACAGTTCCAATATGTGGTAGAATAAAAACTAGCAAGAGATAATTGAAATCAAACAATAGATTTAGAAGATAAAAATGGAATGGAGGTTATTGAAATCGAAAAAAGATTGGTGAAGGGAGCATTATACGGGTTTTTAATTGGTTTAGCCCTGGCTATTGTCTTTATTCCAGATACGATTACCCATGTAGAAGCTAATGTGACTACTAGCTATTCAATCCCGATGCGGGAGTATTTGCTTAAATTACTTAGATTCGCTGTGAAAGTGAGTTTAGCAACGACGGTTGTTCTATGGATCCGAGATTTTTATCTTGGTCCGCGCAATAACAATGAGCCTTCGTTTTTATATGGTTTTATTAAAAGTTTTGCAATTGTTTTTATACTGATTATTATGGTTCTATTGGCCTTTTCACTTGTTTCTTATTTTATTTAGTGTTGGGACAGTTAAACAAAATGGAAGCTAAACCGGAAAACCAATTGCCATTTTTGTAGAAGTAAAGGTCAGGATAAGAGGGCACAAAAGAACTGTCGATTGCAAAAGATGATCTTCAACAAATAGATCAATTAAAAAAACGATTTAAAACTAACAATTAAATTTCTCTATGAGGGGTGTACATATGGATTTCTCAAAACTAAATGGTCCCGAGAAATATGAAGGTGCAGGAGAATTAGAGCTTCTTAAAGCTGAAAAAGAGTTAGGAGGCAGGCTCCCGATTCTTTACAAAATGCTTTTAAAAAGATTGAACGGTTGTTTACTTGAAAATGGTGTGTGTCTTTATGGTACTGAAGATTTGAGTGAACGTAACTCCACCTGGGAAGTAGCAGTTTATGCAAAAGGCTTCGTTGCAATCGGGGACGATAGCGGAGGTACTGTATTACTGATGCCATTTGAAGAAGACTCGACAGAAATAATTGCTGTTGATGCTGGAGATATGAACCCTTCGAACGGCGTCCTTGTAACTGCCGATATCGCTAACTGGATCGAAGACGGTTGTCAAATGGCCTATTAAGCATTTGGTTTTCAACTCCAACGAAAAACGTTACTTTAACTCGATAACCAATTAATAATATAAATGGAGGTAAAAAGTTATGTACGAACATCTCGTCGTTTTCAAATTCAATACTAATATCACACCTGCCAAGCAAAAGGAACTGTTGAGTCAATTGCTGGGGTTTAAGGAACGTATTCCAGGAATTCTCGATATAAGTGCAGGCCTCAATGTAACGGAAGAAAAGGAAAATATACACGGCTACACGCTTGGATTACGGGTTACATTTGATAGCCTTGTATCCCTTCGGTCATATGGACCTCATCCTGTCCATCAGGAATTTGTAAAATCACTAGATGGTGTCCTGGAAAATGTTGTAGTAGTTGATTATCCAAAGATCTAGTTCATGTTCTTATTCAAAAACGCTACCCGTTCGGTGATATCCTCGCAGGTGATAATGATCGGCTTGCTATACACTCATTAATTAATTTCGGGATTATGGGGAGGTATTACTTTGGACAGTTCTAATATTGTTATTGATTTGCTATTAAATAAATACAAAGCGGATCAGAAATGGACTCGAATTGTGATTGAGCAATTATCCGAAGAGGATCTTTCTTGGTCGCCGACGTCAGAAAGCAATAGCATAGCTAATTTGATAGCGCATATATCTGGGGCAGCACGTTATTGGTTTGATGTCGCTTACTACGGCGCTCCAATGAATGAGTACAGGAGCATCGAATTCGAACGAGGCTTGCAGATGTCGAAAGATCAAGCACTGGAAATTTCGAAGAACTCCTATGATTCTATTATTGGGGTTCTCGAACTAATGAAAACAAACCCTGAGAGATTGTTGGAACAACCGTATTTACATTACCCGCCATTCGACTCTGGTGCATTGAACAATCAATGTACCGTTCTAGAAATGCTTTTGCATCAATTCAGACATTTACCTACCCATACAGGACAAATCATATATATAGCAAAAATGAGAAAAGGGAATTTAGTGTGGGATTGAAACAAACAAGCTGCCGGTTTATAATCGGCAGCTTGTTTGCGCTATGAGGAAGTTCTTGTCGTCTGTATAAAAACCTATAATTCGTCCTCTGCTTTCTATCGTTTTTTGACTATTTTACAGAACGGGCTTGAAGTAAAATATTCCTGCACGTCAGTAAGATCTAAAAAAACAAAACAGATGACGGGAGGGTTGCGATGCGTTTGTAAACCGGCAATTGAACAGAGCGCAAGCAAGCAGCTTTATTCGATTAAATGGAAGTGTTTTATTAGTCGAGGATAGAAGGGAAGGATGAGATTGTATTTCATACGAAGAATGTTCGCTTTGGCAGCCGTGTTTATAGCCTCGTGCATGATTTGGCACGCGTCCGCGCATGCGGAGCAGCCGTATTCCTCTTACTGGTTTCCGAAGGACCTGCTGAAATGGTCTCCCGAGACGGATAAGGACGCCGCGTTCAACAAGTCGGGAATACCGCTTGCCAGCCTCTATACCGGCTATCAGGTAAATCCGAACGTTGCTTTAACCCCTAAACTGGTAGCGCTTTCATCAATGGCCGATCATACGAGCGGAACACCATCGCAAGGCTCGGATCAATTTAATACTTACGCTTTTCAATATTGGCAGTATACCGATATGCTTGTCGATTGGGCCGGATCTTCAGGAGAGGGCATTATCGTGCCTCCGAGCGCGGACGCGACCGATGCCGCGCATAAGAACGGCGTTCCCATTCTGGGCACGATCTTCTATCCTCCTACCGCATACGGCGGAACAATCGGTTGGGTGAACGATTCCTTGGTGCAAAATCCGGACGGCTCGTTCCCTTTTGCGGACAAATTGATCGAGGTTGCGAATTATTACGGGTTCGACGGCTGGTTCATCAATCAGGAGACGGCCGGCGGGAATACGGCGACCGCGACCAAAATGCAGCAAATGCTCAAATACTTGCAGGCCAAAAAGCCCGAAAACATGAAAATCATGTGGTACGACGCCATGATCGGCAGCGGATCCGTTTCGTGGCAAGGCGCGCTCAACGCAAACAACAAAGTGTTTTTCCAGGATAACGAAAAAGTTTCCGACAGCATGTTTCTCGATTTCAGATGGAGTACGAACAGTTTGAGTTCTTCGAACTTGGCGGCAACGAGCCTCGGCAGAAGTCCGTACGACTTGTATGCCGGCATCGATGTGGAAGCAAGCGGATACAATTCCTCCCCAAGATGGAGCTCCATCTTCCCATCCGGAGGTCCGGCGGTTACTTCACTCGGCTTGTACCGTCCCGATTGGGCTTATAAATCGTCAACCGGTCAGGCGGACTACTATGCAAGAGAGAACAAGTTCTGGGTCGGTCCGAATGGCGATCCGCGGCGTACGGCTCCCGGTACATCATGGCCGGGAATCGCGAATTACATTTCAGACAAAACACCGGTTACGAGTCTGCCGTTCGTAACGAATTTTAATACGGGGCAGGGGCATATATTTGCGGTTAACGGCGAAGTGCTGCGAAGCACGGACTGGAACAACCGCAGCCTGCAGGACGTAATGCCGACTTGGCGCTGGATCGCGGACAGCACAGGCACCGCTCTGAAGCCGGAGATCGATTTCGCAACCGCCTATTACGGCGGAAGCTCCCTTAAGGTATCGGGCGACCTTAGCCCGGCGAATGCCACGCAGATCAAGCTTTACAAGACCGATCTGCCGGTAGGTTCGAACACGAAGGTGGGCATTGCGTTCAAATTGGCGGACCCGAGCCTTACCGCCTCGCATATGCAAGTTGGAATATCTTTCTCGGATGATCCGAATCAGTTCGTATACCTGGATGCGGGAGACGCGCCGGGAGGTTCGTGGACCACGAAGTCGATACCGCTCGGACAATATGCCGGTAAGCGGATTGCCGCCATCGGGTTCGGCTTCGCGAGCGACACGGTTATTAGCGGCTACACCGTCAATATCGGGCAGCTGTCCGTATCGGGCGGAGCCGGGCAGCCTTCACAGACTCTCGAGCCGAGTGCACCTGCGATGGTGAACGAATTTACCGGAGGAATTATCGCGGATGCCCGATTGACATGGACAAAGACGGACCCGGCTGCCGCGTTGTACGAAATCTATCGTCTGAAGCCGGACGGGACGCGCGAATTTCTCGGCGCAACGCCTAACGACGCTTATTACGTATCCAAAATTAATCGGATCGGCAAAGAAATGCAAACGACGTTGCAAATCGTAGGGATCGATCGCGACTTCAGGCACGGCGCCCCGGCGACCGTCACACTGAACTGGCCGGAATATCCGAAGCCGGTCGCGGATTTCACCGTAAGCCAGCGGTATACGGCTCCGGGTCAGCCGATCGACCTGATCAATCTGTCGTCAGAAACGGCTGATTCGGTCAACTGGGATGTACCAGGAGGCCATGTAGATAACAGCTCGGGGCATCCTGTCGTCACCTATGACCAAGAGGGGACATATACGATAATACTAACCGCCTCGAACAGCTCGGGCGAGGACGTGCATACGGAGCAAATTAACGTGACTTGGGCGGTATCGGGCGGCTTGTTCAATCTCGCGCTGAACAAGACTGCAACAGCGAGCTCGACGTGTGCGTCATCCGAAGCTGCGAAGTTCGCTTTTGACGGCAATTTGAAAACCAAATGGTGCGCCAACGTCGGCAGCGGGCCGCACTGGCTAGTGAGCGATTTGGGTGGTAATTTTGCCATAACCGATATTGCGATCTCGCATGCCGAGCTTGGCGGTGAAGCGGTCAGTATGAATACGTACGATTATAGAATCCAGCTCAGCGACGATAAAGTGAACTGGAGGGACGTCGTCGACGTCCATGGAAATACGAAGGGGCTGACCCAGCATATGATCGACCTGTCGGAAGCAAGGTATATCCGGTTGTGGGTGACAAAGCCGACCAGCACAAGCGACATAGCGGCCCGGATCTATGAATTTGAGATCAAAGGGTATTCGATCAATCCCGCGTTCTTAAGTCTCAATAATGCGTCTACTGCCGGGGATGTGCTCAATTTGCTTGGCACGCCTGCATCGCCTGGTCTTCATTTGGATTTGACAAAAATGAATTTGCTTAGCAGCGACGACAAACTCGCCGTTGCCCAGGCGATCGTCAGCGGCAAGCCGGTAAACGGTTATTTCAGCAGCGCCGCGATTCAGCGGGTAATCGATCAAGCGGTGGCCGGACTGGATAAGACAGCTCCTGTAACGAAGGTTACAACGGTTCCTTCCGAACCGGACGGGCAAAACGGCTGGTATGTACACCCGGTCGAGCTACAACTGACGGCTTCGGACAATTTGTCGGGCGTAGTAAAAATGGAATACAGCGTAGACGGCGGGGTGTCCTGGCTGACTTATACCAGACCTGTCACGATTAATGAAGACACGGCTACTACGATCATCTACCGATCAACGGACGCCGCGGGAAACATCGAAACAGCCAAAGAAAGCCTCATTAAATTGGATATGACAGCGCCAGCCGTAACCGTTTCGATAAATGACGGAGAAGCGTTTACGGATGACCAAGTGATCATACCGCAAATTGTCGTCGCGGATGCGGGTTCCGGCGTGGATGCGGACAAAACAATCATTACGCTGGACGGCGTGCAGCTTCAGCCGGGAGAAGCGTTGGAGTTGAGTAGGCTGAAGCTCGGAACCCACGTCTTGGTTGTGGAGGCAAGCGACAATGCGGGGAATACTGGTACTTTTACGGTTCATTTTCAAACGACGGCAAGCATCGATTCCTTGCGTGCTCTGGTTGACAGATTCAGAGCGAAAGGATCGATTGACAACGAGGGTATCGCAAACAGCTTGCTGAAGAAGCTTGAAAATGGGAATTTAAACAGCTTCGTGAACGAAGTAAGCGCACAAAGCGGAAAACATATTTCAAGTGAAGCAGCGGCATGTCTGCTTCGGGATGCTGCTTTCCTTATCAAGCAGCATCAGTAACTGAAGCATATCAATAGAGACAATAGTCCAAAACAATAAACCGGCAACAGACCATTGATCTGTTGCCGGTTTATTGTTGAATTAAGAGGTAGAATAACGGCAATATATGGTAATATGTCCTTATATAAACGATGATATTTTTATATGTAAAGGAGAGGAATAGAATTATGGTTCGTGATGAAAAAAGGGACATCATAGAAAAATATATTGAAGCATACAATTCGTTTGAAATTGCAAGAATGGTTGAACTCTTGCATAAGGACATCCTATTTAGGAATATTTCGAATGGAGAAGCCACATCGGAGACCAGAGGGGTTCACGCATTTAGGGAGCTGGCCGAACAGTCGTCAACGATGTTCTCCAGCCGTCGCCAGACAATTACCGATTACAATGTTATAAATGGCAAAGTCGTTGTCGGAATCGATTATGAAGGTATTCTTGCCGTGGATTTTCCTAATGGATTAAAGAGCGGAGATAAGCTGCAATTAAAAGGAAAGTCATCGTTCGAATTTAAGAAAGGAAAAATCTCATTGATTGAGGATTACAGTTGAGAGACTAGTGGGATGATTAAGATATCGCGGAACGTTACTTTAATAAACATGTCGATTGGGCGAATGAGCTGGTTCCCATCGCTGCTCCGGTCACAGTCGTACATAGGCGCGAACGCTTCGGCGGACATGAGAAAAATATTGTTCGAATGAAGGAATCTTCTGTCGATGTGCTTACGCCATATGAAGTCACGCAATTATACAGCGGCAACGGAAAGATGATTGAACGGGTGACGATTACCCATATCTGCAGGCCCGGATAATCAGTTGAGTAATGTCGGACGACAAGACCATCTATTCAACGGAAGTCGCATAAACTGCGGCTTTTTTTATTCTTTGTATAAAAGTTCTTGTCGTGCGCTCCCTTCAGTATTTAGTCCTATTAGATTTCGCAGGATCCAATTCTTCGTCGCGATCTCATTGTTTTTCTGTCCTTATGTAATATTGTTACATATTTAATATATATGATATATTCTACTTGCACGTGATGTGTTGGAGTTGATTCTGCTGCACAAAGAGAGGTGTTGCCTTTCAAGTCCGCGCTGACTCAGATTCATTTATTCCCGAGACCCGAACATACCGGTCGGCGTGGATGCCTATTATCCATCTTCCGTTTCATGAAGTCGGAGGGTTGTTGCCGTACACTTCTTCAACCTCGGCCGTCCGTCCGTCAATTCAATGCCGGAGATCTAGCCTATGTCCTCAAATACCATTAACTGCCCCTGCCGCTGATTGACAGCTCACTGTCTGATTGCCCTCACTGACCTGACTGCTCCCATTCATTGACCGCTTCCACTGTGACTGCTTGCCATGACTAACCTTTGCAAGACGCATGCACCTAAAGTCGAATAAGCAGCGAGCCGCCTTTTTATTACATGAACTTGGAGGGATTCTCGAATGCTAAATGTCGCCATGCTCAGCAAGTGGCATGTTCATGCCGACGGGTACGCCAAGCACCTGCAATCGCTTGAGAACGTTAACATTACGGCCGTATGGGATGAGAACAAGGAACGGGGTAGCGCCTGGGCGAAAGAACTCGGAGCCGGGTTCGAATCCGACCTTGATGCGCTGCTCCGCAGAGAAAACGTGGACGCCGTAGTCATCGATGCTCCCACGAGCATGCACGCCGATGTGATGATTGCCGCAGCGAACGCGGGCAAGCATATTTTCACCGAAAAAGCGATGGCGCTTACCGTCGCGGAATGCGACCTTATCTCGGTGGCTGTCCGTCAGGCGGGCGTCAAATTCTGCATTTCCTTCCCCGCCCGGACCAGGCCGCATCATCTGTTCGCCAAGCAGCTGCTGGACGAGGGCCAACTCGGCGAAATCACACTATTGCGCATTCGAAACGGCCATGACGGCGCTCTTCGCAATTGGCTACCCGACTATTGGTACGACGAGAAACTAACGGGCGGGGGCGCCATGATGGATCTTGGCTGCCACCCGATGTACCTAGCCAGCTGGATGCTTGGCCAGCCGAAGCGCATCACGTCGATGTTCAACTATTTCACGGGCCGGGCAGTCGAAGACAACGCGCAATGCTCGATTGAGTTCGCGAACAATGCGGTCGCATTGCTGGAAACCAGTCTGGTCACTTACCGGACGCCGCCGGCTTTCGAGCTGTACGGAACGGAAGGAACGCTCATCATCTCCGGAGACAGCGTGCAAGTCGCATCCAAAAATTCCGATTCTCCGCTACAGGGCTGGATTTCTCCTTACCGGCTGCCCGAAGCGCAGCCGCTGCCGTTGACTCAATGGGTGAACGGCGTCCTGAACGACGTGCCGATGCCCTTCGGACTGGAGGATGGCACAAAGTTAACGGAGCTGTTAGAAACGGCTTATATTGCGCATCGCGAACGAAGAACGGTCGAATTCTTGCAGCCGGGAGGATCTGAGTAATGCGTACAGTCAAGTTAGGAATCATTGGATGCGGCATGATCGCGAACGGCAAGCATATGCCAAGCCTGGCCATAGTAGAACAGGCAGAAATGGTTGCATTCTGCGATCTGATCGAGGAACGCGCGCGCGAAGCCGCTGAAAAGTACGGCGTGCCAGGCGCCCAGGTATTCACGGATTACAAACAACTGCTCACCATGGAAGAAATCGAAGTCATTCATGTTCTGACGCCAAATATCTCGCATGCTGAGATTTCGATCGCGGCTCTGGAGGCCGGGAAGCATGTGATGTGTGAGAAGCCGATGGCAAAGACCGGAGCCGAAGCGAAAGCCATGTATGACGCTCATGTCCGGACCGGGAAGAAGCTGACGGTTGGCTACCAAAACCGGAGCAAGGCGCAGTCCCAACTGCTGAAGAAAATGATCGAGAACGACGAGCTTGGCGATATCTATTATGCCAAAGCGGTCGCGACTAGACGGAGGGGCGTCCCCACATGGGGCGTGTTTCTGGATAAGGAAAAGCAGGGCGGAGGTCCGATGATCGATATCGGCACACACTCTCTGGATCTAATCCTCTGGCTGATGAATAATTACGAGCCGGAAAGCGTCGTGGGCAGCGTCTTCCACAAATTAAAGTATACGGAGAACGCAGCGAACGAGTGGGGTTCCTGGAATCCGAAGGAATTTGAAGTGGAGGATTCGGCCTTCGGCTATGTGAAATTCAAAAACGGTGCCGTCGTTTCGATCGAAACCAGCTGGGCACTCAATGTTGCTAAGACGGAAGGGTCGTATTTGTGCGGCACGAAAGGTGGAGCGGACTTCAACGGCGGCCTGCGAATCAACGGCGAGCGGGATGGAAGCCTGTTCCTGAACGTCATCGACGTGGATCCGAAGGCAAGGGAACGATTCAGAGGCGAGAATCTAACGGATTTCGAGTATGAAGCTAAGCAGTGGATCGACTGCATCGTGAACGATACGGAGCCGCTCGTAAAGCCTGAAGAGGCGATGGTTGTTTCGGCGATTCTGGAGGCGGTCTATATCTCTGCCGGAACCGGGAAACCGGTCTTCTTCGACTGACCGGACGGATCGGGAAGGGGAGGACGGGAGACCGCTTCCCTTTCTTTCGCTCGGACGGATGTAGGACTGACAAAAACATCTTTACAATGAAGTTGCTATAACCACCTGTCGGTCTACAACTTCATCTATGCAACCGAAGTCGCATAAACTGCGGCTTTTTTTGTTATACAACATATGGATTTTGGTTTGAATAACAGACTTATTCTTTAAAGTTGGGCGTAATCCCTCTTGAATATAGGCTCTCCACTAACTTGAGGAATTCTTCTGACGATAAATCCTTTTGACGTTGGAGCCAAAGACGAAATAGAGACAGGGAAGTTGTCAGGTAAAACTCAATTAAGTATGGCGTTAAGGAATGGGCTTGCGGAACGTTTAATTACGACAGACCGAAATCAATTAATTAAGTCCTAAGATTTCTTTGTAAAATAGAAGGAGACCCTTCCGGTTGGATATTGTCCAGTCGGAAGGGTCTGCATTTTTCTGTTTACGCTTTTACTTAGCCAGATATTCGACGAACCTGACAAAGATAGTGGCTACTTCCGCGCGGGTGGCGGTGGCTTTGGGGTCAAAGAGGTTATTCGGCTTGCCTGATACTATGCCGATGTCCTGCAGCGCCTGAACGGCCTTGAGCGCCCATGAACTGATCTCACTCTCGTCCGCGAAGGACTTAGATTGGCTTTCAAGTATCTTATAGCCCTTGTATTTCATGTAGTTATACAGTATCACCAGCATCTGCTCGCGCGTCATCGTTGAATTGGGGTCAAATAGGTCTGCGTTTATACCGTTGACTATGCCGCTTTCGGCTGCCCACTCGACTGCCGCCGTATACCACTGCCCGTCTGTCACGTCGCTAAAGCGGGAACTCGTGTAGCTGGAGCGGTTTACGTTCTCAAGATTGGCCAGTACCTGCACGAACATCGCGCGCGTCATTGAGGTGCCCGGTGAGAACGTCGTGGACGTCGTGCCGTTGAAAAGACCGTATGTGTAGGCCAAGTTTACGTAGCTGTAGTACCAGTCGTCCATGTTGACATCCTTGTAAGGATTGCCCGACATCACGAGGAAGCCCAGCCGGGTGTCGTCATCGAACACGAGCTCCGTACCCTCATGGATGTTCAGCGACATGCCGCCGGGTAATGTCACTTTGGCGCTCTTGCCCGCCGGAATGGTCGCCTTATCGTTTGAGTCTATGGTAGTGCCTTCGGGTACCTTAATCTTCGTCCCACCCTTGGTCGCAATCTCGCCGCCGCCGGGAAGGGTTGTGTTGCCGTTTTTGTCTGTGACCGCGGGCTTATCCTTAGGTGTATTCACAGTGTAGTTCGACTTCGATCCCGCGACTGTCCCGGTGCCCGTATTTCCGCTGTTGCCACCAGAAGGATTGGGCACAGAGGGAGTTGTCGGCTTCGTCGGCGTAGCCGTTGCACTGATCTCCGCGCCTTCGCCCTTCGCATTTACCGCAACGATCTTGAAGGTGTAGCCTTGGTCGTTTGTCAGGCCAGTGAAGGTATATTGGGTCTCCGCCGCACCCAGTGTGACTAGCGTCTCGCTGCCGTACCAGACCTTGTAACTCGATATCGCGCTGCCACCGTCGTCAGCCGGAGCAGTCCAACTCAATGTGACTTGACCGTCACCCGCCGTTGCCTTGAAGCCGCCCGGAGCACCGGGCCCGTCCGTTTTTCTCTGCGCGAACATCCAATCAAAGACGTCGGTGTAGTCATTTTTCCAAGCCGGCAAGTTAGAGGACTGCGCCGTGGGAGCTATGCTCCAAGTCCCCATCGTTATCTGGTTGTAAAGAACCGCAGCTTCAACCTCGTGCGCTATATAATCAGGCAGGGCAGGTGTGTTGTCCGGATTCGGCCTCTGACTCGGCTGATCAAATTGATTGTAGGGCCATGTAAGAGCCTCATTGCTCTCAAAGCGGGAAGCTCTCGCGTTGGTCATTTTCGGCATATTGGTGTTTATGAAGGTAGCGAGGTTAGTCTGGTATATTCCAACGTTATTCGCATTGATAAACATCCAATAGGCCAGTTTGGCGTGAGCGTCGTTGGTGCTCGCGTTCGGTGATCCGTTTACCGGAGACATAGGCGCAGCGGCCGCGAAGAAGCCCGGGTAGTCGTTAACTAAGCTGTTCGTATACAGGCCGCCCCACGAGAAGCCCGCCACGTAAATACGGTTAGGGTCTACTGCGCCGCTGGAAACCAGGTCGTCTATAACCTTCTTAACATTGGCTGTAGAGGGAGTAGATGTGCCATTATAGGAAATATTCAGTATATGGCTGGCGTATTTCTCGGGATATTCCTCCATTTTTTTCATTAGAGCGACCGAGCCATTGGCGGATTTCATGGCGGCTTTTTGGTCTGTTTCTGCGTTTGTGCCGCCGCGTGACCTGCCGTGAGTATAGACATACAGCGGCAATCGTTGCACCACTTTACCGTTTTTATCCTTGTGCAGGTAGAGCGCGCGATTGACCGAATCGCCCGTAGGTGTTGTAAACTTGTCAAGGATCGGATTCACAACTTTGTCCTGTTCAAAAACCACGTTGCGAAGCGAACTCCCATCTGTCAGTGCGATCTTGTCGTTCTGGACGATGTTGTAAACCTGCTTGGTCGAGTTACTGTTGCCATCCAGCGTTATATTGCCGCCGCTCTCTGAATAAAACTCAAACTCAACTACGATGTAACGGCCGCTTGCCAGTCCTTCCTGATAATCCGGTGAATGGCTTACCGTCCCCAAATAACCGCGTACCTTTGGTTCATTGTTGGCGTATACCCTTGTGATCTTGCGCGTCCCTTCAAAGGTCACCGAGTCGCCGCTGAGGGTCGTGTTCCTAGCCGAGACGGTAAACAAGCTCGGATTAAGCTCGGAGCTTAACGCCGCCTTCCCATCGCCTAAGTCAATGATGACAGCCGTCGTGTACTCACCACGGGCAAAGTTGTCATTCCATACGATAAAGGGAAGCTGCTTCGCCTCCGGATCGTTTTTGAATGTCACGTGAATGGTATGGTCAGCCGCAACATTTAGAAAGGTATAAGTGCCAGCAGCAGATAGAGTCACGGCCTCGCCGTCTACCGTTACGGTATCCACAATTTTGCCGTGATTGGGGGTAAACGTAAATTCTTTGCTTGAGCCCTTAGCTAGTCTCAGAACATCGCCGGGTGGGTTCGGCGTTATTGTACCGCCCGATCCCGCCGTGGCGGTGATTGAGAATCTGGTGTCCACTTCATTGGCTGAAGAGAGCTGCAGGCTGTCTCTAAATGAAGCATCGCTGGAATAACCCGCGTCCGGAACTCCGAAAGAGGAAACGACTTCATAGCGATCACCGCCCTTGTCCGTCGAGTTATTGATATAGACCTCAAAGGTAAGCTTGCCTTCCTGTAAGGTCAAGGTTCCTTTGGGTATTCTCATCTCCACGATATATCCTGTATCCGTGATCTGGGTCCACGCAGCTCTGCCAGGAGCGGACTGCCCTGAAAACACGCCCGTCGCGCTGACACGCCATTGGTTTGAGCCTCCGGATCCGTTGCCGACATAAAACTCCAGGCTATCGTACTGGTAATCTCCGCCGGCTCCCTTATATAGATTGCTGTCCTTCACAACTACGCGGGCATACAGGTAGTCGTGGTCCCACAGGATTCTGGCTGTGCCCGTGGCATGGGGTCTGGGGTCGTCGGGTACAGTGCTTTTGTTGATGAGATGCTCCATTGTCTTGGCCCACAGTGGGTCGTCTGACCCGAGCTCGGGAGTTCCGAAAATGGCGGTCGGCGTTTCATTCGACTGCAAGCTTGTAAGAGTTGTAGAATTGAGGTCGCCATCAAGTGCTTCTGCGTACTTGATGTTGCCAGAGGCGGCGGCAAAGCTGACAGTCATTAGCGACGCCATCATTACCAAGCAACAGAGGAACGCGAGCATTCTGCCAAATCGTTTTGACATAAATGAAAATCCTCCTTATTTTTCGATCCGGTGCGCCCAAGGCTTACCCGCATCGTATTCGGACACATTGTCAATTTGACAAACGCCCAACTATATGATGTGGTATATGTACCAGGTTTACAACCTGTCAGAATATAGAATCTATGGAAATGGAAATGCTTTCTCATAGAAATCTTTAACAATAATCAATCATGATTCAATTCAAATAAATGCTGATGTTTTAAGTCATTTATTAAAGAATGGGAAGGTATTGTCATTGGGTCAGAAACATGGAAAGAAAACCTTATAGGATGATTCTCACATAGCAACGATAGATACAAATTATCTAATGAACGAGTCGTCTTTCTTGGAAAAAATGAAGCTGTTGTCCAAGGGACACTTAGTTGGAGCGATATGACAGAAGGTGTTGCAGAAGGCGATGATGTATTCCAAGATCTTATTTATATGGAAAACGCTAATAGACGATGGACGTATAATTACGAGCTTAATCTTGATTAGAAATTGTAAGATAGATTTGGTGGAATTGGGATGATTTATTCAATTAACGAGGAACTTTAGCTCAACAACACGACAGCAGCCGGCATATAAAGTTCGGCTGCTTATAGCTGAACAAAGGACAGATTAGTGGAAAAGTATCGAACTCATCTTTCTGGAGAGGAATGCTTATATAGAATCAGATGTAAAGCGATCAATAAGGAGAATATAAGATTTTCACGAATACTCTAAAATGCTTATATTTTTGGTGTATATTCACTGTTTTCAAATGGGGGATTCAAATGTCTGCTACTTTATATATTATGAGACATGGTGAAACGGATTGGAATAAGGAAAAGAGGCTCATGGATCACTTTGATGTACCCATTAATGAGGTCGGATTACAACAAGCACAAATATTGGTTAAAAAACTTGATGAAATAAAATTAGATTCAATTTATAGCTCAGATCTTCGGAGAGCTTTGCAGACATCGGAAATTCTCGCTGAGAAGTTAGGGATAAGCGAAATAAAAAGCGATTTTCGTTTGCGAGAAGCGCAAGGTGGAGTTTGCGAGAAGCGCAAGGTGGAGTTTGCGAAGGATTAACCTGGACTGAAATGCAACAAGCACATCCTGAGTGGTGGGAGAGTGACCAGCAAGACTGGTATTCCACTCCTTATCCAGGTGGAGAAAGTATGCTCGATGTAGCTAACCGTGTTGAAAGTATGTTGAACGAACTCGCAAAAAACCACGCCGGAAGGCATATTGGCGTGGTGACACACTGGGGAGTTATATGCGCTGTATTAATTTCTGTGCTTAAAATAGATCAAGAATATATGAAAAGAGTACATATTGATAATTGTGGGTTAACAGTAGTACATTGGGGAGAAGAAAAGTCTCTACTACGACTAAATGCTTGAGGATATATTACGTTAAACGGGAGACTATAGCTCAACAACACGACAGCAGCCGGCATATAAAGTTCGGCTGCTGTTTTTTCACAAACCGCTGGTCCTTATCCTGGGTTAAAAGTGGATGGCGAACTTAGGACAACGGTTGAAAAATCAACGGATAGAGAGACCCCATTCAATATTCCGGAGCTATTTGATCACCATTTTGTGATATATGGCATTTAAGGAAACATCCGCTCAAAATCAGCCATTGACTGACTCCCGGTTATTCGAATGCGACTCAGTGTCAGAAATCCCTGTTTCTGTTCCGCTAGGCCAGATTGTGTTGTTACGGCAAATTCAAATCCGGCCTCTTTAACTGCCTTCACTACTTTGCGATTGTTTCTACCGAACGGATAGGCAAAAGCGATCGTCTCATGCCCCAATTTCTCCTCAACTCTTTTCTTAGCTCCCAAAATCTCGTCCTTAAGCTGCATCGGATTCTGTTTTATCAAATTTACGTGTCGTCGGGTATGCACACCAATCTCAATACAGCTTGATTCTTCCATCTTTCTCAACTGATCCCAACTCAAATGATTAGTGGTGCTGACAAAATCGCTCGTAATGAAGATCGTTGCTTTCATGTCTAGCTTTCTCAATATCGGATAACCGATTGTAAAATTGTCAGAGTAACCATCGTCAAACGTAATTATTATCGGTTTATCTAGCATTGCTACTCCCTTTTTCCAGCTTTTTAGATCTTTAAATGAAATTGTATGATATCCAGACATTTTTAAATACTCCATTTGCTTTTGGAATACCTTTGGGGGTACATAAAGCGTACTTTGCGATTTGGAGCCAATCGAATGATACATCAAGATGGGAATGGAAGGTGAGAGGACTCGGGAGACCATTTTGATCGGCTTGGTATTATGGGGGAGTACTTTGTTTAATTTTTCCTCAGCTTGTATTTGGGGGAGTGGACTCGCTTTTGCTTCGCAACCAGTAATCAAAAGGATGAGTATCCAAAGAACAATATGTGTAGTGTATGCTTTCAAAAAAATACTTCCTCTCTATGTTCTTGTGCGAAAAGGGGATTTATTTATTAATTAACTAAAAAAAACTGATCGTTTAGTATCGTTTTCTAGGTGTCGGATTATACATTCAGTCCAATCGCGCGTTGTTTAATTAATGGGCAAATGTTCTTCATCTTTCATCACACTCACGTCCAATACTGGATAAATTAGGGTAGATTTGCGGATGATAGCAAAAGCAGTTGGATACCTATCGTGTAACGGATAAATGCGAGGCTCTGACGTTCCGTATGATGGAAGGGTTCGGCGTGGGTCTCTTCCATTGAAACAAGGGCTTTGGATTTGGGTTGGCGCTGCATTATCTGCATGGCTTTCCGTGGCGACTGGTCCTGAAGAGGACGCTAGAGGCAATACTGCTTTCTTGGAAACTCACAGTACGTTAGCGGACATTACGGCGTGGGTCGTTAGCATCATGGTGGTGGTTAGACTGTTATTGCTGCTTCGCGGCAAACAATCCTTCGCTAAGCTAAATCTCGTTATTTATCTTATAGTTGCTATTGTCTCATGCGGTTTAGTCTTGGGTACTGGCTATTATGGCGGAAAAATGGTGTATGAAGACGGTATAAGTGTGAAAGTAAATGACGTAATGGTAAACCCTCCGAAAGGAAATCATGATTAGTATCTAATAACTGCAAATGCACAAGGAGGCTTTCAATTTGAACCATCCGGAAAAAAACAAGCATATCGAGAAACACTTTACAGCGACCGCTCTAATCAGAGACATAGTGATAGGTATGTCGGATGGACTGACGGTTCCTTTTGCTCTTGCAGCTGGTCTTTCGGGTTCTGTATCTGGGACGCAGATTGTTGTTGTTGCTGGCTTGGCAGAGATCGCAGCCGGTTCGATAGCGATGGGTTTAGGGGGGTATCTAGCGGCTCGAACCGAACAAGAGCATTATGAGAATGAACGAGAGAGAGAGCGGCAGGAGATCATCGAACTTCCTGATTATGAAAGAGAAGAAGTAGCCGAGGTGTTCCGGGAATGGGGGCTTCAAGAAGATCTCGTTGAATCGGCCGTCAACCAAATTAGCAGCGATCCGGATCGTTGGATTTCCTTCATGATGAAGCATGAACTTGGACTTGAAGAGCCTGAACCAAAGAGGGCGCGTAATAGTTCGATAACAATCGGATTATCCTATATCGTAGGCGGGTTCATTCCGTTATTTCCATATATGATTATTCATCACGATGTTACGGCTCTAATGGTTTCTGTTGTAGCGACATTAATAGCGTTATTTGTCTTCGGATACGTAAAGGGTAAATTTACAGGCTCCAAACCGTTAAAGAGTGCTGCTCAAACCACACTAGTCGGTGGATTGGCTGCTGCCACAGCTTTTTTGGTAGCTAGGCTCATTGCCTGAAAAACAAAATATTATGGGGGCGATTACTTAATGTTCCATTATACGGTTCAAACAACCAAGACACCTGAACAAGCAGTCGAGACACTGACGGAAAATCTAAAGGCTGAGAAATTCGGTGTGCTGTGGCAGCTCGAAATGCAGGAAAAGCTGCGAGAGAAGGGTGTCGAATTTGATATGTCTTATCAAATTTTAGAAGTTTGTAATCCGGTTGAAGCCAAGCGTGTGCTTTCTGAGAATGCACTGATCGGTTACTTTCTCCCTTGCAAATTGGCCGTATATGTAGAGAATGGAACGACTAGGATCGGCATGCCGAAACCGACGGCCTTGATTGGGTTGGTCGAGAATGAAGACTTGATGAGTATTGCTTCCGATATCGAAAAGCGGTTGACCGCTTGTGTTGATAAGAGTGTTTAATTAAATACAATAATCAGAACGCAGGCTCACTATTGGTGAACTTGCGTTTTTTATTAGAGTGTTACGACAAGGAGATCGCACTTCTATACAAAGCCGTATTTGGACAAGAACTTCTATACAGCCCCGAAATCCCGAAAATGCAAGATTTAATAAGCTCCCTCGGGCAGTTTAGTACCAACAACTCATTCTATTTTACTCATGATTTAATGTGTAAATATGGTAATATTAAGGCATAAAACTAAATTGGAGTTGGACCCACTCGCCGATTAACATAATACTGCAGTGATCATGACTACTTCGGTTATACATTCCTCAATCTTTTCTCGAAATTGGAAAACAGATCGAATGTTCTATAGGAGGAATAAAGTGTGACCAAACAATTATTTGACCCAATGAAGCATCCCGATTGGACCCCGCCACAAACGGCTGAAAAGTATCGTTTTGTTGCCGAAAATACCCAGGACTTAGTCGGTGTCGTGGATATGGAAGGTATAGTTCTATATGCCTCGCCGTCCCATGAATTGGTCTTGGGGTTTCCATCCAGTGATTTTGAAGGAAATTCTGCTTTTTATTTCGTTCATCCTGACGATCTTGCGTACGTTAAGAAACAATTCGATGACATGGTTACATTAGAATCAAGGTTTGATTTTGAGTGGAGGTGTAAAAAAGCAGATGGCAGTTGGGTATATATTGAGACCAGGGGCACTCCTATATTTGATGAAAATCGCAAAGTAGTGCAATGCGTGTACGGGTCTCGTGATATTTCGGAACGAAAGAAGGCAGAAGAACTCCTTCTACGAACTGAAAAGCTTTCGATAGTAGGTCAATTGGCGGCAGGAGTTGCACATGAGTTTAGAAATCCTCTAACCTCGATCAAGGGATTCGCCCAGCTGTTACACCAAGGTAAAGAAAAACCCGAGTATATTGAAATGATTCTATCTGAGGTTCGGAGATTGGAAACTATATTATGGGGATTTTTAACACTTGCCAAACCCCAAGCTCCGAAAATGAAAGAAGTTGAAGCTAAAGTTGTTTTACAACAGGTGGTGTTGATATTCAGTACACAATCCATTTTAAACAACATTAATATTATTGAAGAACACGACTCGGAAGTACCACGTATCTACTGCGATGAGAATCAAATCAAGCAAGTGTTTATTAACATTCTACAGAATGCGGTTGACGCTATGCCAAACGGTGGAATCATCAAAACACAGATTCTATCCCACAATTCAGAGTTTATCAAATTTCGATTTATAGACCAGGGAAGTGGCATTTCGGCGGAACGAATTAAATCCATTGGAGAACCCTTTTATAGTTCCAAAGAAAAGGGGACTGGATTAGGTCTAATGGTCAGCAACAAGATTGTTCACGAACACGGAGGGAGTATCCACATCGAAAGCACGGTCAATGAAGGTACCATTGTTGATGTGATTTTACCCACCTACTCTTCATTCCTCAAAAGGGATTAGAATTTGAAACTATTGTGATCTCCCTCTGAATTCAATAAGACAGCAACAGTCCCTGATCAAGATTCCAACTTCCTATTTCACCTTCGTCAGAGGCTCTAAATGTAGCCGCACTCTTACATTAATCTTCATAGTAGACCAATGCCGATCCCATGTATCTCTGGTTATTGGTTCGGAGAACGGTTTAGCAGTCAACCCTCCGATTTGAAGGGGGTCAATCTGTAATTTTTGCATTTGGGATAGCAAGCGGATGACATTCTCCTCCAAGTACCGTTCGATTTTTTGTGTAAGAGCGGCATATTGGAAGTCATCCTCGATTTTTGCGAGTGAATCCAATTCATCAATTCTTCCCTTCACGTCGATTTCGATGGACAGGGATGATAAATCCGGGGTTAGTTTCTTACGGGTATGCGCGCGAATATGTCCTAGCGTAACCGAGAGGTCAGGAAGGACTAAATATCGTACGAATCTGTCCCTATACAACAATTGGTTGATTTGATCGTCCTTTCCACGTATCTCCGCAACCATACTGTCATGGTCGAAAAATGCTGTGCCTTCATACAGAAACTGTTCGCCTTCCGCACGAAATACTGGTAGCTGTGGATCGGAAACCTGAGAGTACAACATTTTCATAAACTGGTGCAAATTGACGACAGTAATTTCGCCTTGTTTTTTCTTCTCGTAATGTTTGAACATACGATAAAGGTAATAATCAATATTGTCTGTTTCATCCAAGTGTTTGGCGAGGAATTCATTAAAGTTGCCTTTCGTGATGACTAAATACAACCGTTGCGAAATGTTCGGATCGGTCAGAACGGTATTGATAAGACGGGTCAGCCCCCGTTTCGCATAAGCTTCGTCCACGAACAGCAAGCGGATTTGGCCGGCTTTCAGTTCGTTATAATAGGTCAAATTAAACCCTTTATTGCCTTCGTTTAATAGAGAGACCTTAAGATTAAGCACTCGTTTCTTCTCCTTGATTAGAGGAGGGACGATCGTGCTGATTGAAATCTTTCCATCTTCTCCTCCTCCCTGCACGGACCAGAAAATGATCGGCGTGATTTCTTCAATCATATTGTTTTCCGGTAAGAGGACGCAACCGCACGCGAGTATCAACAAAGAAGACGATAGCAGCACAAGCATTGCTCGCAGGAACCCTTTCATGACGTTGTCCTGGCTTTGCGCTTGATCGCGATCCAGACAAGAAGAGGCACTAACAAGTATGAGGCGGATCCTGCCCACATTTGCAGGTCAAGCCAAAAGGCCTGTTCGAGCCCGGGCTCCCAAAACCATTTACTGATCGGGAGAGTGACGGCCATCGCCGCACAGCTGCTTACGATGAGCCCAATACGCGTAGTGCTTGTCTTCGTCTTGCCTAGAAAACGAGATGCGCCATATATCATTAACAGGAACAAGGCGATTGAGTAAAGGAAGCTGAACATATATGCCGAGATCAGGATAATATCGACCCTTTCAAATATAGGAGATTGCAGGTAGCGCCCCATCTCCACGTTCGGGTATTTGATGGTTGGCAAGTATTTGGAACCGTAGAAGAGCAAGGCCGCAATGGAAATTAAGAGATACTCGACGACCGAGATGGTGTTAGCGATCGTCAAATATTTCAGCATTTTCTGTTGCGGATTCAGCCAGTATGAAATAGCAATTAAAAATTCAGGTCCAGAAAACGACGAAAAAACGAGCAGTAGGGATTTCCATGCAAACGGCTCTGGGCCAATCGGAATGAGAGGGTATAGATCGTGAATCGAATTTGATTGCACCAAAAAAAAACGGAATATACAAAAAAAAGATCCCAATCGTTCCAATGAACACAACCGTTACGAACCGTATCATGTTTTCCATTCCAAACAGCGCCAAATAGCAGCATAAGATAAAAGGAAACACAATGTGCCATTCTCGGTCCATAGAGGGAAAAACAAATTGCTGCATGATAGCGGCATAACTGATTGAAATGAAAGAGATCTTGAACAAAAGGAACGGCAAGCTTGCCAACGCTAACATTTTGATGCCTGTTTTTCCGAATATTTTTTCAAAACCCTGGTACCCTTGGGCAGAGTAGGGAGTTGCGAACCACTTGGACAGCATATATAGGCAAAATTGGGAGGCTATTCCCATTGCTACAATCGCCAATAACATATAAGGTTGCACGAGGGCTGAGGGCATGACAATCATATAATAAAGCATTTGAATCCTATTGGTGAGGAAGAGCGCGTAAAACCCGCTTTCTTGATGTGAAGTTTTTCCAAACAGCGATATATCTTTCATGGGTTCATTTACTCCTTCTTCTAATACGATACTTGTTCAAAGGACGCAATGCTTCAGGACGATTGCGCATAGCGTGTAACGGCCCTCGGACGAAAAGATCGACCCAATCTCTCCAATAAAACGGTGATACCGGCGCCAAATAGGGCTGGTTCAAGGACGTAAGTCCGTTCAGATGAGCAAGCAGGCCGACGAGTCCAAGCAAGATACCGGGAACGCCTAAATAGGTCGCGAGAATCAAGAATATGAATTGAAGCAGTAAACTGGATTTGGTGACCAGATAGTTTGGAACGAGAAAAGTGGATATCGCCGAAATGCCTGCCAATACGATTAGCACTTTGCTTGCGAATCCGGCCGCTACTGCAGCTTGTCCTATAACAATTCCTCCGATTACCCCCAAGTTTTGGCTCGTTTTGGTCGGCATTCTTAGGCTGGCTTCCTTCATAATTTCTAGCGTAATAAGAATAATAAACGCTTCCCAGAAAGGGGATAGCGGCAGTTTGCTACGAGACTCGATGATTACATATAAAATTTGCAGAGGAAGCATTTGATAATGATGAGTCGTTAATGCCACGTAAAGTGGAATTAGAGTAATAGAAAGAAGGAAACTGAGATAGCGTAACGGCCTCAAAAAGCTAGCTACCAACCAGCGGTTTATATAATCCTCCGGCGACTGAAACAAGTGAAACAGCGTAATCGGAGCGATTAAAGCGAAAGGAGTGTTATTGACTAAAATGACCAATTTTCCGATGCCTAGTGCATACGAGCAGGAATCCGGTCGATCGGTCTGAAGATATTGAGGAAAGATGCTATGATAATGATCTTCCATAAACGCTGCAACATGTGAAGAGTCCAAAAACATATCGAAGTCGATGCTGGAAAGCTTTTTTTTCGCGACCGTAACAAATTCTGGATTGATTAGCCCGTCGATGTACATAAGGACTACGGTTGTTTGGGTTAAGGAGCCGACGGAGTATCTCTCTGTTTTGAGCGCTGTTAAAGGAAGCCTTCTTCTAATCAGCAGGATGTTTTGCTCCAGCAGCTCGCTGAAACTGTCTTTTGGGCCAAACATTATTGTTTCCGTCTCTGAGGTTTCGATGGTCCGGCTGAGCGAGTTGGGGAGCATAATAGTGTGCCATCGCCCGCTGGACGAGTCGTGAACCAGAACTGAACCCTTCATGAGATACTGGAAGGATTGCTCTAAATTGGATAAACGCGTAATCTGGGCGGTGGTCAGGCTTTTTTCTACCGAACTTTGGAATGATCGAACGAGAGGCACAGGAATCGATTCGTTAAGACGCTCCTGATCGATTAAAGTTTCAAGATAAATAAATGTCAAACGAAGTCCATCGGCAGTCTCTCGATCAATTATCACCGCGTCCTCCATTAGGGCGAGGCGCTGCTTTAAAGCTTCTAAAGAAATTGTTGTCATCGTATCGTTCACCTCCCGAATCAGCCCGCGCTGAGATTACCTTTATTATGCTTTTCTGGATCGAGTTTTAAACAAACGATTGGAAATCTTCGAATCGAAAGAATGTAATTCACTCAAACTATATAACCCGCATTGCTAGGTTTTTAAAAGTTGAGTGCATTAAAGAATAAGGGGAGGGCAGTTTAAAATTGCCTTTCTTTTTTTGATTTACAGGGGGTTAAATATGAATGACCAGATGCTAGGGGAGTGGAAACGACTTTACGAGGAAGCAGAGTTGTCATCTAACGAAATCGCAAGGCGATATAATGTAACTTCCCGTAAAGTCGACAAAGCCATTCATAAACTTGTACAGGTAATTTACAATCGAGCGTCATGGTATTGCGTCTTTTTATGCGGGTATGGAAAGTCTCGAGAATGTTTGGGGAATAGTAATTCATTATGAACAGTAATGGAGCGTAGAGGAATGAAAGTATTATCCATGATTCAACCTTGGGCGACTCTGCTTGTCCTAGGCGAGACTCTCTATGAAACAAGATCCTGGAAGACCCGGTATCGCGGACCGTTGGCCATTCACGCAAGCCAGAAAGTCGATAAGCAGGCCTGCAAATATGAACCCATACGTTCTTTACTCGCCAAGAATGGCTATACGGAACAAAACCTCCCTACGGGGGTTATCCTTGCAACTTGCGAGCTTACAAATTGTTATCAAGTCATCGACGCTAATCATACGTCAGCCATTCTGGATTGCGGGAAGGTTGTGACGGGTGAGGACTTCCAGTTAGGCGATTACAGTCTAGGTTATTTTGTGTGGGAAATAGCGCGTTTCCGTCTGCTGAAGCCCTATATTCCCGTGAAAGGAAAACTGGGACTATGGGAATATCCGATAGACGAAGAGTTGATGATATGACCTATGTAAGCAATTAATTAGATGGAGGTTCTGACTTCGCGATCGGCTGTTTTTATTTAAAGGGCATTTAGCATAGGAAATAACGCATGGTTTTTATGGGTAGGGGAAAATTATCACAAAAGGAAGCAGATTTCGAAAAGACAAAGGAGAATCCTAATGAATGTGACACATGAAGTTGGACTATCGTCAACTGAAATTGCATGGTTATGGTCAACTTATATCAATGAAAGTGCTTCGATATGCTTTACAAAACATTTTCTGCATCACATCGAACGCAATAGGGAAGACGTGAAAATACTTTTAGAAAAAACACAGACATTATCGGAGAAACATGTAGAGGAAATAAAAAATATCTTCAGCAAAGAGAGTTTCCCCATACCAATGGGTTTTTCGGATAATGATGTAGAATTATCAGCGCCCCCATTATTTTTTGATTTGTTCTCCGTTAGCTATGTATACGGAATGAGTCGAATAGGGTTAGTAAACTACGGTAAAATTATGTCGAATGTGGCGCGTAAAGACATTCGAATATTTTTCTCAAAATGCCTTGAATCTACAACAGAGCTGTATAATACTGCGATTGAGCTCATGTTAGAGAAAGGAATTTACGATCGCCCGCCTATGATTCCATATCCAAACCATATAGAATTTGTCCATAAAAAAGAAACTTTCATCTCGAAGTGGTTGGAGAAAGAACGTCCCCTAAATGTAATTGAGATATCAGAAATGTTTTTCAATATTGAACGAAATTACTTTGGATTGATTTTGCTAACAGGATTTATCCAGGTCGTCAAAGATGAAAAGATTAAGCAGCACTTGATCAAAGGAAAACAGTTAGCCCAAAAACAAATTGAGTTTTTGAATAAGACTTTTATGAATGATGATCTCCTTGGTAATATAATGGTTAATTCCGAAGTTTCTGCTTCAACAACTTCGCCTTTTTCCGATAAGCTGATAATGTTCCTAATTTCAACGCTAAATACACAAGGTATAGCGTACATTGGTCATGCTTTAGCAACGTCTATGAGGCTCGATCTTGTACAAGAGTATTCCAAAATTATTCCTGAGATACTGGTATATGGTAAAGAAGGGCTTGACCTCATGATTGAGAATGCATGGCTTGAAGAAGCTCCTCATACGCCTGATCGCAAGGGACTAGCAAGCGTAGGAACTTCATTGAACTAATGAGGAACTTTACTTCAATATGAACAGTGCAACAGCCAGTCTTAACGACCGGCTGTTTTTATGAAGTAGAGGGCAACTATTCCTATTGGGAATTAAAAATTTCGATCTAACAATAATCCTGTTTGTTCTGCCATGACACGGGGCGGTATAGACATGCCATTACGGAACCACCATTCCACTGCACCCACGACCGCCGCACCAAAAAATTGAAGAATAATTTCTTCGCTTAAGCCTTGATTTTTACCTTCCGTAACTTCTACTTCAACCTTATATTCTTGGACGACTAAATCAAGGAATTGACTTCGGAAAAAAGCTGCGCTTTTTGTGTTAAGCATGGTTGTGAAAAACAAGTGATTTTCGGCAAAGTATTCGAACCAGACATAATTTCCTTCTTGAAAACTCATGTCGGATGCAGAATGGCAAAGTTCTCGAAGGTTAAATATGTGTTCTTCGATAATCTTATCAAGTAAGTCATATTTATCTATGTAGTGGAGGTAAATGGTACCTCGATTAACATTTGCTTTTTCGGAAATATCTTTGATTGTAACTTCTTCGAAGGTTTTTTCAGTCATCAATTCAAGAAGAGCCTTCTTGATTGCATCTTGCGATTTGAGTATTCGTCGATCCACTTTGGTCATTACACCTGTCACCTTTCCAAGATAATCGGCAATATGGAATGGAATGTTCAATAATCCACATAGTCCATGGAATTGATCATTGCATGCAGTTGTTTTCTGTTTAGAATTATAAACGTACGTTGATTAAACAATCAATGTTCATTTTATATCGAATAATCGAAAGCTTCATGTCTGCAGCTGTTTATTATTGCCAAGGGAGGATGCTTTACATGGGCATTTGGTCAAAAAAGGAACTACTTAAAATTGCTGAGGTTGATGATCTTCACATATCTCCATTCCGTGAAGATGGAGTAACCTATGGCACTCCGACATGGATTTGGTCGGTAGTTACAGGCGACTCCCTTTATGTACGCGCCTATTATGGACAGGACTCCAGCTGGTATCAGGCAGCTGTACGGCAGAAGGCGGGCCGGGTCATAGTCGCTGGCATGACGAAGGAAGTTGCGTTTGAGTCGATCGAAGGGGAAATCAATGACCTCATTGACGATAGCTACCGCACTAAATATAAGGATAGCCCTTATCTAAACTCGATGATCAGCACAAGAGCCCGTTTTGCGACTGTTAAGGTTATGCCGCGTGACTCAAATGATTAATGATTAAAAGGAAGTGCCTGGACTGGATCATTAGTAGGCAGAGTCAATTACGGTTGCTAGCATGACGTAGGAGTTTTACTTGACGGACCGTAAGTTAAGAAAAGAGGAGGAATAATGAAAATGGATTATACGAAGCTTGGAAGTACCGGCTTGGATGTCTCCCGGATTTGTCTTGGTTGTATGGGATTCGGCGACGCAGAAAAGGGCTTTCATCAATGGGTGCTTAATGAGGAGAATGCTAGGCCAATTATAAAAAAAGCGCTTGATATTGGAATCAACTTTTTTGATACGGCAAATGTGTATGCCGCGGGAACAAGTGAGAAAATACTTGGAAATGCCTTGAGAGATTATGCCAATCGGGATGAAATTGTTATCGCGACCAAGATAAATGGACGAATGCATCAAGGTCCCAACGGTGAGGGGCTTTCACGTAAAGCGATCATGAGCGAAATCGATAAGAGCCTTAAGAGATTGCAAACCGATTACGTCGATCTGTATCAAATTCATCGCTGGGATTACAACACGCCTATCGAAGAGACAATGGAAGCCCTTCACGACGTAGTCAAGAGCGGCAAGGCGCGTTACATTGGCGCTTCAGCCATGTGGGCATGGCAATTCCAAAAAGCATTACATGTAGCTGAGAAAAATGGGTGGACACGATTTGTTTCCATGCAAAATCATTTGAATCTCATTTACCGTGAAGAGGAGCGTGAGATGCTGCCTCTTTGCAAAGAAGAAAAAATTGGGGTCATTCCTTATAGCCCGCTGGCAGGGGGGAGATTGGCGCGAGAGACGTCCACACATCGTGCCGAAACCGATGAGATTGCAAAGCAAAAATATGATGCGGCAACAGACTTGGATCAAGTAGTCATAGACCGTGTTGCGAATCTTGCGGAAAAGCACGGCGTCCGACGTGGTCACATCGCACTTGCTTGGCTTCTGCACAAGGAACCGGTAACCGCCCCCATCGTTGGCGCGACAAAGATTTCTCATCTCGAGGACGCGGAAGCCGCGCTCGCCGTTAAACTAAAGCCTGAAGAAATTGCATTTTTGGAAGAACTGTATGTACCTCACCGAGTCATTGGGCATTTTTAATTAAAAAAGGATTGCAGCGATCGCAATGAAGCAATGCTTTCAGCATTCTTATTTAGCTGCAAATCAAACAGGAGGTTAGTTATGGATCTGATTGAGAATAGCCTAGAAACATATAGAGTGTTATTCGGTGATTGAGTACCATCATCTTATGTTACGGATCCGGAATTTCAGGACATCCTCAACCGCTTTATTTTTGGGGAAGTTTATGGGCAGGGTAATCTTGATAACAAGCAGCGAGAACTTATAACCTTGGTTGTGCTTACAACCAATCAAACCTTGCCCCAACTCAAGGCTCATACTCATGCCGCGTTGAACGTTGGGCTGACACCGGTCGAAATCAAGGAGGCCATTTATCAGTGTGCGCCATATCTTGGGTTTCCCAAAACGCTAAATGCGATTACAGAGGTGAACGAGGTTTTCAATTCCAAAAACATTGCATTGCCGCTTGAGAGCCAGAAGCAAGTAAATGAAAATAACCGATTTGATAAGGGGCTTGCTGTACAGGCTACATTAGAATCATATTAAGCCTCTGGAAGGAGTTAACACATCATGACATTACATTTGGAAATTTAACCCAAAATCTTGTATTTCGGCTCATCAGTCGTGCTGATTAGTACGATGAATGAAGTGGAAAAGGATGGAGATAGCGGGGATCCGATTTCATCGTCTGCGGTGTAGCCTTGCTTTTAATGGATGGCTAACGGGAAGAGAAACTTTCCCGCGTACAAAAAGGTATAGGCGCCCTCCAAATGCCCAACCGCAAAACCCCGTTCCGGCATATGTTAGTAACGTCCGACCAGCCTATACAGGAGATGATCTCCATGCCTCTTAAGCCCGAGTCCGGACGCGTCGTATCCAACTTCCGGATCGACGTACTCATTCCGGCCATCGAAAAAGATTTAAAAACGCTTCCCCATGTCGTAGAAGGTGTAAAGCGCCATGTTCGCCATCCGATCGGGGACGTGCTGATCGTTGCGCCCAAAAAAAAGGCGATCGTCGACCTCTGCCGGAAAAAAGGGTACCGTTTTATCGACGAGAACACGGTGCTTCCGTTTAAAAAACAAGATATCCACTACCGCTCCAAGTATTGGGAACGCTCCGGCTGGCTGCTTCAGCAGCTGCTGAAGCTAAGCGGCGACAGACTTACCCGCACGAAGCATTTTCTCGTCATTGACGCCGATACCGTCCTTATTCGCCCGCATACGTTCCTTTCGGGAGGGCAAACGAGCTACTATACAAGAAACTGGAGCCAGCCCCAATACTTCGTCACCTACAAAAAGCTGATGGGCAAGCAGGCAACCGCTCCCCGTTCTTTCGTGACACATTACATGCTGTTCGAGAAGCAAAAGCTGCGAGAGCTGAAAAAAGACATCGAGCGGCGTCACGGAAAACGATGGTACAAAGCGATTCTGGAAAGCATGAACAAAAAAAAGCAGTTCGCCTTCAGCGAATATGAAACGTATGGCAACTTCATGTTCGGTCGCTATCCCAGCTCCGTCCGGCTGAAGCAAGCGCTGAACCGCTCGCTGCATTCTAAAGCCTCTTCCCTGACGGAGAATAAACGCCGATCGCTGGCCGCGAAATACCGTTCCGTCAGCTTTCACGAACGGAAAATATATTCACGGGCTTTTGATATGGGATAAAGCCATATAATTATTTTATTTAACTAAAGAGGAACGTTAGTTCCAAAACAGGGAAGCAGTCGGTCACTATGACCGGCTGCTTTTCTCAACTAACAGGCCGCTTTTTTTAGGGCCATTGTTGAATAACAGTACACTTTGAATAAAATGCTGTTACTCATACCGTACAATAACTAACAGCAGTTTCATCCTTTGGTCTGAGCTGTTTTCCGTCTTCGGCGTGATCACGACCGATTTATACTACCCTATGATATATGTATATATTCATAGGGGGAATTACGTAATGGCTAAAAACAAGAGTGGTCAGACCGCGACAGGAGCTGCTATTGCACGATATATTGAGCAGTTTCAGCCACATGAAACTCGTCTTTTCAATGATCCTGTTATTGGACATCTTCTTGCTCAGCCGTTCAAATGGATTTTGCACTATAAACCAATGAGAAACTGGATGTTAAACCTGTTTAATAAGCAAACCACAGGGATCTATGGAGGACTCGTTTGCAGATCGAAGTATATCGACGAAGCATTGAAATCTGGGATTCATAAGGGGTTTCGGCAGGTTGTTATATTGGGTGCAGGTTTGGACACTCGTGCTTATCGACTGCCCGATTTTGATGACGTCACTGTGTTCGAGGTCGACTTACCTGCCGTGCAGAAAGCAAAAGTGAAAAGACTAACCAAACATTTCGGCTCGCTTCCTGAAAATGTAATTTATACTTCAATCGATTTCAACAAGCAGAAGCTTGAAAACGTATTAGATAGAAGTAAATTAGACCTTTCCAAGCCGGTTTATTATATTTGGGAAGGTGTCACTCAATATATCCCGGCAGAAGCCGTGAGTAATACGTTGCACTATATCTCAAAATCATCACCAGGAAGCGAAATTGTGTTTACCTATTTTTTAAAAGTGTCATAGATGGGAAATCCGACATCCCAGGAGCAAATGAATTGATGCGTGGTTTCGAGAAAAAGAAAGCGAAATGGTATTTTGGGATTGATCCGTTGGAAATGGAAAGATTCTTGAAGCCATTTAATCTCAGAGTTATTGAAGATGTAGGCATGAGAGAATATCAAGTAGAATATGTGAAACCAATAAACCGAAATTTGGATATAACGATAATGGAGAGAGCAGTTCGAGCAACAATTATTTAATTCTATTGCTGATGTGGGTGATATCAAATTCAGGATTAGATACATTCTTCTTAAAGAGTCTGAAATCGCTGATGTAACGATTGGGATAATCGAAGATAATGGAATAAGGAATTGGAATCCTGAGCCGGTTAATACTTAATACCAATGAGCGCCTTTTTATGGGCGCTTTTTTATTGCCCAATTTTATTAATGAAGTGAAAGGAAAACCATTTCTCTGTTCCGCATCCAGTTTTTAATTTTCATACGCGCCTAGAAACTAATTTGAAACCGTGAATAACCTGTTCAAACTCTATCCTAAGATTGATCAGATCTAAGGGTTGAAATCCTGCGAATGAGTGAGTATATGTGAGATAAACCCTTAAAACTGAGGGACGATGAACGTTAGTTAAGAACAACAAAAATGGCAATTGATCCAGATGATCAGTTCGACTTCAAAATCGAATTTCATTTGTATGCATGATGTACTATTGCTGGAATTATTTGTGCAGGAATCGGAGAGTCTAACGTTAAGAAAATTCGGAGGTTGAACAAAAAGATGATCCGATTCGAGAATGTCAAAAAAACATACGATGATGGCTTTGAAGCATTAAAAACGATTAATTTGGAAATTAAAGAAGGCGAATTAACGGTGTTAATTGGTCCCAGCGGCTGCGGCAAGTCGACCCTTATGAAGCATATTAACCGGTTGAACAACCCTTCGAGCGGTAAAATATATATTCGTGACAAGGACATTTCGAAAATTGATCCTGTTGAGCTTCGCAGAAGCATCGGCTATGTCATTCAGAATGTCGGGTTATTCCCGCATATGAATATTGCGAAGAACGTAGCGGTCGTGCCAAAACTGCTGAAGTGGGATAAAGAGGTTACTGCGGGTAAGGTCGATGAGCTTCTCAGCATGGTTAATCTAGATCCTGACGTCTACCGGCATCGCTATCCTTCGGAGCTGAGCGGTGGACAGCAGCAGCGGATTGGTGTTATTCGAGCTCTTGCGGCTGAACCGGATGTGATTCTGCTGGATGAGCCTTTTAGTGCGCTTGATCCTATTAGTCGGGAACAACTGCAGGATGAGCTGGTTCGCCTTCAGCAGGAACTGAAGAAGACCATTGTATTCGTAACGCATGACATGGACGAAGCGATAAAAATCGCGGATACGATCGTTCTCATGAGAGCCGGGGAGGTTGTACAGACCGGATCGCCCGAGCATATTTTACGGCATCCAGCCAATGAATTTGTGACAAGCTTTATCGGCAAGAAGCATCTGACAAACGATACGCTTGATCCCGGTCTAACCGTCGATGATGTCATGTCGGTCAATCCGGTAACGGCTTCCCCTGAACGAGGGATGGCGGCCGCTATTCAATTCATGGAAAGGCATCGGGTCGATTCCTTGATCATAGTAGGCAAAAAAAGAGAGCTGCTCGGTTATGTCTCTATATTCAACGTTCTAAAAGGGTATAGGCATGAAGATAGTCGTCTGGCCGACATCATGAAGCCATTTGTTCATGTTGTGGAATCCGGTTCCTCGGTTGCGCTTGCTTTAACGCTGATGAATGAGCACGGCTTGCCTTATGTACCGGTTGTTCGGGATGGGCATCTTGTCGGGCTGGTTACGAGGGGCAGTGTCGTACGGCATATGGCCGAGATCTATAATCCTGATGATATGAGCTTAGAGGAGCTTACTGCGGAAGCAGAGAAGCTGAAGGAGGAGGCTCCGCTTGAGCCGGCAGAAGCTGATGAAGAAAGGGGAGAGCGTTCATGATGGAGTGGCTGTCTGACTACGGATCTTTCTTGACGAGTAGACGGGAAGATATTCTTATTGCTCTTCGAGATCATATTTATATTTCTGCCGTATCCATTATTCTTGGAGCGATTGTCGCCATTCCAGTGGGTATATGGCTTGCAGGAAGCAGGATGGGCTGGCTGAATAGCATCATATTCACCATTGCTAATGTGCTGCAGACAATTCCAAGCCTGGCGCTGCTTGCTATCTTAATTCCGCTGCTTGGAATCGGGCGTACGCCAGCTATCTTTGCGCTGTTTCTCTATTCAATAATGCCGATCATGCGCAATACCTATTCCGGCTTTAAGGCCGTTGATCCAAATGTGATGGAAGCGGCTCGCGGGATGGGCTATAGCCGCCTGCAGCGATTGCTTCGCATCCAGCTGCCCTTGTCTTTCCCATTCATTATGTCGGGGCTGCGCGTAACGACGGTTTACATTATTAGCTGGGCAACACTCGCGACATTAATTGGAGCAGGCGGATTAGGCCAACTTATCTTCTCCGGCCTAGGCGTTAATCGGAAAGAATTGATTGTGACCGGTGCCATTCTGGCCGTTCTTCTGGCGCTAGCAGCAGATTATGTGCTGGGACTCGCAGAGAAATGGGTAACTGCGAAGACAAGAAGCGCTCCGGCATCGAGTACGGTATAACAGCGGGGGATGGGAATGAGACATATAAGTGTTAGATTCGCACTGTTCGTCGTTGTGATCATCGTTTTCGGTACCTTGCTATCAGGCTGCGGAAAAGGCAATACGATAATCATTGGAACCCAGACCTTCTCTGAACCAAAGATTATTGCTAATATGTACAAGCTTCTCATTGAAGACCGGACAGATATGAAGGTGAAGGTAATGCCGGATCTGGCGACCAGCACGGTTGTACTGGATGCGTTAACTAAGGATGACATTCAGATGGCGTCGCTCTATTCGGGAATTATTCTGGATAATTACTTCCCCATTGAGCGGACGAATGATCGCGCCAGTATTCTGAAGCAGGCACAAGAGGGCTTCGATAAGCACTATGGGCTCAAATGGTTCGATTCTTACGGCTTTGAGAATACGTATGCGTTTACGGTTCGCAAGGAATTGGCGGAGCAGGAGCAGCTTCATAAAATATCGGATGTGAAAGGCAAGGCGCAGTCAATGAGACTTGGTGTCGACACATCATGGCTCGAGCGTGCTGGGGACGGTTATGCGGATTTCCAGAAGGTGTACGGCATAACCTTCGGTAAGGTGTATCCCATGGAGGTTGCGCTTGTCTACAGTGCAATTGCAACGAATAAAATGGACATCGTAGTCGCCTATTCCACAGATGCACGCTTGAAGGAATATGGATTGGTAACGCTTGAGGACGATAAGCATTTCTTCCCGCCTTACGATGCTTCCCCTGTTATTCGCAAAGAAGTATTAGAAGCGCATCCGGAGCTCCAAGAGATTATTGACCTGCTCATTGGCAAGCTTGATGCCAAAACGATTATTGATTTAAATTACGAGGTTGATGTGAATAAACGGAATGAGAAAAAGGTAGCGGAGGAATATTTGAAACAGATTGGATTGCTGAAATAATGGAGTGAGTCAAGATGAACATGTTTTTACGTTATGTGAGAGAAAATTGGGCCGATCTGCTTGTTTTCACAGGACAACATATTATGATGGTATTGATCGGCTTGCTGCTTGCGCTTGCGGTTGGTATTCCCTTAGGCATATTGGCATCGCGAAATCGGGCTAGCGCAAGGATTATTCTAACGGCAGCGAATATCGTTCAAGTATTCCCGAGCTTGGCACTCTTGGTGCTCTTGATGGTTGTCTTCGGCCTAGGGACGACAACAGTCGTTGTCGGATTGTTCTTATATTCGCTGCTGCCAGTCATTCGAAATACGTTTGTCGGGCTCACTCAAGTGGATAAATCTATCATGGAAGCTGGCAAAGGCGTCGGTATGAGCCGCATGCAGATCATGGTTCAAGTACAGCTGCCGCTCGCCCTGCCATTTATGCTGACGGGGATACGGATCGCAGCCGTTATTGCAATTGGTGTGGCCACCATTGCACCGCTTGTAGGAGGGGACGGTTTGGGGCGAGAAATATATTCGGGTATCAATATGAATAACTCCGCTCGTCTTTACGCGGGAGCTATTCCTGCCGCGATTCTGGCGCTGCTTGCTGACTTCGCTTTAGAACGTCTGCAAAATAGGGCGAAGGTTGCTGGAAGGTAGAATTTGATCTATGACGAAACAAAGGCCACCGATGATGACAATCGGTGGCCTTTGTTTATGTGGTCTTCGGTTGATGGTGATCCCCCCAATTGTCCGACTGTGGAACGAAAAAGTATTTAAGGTTTAACGTAACTTAAAATGCTGAACTACACTAAAGTAGCCGGTTATTTGCCGGCTACTTTTTGTTACGCTAAAGGGCAGATTGCTCAAAATAAACTAAGCAAGCCTGGATAACAGCCGCGTTCGCGCCGGCGCTACGTTGATATGCCCGGTTAAGGTACCCGGCGGCAGCGTCTACTTAGGCGACGTGAATGCCATGCAGGGTTGACTGTGAAATTGCTGGCCATACGGCGGAAGTTGAAAACTCACTCCTACTGTCAATCGTGGGGTCCGGTCCGAATTTGAATGCGGCAACTGATAACGGGTCTCCCGCGCTGCCAAGCTGTTCAACGTGACGGTACCCGAAATTATGAACCGTGCCATGATTAACGGCTCAATTGAAATCGCCCGCCATCCGGGCGTTTATTGTCGTTGGCGAATAAGTTGAGAGGAGTATTTTATAAAAGCCCTTTAAAATGGAAATGATTAGATGGTCCAATATTTCTTCACGAACCGGACGAAAAAGTACGTTTGCTGAATTCTAACCTATTTCTTCCGGAGGAACCATTCATGTCTACCACAACTGAACAACTCAGAGAGCGCGCGCACGAGCTGGCGCTTCAGCAACAGCTCAAGTCCACGGCCGGCCGGTCAGGTTATATAAAAAGACAAGTCGAAACCGACATCGCTAGTATCCGAGCTTTCGTCGCTTTGCTGCAGGATGCGCCAGTGGGCTGCGGTCAGCAAGCCGAAGAATGGCTGCTAGACAATGCGGAGTTCATCGAGGAACAAGTGCTGAACCTGAAGATGCATTTGTCCGAGTCAGTGCTTATCCATCTGCCCCGACTGCGTGGAGAAGAACGATTGCGTATCCACGCGCTTTGTTTGGCATATCTGGAACAAGTGGAAGGCATCCTGGACGAGAGGACGCTGCTAGCTTTCCTTGGCGCTTATCAGGAAATATCCGTACTGACGCTGGCCGAGACCCGGTTGATTCCGATCATGCTCAAAGTTTCTCTTATCGGGAAGATCGCTGAAACCATGGCATTGGTCCGGGACAGGCGGGAAGTATGCAGTCAGGTTGAGCAGCTGTTAAAGCAGATAGAACCGGCCAGACTAAGCACCGAAACGATCGGTACGCTACTTGAGCAAGCAGGTCAGATCCCGCCGTTGTCCGGTCCATGGGCAGCGCATCTCATAAGCCATCTGCGGGAATGGTCGGGTGATTCGGCTGCCGTACGCGAATGGCTCGTTTGTACGTACGAGAACGGCTTGGACGACCTTGACCGAATCGTCACGTACGAAGCCAAGCTCCAAGTCGCCTATCAGGTAAAAGCAGGCAACCTCATTACGAGCCTGCGCAGCAACGAACGCAGGAACTGGGATGAACTGTTCGAGGCGATCAGTCTGCTCGATCGCACCATGCGCGAGGATGTGACGGGCCTTTACCCTCGCCTGGATACATCCAGCAGGAATGGAATCTTAAATCGGATCGAGGAAATGGCCAGACGCCTGCGAGTACCGGAAAGTCTCGTCGCTTCGCAATCGCTCGCGCTTGCAAAGCATGCCTATGAACACGGCTCCGCGAATCCGATACGAATAGAGAACAAAGCTACGGAACAAGAGCATCCGCAAGAAGCGCTAATGCGCCAAGCTTTTGCTGCCTATTACATATTTGAGCCGGCAGGCGTAAAAAGCCTGGTTCAAGCGTTGAATAAGTGCAGTAAGCCGCGGACAATGCCGCTCAAAGGCTTAGTTAGAAGCGCGCCCATGAACTATTTCTCTTCTCTGCTGGCACTGTTCATGCTGCTGCTGGTCGTCGTGGCGGCTTGGGTCGTCGATTGGAATACCATAACGACAACAGGCATTGCGGCGGTATTCCTAGCTCTTCTGTTCCCGGTAAGCGAGTGGGCTATGACTGGCCTAAACTTTGGGATTGAGCGAATCTGCCGGGCCAAACCGCTGTTGCGGTTCGATTATTCGAGCGGGATTGCGGCGGAAGCTGCGACTATGGTCGTCATACCGGCTATATGGTCTACGGTCCAAGAAGTGGACGAGCTTGCCGATCGGCTCGAGATCCATTATTTAGGCAATCGGGACCCGAATATTCATTACGCGTTGCTCGGCGATTTCGCTGACGCGAAAGAAGAAAGCCTTCCATCGGACGAGATTCTTGTCGCCGCGGTCAAAGCCCGTATCGACCGCTTGAACCGCATGTACGGGGACAGCGGCACAACCTTTCATTACTACCAACGAGCCAGACAGTGGAATCCCGGCGAAGGCACGTTTATGGGCTGGGAGCGAAAACGGGGAAAGCTGGTCGAGTTCGTGAAGTTGTTACGGGGCAGCGGAGATACCAGCTATGCGGTAACGCACGGCGACCGTAAGGTCCTGCCCAATATTTGCTACATCATTACTTTGGATGCCGACACCCAGCTTCCGATCGGAAGCGCGCAGCGGCTGATCGGTACGCTGCATTTCCCTTACAACCGGCCACGTTTAAACAAGGCGGGCACAAGGGTAGTAGAAGGGTACGGCGTCCTGCAGCCCCGTATCGGCACCAGCCACGATTCGGCCATGCGTTCTCGGCTGGCTCATTACTGGTCCGATCCTGGCATCGATCCTTATGCTTTTACAGTCTCCGATCCGTACCAAGACACGTTCGGTACCGGCATCTTTACGGGTAAAGGAATTTTCGACGTCAACGTATTCGCTCAATTGCTTGGCGAACGCATTCCGGACAATACCGTGCTTAGCCATGATTTGCTCGAAGGCGGATTTCTGCGGGCTGCGCTCGTGTCCGACATTGAGTTAATCGAAGAGCACCCGTCCACCTTTCTATCTTTCCAGAAACGGATGCATCGATGGGTTCGAGGAGACTGGCAGCTGCTGTGCTGGCTCCGAACCAAGCTTTGTGACCGGCGCGGAGAGCTGCAACCGATCGATCTGTCTCTGCTCACGCGGTGGCAGATTATCGACAACCTGCGTCGCAGCTTGCTGCCTATCGCGATGTTCGTGCTGCTCGGGCTGGCTGTGACCGTTTTGCCTGGCTATCCGGCACGCTGGCTTGCGTTCTTGTTCCTCACTCTGCTGCTGCCCTTAATCAGGCAGCTAGCCATCATGAGTTCGGCAGGTACGCATTCAAAGCACGTGTTGTCGACACTAGTAATGGCTGGCATCGGATTCTGGACGCTACCGTTTCAGACTGCCGTATTGCTGGATGCCATCGTCAAGACGCTATTTCGCATGGCCATCAGCAAGCGCGGGATGTTGGAATGGACCAGCTTCTCGCAAACGGAACGCAGCCAAGCTCATGCGCAGCGCCGCATGATTCTTGGCGGCAGGGGGGGCTTCTTGTTGATCTTGCTATTCGCGGCCGTGGTTGTCCTGCAGCCGAGCAGCTCTCTTCTGTGGTTCGGACTGGCCCTTTGCCTCTTCTGGGCGCTTGCTCCTGTTGCGGTACGCTGGCTTGATCAACCCGTTCTCAAGCCGGAGCTGCCGCTTGAAGCTGCTGACGCGGAGCAGCTGCGCACCTTGGCGAAGGAAATTTGGCAGTTCTACGAGGACTTTGCGGGGAAAGAGGATCACTTTCTTCCGCCGGACAACGTGCAGATCGAGCCTCCGAACGGCGTTGCGCACCGAACGTCGCCAACCAATATCGGGTTTCTGCTGACGGCAGCCCTAGCCGCAAGAGAGTTGGAATTCATCACAACGCCGATGCTCGTGGAACGGCTCGAGCGTACGGTCGGCGTGATCGAACGGATGGAGAAGTGGAAGGGGCATTTGTACAATTGGTACGACACCTCAACTTTGGAGTTGCTTCGTCCGGCTTATGTCTCGACGGTAGATTCCGGCAACTTCGTGGCCAGCCTGATGACGGTCAAGCAGGGGCTGATTCGCTGGCTTCAGACGGATGGATGGGGCAAAGGTTTCCGGCGGCGCGGGCAAACTCCATTAGCGTCAGTCGGCATGGAGTTTGCCATCGAATTGGATCGCATTCATCCGGAGGAAATCTACAACGACGCGCGACAAAAAGCCCAGCATTTCAAGCAAGATGAGCCGACGCTTGCAACGACCGGTTGGATCGGTCAGGGTTATGAGCTCGTAGAGCGCTTGGAACGGCTGATCGTCTCGACAGATTTCCGACAGCTCTACGATGACAAGGCGAAGCTGTTTGTGCTCGGCTACCATGCCGATTCGGGTCAAAGGGAAACGATTCTCTACGATTTGCTCGCATCGGAAGCAAGGCAAACAAGCTTCGTTGCCATTGCACTCGGTCAAATTTCGGTATCCCACTGGCTGGCGCTTGGCCGCACGGCCAAGCAGCAGGGCGGACACGCGACGTTGATCTCTTGGTCCGGCACGATGTTTGAATACATGATGCCTTGGTTGATCATGCGAACATATCCAGGCACTGTCTGGGACAGTACCTACCGTGGCGTCGTGCAGCGTCAAATCGCATACGCCAAAGGACGCAACGTGCCCTTTGGCATCTCGGAATCAGGCTACTATGCGTACGACTATCAGCTGAATTACCAATATCGCGCCTTTGGCGTGCCGGGGCTAGGATTCAAGCGAGGGCTTGAAGAAGATACGGTCATCGCGCCTTATGCCACGATCATGGCGCTTCCGTTCGCGCTGCGCGAAGGCCTTCAAAATTTGGAGCGTTTGGATCAGCTCGGAGGGCGAGGACAATACGGCTATTACGAGGCGGTCGATTTCACCGCTCAGCGAATGCCGCAGGGGGAAACCTACAAGATTATCCGCAGTTTCATGGCGCATCACCAAGGCATGAGCCTGCTTACGCTTGCCAACATGCTGGTGCCGTCGTGCATGATCAACTATTTTCATGCGGATAAACGCGTTCAGGCCGCCGAGCTGCTGCTGATCGAGCGGATTCCGCAGAAGGCGGCGCTTCTCAATCGGGAGCTGCCTGGCAGGTCGCGAAGCGGTGGCGAAACCAAGTTGCCGCTGAACGAACCGCTGCGAGAATTCGCGGAAGTGCCTGCGCTTTTGCCTGAGGCGAACGTACATGGTAACGGTTCATTAACGACAGTCCTGACGGAAACCGGCAGCGGCTTCATCCGGTATAACGGGCTGGATTTGACGCGATGGCGGGAAGATCCGGTGATGGATCCTTGGGGCAGCTTCATTTATGTTCGGGACGTGGAGAAGAATGTCTGCTGGTCCCCAACTTATTTGCCATGCCGCAAGCAGGCGTATCGCGCGAGCGTTCAGTTTCGCAAGGAGCGGACGACGTTCCTCCGTGAGGATGACGGGCTACAGACGAAGCTGGACGTGACAGTATCGACCGAGCATAATGCGGAACTGCGCCGGTTGACGTTGACCAACATGACGCAGGAGGCCCGAATTATCGAAATAACGACGTACATGGAATTAGCCATGGCCGCGCACAATGCGGACAAGGCTCATCCCTCCTTTACCAAGCTTTTCGTTCAAACGGAGTTTGCTTCAGAGGCGCAGTGCCTGCTAGCCCGCAAACGCCCGCGTAATGATGAAGAGTCGGCTTTATGGGCTTTTCACACGCTTCGAGTTGACGAGGATCAAGGAGCAGCTGAATTCGAGACTGACCGTGCAGCCTTTATCGGCAGAGGGCATACGCTTGCCAATCCGCGCGGACTGGCAGCCCGGCTAGGCGGCACCGTCGGTGCCGTTGCCGATCCGGCGTTTATCATGCGTAAGCGAGTGCATATTGAACCTGGCAAGCAGATCAGCCTGACAGCCGTAACCGGTGCGGCCGAGAGCAAAAAACAGGCGCTTGAAATGGTTTCGCAGCTGTCGTCCGCCTCGCAGGCAGAACGTACCTTCCAAATGGCATGGACGCGAAGCCAAATCGATCTGCAACATTTACGCATCGGCGAACAGGAGGCATCCTCTTACCAGTTGCTGGCCGGACGGGTCCTATTCGCATCGCCGCTTCGGCCAGAGCAGGAGGCAAGCATCTCCGCGAATAAGAAAGGGCAGCCGGGGCTATGGGCACATGGCGTCTCCGGCGACAGGCCGATCGTATTGGTGAGCGTGGCCGAAACGTCGAGCCTGCCGTTCATGAATAAACTCCTGGTCGGCTGCGAATATTTGCACCGGAAAGGGTTGAGCTTTGATCTCGTGATTTGGAACGAGTCCTCTGGCGGTTATCAGCAGGAGCTTCGCGATTTGCTGCAGCGGATGATCGAGCAGCACGTCCATAACCTTAACAATGGCGCCGGCGTTCATATCGTCGCGGCAACCGAGCAATCCCAAGAGGACAAGAATCTGTTGTTCTCCGCGGCGCGGCTGCTGCTTCATGCGGAAGGACCAAGTCTAAGAGCCCAGCTCCTGCCTCGCGAGTCAGGAAGCACCGAACAAATACCTGAACTGGTGCCCATTGCACCGCAGAACCTTTATTCCGACAAGCCTTCGCGGGACGAGGGCGCGGGTCTGTTCTTCAACGGATACGGAGGCTTCTCGCCTGATGGCGGCGAGTACCGGATCGTACTTCGCAACGGGCAGCATCTGCCTGCTCCTTGGATCAACGTAATTGCGAACGAGAATTTCGGCTTCCTGGCATCGGAGCTATACACCGGGCAAACCTGGTGGAGCAACAGCCGAGAATGCAAGCTAACGCCATGGTCCAACGATCCCGCCTTGGATCCGCCTGGCGAAGCTGTCTATATACGGGATGAATGGAGCGGTGAATATTGGGGGATGACGCCATCCCGAAAGGCGGAATCCAAGGCGGTGCATACCGTATCGCATGGACAAGGCTACTCGCGCTACGAGCACGAGAGTCATGGTCTATCGCATGAGATGACTGTGTTTGTAACTTTGAACGATCCCGTCAAGATCATCCGGCTGCGCTTGACTAATGAAACGAGCGACGTACGGAAGCTGTCCGTGACGTACTACGCCGAGTGGGTTATTGGCGTGAATCGCGAAGAGAACGCCTCCAATATCGTTACGGAATGGGATCCAGAACATCATATACTGCTTGCACGAAACACCTATCAGGACACGTTCCGTAAGGCAACGCCATTCCTTGCCATGCATCCGCGGACATTAGAGCCTAGCCAGTCCTGGACGGGAAGCCGGCTGTCATTCATCGGGCGGGAAGGCGACTTGGAGGATCCGGCCGCAATGCGCAAAATGCGTCTTTCGGGAGAGACGGGACCGCTCCATGATGCCTGTGGAGCAATTCAAGGCATCGTATCGCTCGAACCCGGCGAGGCTGGCGTCGTCTATATCCTGCTCGGCTGCGGCGATTCCCGTGATGCCGCGACCCAGCTGGCCCGAAAGTACAGTGAAGCGGACGCATGCGAAAAGGCTTATCAGGATGCGTGCGCCTTCTGGAAAGACATAAACGGCACGATCCAGGTTGCTACGCCTTCGGCCGAAATGGATATTATGCTGAACAACTGGCTGCTCTATCAGTCGTTGTCCTGTCGGATGTGGGCACGCACGGCATTCTATCAGGCGGGAGGTGCCTTCGGTTTCCGGGATCAGCTTCAAGATTCGTTGTCCATGCTGCATGCCCGGCCGGAAATGACGAGGGCGCAGATCATTCGCCATGCCTCGCACCAGTACCGCGAAGGGGACGTACAGCATTGGTGGCACGAAGAGACGCACCGCGGTATACGCACGAGATTTTCGGATGATCTGCTTTGGCTGCCATATGCTGTTGTCCGTTATTTGGAGCAAACGGAGGATGAGAGCCTATTAACGGAAATGGCTCCTTTCCTGCAGAGTGAGCTTCTAAAGGAAGACGAGCACGAGCGCTACGAAGAGACGATTCTGTCGGAGGAGAACGGGACGATACTCGAACACTGCTTCCGCGCGCTTGATCGGGCGCTTCGCTTCGGCGAACACGGATTGCCGCTCATGGGAATCGGTGATTGGAACGACGGAATGAGCAATATCGGACCGCAAGGGCGCGGCGAGAGCGTATGGCTTGGCTGGTTCCTGGGCGAAGTCCTGAGCGGCATTGCCGGAATCTGCGAGCGGTATGGAAAGCAGAGTCACGCGGAACGTTACCTGAGCGCGCGAAGCAAGCTGGAGAAAGACATGCAGGAAGCAGCCTGGGACGGAAATTGGTACCGCCGTGCGTTCACCGACGCCGGCGAGTGGCTCGGATCCGTCCGCAATGCGGAATGCCGCATTGACGCTATTGCCCAATCCTGGTCGGTCATATCCGGGATGGCGCCGAAGGAACGCGCGCAGCAGGCGATGCACTCCTTCGACAGGGAGCTGGTCGATAGACATCTTGCCGTCGCGCATATTTTGACGCCTCCATTTGACAAGACAAAGCCTAGCCCGGGCTATATCCAAGCCTATCCGCCAGGCATTCGAGAGAATGGAGGACAATATACGCATGGTGTCATCTGGAGCATTGTAGCGTGGAGCATACTCGGGGATGGGGACAAGGCTTTCGAGTTATTCCATATGTTCAACCCGATCACGCACACAAAGTCCTCGTTTGACGCCCGCACTTATGTCGGGGAGCCTTATGCCATGGCGGCTGACGTCTATACGGAACATCCGCATCGCGGACATGCGGGTTGGACGTGGTACACCGGCGCTGCTGGCTGGATGTACCAAGCGGGAGTCGAGTGGATATTAGGGCTAAAGAAAAGGGGACAAAAGCTTCTGATCCAACCTTGCATCCCCGCGGAATGGCCGGAATTTACCGTTACGTATACGTACAAGCGCACGGCCTATCGAATCATCGTCCGCAATCCGTCGCGCAAATCCGGCGGCTGCACGGCATTAAGGATCGATGGTAAAGGGACCGAGCTCAGCATGAATCTTATGGGCGAAAGTCCGTTTATCACGCTGGAGGACGACCAATTGGAGCATGTGGTCGAACTTACTTTATAGCTCGTTTGCAGGGATCGTGTATATACCTGCATTCACAACATGTACCGAAAAGGCCGCATACTTGCGGCCTTTTCGACCTTGATCGTGCCGTTCAAGGTTTTTTTAGAGAAAATTTTATGGGGAATAACAACCTTAAGCCTTAGTAGAGAGAATGTTATCAAGTTCTTGTCATCCGACGTTTGAATACTGTGGGGCTGTCGGACGACAACTTCTGTAATTGCCTGTACAATCACGGTATCCCCGACATAGCTCCCTCGAAATGATGAGCATGTATAGAAGTTCTTGTCGTCCGACAGATCAAGAAGGCTGTCGGGTGGCAAGAACATGGTATCATTGAGAGTCGCATAAACTGCGGCTTTTTTGTTTTATGTTATCAAGTTCTTGTCAATATGAACGGTTGGACCGCAAATTCGACTTTCAACTTCTGGTTGCCTACTTAGAAACAACTGGCAGCTCTGAACGAGCTTTTTGAGCATACGGAGCACGCTGTAGAAGAGTCTTAATGTCCTTCGTCTCAAATAGCCTGATCCGATAAATAATTATTAGGAAAACATTCAAGACAATATTCCTGCTGCGGCCATCGATCGATAGACATGAATTCGAACACCTGCTCGTACACTGTAATAAAGAGCTTGTTCGATGACAACTTACCACGGAGGTGTAAATGATGAAAATTAAGTCCGGCGGATATGAAGCAGTGTATCACGGCCGCGTACTGGCCTATGGAATGAATCCGATCGAAATTGTATTGTCGGAAGAGAGTGATCCGCTGACATTCGTGTTTTGTATTGAACACGAATCGGAACGAGACGACTTCATGACGAATATTCAGCTGGTTCGTTACAATGAAGTCCGCATCGCTTGCGTTAATTTTCCGAGAGGCAAGCCAATCGGTAATCAAGATATGATTCAGCTCGGCGTGTTGAACAACCGCAAACTATCGTTGCGTTATGAAGTGACTATAAATTACGATGCGACGTCCTGGGCGTTGGCCTTTACTTTCTTTGCGGGAGAGGGGGTCGTGCCGGTATGAACAAAATCGAAATTCAGGATCCGAAGGTAGCAAGTAAGATCATCGCTGCGAACGCGGAGAACGATAAGCGCAAAGCGGAGCTCGGCTTTCTTGGTAAATTCTTTGGTTCAGGTGAGAACGTGCGCCTGTATATCGTCGGTACGATCACGCTCGGTGTGCTTATCATCGCGCTGGTCTATACGCTGATCCCCGACCAATATCGTTCGCCCGACTTCGGTTTAAAGGAAATGTGGACGCTCGTGGTACTTCCTGTTGAATCGACAATTATCGGTTACTTGATCGGATCGAGGTCAAAAGAAGAAGGAGGCTAGTCGAGCATATTTGCGAGGGACTCTTAATGATAAAGCTGTTCAATCACGATGGGTTTACTCAAGAATTTAGTAATTCAGATGAACAGAACATAGTAACATTGTAAGCCGCAAAAATTGCGGTTTTTTTGTAGTTATATATTGGAACAATACTGGATATTCTTTTTGGAAGTCGCTTGGATTTAAAGAGAGAAGTGTTTATATGAGGCATCAAGAGCAAACAAATCCGTAGCGGAAATTATTCGTTATCGGAAACTATATTTCAATGAAAAGAGTTGCAGGATCGAAGGATTCACTGCGCTGGCGTATAACTTCCCTTATATCGCGGCCGGAACGATTATATCGATTCTGCCGATTGTAATAATCTTCTTGCTTCTCCAAAAGCAATCATTAACGGCATGGTCGGCGCGGTGAAGGGTTAGCGCACACAAAGAAACTGCCTGTTGTCATTAGAATAGTGACGATAGGCAGTTCTTGTATTTAAACGACTAGTCCAGCTTGATCCCAAAGTGCTGGTGTAACGCTTCCTTGTATGCTTCGTCCGATTGGGGCGTGAACACGTTGACCCCATCTTGGGCAAACTGGCGGAATTCCTTTCCGGCCACCGTGTTCCGGCCCTCCCGGGTGCGGATGGCAACCATCTCTGCCTTCGTAAAGATCGAGTCCGGCGCATGCTCGCACCAATAACTGGCCATGATGTAATCCTTCGGCAGCTGCGGCTCCTCCGTGAAAGAATAGAGCCGGCACCATTCTCCATGCTTCAGTTCGCACAGCATCCAGCCGTAGTAAGGGTCCTTGTCCAATCGGTAAGTTTCATCGCCCTGCCGGTGCGGAAGCCCCTCGACCATGGCAACTGGCCGACGGGGAACGATGCCGCCGACGCCAACGTCACATAAATAGGTTTGGTCCCCAGCTTCAACCTTGAGCACTTGATGGCGGCGTTTTGGAGGAGGGGACGGCTCGTCGCGCCAAAAGCGGGCGAACAGATCGGTTACAGGGTATCCCAGCTCGCGCAGCAGCCATCCGAACAGAGCGTTCAACTCGAAGCAATAACCTCCGCGCCGCCTGACGACAATTTTATCGAATAGGTGATCGATCTCAAGCGAGATCGGCATGCCGCGAACAATGTCCAAATTCTCATAAGGCACAGCGTGAAGATGACAGTCCTGCAGATCTGCGAGCGCTTGAGCGCTTCTGTCCAGCGGTCCGTCATAGCCGATTCGATCTAAATAGAGCTGAACCTTGCTTTGCACGTCCATATTTCCGTTCTCCTCACTTAAGACTAGTTTTTAGATCTAGTTTAACTCAAGCTTGTGAGGGGTGACAGTGAAATGAATGAAAGTTCTCTTGAATTTTTTAAATATCATGCGGAGAGACTGCAGATTAATATTTAAAAAAATCGTATAGTCAGCTTTGCGCTAACTGGGAACATTTACTTAAAGTTGACCCGATGGTAACCGGCCACAAAGATACTAACCAAAAGATTCATGGAAATAAGGTGATGTTGGTGGACTTTGCGAGACAGGAAAGAGGCATTGATTTTTCTGATTTTATCCGACAAAAGATACCATGGTTGAATAAGTAGGGAGGATGAACTGAATAGCTCTCGGGATCCAAGTCCCACGGGTTGTCGGGTGACAAGAACATTATCTCATTAAAGGCCGCGTAAATCGCGGCTTTTTGTATTTATGGGATCAAGTTCTTGTCAAAATCAAATGACAAGAACTTGATCCCATTACCGAAATTGACAAGAACTTGATCTCATTCCCGCGAAAAGCTTGGAGATCTCATAAATGAAGCACCAAGCCAGAAATGACCGATCGCTGAACGGGCAGTTTAATGGGAAAAATGAATGTTTTTCTATAACCCGGTAATATTAACCCAAAGAACATGGATAGATAGAACGGAATGTTCAAGGGAGAACTACTTAATGAAGAGATTTTCAACGTTAATATTATTACTGCTGATTCTTACTTCTACGTTCATTCAATCAAGCCTCGTATCCGCAAAACCCGAGCAGACTAAGGAAGAAACTAATCTGAAGAAGCGGATAATGAGCTTGGAACCCGAGACGCCAGTTGATATATATAATGCATCAATAAACCCGCGTCCGTATCCTTCTAAACTGATACTACCCCAAAAGGTTATTCGTACCGGTCAAAAGTTACCGTATATGGTTTTATTAAAAAAATCAGACTGGATGCGTCCAGTGTATAAGTCGTATTGGCATAGCACCGTCAGTGGAGGGCGTTGGTCTTATGTCCCACGCGTTTGAAATTTGCTCTTCATCGGCTATTTACTACTCCTACAGCAGCTCTGTCTAACCTTTATGATTTTCTACATGACACCGGTTTGGCTGATGAGCCTTTCGAGATATCTGAAGCAGAGGGACTCAGTCAAAAGGAGCGCATAAACCAAGTTTTGATTGTCGTAATGCAGGCAAGAGTTGAATCAATGAAGACGACCGGTAATCAAGTGGTTATTGTAGCAAGACCTCAAAGGAATGGACTACAGATATTCACGGTAAGCTTGTTAGACCTGAAGCTTCTGGCTCCGAAGGAATCCGTTCTGTTTCAACTTGTTACACCTGATGGTGATGAGATTGATAACTCCATTTATTAACCGGGGTTTTGTCTGTGATATGAGATAGCTATTCGTTCGGCGGTGAGCATAAAGTCAGGTGGTCAGAGATGAACTGCACCTGCAAGTGCGGAACTCGTAACTAATGGAGCCAATAAACGTCTAAAAGGTATACAAAAGAGGGGGTGTGTTATTTGAAAATGCAATATCGAAAGATGATCTTGGTATCAATGGTGACTTGCTTGACTGTTTTGATAGGGTGTACCAATAAAGACAACCAGTTAGATGATGCTGTTGTTAACGACCAAACTTCAAAAAAAACAGTCGAAGTGGTGTTATAAAGAAGACAAAAAAGAAAGTCACAATCAAAACATTACATTGATTAATTCAGTACATAGAGAAAAGAACCCACCCAAGAAAATGATTTTGGGTGAAGAGGTAACACATGTTATGTCTAAATTTCAAAAAGAGCAAGCCGTTACCTTCAGCGTAACTAAGATTGATAATATTGGTGACAAAAGCTTCAATACACAGATGAAAGAGGTCTTCCTTAAATCTCACCAGTAGCTGTTTGTGGACAAGAACATATATCGTATGCGGATTGGTGGTTTCCGAGGAAGATATTCGAAGCTTACAGAAAGAGAATGACGCATCGATACAATCATTAATTGGTTTAGAGTAGATTAAGGAAAAATCGACTATTAAACATAGTGGGACATCTGTCGTTCATACGCTTTCTTAAGGTATTAATCGTGAGGAGGTCTCCACTCATATGCCCGTAAAAGTAAAGCTTCAAAAATTTGTCGATATGCTGCCGATTCCCAAAACCATTTCCCCGATAAAACGAGATAAGAAAGGCTCGTATTATGAAGTGACCATGAGGGAATTTACCCAAAAACTACATCGTGATCTTGGGCCAACACGTTTATGGGGTTACAACGGAATGTACCCGGGCCCTACTTTCGACGTAATGAAGGATGAAACGACATACGTGAAATGGTTGAATGATCTGCCCAAAAAGCATTTTCTCCCCATCGATACAACCATTAATGGTGCAGAAAAAACACTTCCACAGGTTCGGACAGTGGTTCATTTACACGGCGGAAAACAGCATGACCATAGTGATGGGTACCCTGATGCTTGGTTTACGAGAAATTTTGAGCAAACAGGACCTAAATTTCAAAGAAAAGTATGTGAGTATCCCAACCTTGAAGCTACTACATTATTTTATCATGACCACACAATGGGTATTACGAGATTGAACAATTATGCGGGACTTGGAGGTTTTTTTATCATTCGTGATGAGCATGAACAATCCTTGAATCTACCGGCGGGAAAATATGAAATCCCTCTTATGATTCAGGATCGCTCGTTTAACCCGGATGGTTCGCTCTATTACCCCGCTACTCCCGATAAAAACAATCATCGTCTTCCTTATCCTTCAATTGTCACACCTTTCGACGCAGATTACATTTTGGTAAACGGCAAAGTATCCCCCTATCTTGAAGTGGAACCGCGAAAATACCGATTTCGGATGTTAAATTACTGTAATAGTCGAGCTATTACATTCAAATTGGACTCTGGACAGCCATTTTATCAAATTGGAACAGATCGCGGCTTACTGGAGAAACCAGTGAAAATGAATGAGATCCTCCTTCTAACGACCGAACGTGCGGATGTGATCGTTGATTTTTCTCGATCCTTTGGTAAAACGATCATTCTTAAAAATGTCTTCAAGGGTGCCTCCCCAGAAACAACCGATGTCATGCAGTTTAAAGTAACCACTCCGTTAAAAGGCAAAGATGCCAGCTCCCTTCCCGATCAATTAACGAAAATTGAATTCCTTTCTAGAGAGATGGCCAAAAGGACAAGAGATCTCACTCTCGTTAGGGTAGAGGATCAATATGGAAGATCGCTGAATTTACTTGACAGTAAAATGTGGAATGATCCTATATCCGAGAAAATGGAATTAGGAACTGTTGAGATCTGGCGGTTAATCAATCTGTCAGCTGATAATCACCCCATTCATCTACATGTCGTTGACATGCAAATTCTTGAGCGCCAACCTTTTGACGTGGCTCACTTCCAAGCCACAGGAAAACTTAAATTTACAGGACATGCGGTGCCTCCTGAACCTAACGAAAGGGGATTTAAAGATACGATTCGTGCTCCAGCTGGTACCGTTACTTCTTTTATTGCGAGTTTCGATCCTTTCACCGGACTTTTTGTATGGCATTGTCACATGCTCGAACATGAAGATTACGAGATGATGCGACCTTTTGAAATCCTGAAGAAAAAAAAGAGACTTAAAAATATAATAATGAAAATGATTAACGGGAAACGATAGCACCATGACACATGAATGAACATATCGATGCGCATGAAACCAAACGATATGTGGAGCAATTCGGAGCACGCTTTAATACAACCTCAAGAGTCGCCTACGAAGGAGACAAGGATGTCATAGATTACTCCGCAACGAAAGGAGCAATCGTAAGCTTTACTCGCAGTATGGCGCTGTCTTCGGCTGATAAATGGATTCGGGTCAATGCGGTCGCTCCGGGACCTTCATGGACACCGCTTAATGTGAGCACATACTCTAAGGAGCATGTAGCTACGCTAGGCACCAACAGCCCGATTGGACGTGCGGCGCAGCCATTCGAGATTGCGTCAGCCTTTGTATACCTTGCAGCGGATGAATCCATGTACGTCACAGGTCAAGTAGTTCATGCTAATGGAGGTTTGATCCGCTACTCTTGAAGTCAGTACCATCGGGTGTTTTTTGCTAGACGTAGGAAGAACATGCATATGAAACACCACCTCTTGCAAGCAGACAAGAGTTATTGGTCGTATTGGAAATTGGTCTCTGATTTACTGTTATGAAAGGTCAGGAGCTCTGGCTAATCGAATTTGTCGGTTTACAGAAGTATGGGGACAAATTTCCAAATCTATACGATATTCATAACGTAAAATAGGCACTTAACCAGTGACGAATATGAAACGTATAGAACATGAGGTGCACAACGTTGAAAGACAATATACCGAAAAAAGGTATACCACAACCGATTAGAAATGACGGCGCCGGTTGGTGGGATTTAGGACCGCGTGACATTATGCGAGACATGGAGAACCCTGACATGCTCGTTTCGCCTGTCACCGATGCAGGAATGCTGCCTAATCTGAAGTTCTCTTTCTCCGATTCGCATATGCAGTTAAATCAAGGCGGTTGGTCTCGGGAAGTGACGGTTAGAGAACTCCCGATCGCGACCACGCTTGCCGGAGTGAATATGGCACTGACTCCAGGTGGTGTGCGAGAGCTGCATTGGCACCAGCAAGCGGAGTGGGCGATCATGCTTGTGGGGCGAGCGAGAGTTACTTCAGTTGATCAGAATGGAAGGAACTTCATTGCTGATATCGGTGTAGGTGATCTTTGGTACTTCCCGCCCGGAATTCCGCATTCCCTTCAAGGACTGGAGGAGGGCTGTGAATTTTTGCTCGTCTTCCCTGACGGCAACTTCTCTGATCTCAATACTTTAGCCATCTCCGATTGGTTTGCACATACGCCAAAGGAAGTTTTATCGGCGAATTTTGGAGTTCCAACAAGCGCATTTTCCCAGATCCCTAAGCATCAAGTGTACATCTTTCAGTCAGAAGTTCCCGGTCCGATTGAAAGTCAACAGGTACCGGATCCGCAAGGAACGGTTCCCTTAGCTTTTTCGCATCGACTGCTTGCACAAAAGCCTATTGTAACTCCTGGCGGAAGTACGGTGCGTATTGTTGATTCCACAAATTTTCCAATTTCAACACAAATTTCCGCATCGTTACTGGAAATCAAACCTGGCGCCATGAGAGAGATGCACTGGCATCCAAACAATGACGAATGGCAGTACTATATCTCAGGTACGGCAAGAATGACGGTTCTGGCACCTAATGGAACGGCTCGTACGTTCGATTACCGCGCAGGGGATGTCGGGTATGTGCCGCGTGCCTACGGGCACTATATTCAAAACACAGGCACAGAAACCGTATGGGCCTTGGAAATGTTTAAGAGTGACCGTTTTGAGGATGTTTCACTGAATCAGTGGATGGCGCTCACACCTCACCAAATCGTTGAACAGAACTTACATGTAGGACCTGAATTAATGAACGCATTGAAAAAAGAGAAACAATTCATTGTAAAACATCCGGGAGTTACTTTTAACCCACAAACGAGAGAAACTCCCTCACGTCCTTAAGTTATACGATCCCTTTATCAGAAAAACGCGCAGATGGCAAGATGGTAGCTGGTCAGCACGACCAGCTGCCTTTCCTAGAACTATGTGGGCGGCTCGTCTTTTTCCAGCGATCACTGGATATACTTGTATTAACTTTTTATACATAGGAGGCAAGCTCATGGAAGACGAAAACAAAGTGACGATTAAAGTGAACGACAATGGATCTCTTCGGGTAACAGGCAAAGTCGAGCTAGTGGATGCAGAAGGCAACCCATTCGAGCACAAAGACTCGTTCTCGCTATGCCGGTGCGGAGGGTCGGGCAACAAACCGTTCTGCGACGGCACGCACAAGCCAATCATCTTCGAAAGCGCACCGAGAGCGAAGAAGGACTAACGGAAATGATCGCACGTTGACCTGTGGCTTCCGGCATGTATTGTTCTGTCGGGTGATAAGAACATTATCTCATTATTGGCCGCGAAAATCGCGGCTTTTTGTTTTAATGGGATCAAGTTCTTGTCAAAACCAAATGACAAGAACTTGATCTCATTCCCACGAAAATCTTGGAGATCGCATAAATGAAGCACCAAGCAAGAAATGACAGACTGCACTTCGTTGAACTCCCTCGGTACGATTTAATTTTTTCACGAATGACGTAAGCAGGATAGCCTCAGTAGATCCGTACTCTACTAATCTCAAAAATTGTATTAATCCATTAGTAGCTTAGCCTTGTCGTTTGCTAACAAACTCCCATATTTTAAATGAGATTCGAAAGCATTGTTGGGAGGGAAAGATATATGGGTTTTGGTGGTTTTGGTGGAGGTTTTGGTGGAGGTTTTGGTGGAGGTTTTGGTGGAGGTTTTGGTGGAGGTTTTGGTGGATTCGATGGGGTTCCAAGCATTCTGTTCCGTCTCTCTCCTGGGGTACGTGTAGACGTTGTATTTGACCACACTGGTCCACGAGGAATCCAAGCAACATTCCTTGGATTCGAAAGGAACTCTGCACTGTTCTTGGTCGATAATGAAGTCTTGTACATTAATCCTCGTAGTATTCTAGCAATCTCGATTCATTCACAACAAAGAAGCAACGACTGTGGCTGCTCAAACCCAATGATGGGGCAAAACCCCCGTGTAATGGGCCGCCAACGTACAGCAAGAAAAGGCTGAATGCTCGTTCCTCCGAGACCTAATTCAAGCTCTATAAAGCACTCAAACAATGGATGCGAAGGATGAAGAAAGAGACCAAATCGGGTCTCTTTTTTTGTCAGGGAGTCATTTCTTCCTTCTTAAATAGCCCATGGCACCAGGAAGTGCAACAGCGAGAGCAATTAAAACGCCAGTATTCATAAGCATTCTCACTCCTATAAGTTAATGTCATCGATCTCGACGACCGAAACGTACATGATCCGGGAATTGGAATTGGGGCATCGTTAAGAAAGAAAGATTGGGGATAGAGGTGAACGGTCAAAAATACGCGAAAAAAAACGAAGAATGTCGGACGACAAGAACATCTATACATTTGAAGTCGCATGTACTGCGGTTTTTCTATTTTATGTATAGAAGTTCTTGTCGTTTGCTCAAGACAAGAACTTCTATACAAAGCCGTATTAGGACAAGAACCTCTATACAATCCCGTAGGACCATAAGCGCAGGAGTTATTAAGCTAACGGGCAGGTTAGTTCCAATGACTACTGTTGGACAATGAAATCCCAGTATAGTATAAATATACTATATAATGAATAAATATTCGATTGGGTGATTGAATGAACCTACTAGACATTAATGGATTGTCGTACGGTGACATCTTTAACATCTTCCGCTTAACAGATGAAATAAAAACGGGCATGCATAAGAATTTCTTGATAGGAAAAACATTTATCTTATTCTTCCCTGAATCAAGCCTAAGGACAAGAATCTCTTTTGAGAGAGGAATAAAGGATCTGGGAGGGGAATGCATAATATTCCCGCCAGAGGCCTTAGACAAAAAGGAACAATTGAAAGATGTGATTAAATACATCGAAAATTGGGCTCACGGGGTGATTGTAAGGCATTCTGATTTTTTAAAAATAACTGAATTAGCTCGCTACTCCAATATTCCTGTAATTAATGCAATGACGACTGTTAATCATCCATGTGAGATCTTATCTGACTTATACGCTATACATAAAAGAAGGGAACAATTTCAGAATCTCACTTATACTTTTGTCGGACCTGGTGGAAACATTTGCAGGTCATGGTTGACCGCAGCAGAAGTGATGGACTTAAAGTTTAATCACGTTTGTTTGAAGGGCCACGAGATGAGATGCGATTCAAAAAATTATAAGTTTTATACTGATCTTAACGAAGTCATTATGTTTAGCGATGTCGTTTTAACGGATTCATTACCTGATGAACTTCGAAATGAACAGTATATAGCAAAGTACCAGATCACTCTCGAGAGAATGAAACTGGCTCCAGATGGAGCGATGTTGAATCCGTGTCCGCCTTTTTTTCGGGCGGAGGAAGTAAGTGAGGAAGCCATATCCTCAGAATACTTCGTTGGTTATACATTCAAAGAGGATTTACTTTTCGTACAACAAGCGGTTATTATGCAATGCTTAGTAACCTAACGGGGAACGTTAGTTCAGAACCTATTCAGAGCAGCTCGCCACCACGGCAGCCTGCTCTTTTTGTCATTAAGCTGTTGCAGGATGGCTCAATGATGTGACGAATTAATTGAATAACAAGACTAGGGGGGCTAGAAATGGATAAGGAGACAGTCTGGCAAAGTATCTGGCAGAAAGTCGAAAATGATGGACAATCCAGTTTAAACAAATATGAAAGAATATGGTTAAACGTTGATG
>NZ_JBBCVY010000004.1:0-547716 GCF_037146255.1 Paenibacillus sp. MMO-58
TGCCACAATGGCCTTAAAAAGTCCATTTGTGTGACAATTCTTTAAGTGAATGCTTACGAAGTAAGAATTGCCACAATGGCCTTAAAGAGTCCATTTGTGTGACAATTCTTTAAGTGAATGCTTACGAAGTAAGAATTGCCACAATGGCCTTAAAAAGTCCATTTGTGTGACAATTCTTTAAGTGAATGCTTACGAAGTAAGAATTGCCACAATGGCCTTAAAGAGTCCATTTGTGTGACAATTCTTTTTAGGAGGTTTGGCAGATGGATGAGACACTGGAGAGATATTCAAGACAAATGCTGTTTGCGCCAATCGGCGAGTTAGGTCAGCGGAAGCTGAGCGAGAGCTCGGTATGCGTGATCGGGATGGGCGCGCTTGGCACCGTGCTGGCGAATCATATGGTTCGCGCCGGCGTCGGACGGGTCCGCATCGTGGATCGGGATTATGTGGAGAAAAGCAATCTGCAGCGCCAGATGCTGTATGACGAGGACGATGTGCGCGAGGGTTATCCGAAGGCGATTGCCGCGGAGCGCAAGCTCCGCCGGATTAATTCGGATGTGCGGATCGAGGCGGTTGTGGCCGATGTGACCGTTCACAACATTGACGGGCTGCTGGACGGCATGGACCTCGTGCTGGACGGAACGGATAACTTCCAGACCCGGTTCCTGCTCAACGATGCGTGCTTCAGTAAAGGCATTCCGTTCACCTATGGCGGTGCGGTCAGCTCGCGCGGCATGAGCGCGATTCTGGTGCCCGGCAGAACGCCTTGCCTGCGCTGCTTCCTCCCGTCGGCGGACAGCGGCGGCCAAACCTGCGATACGATTGGCGTCATTGCGCCCGTTGTGGATATCGTCGCTTCCTACCAGGCGGTAGAAGCGCTCAAATATTTGGTTGAAGCGGATCAGGCCAGACGGAATAGTCTGGTTACCTTCGATTTGTGGAGCAACTATTACTATGAAATGAAGCTTGGCGAGGCGAAGAAAGTCTGCCCTTGCTGCCAGCTGAAGGAATATCCGGCACTGCAGGTGACGGAAACGGATTCCACGGTGTCCTTATGCGGCCGCAGTACGGTTCAGATCAGCGGACATGGACCGCTGGATTTGGGGCAATGGAGCAAACGGCTGGAGCCGGCTGCGGTGAAGGTGGAGCTTAACGCTTATTTGCTTAAAGCCGAGCTGCCGGAAGGAGAGCGGCTGGTGCTGTTCCCGGACGGCAGGGTGCTTGTGCAGGGGACGGAGGATCTTGTCCGCGCCAAGACGCTGTACGCGAGATATATCGGATATTGATCATAGAGGAGATGAGAGCAGGATGAAGGATTTTCGTCTGTACGCGATCACGGGAGAGCAATTCCATCCCGGCCGCGACATGCTGGAAGTGATGGAGGAAGCAATCAAAGGCGGCGTGGATATTATTCAGCTGCGGGATAAGGACGGCAGCCCGGAAGAGGTGCTGCGCAAGGCGAAGGCACTGCGGGAGCTGACGCGGAAATACGGCGTGACGTTTATCGTCAACGATTATATCGACATCGCGCTGGAAGTAGACGCCGACGGCGTCCATCTCGGGCAAAACGACGTCTCGCTCACGGAAGCAAGACAACGCGTCGGAGATAAAATCATTGGCATTTCCACGCACGCCATTGAGGAGGCATTGCTTGCCGAAGAGCAAGGCGCCGACTATATCGGCGTTGGGCCTGTATTCCCGACAAAGACGAAGGTGGATGTCGTTGATCCTGTAACGGTGGAATACGTTCGGCAGGTAGCGGAAAAGGTCCGCATTCCTTTTGTCGCGATTGGCGGAATTAAGCTGGGCAACGTGGATGAAGTGCTTGCGGCGGGAGCAACAAGAATTTGCGCGGTAAGCGAGATTGTCGGAAGCGCCGATGTCGCGGGCACCTGCCAGGCCTTCCTCCGCAAGCTGGAAGGAGCGGGGGAGTCGCATGCTGCTGATCGTTAATGGCGAGTCCCAAGAGCTGGATGCCCGCACGATCGGGGATGTCATTCTTCATTTCGGACTGGAAGGGCGTCCGGTCGTCGTTGAAGCGGATGGCGAGATTATCGCGAAGGAACAGTGGCCGGACACGGAAGTAAGGCCGCAGATGAGGATAGAGCTGGTTCATTTTGTCGGGGGAGGCTGAAAATAGGATGAAAAAGGATATATGGCATATCGGGGGACATGAGCTCACCTCGCGGTTTTTTATCGGGACGGGATTATTTCCAAGCCCTTACGTGCAGAAGGAAGCGATCCGGGAGTCGGGGGCGGAGGTGCTGACCTTTGCGATCCGCCGGATTAATCTCGCTTCAACCGAAGATGATTCGATTCTGCAGCATGTGGAAGGGGAAAGCTTCCGTTTCCTGCCGAATACGTCCGGCGCAAGCACGGCCGAAGAAGCGGTCCGTATTGCCCGGCTCGCAAGGGCTTCGGGGCTGAGCGATTGGATCAAGGTCGAGATTAGCGCCAACGAGCGCACGCTGCTGCCCGATCCGCTCGAGACGCTGAAGGCAACGGAAATTCTCGTCAAGGAAGGCTTTACGGTCCTTCCTTACACATCGGACGATCCGATTCTGTGCAAAAGGCTGGAGGAAGCCGGAGCGGCGGCCGTCATGCCGGGAGCGGCGCCTATCGGTACGGGGCTTGGCATTTTGAATCCTTATAATATCGGCCTGATCGTGGAGGAAGCGAAGGTGCCGATTATCGTGGATGCGGGCCTTGGTTCGGTCAGCGACGTTGCGCAGGCGATGGAGCTTGGCGTGACGGGCGTCTTAATGAATACGCCGGTTGCCAAAGCGAAGGATCCGGTTGGCATGGCGCGGGCGATGAGGCTGGCTATTGAAGCGGGTCGTCTGTCGTATTTATCGGGACGGATCTCGAAAAAACGTTACGCATCGGCAAGCAGCGGTCACGAGCAATTTATTGTGAAGTAACGGGCCGATTATTTGATAGAAAGCTGGTCTAATCATGGGAGAAACGATTGTCATTATGGGCGGAGGCGTAGTTGGTCTCTCCTGCGCTTTCGAGCTTCAGAAGCGGGGGCATCAAGCTATTGTCTTAGAGATTGGCCGCTGCGGCGGGCAGGCCTCCGGGGCTGCGGCCGGAATGCTCGCCCCCTACTCGGAAAATGTGGAAGGGCCGGATGAATTCTTCCGCTTGTGCCGGGAAAGCCTGCGGCTGTATCCGTCCTGGCGCGACGAGGTCCGGCAGGTATCCGGCAGCACCTTCGAATATACCGATTCGGGCAGTCTCTATATTGCCTATCACGAAGCGGACCGTCTGGCTCTGGAGGGACGTCGCCTCTGGCAGAACGAGCATGGATCAAGCGGTATTGTGCTGGAAGGGGATGAACTGTTCCGGCAGGAGCCGATGTTGTCCCGCGAGGTGAAGGCCGCTCTTTACACGCCGGAGGAAAGCCATGTCTACGCGCCGGATTACGTGTTGGCGCTCGAGCAAGCATGCCGCCTGACCGGTGTTCGAATCTTCGAGCAGCTAGGCTCGGTAACCGTCGACAAGTGGCGCGAGGATATCGTTGTTACCGCCGAGACCGGCTGGAGCTTTACCGGCGACCGCCTGGTCGTCTGCTCCGGCGCCTGGGCACAGGAGCTTGAGGATGTATTCGGCATCCGTATTCCGGTGTACCCGATCCGCGGTCAGATTTGCGCTTATGAAGCGGAAGTAAAGCCGGTACAGCACATGGTGTTCTGCAATCAGGGTTATCTGGTTGCAAAAGAAAACGGTACGCTCGTATGCGGAGCTTCCGAGGATGTGGCGGGCTTTGATACAACCGTTACGGAGCGTGGAATCGAGCGGCTGCGCAAATGGAACAAGCAGGCGTTTCCGTTTCTGGAGGGGCGGGAGCCGTTCCACCGCTGGGCAGGCCTCCGGCCATCCACGCAGGACGGTTTCCCTTTGCTTGGACCGCTGCAGGAATCGGGCGGCCGCGTCCTTATGGCGGCGGGCCATTACCGCAACGGCATTCTTCTCAGCCCGGTAACGGCACAGGTTGTGGCCGATTATATCGATAACGGCAGCAGGCTGCCGGCGTTTGCGCCGGAACGGTTTTCCTACTAAACGATAAACGGGGTGAAATAAAAATGGCGGAATACATAAACGGCAATGTAGCCCGGGCTTTGACGATTGCCGGCTCGGACAGCGGCGGCGGAGCAGGCATTCAGGCGGATTTGAAAACATTCCAGGAGCTTGGCGCTTACGGGATGTCGGCCTTAACGGCGATTACAGCGCAAAATACGCTTGGCGTGCAAGGCGTATACCCGCTCGCCAAGGAAGCGGTAAAGGCGCAGATTCACTCCGTCGGCAGCGATATCGGCGTTGATGCTTTGAAGACCGGCATGTTGTTTAGTGCCGAGATTATTGAGGAAGTAGCCGAGGCGATTGCTTTCTTCGGCTGGAAGAAGGTTGTGGTAGACCCGGTTATGATCGCCAAAGGCGGCGCGTCGCTCCTGCAGGTAGAAGCCGTCCGGGCTTTAAGCCGCAAGCTGCTGCCGCTCACGATGATTATTACGCCAAACATTCCGGAGGCCGAGCATCTGACCGGGATGGCCGTTCGCAACAAGGCCGACAAGCTCGAAGCGGCGAAAAAGCTGTCCAGCCTCGGCGCCCGTTATGTCCTGATCAAGGGCGGGCATGAAGCAGGAGCTGAAGCGGTGGATTTGCTCTTCGACGGCAGTTGTTATAGCGAGCTGGCAGGCAGACGGATCGAAACGGCCCGCACCCATGGCACCGGTTGTACGTATTCGGCTGCGCTCACTGCAGGCCTCGCTCAAGGGCTTGAAATCGAGGAAGCCGTTCGCCAGGCAAAAGCCTATATACAAGCCGCCATTGAAGACGGCATTATCGTCGGCAGCGGACATGGCCCAACGAATCATTGGGCATACCGCAAGAGAGGGCTAGTTGCCAGATAGTGGACAAGATCTAGTCCTAATTTCACACCTCTGATCATACATTTGATTAAGAGGAGCGTGAATGTGGTGGAGGATAACAAAGTCAAGCGTTATTATCAGCTTAAGCAAAAGCAGAAGGAAATCGAGCAGGAATTATCCGAGCTGCGCGGTGAAATTATACAGCATTGCGCCGAGCTGGACCTCTCCGAACTGGAGGTAGGCAGCTACAAGGTGAAGATTGTTTCTCAGGAGCGCAAGGAATTTGATGAGAGCAAGCTGTATGCTGCTCTTCCCGATCCCGATGTATGGCGGTTGCTTTCGAAGCCCGATACCTCCAAAATCGCCGGTCTCATCAAGCTGAATGTTATATCCGAAGATACCATCAAGGATACATTTTCGGTTAAGCACTTATTTCTTCTTCAAGTGGATAAGAAGTAACCGCAGAGAGTTAACGTAACCCCGTCCAACCATCCCTTGGGAAATTGGGCGGGGATTATTATTGATTAATTGTTGACAATATTAAGAATTGTGAGATAATTATAATAAGCTTAGTTCTCGGCGTTGCCGAGAAGCGGGGAAACCAATCTTTTGGGGCGAATCAGCCGGTTATCGGCTGTAGGGAACCATCTATCCCGAGTCCGTCAGCTAACCTCGTCAGCTTTGAGATGGGTCTTTTGCGAATAACATTGCAAACGATAGACCCTTGCTGGGTCTTTTTCTGTTTTAAAGGCCCAAAATGCACGCAGACCATGTTCATGCTCTGTGCTGCGGGGGTCTTTTTTTTCATTTTTCGTGGAGGTGGGATGGACTTCCCGGCATAGGTGATGCTTTTAATAACCTTTTGGAGGGATGCGAAATGGTACAACCAATGGCCGATAACGGTAGATCGGCAGGTCTGTCGGAGGCGGAAAGAGAACGGCTTAAGAAGCATTTTCGCGTCAATGATTATTACTTAAATCTGATTGACTGGGATGATCCGAAGGATCCGATCCGCAAGCATCTGATTGCGGCGGGCGAAGCCCCTCACGTGATCCAGGAGTTCACTTGGGAAGCTGCCGGCTGTAAGCACATTTATCAATCGATGGTTCTTCTCCCCGTATCCCATGCAGCAGAAGGAATTGCTTACATCGCAGAACATAATGAGATTCATAAGGTTGTGTTGACGGGAGATAGCCTGATGTTAGGTATTGCCAAGCTGACTAGAATTATCGAGCAGCTGCGGGATATCGAGCATATCGGCACGATTAGGCTGGATTCCAGAATGCCGGTTCATAATCCAATGCGAATTTATGAGGACCATGAACTATTAGAGATGTTAAGCCGGTTCTCGAGTCCGGAGAAGCGGATCTATTTGATGACTACGATTAACCATCCGAGAGAACTAACGTCCGAAGCGAAGAAAGCATTTAATGCCCTTCACCAGGCGGGAGTTGTCGTTCTTAATCAAACCCCTATTGTCAAGGGCGTTAATAATGACCCTCTTCTATTAGGCAAGCTGATTGATCAGCTGTCCCAGGCTGGGGTTTCGCCATATTCCTTTATTATTAACCGTCCTAATCCTTCATATCCCGAGTCTAGTCTGTCCCTTCAAACGCAGTTTTCTATCGTTCAGCAAGCAAAAGAACTAACCGCGGAGCTTGGAAAGCGGATCAGGCTTTTGATGGCCCATGATTATGGCAAGGTTGAATTGTTGGATATAGAAGGCGGCAAAGCCTACGTGAAATATCATCACTATCAAGAAGAAGGAAAAGGCCGTTTTATCATGCTGGATTGTCCTCCAGAAGCATCGTGGCTGGAGGATCTGTCGGAGCATGACGATCATATGGTCTATCTGCCTTCCGGTCAGCCTGCCAAGAACAAATAAAGGATGTTCGCAAGCTCAAGGAGAAGTAAGAAGGGATACCATTTCGCATCCCGGGAGGCTTCTGTCAATGAGAGTATACAGCCAGGAAATTGTGAACGCCCTGCAGTCTCAGCAGGAAGAAGTAAACTTGAACGATACGCAGGTTATTGTGAAGGTTAATCCGGAAGAGACGAGGGCCGGTTATCTGGATCCTTACGAGCTTCAGATTATTAGGAAATGGGCCGGGGAACAAAAGGCTGCCCCAGCCCAGCCTCCGTCGCCAGCCGAGCAGCTGCAGCTTATTCGGGATTCCATGGGATTTCCGAACCGTAATTTGAATACCGTTGAGATTTACACCGGTTACGAACGCGTAAAGCTTGGCGACAATGAGGTTGGCCTATGGCGGTACTACCCGCGCAAGTCGATGCGTAAGCCTAATAAGCCTTGTCTCATTTATATTCATGGCGGCGGCTGGATCGGCGGTACCGTGTTTGCGGTGGAGAACCCTTGCCGGCTGATCGCCGAGCTGGCCGATGCCGTTGTCTTTAATATTGATTATTCATTAGCTCCGGAGCATAAGTTCCCTAACGGATTTGACGATTGCTTTAATGCCGTTCAATATATTTACGAGCATGCCGAGGAATACGGCATCGACCGGAACCGGATTGCCGTAGGCGGCGACAGTGCCGGCGGCAACCTGTCTGCTGCCGTAGCAACCAAGGACCGGGATTTAGGTACGCGTATGGTAGCCCAGCAGGTGCTGATTTATCCGTGCGTGACCTTCCTTAACGGGGTGAACGGTTATCGGTGGGAGCTGTCCCAATTCGAGATGGCGGATGAACAAAGAGCGATGATTGATCCGATGCTGGGGATTGGACGGCCTACCGAAGCCGACCCGGAAGGCAGAAAGGCTTGGGAGCATTATTTGCCGAATGAGGAGGATGTCCGTAATCCTTATGTCAGTCCGCTTCTGGCTGACAGCACCGGATTACCGCGTACGTTATGCGTAGGAGCCGAATTTGATGGGCTGCGCATTCAGTCGGAAGTATACAGCAGGCAGCTTGCGGCCGCCGGCGTACCGGTCAAGACCATCCGGTACAAAGGCTGTACGCATGCTTTTATCGACCGTCTGGGCTTTGTGCCGCAGGCCGAGGATTTATGTATCGAAATTGCAAATGCTTTGAAAGCACTATAATAGAAGAGATCATTTTTCCAAGCCCGTTCTTCCTTGATGGAAGAATGGGCTTTTATCCTTAAATCCCGGTGTAAAAAATGAAAAATCAGGATTATAGCATAGTTGATAGGATGCAACAAGTAAGAAAATACTCATCATAGACTCATAGGATTCTCAGAAAGTGGTTAAGACCCAAGAAACGCCTAGATTACAGCATTCTTAACGCTTTCATTTACCGCTCGTTGCCAATTTTTGCGGGTGTTCTTGGGTTCGGAGCGTTATTTATAATAGCCCTATCACGATTGATAGGGAGTGAACAACAAATGAAATTCATGACAAAAATCGCGATGCTATTGGTGGCTATCGCATTACCGGTAACAGCGCTTCTTCATACGACTGCGGATGCCGCGATGTCAGCAGACGCGAAAAGAGCGAAGGTTGTCCAAACGGCATTAAACTTAAAAAATAAAGTCAATTACGTACATTGGCAAGACCGTCAAGAAAAAAAAGCCCCTTACGCAACAGACTGCTCCGGTTACACGGCGCTTGTATATAAACTTGCTAACGTTGGCGTTACCCTGGTTAACCGTGATGATGATGCTCAAGCAAAAGTGGGCACTAAAGTCGGCTACGGCAACTTCAAAAAAGGCGATCTTCTGTTCTTCTGGAACAGCGGCTCGAAAAACCATAAAGACGTAGGCCATGTCGGCATCTACATCGGCAACGGCAAAATGATTCATAACGCAAGTCCTTCGGCAGACGTTATTATTTCGGATGTTAACTCGAGCTATTATAAGCAGCGTTTCATCGTGGGACGTCGCGTGATTAACTAGTTCTTATTATCTTAGTTTTGATGCAAACTACGCATTCGAATATTCTTTCGACCGCTGTTGTTCGGAGATTCCATGATTCAATTGGTTTAAGTGGGAATCTCCGAACAAAGGCGTACGCTTCGCTTCTCAAGGAACATTCGACTGACTCCGTATCAGTTAAAACTGAAGATAAGAAAGACAATATTTAATTGTTTAAAGGAACAGGAAAATGCCGTACGGAGTGATCCGTACGGCATTTTTTTGTGGTTAGATGATTTCTGCGTTGACGGAGTCAGAGTCCTTTACGATATGCTGGCGGACATGGTGGATCATTTTTTTCATACGGACGGCTTCGGCGCTGGACGGATCGAGCTTTTTTAAATGGGCGGTAAGAGGGAAGACTTTAAAAGCGCTTCGGCCTCCCGTTTTGCTGATCCGCGTCCAGGTTGGGATAAAGTCGACCTTCTTGATGCGAATGGTGCCATCATCAAGCTTGCGCACCTGGAGCTGAGTAATGAGTCCGGTTAAAGTATGGTCGTTGTAGTAAAGGCGGGTCGAAATGATATTGCCGAGGGAATAGATGGCGAATCTGCGGATACCCGATCCGCTTTTGTAGAAGACGGCTGGCTGAATGGTGTGCGAGTGAGCACCGAGTATAATGTCAGCGCCATTTTTGAATAATAATTGCACCATATCTTTTTGCATTTGTACCGGATAATTCGAGTATTCTCTGCCCATATGCAGGCATACGATAGTCAGATCGACGTTTTTGGCTTTCATCCGTTTCAGGTCGGATACCATTTTGGCCGGATTGATTAGGTCTACCGCCCACTTATGGTCTGAGGGAACCGGGATTTTATTTGTGGTTTTCGTATAAGCAAGGAAGCCGATCTTGATGCCTTTGACTTCTTTGACGACCAGATGCTGTGCTTCATTCTGCGTTCGGTAAGTACCGGTGTGGGCAATCCCTTTGGCATCCAAAATTCTGAGCGTACGCTTCAGACCGTTAATGCCGTTGTCCATGCAATGATTATTGGCTGTCGAGACAAAGTCGAAGCCAAGATTTTTTAAGGTATCGGCAAAAGCATCCGGGCAGTTGAACATAGGCCAGTTCGTACGCGGATTCCGTTTCACCACACTGTAAGCGTCCTCGGAGGTTTTACCCGCAAATACGGTTTCCAGGTTGCCGATCGTTAGATCGGCATTACGCAGATAAGGGGCGATCGGCTCGAACAGATGGTCGAAGGAATAACCTTTATCCCCTTTGCAGGAGTTAATAATACGCGTCTTCATCAGGAAATCCCCGACCGCGGCTATCGTTATTTCCGTGCTCATAGTTCATCTCCGTTTATTTGTTTATTGGAAGCAGGCTGCGGGCGTATTGAAAATGCGTATGCCGGCTTTGCTCCCAGGCTTTGACTCCGTATACCTGCCGCATAATCGTTTTACCGGGCTTAATGTTGATCTCAAGCAGCCACAGCTTGCCATGAACATCCACCGCGAGGTCAATGCCAAGCTCGCAAAGGCGGGCGCCATAGGATTTCTCCGTAAACGTCGGAATATATTCCGCGAGCTCGCGGACGGATTTGGCGAGAGCTTCGCCTTTCTCGTCGCCAAATTCTTTTTTTAGATAGGAGCTTGCTTCAAAGGCATGGCCGCCGCTCTTCAGGTTGGACGTAATCCGGCCGCGCTGCGCTTCCCGCACGGCAATCCCCGTTGTCTCCCAGTTCCCTTCGCTTTTCTTCAAAATCAGCGCGCGAATGTCATAAATAACTCCTTGCTTGTTCCGGATATCGATCCACTGCTGCATGATTTGACGTTCCTTGCTCAACGCGCGTCTAATTAACGAACGGATGCCCAGAGCGCTCGTTAATCGCGTTTGCTCACCGTTTTTCTGCACTTTGTACTGTCCTTGCTCCAGCGTGACGCGTACGATATCTCTGCCGCCCCAGCCGTTAATCGGCTTCAGCATGACGCTATTATACTTTTTCACAAAGGCTAAAAAGCTGCTAGGGTCCTTCACCAGTTCAGTAGGCAGAAGATACGGCTTCAGAACGGGGGAGGCAAGCAGATGCTTCTGGATTCGCATTTTGTTGCCGAGGCCGTAGCCGGTAAACGGGAAAGAGGGTGCTTTTTTGACCAGAGTGGCTCTGGCGACTTGCGATCCTTTGTAAAATCCGATATCCATGTTTATCCGGGGGAAAGGCATTGTCTTCCTGCTCCAGGTTCCGCCGTTATATACGTGGCCAGTTATTCTTCTGGTTGTCAGATTCACATCTTTAGGGGTGTAAACGAGAATGCCGCTGAACTTCTCGGCGAGAGCAGATTTGGCATGTCTTGCGAAGCTTCCCGGATGGCCGAATCGATGGGTCATGATTCCTAAGATGTCGCTCATCTTTGTTTCTCCTGTCCTGTGGCCTTAAGCTGTAGTCGGAACTGTGTATTATCATATGAAGAATGATATTTGTCCGGCATGGGATAAACGCCCATTCCTCAAGGGGCAGGCGTCCGTTGAAGGTACTTTTTGAGGCTTGAAGGAATAGTATGGAGCAAGCGATTAGCCTCATGCAGAAGGACATGTAACTGCTGTACATCAATGGAGGAGATTCCACCATGAAAGGCTATATGATTAAATATCCGGGGCGAAAATGGTTAAAGCATGTAGCACTGTCGGGTGAAGAAGAGCTCCGTGATTACTTGCCGGATACGGAGCAATTTACGCCAAAAGGCTTTATAAGCATGATTGACCGTTACCCCGTCCTGTTCGTGAAGCCGGATCTCGGCATGAAGGGACAGGGCGTCATGAAGGTATATTATAAGGATGGCCGAATCGTCGTTCGGACGGAGGACAGCCGTTATTCATTCCAATCCGCGAAATTCGCGGCTATCAAGTTGAAGCAGTTGATCGGTACCAAGCGGTATCTCATGCAGCAGGGAATCGATCTGATCCAGATTAACGGGAACCCTATAGATTTTCGTATCCTTCTGCATTTGCGTCGGGATGAAACCTGGAAGTTCTTTGGCGTTATGGGCAAGGTAGCGGCGCCTAACCGGTTCGTGACGAACCATAGCAGCGGGGGGAAAGCGATCCGGCTGCATCAGGCGCTTGGCCTTACGAGGCAGGAATGCGAGCCATGGGAGACGAAGCTTCGGGATATGGCGTTTAAGGTTGCGTCCGGGATGAAAAAGCATTTTCCGCTCATTACCGAGCTTGGCTTGGATGTAGCGATCGATACCGAGCACCGCGTCTGGCTGCTCGAGGCCAATACGAAACCGCAGTTCCAGCTGTTCCGCTATCATTCCAATCCTAAGCTGTACGCCCAGATCGCCTCTTCGGTGAAGAATATTAGAGGAGAGGGGTAAGGGGGAGAGGGTTGCTTAATCCGGAACTAATCAAAGTGTCTATTATAAATACAAAAGTTGGTATATAATTGCATTAAATTAGCGTGTGAAGCACACCGCTCTTTTCCGTTTGTGACGGAAGGGGCGGTTATTTTATTTTCAGGGGAGGATTTGTATGCTTAAAGAGCATGGACACGCGGAGAAGTTATTCTTGGAGCAAGTGTGGTTGCCGGCAATCGGACAGACGGAGCATTTGCATGGGGAATACGAGGTAAGTGATTTTAAGGATGGCGTACGTTTTTTGGACTTCGCTTACCTACGGCATCCGTACAAGATTGCGATACTTAACGATACGGCAGATCGTTAAGCTCCCCCAGAGGAGCGCATCGCCCCTGAAGTGCCCCGACAGACGATGAACAGCCCGTTTTAACCCTCATATCGGTCGAATTGGGTCGAAAATTTTACTTTTGGTGAAATGTTAAAGTATGATGGATACATAAGAAATTTTTCGTGAGATTTTACCGTGGTATGGAGGGAATTCCCATTACGAACATGATGTTGAACGACGCAATGACGATGCTCAAGCTGACAAGCCGGACCTTTTATATTCCCATCAGCAAGCTGATACCGGAGTTGAAAGAAGCCGTGTCGTCCGCCTACCTGTGCATGAGAGCAATTGACGAGGTAGAAGACGACGAGAAGCTGCCGGCTCCAATCAAAAAAGAACTGCTGCTTGGGGCAGCGCAAGCGATGAAATCGCAAAATATCGAGGAATCGCTTCATCAAGTGTGGCAGCCTCACCGGGATAGGCTCCCGGAAGTTACGGTAAGGATGTCCGAATGGGCGAAGCTGTGCCCGGCCGGCATTGCCCCTACCGTATACAACTACATTACGATGATGGCTGAACAGATGGCGGATTGGGTTGGAACCTCGTGGAATATCCGTACGGAAGAGGATCTGGACAAGTACACCTATAGCGTTGCCGGCATGGTAGGCGAAATGCTGTCCGATATCTGGCGCTGGTATGACGGAACGGAGACCGACCGTGTAAAAGCGGTTGCATTTGGCCGCGGCTTGCAAGCGGTTAACATTATGCGCAACCGGTCGGAGGATATGGAACGCGGCGTTGACTTCTTCCCGGATGGCTGGGACCTCAAGGACATGCTGCGTTACACCCGGCGCAATCTGAAGCTGGCGGATGAATATCTCGCGGATTTGAAAAAGGGTCCTGCGCGCACTTTCTGCCAAATCCCGTTGTCCCTTGCCCATGCAACCGTTAACCTGATTGCCGTCGGCGGCAATAAACTGACGCGGGACGCCGTGCTGAAGATCGTCAGCAAAATCAAGTAACTCCATACAAAGAAAGTGCCCCACAGCACGGTGCTGTGGGGCTAAGTATTTATATTATTAAAAGGGGGGTTGAGTTCTATTATAGGCAATGTTCATTAAAGAAAGATGAACGTTACATTTCGAGTATGTTACAAATTTTAACCAAACGATTCCAATAGCTTAGGTGAGCCTATGCCCGCCGTCCACATGCTGGACGGTACCGGTAACAAACGAGTTTTGGATCAGATAAAGCACGCATAACGCAACATCCGAAGCTGAGCCAATCCGCTTGGCAGGAAGCTTCCCGGCCACGGTATGATACAGCTGATTTCGCGCCTCCTCCGGCATTTTGCTTCGGGAAGGAGTGTCGATAATACCGGGAGAGACCACGTTGACCCTAATCGGGGCCAGCTCAAGAGCAAGCGTCTGTCCCAGGTTCGAGACGGCTGCGTTGACCGCGCCTAGAGCAGCTGAACCGGCCATCGCTTTATAAGCGACAACACCTGAAAATAAGGTAATGGATCCACGATCCGCAAGCTTAGGAGCGCCATATTTGGCCGCATAGTATTGTCCCCAGAATTTATTCTCGAACAGCTCGCGGGAACGAGCAGACTCGGTCTGAAGAAAAGGGCCGCCCGAGGTTTCGGCCGCGCTTACTACAAGATGATTCAGATTCCCAACCTTCTCGAAAAAGAGCTTCACCTGCTCCTCATCGGTTGTATCCAGCACATAAGCGGATGCGGCAGGACCCAATTGACGGGCGGCCGCCTGCAGCTTAGCTTCCGAACGGCTTGCAATAACCACTTCAGCTCCTTGCTCCATAACCTGCCGTGCCGTCTCCAGTCCAATCCCCGAGCTTCCTCCAATAATGGCGATTCTTTGATTCTGCAGCATGTTTTGATTCCTCCCAATTTTGAATGTATGAGCGCTTTACTCTTGCAATGAGCACAGCATAACGCTATTAATTCCGTTTGGGAAGTAGTGTTATTTAATTCATATAGTTACCGAAAAGTAAGTATTGTGCCGGAACGAGGATAACGGGTTATTTTATTTTTCAGCCAGAGTCAGGCCAAACCGTTTCAATTCGATAAAAATCCCTTCCAGCTGCCTGCCCCTCTCCGTTAACGTATACTCCACTCTAGGCGGCACCTCCGGGTATACCTTGCGCTCGATAATCCCTTTTGCTTCAAGCTCTTTCAGCCTGAGCGACAGCGTTTTGGGACTGATGCCTTCCATTCCTTTCAGCAGATCGCTAAAGCGTAACGTCCCCTCGATCAGCAGATCGCGGATAATAAGGAAGGTCCATTTGGTTCCTATGACGTCCAGCGCAGCTTCAATCGGACAAGGCTCGCCTGGTGTTCCTTTATTTAATGCAACAGGTTCAATCATGCTGTCTCCATCCTTCCCTTGGCAGTCTCTATATGTTTGCTCTCATAGTAGCATAATCGATAGCTCCGCAGGAGTAGATGTCCAAGCCGAATCGTGGGACGTGCATACGATAAAAGACAGGTTTTTAGGCTCAGGCGGCGTCAGTCATTATACGAAGCCGCATTGGGTGAAAAACCTGTAACGGACGAACCTCTTGGAGCCTAAGCGTTGCGGTTTCCAAGGGGTTATTTTTATAGTAAGATGGTTTTGTTAGGATTCGGATGCAGGGAGAGATAGAGCCATGAACGATTTGATGAAGACATTGCTTGCACAGGAAGAGGAGCTTCAGTTCGATTCTTTCACCAATGAAGACGCACTGCAATTAGGCAATATCGTGGTCCAGCATGCGAAGGATGCGATTGGCAAAGGGATTGCCGTACATATCGAGAACGATGAGCATCCGCTTTATACCCACTATATGGCGGGTACTTCGAAGGACAATATTTATTGGGTGAATACGAAGAAAAATGTTTTGAACCACTTTGGCCACAGCTCTTTATATGTTGGCGAGATGTTCCGTGACCAAGGGACAACGTTCCCGGAAAGCTCGGGCTTGCCGCTGTCCGACTATCAAGGCGAAGGCGGATCGTTCCCGATTATCGTCCGCGGCCAAGGCAAAGTCGGCACGATTACCGTATCCGGTCTGACCGGCGAAGAAGACCATCAAGCGGCGGTAGACGGCATCCGCAAGTTTTTGAAGAAGTAGCAGGGCGTTACAATGAATAGACACCTCCGTTTTAATCGTCCCGATTAGGTATGGAGGTGTTTTTATGTTTGCCTGCGCTTGAAAGGAGATAGTCTGGATGAGGGCAAAAGCTATTTTTCTTGATTTTTACGGGACGCTGGTGCATGAAGACGACGATATTTTACCGCAGATTTACGATCAGATCCTGGCAAGCATGGAGACCTCCAGCGAGCCGGGCGAGATCGGTCAATATTGGTGGAAAACGCTGTCGGGCTTGTTTGATGCCAGCTTCGGAGAACGGTTTAAGCCGCAGCGGGAGCTGGGGCTTCTGTCTCTTGCCGAGACGCTGGCGCATTTCCGGTCGGAGTGTTCGGCGGAGCAGCTTATCCGCAGGCAGTTTGAGCATTGGATGAAGCCGGAATTATATGAGGACACGTTGCCTTTTCTGTCGACTTTCAATCATCTTCCGATTTATATTTTATCCAATATCGATACGGCGGATATTGCGGCTGCGGCTATGTTTCATGGGATAAATGTAACGGACATCATTACTAGCGAGGATGTACGGGCTTATAAGCCGCGTCCGGAGTTGTTCCTTGAGGGCATGAAGCGCTGCGGTCTCAAGCCCTCGGAGATTGTACATATCGGTGACTCCTATAGCAGTGATGTTATCGGAGCAGGCAGGCTAGGGATTCGGACGATCTGGCTGAACCGCCTGAATAAGCGGCAGCCGCAAGGGCTTGAGCCGGATTATATATGCCATGATTTAAAAGCGGCTGAACAGTGGCTGCTGCAGAGTAAGGAAAACGAAGCGAGATAAGAAGCAGATGCTTTTAGGAGGATCAAGATGGACAAGCCGCTGACAGGCGTGGGTGCAACTTACGAGCATAGCAAGCTGCTCGCGGACAGCTACCGGAGATGGACGGGGCAGGAATTGGTGCCCGGCGTGGATAGTAAGGAGAAGGGACTGGAGGAGCTGCTGTTTACGGCTCCGAGAGTGGTTTTGTCGCATGGGACGGAAAGCGATCCGGTGCTGAATTACGGCAACCGTATGGCTCTGGGGCTATGGGAGATGACGTGGGAACAGCTTACGAGCACGCCTTCCCGGCTCACGGCTGAGCCGATGGAACGGGCGGAACGGGATCGGTTTTTTACGCAGGTTACGGCACACGGTTATGTCGATAACTATACCGGTATTCGGATCTCCAGATCGGGACGGAGGTTTTATATCGTTAACGCTACGGTGTGGAATCTGGTGGATGAGCAGGGGATATACAGAGGACAGGCCGCGACCTTCCTGGATTATAAGTACTTGTAGGGTTGTTTATCTATAAACCTTTAATTGTTATGGCTTGACCCGTCATTTATCTAGTTACAAGCCGCTAGAGAGAGATTTATACTAGGAAGAGATCAGCTGACAGGAGATGAACTAAGTCGTTATGTTAATTCAATCCGTTAATACGTCCAGCAAGGCTGTTGCTTTTACGTTTGATGATGGACCCAATCCGGTGTACACGCCGGAGCTGCTGGAGATCTTCGCTGAAGCCGGGGGGAAAGCAACCTTCTATATGATCGGCGAGCAAATCTCTGCTCATCCGGAGGTAGCGAGGCTTGTCCATGAACAGGGGCATGAGATCGGCAACCATTCGTATACGCATCCCAATATGACCGAGCTGTCCGATGAGGAATTCGAAAGCGAGCTTTCGCGGACAGAAGAGCTTATCAATCAAGTGACGGGAGCGCGGGCTGCAACGATGCGTCTGCCTTATCTGGCGGGGGACGAAAGAGTGCATGCCATGCTTGAACGCGATGGATATCCGTCTATTGGCGCTTTGAACATGGACGCGAAGGATTGGGATATGCCGGGCGTTGACCATATCCTCGAAACGACGCGCAGGGAAGTGCGAAATGGCAGCATCTTGATCTTCCACGACGGATTCGGCGACCGTTCGCAGTCGGTAGAAGCGGTGCGCGTGCTGACGAAGGAGCTGACGGCGAGCGGTTACCAGTTGGTTACCGTGAGCGAGCTGCTTCGCTTGGCCGAGTAGGAGGGGCCCGGGAAGCTTAACGATGCGGGACATCGTTAAGGAGGTTGAAAGGGCAGTACTAGGGAGTCTTAGCGATGCGCGGCATCGCTAAGCACATAAAAAGGAATGGCCCTGCGCTGAATAATGAGCGCAGGGCCATTTCTTTATTCGGTTGCAGGCGGACGTTTGCCGTTCTGCAGATCTTTTATCGAGTAGCCAAAGTCCATTTGAAGGTGGGGATAGTCCTTGAAGCTTGTCCAGTCTCCGCCCCAGGCAAAGCCAAGCTTTTTGGCTGCCGAGACGACCTCCATCCAATCGGACTTGCCGTTGCCATTGCCGTCATATTCCATATCCCAGATCACATCGCCATCCGGCTTGACCAGCGCGAAATCGACCGCGAGGCCATAGTTATGGTAAGATGCGCCGCCTTTGACATTGGTGACCACTTGTCCCGGTTCGGAGCGGCCTTTCTTGTAAAGGGCATTCTGCTCTTCGCTTGAGCGGAAATCGTCGGTGATCATAATCTTGATACCCTGCTTGCCGGTCAGGGCAACAAGCTCATCTGCCTTCTCGGCAACAATCGGGTGAAGGCCGGCTATTGCCGTGGTTTTTGCCGGCGCTTGCTCCCGGGCAGGAGCGGGGTGATCCTGTACGGATTGGATCCATCTCCAGCCCATCACGATAATCGCAACCAAAACAAGCGAGGTCATAACCCGGCTTCGCTTCTGCTTCTGTTCCGGCCTGACATACGGCTGACCTATTCGGCCAACGGTCGTATTCTGCCGTGCCAAAGGTTCGGGCATTTCTTAACGTCTCCTCTCCAGCTGTCCGTTTCTCTCTCTTAATCTATGAATCTATCTATTAGCATGCGCAATTATGTAAGCTCCTAAACACTCGGATTGTCCCATTGTAGCATAGTTCGACATTCGCTTGCCCCCGTCCGGGGTAGGGGAATGCAGCAGCCCCAGCATGTCCCGACTGGCTTCCAATGGGCTTCCGAATGGATGATGGGCATGTGCAAAAAGGAGCCACGGTAGAAGTTCTCTCATTAGGCTCGCCGGCATAAGGCATGTTCAGTTCGTTAAGCCGCTTCCTCCATAAAACGCGCAAAAGGCCCATCGAAATGGGCCTTTTGCTTGCAGATTAAGCTTCGTATGCTGCTGGGATGATTCGTGCAGATAAGCTAGGGATTAATAAAATTTACCAAAGCCACAACCGCAAATTATGATCACCAACAGTATAAAAAGCACCAGGATGAAACCTGTAGAGTTAACACCACCAACGTAACCGGACATTCTACATGCACCTCCTTACGTCTTGAGTACTCTATAACTTATGACGGTTTTCTCGAAGGTGCTTGGGTGTTTGTTCCTGAGGCATTTGACCAATTATAAATGCAGCTCTATGACGCTTGTACCGGAAGTACGGCTGCACCGGATGCCGATTGCCATTTTCTTGCCGATGAACCCTCGCCGCAACTTTGTTACCATTAGAGAATCATGACCTAATCTATTATTTTTTAGGAGGACATTCTCTTGATTGCTAGCAAGTTTAAGAGATGGGTCGCGGGAGCTGCAGCATTGTCCTGCCTAATGGGAATCGTTCCAACCGTTGATGCAGCCAGCACGGACAAGCTGCCTTTTGACGATATTGCGGGCAGCTTTGCCAAGGACTCTATCATTCGCTTATACGACAAACAAATATTATCGGGTACTTCCGCTAGAACCTTTTCGCCGAAACAACCCGTTACCCGGGCGGAATTCATTACGATTCTGGACCGCGTACTCGGGATCAAGACCGTTCACGGCGAGATCAATCCATTTAAGGATATGAAGGCAACAGACTGGTATTACGACGCGGTTGCGGCTGCCGTGCAGGTTGGCCTCGTGGATGGGACAAGCGCGCATACCTTCGAGCCGGCGAAGCCCGTAACAAGGCAAGAAGCGGCAATTATGCTTATTCGGGCATTCAAGCAATCCGGCGTATCCGGCGATACCTCGTTTTTTGCCGACGCTGACAAGATTGCGGATTGGGCGGATAAGGCGGTTGGCGCGGCGCTTGCGCTTAACCTTATGGCCGGAGATGCTAACGGAAATTTCAATCCCGCGAACGGGATGACCAGACAGGAAACAGCCGCTGTCATTGACCGTGCGCTGCAAAATGTAAAGTGGGCCTCCGCGCTTGCGAATTCGCAGTCTTCTACGCGCATCCAGCTTGGCTGGCAATATGGCCAGACGGCGGCCCAATACGAGCTGTCGGTTCTCCAAGCAAACGTTACGAGTTTATCCCCGCGCTGGTATTTCTTCGATCCGGCTGGAGCTGTGGCCGACTATACGGATCAGTCCCTCGTCAACTGGGCAAGTAAAAACAAAAGACAAATCTGGGCGATGGTCGGTAACCGCTCGAACCAGGAAGTGACGCATCAGAATTTGTCCAATGCGACGTACCGCGGTAAAGTGGTCGATCAGCTTACGGGCTATGTGCAGAAGTACGGACTGAAGGGACTGAACATTGATTTCGAAAACGTCGCTCCCGGAGATCGTGCTTATTTGACCGCTTTTATTAGCGAGCTTAGCGCGAAGCTGCACAAGATTGGCGCCTTGGTCTCGGTATGCGTATCGCCCGACCTTGGCAGCGACTGGACCGAAGGCTTTGATTATCAGGCGCTTGGCGCTTCGGCCGATTACATGGTGTTGATGGCTTACGACGAGCATTGGAGCACCAGTCCAATTGCAGGCTCAGTCGCTTCGCTGCCCTTTGTGGACTATGCCATCACCAAGATCCTCAAGGAAGTGTCCGCAAGCAAGGTTATTCTGGCGCTGCCTTATTACAATCAAGACTGGGTCACGGATAAGACCGGGAAGGTAACGGCAACAGAATTGACGCTTATTGAGCAAAATAACATCGTCCGCAACCGTTCGCTGCTCCCGGCATGGGATGCATCGGTTTCGCAATATACCGCCTCGTATCAGCTTAACGGCCTTAAGCATCAGCTCTGGATCGAGGATGGACGCTCGCTTGCCGCCAAATATAAAAAGGCGATGGATTATAATCTGGCTGGCCTTGCCTATTGGTTCATGGGAGGAGCCAGCACCGATATTTACGCCAGTCTCAGCAATGCCGAAAGGTTCTATGGGCTAAATTTTAATTAGCTTATGGATTCATGCCCTTATTTATTTACCTGATTAACAATAAAAGAACGCTTCCCGTACCGTGCGGGCAAGCGTTCTTTTTGTTCTGGCGCGATTTCATGATGGGTTCTTTACGTATTCCAGGAACATCCCTTTGAGGATGAGCAGCTGCGGCCTTGATTCGAGATCCGATTCGAAGAGCAGAATGTTGTTCTGCAGCGACAGCTGCCGTGAAAAATGGCCAAAGGTGTTCATGATCGTCGTCAACGTTTCTTTGATCTGCAGATCCGGGCGGACCGAGCGGTCCTCGATGCCGGACTGTACAATAGCCGCGAAATGCAACGAGATCCGCCGATGCAGGGCTACAAACGTCTCCATGTCCTCGACCGGCTCCTGCGAGTGGGCAGCGTAGCTGTCGAAGTCGACCATAAATTTGGCGCTAGCGCGGTTATGCTCCTCGATAAGGAAGTCGAATAGCCGTTCCAGCTTGTCCAGACAAGTCAGCGGCAGGGCGGCGGTCGCCATGAAGGCGTCATGAATCGGCTGCAGCAGCATGGTTGCCACCGCAACGATCAGCTTTTCCTTCTTCGGAAAATACCGAAACAGCGTAGCGATGCCGATATTGGCCGCGTCCGCGATATGCTGCATGGTGGTTTTCTCGATGCCCCGGCGTATAAACTCGCTTTCGGCAGCATCTAGAATCGCCAGCTGTCTCTGCTGTTTGCCGTCGTTTCGTTCTTTCTCGTACCGTTCTTTTGCATCCATTTGTCGTTACCTTTCATGGGCTAATCAGCCATCAATTATATGGGTATTATAACGATGGCAACTCCTTCTAGGCAAGAAGCGTTGCGCTTGCCCAAACATGGTGATATAGTTTATATCATAGTGATATACACACTATCATTTTATTTTTTGGGGAGAGATGATCAATGAGTCGTCTAGCAGATAAAGTAGCTATTATTACGGGCGCGGGAAGCGGCATGGGCCGGGAGGAAGCGTTATTGTTCGCCCGCGAAGGCGCGAAGGTAGTTGCTACCGACATTAATGAGGCAGCGGTGTCGGCCGTTGTGAAGGAGATTGAGGCGGAAGGCGGCGCAGCAATGGCAATCGCGCATAATGTCGCTTCCGAGGAGCAGTGGATCGGCGTTGTCGCAGCGGCGGTAGAGGCTTATGGCCGAATCGATATCCTCGTTAACAATGCGGGTATTTCCTTTGCTGTCGGCATGCTGGATACCACGGTCGAGCAATGGGACAAAGTCATGAACATTAATCTATCTAGCGTGTTTCTCGGAATGAAGCATGTTGTACCTCATATGCAGAAAAATAACGGCGGATCGATTGTGAATATCTCGTCGATCGCCGGCATTACCGGCAGCCAAGGAGCCGGCGCTTATACGGCATCGAAGGGCGCTGTCCGCATGCTGAGCAAGGCTGCTGCGGTTGATTACGGCAAGGACAATATCCGCGTCAATTCCGTGCACCCGGGCTTTATCGAGACGCCTATGAGCAAGGAGTTCGTGGGCAACGAGCAAATGCTCGCGTGGTTCCTGTCCCAGACCGCATTGCCGCGCGTAGGTCAAGCGGTTGAGGTTGCGAAGGCGGTCCTGTTCCTCGCGTCGGATGACGCGTCGTACCTGACCGGCATCGAATTGCCTGTCGACGGCGGCGTGACGGCGAAGTAAAGAAAACAAAGCGAATCTTGTCTAAGAACCACGCTGAAGGCGAATAACGCCCGGCGTGGTTCTTTTGCTTGGAGCTATTTTGTGCCATGATAAGATTATGGTTACGGAGCAAGACGCTAAATGGAGGTGACGGAGTGTATTCTGATATTCAATTCGCAAGCGACCGGCCGGTATCGATGCAGGTTAAGGATTATATGAAACGGCTGATGATATCGGGCGCGCTGCAGGCGAATCAGAAGCTACCGTCCACGCGAGAGTTAAGCCTCTTGATGAATGTTGGCCGCAACACCATCGTGACCGCTTACGCGGATCTGGTGGATGAAGGATTTATATATGCGGTGAAGGGCAAAGGCAACTTCGTCGCGCAATCGGCGGGCGGCGTTGCGGCGGAAGAGGGCACCGGCAAGCAGCTTGACTGGAGCGAGAGAATCAATGAACTGGCCCGCGCGGCGGAAGAGCATGATCTGATGAAGCATGGCATCCGCGCGAAGCGGGGAGCTATTTCTTTTACGAGCATCGCTCCGGACGAAAAGCTGTTTGATCTGCAAAATGTGAAGCGTGCATTCCTTGATCGGATGTCGCTGGAAGGCAACATTATTCTGAATTACGGCTACGCTAAGGGGTATAAGCCGCTGATCGATATCCTGATGCGTTACATGGAGAACAAAGGCGTCGATCTAGCCGGCAAGGATATGCTCATTACAAACGGTTTTACGGAAGGGTTCGACCTTGTCCTGTCGGCGCTTGGGAAGCGCAGCGGACACGCGTTATGCGAGAACCCGACTCATCATACCGCAATAAAAAATTTAAAGATGCACCAATTCGCCATTACGGGCGTAGATATGGAGCCTGACGGCATTAGCCTAGAACAGCTGGAAGAGAAGCTTGGCGGGCAGGAATTCGACCTCGCTTATCTTGTTCCTTCGTACCATAACCCGACGGGGATCGTGATGTCCCACGAGAAACGGGCGGAAACGGTGCGGATGCTGAACGACCGCCGGATTCCGATTATCGAGGACGGCTTTAATGAAGAGCTTCGTTATTCAGGCGCTCATGTGGCCCCTCTGCTCGCTTACGGCGGCAACCGCAATAACGGAACGATCTATTTGGGCAGCTTCTCCAAAATTCTGTTCCCCGGCCTACGCGTCGGATGGATTCTGGCGGATAAGGAGCTGATCGACTATCTGGAAAGCGTCAAACGCGCGCGCACCATTCATACATCAACTCTTGATCAATCGCTGCTCTATCAATATCTTCATAATGGCAACTTCGAGAAATATTTAAAGCGTGCGAAGGCGGAATACAAACGTAAATACGAGCTGGCCGTGGAGAGCTGCAAGACGTATCTGCCGCTGAAAAGGCTGTCAGGCGACGGCGGGCTTCATTTGTTCGTCGAGTTCGAGAAGAACTTCTCCACACGGGAGCTGCTGCAGGCCTGCACGGAGCAGGGCGTATTGTTTACTCCCGGCGACATTTTCTACACGGACGGCGGCGGCCGGCATACGATGCGGCTCGGCTTCTCCCGCGTCTCCGACGAGAATATCGTCATAGGGATCCAAAGGATCGGGGACGCTGCGAAAGCTATGCTCGGGAAGTAATTCTTTCATAAACAATTATGGTTATTAAATGTTCAGGAGGCTTATTAACAACATGATGAAAATCGGCGTTATTATGGGCGGCATCTCGTCCGAAAGAGAAATTTCGTTATTAACGGGGCAAGAAATGATCGCGAATCTGGATCGCAGCAAATACGAAGTGGTGCCGATCGAGATTAACACGAAACGCGACTTGATCGATAAAACAGCCGGTATCGATTTTGCGCTGCTCGCTCTTCACGGTAAATACGGCGAAGACGGTACGGTGCAGGGTACGCTGGAATCGCTGGGCATTCCTTACTCCGGCTGCGGCGTGTTGTCGAGCAGCGTAAGCATGGATAAAGAGCTTGCGAAAAAGCTGATCCGCTTTGACGGCATCCTGACGGCCGATTGGATTAATGTCGCCAGCATGGAGGAGCTTGCCGCGGCAAACGTGGAGCGCCTTGGCCTGCCGGTTGTCGTAAAGCCGAATTCGGGCGGCTCGAGTATTGCTACGCGTCTGGTCAAAACGAAGGAAGAAATCGCGGAAGCGGTAGAGGAAGCTCTGAAATGGGATGACTCCGTGATGATCGAGCAATTCGTTGGCGGGGAAGAAATCACGTGCGCCGTGCTGAACGGCAAGCTGCTTCCAATCGTATCGATTAAAGCCAACTCGGAGTTCTTCGATTTCGACTCCAAGTACCAGGATGGCGGAGCGACGGAAGAAGTGATCGAATTGCCGGCTGATGTGCAAGCCCGCGTCGAAGCGTCTGCGCTTGGCTGCTACAAGTCGCTGAAGTGCAGCGTGTATTCGCGTATCGATATGATCATTAAAGACGGAGTTCCGTACGTTCTGGAAGCGAACACGCTGCCGGGTCTGACGAAGAACAGCTTGCTGCCGAAGGCGGCTAAAGCGGCTGGTATCAAGTTCAACGAGCTGCTTGACTACATCATCGATTATTCTCTTGAGGAACGCAAAGAGAAATAATCGGCCAGGGAGAGGATTAACCATGTTGACGACGAGCACATGGGTGACGCCGCTAGTCCGCGATTTGCCGCCATCGGGCATTCGCAAATTTTTTAACGCGGCTGAGGGAAACAAGGAAATCATATCGCTAGGGGTTGGGGAACCCGACTTCGCAACGCCTAAGGCGGCCAGAGAGGCCTGTATCCGTGCGCTTGAGCGGGGCCGGACGATGTATACGCCTAACGAAGGCCTTATGGAGCTTCGGGAGGAGATTGCAGCGTACTTGGACAAAAGCTTTGGTGTCAGCTACGAACCGGCCGCGGAAGTGCTGGTTACGGTAGGCGGCAGCGAAGCGATTGACCTGGCGATGCGGGCGCTTCTTGAGCCCGGCGATGAAATGATTATTCCGGTACCCGGTTACATTGCTTATGCGCCGATCTGCAAGCTGAACGGAGGGGTGCCCGTTGAACTGGAGATGACGGCCGCCCAGTCGTTCAAGCTGACGGCAGATGCGCTGAAGCAGGCGATAACTCCCCGTTCCAAGGTGCTCTTCGTCAACTTCCCTAGCAATCCGACCGGAGCGGTTATGTCCTACGAGGACTGGCTGCCGATTACGAAGCTTGTGGAAGAGCATAACCTCATCGTATTGTCCGATGAGATCTATGCGGAGCTGACTTACGAAGGCAAGCATGTCAGCTTCGCTTCCTTGCCGGGGATGAAGGATCGGACGGTAGTGATCAGCGGCTTCTCCAAAGCTTTTGCGATGACGGGAATGCGGGTTGGCTACGCATGCGGCGGTCAAGAGCTGATCGCGGCGATGACCAAGATCCATCAGTATACCGCTCTCTGCGCACCGATTGTTGGCCAGGTTGCCGCCATCGAATGTCTGCGCAGCTGCATGGAGGATAAGGACGAGATGGTGGAGGCGTTTAATCAGCGGCGGCGGATGTTCGTAAAAGGCTTAAGCGAGCTTGGTCTCGCTTGCCGGGATCCGCAAGGTGCGTTCTACGCTTTTCCGTCCATAGCTGCAACCGGGCTCAGCTCGGAGCAGTTCGCTACGCGGCTGCTGCAGGAAGCGAAGGTAGCGGCAGTGCCCGGCTCCGTATTTGGCCGGGGCGGCGAAGGCTTTATCCGCTGCTCGTATGCTTCCTCGACATCGAATCTGTCGGAGGCGCTGGAGCGCATCGGCCGCTGGATGCGGACAGTGATGTAAAGAGCGTGAGCCTCGGGCTGTCTCTCGCGCGGCAGGCTGGCAATAGGCCAGCCTGACGTTTTGCGTCTTTAATTGGGCGCACGTTGCTGTACTAGATGCAGCATATGCGCCTGATATGGCGCATGCAGTATATGCGCCCGATATGGCACTCCGGAGCGTGGTATGCTGCATGGAATGCAACATACGGACCAGTTCAAGCAGTGAGCGCCGTATATTGCATAGAATGCAGCATATGCGCCTGATATGGCGCTCCGGAGCGTGGTATGCTGCATGGAATGCAACATACGGACCAGTTCAAGCAGTGAGCGCCGTATATTGCATAGAATGCAGCATATACGCCCGATATGGCGATCCGGAGCACCGTATGCTGCACGGAATGCAACATACGGACCAGTTCAAGCAGTGAGTGCCATATACTGCACAGAATGCAGCATATACGCCCGATATGGCGATCCGGAGCACCGTATGCTGCACGGAATGCAGTATATTGGTCTCGATGGGCTCATTTAGGCCGTTTCGGACGGGATATCCTGCATATTGTGCAGGATATCCCGGGCCTTCGAGCGAAAATGCAGCAATATACTGCAAAACGTGCAATAGGGGATTGACCGCCGGCGTGCGGGCAGCGTCTATGTACACTAGTAAACAGGTTGTTCAGGCGAATGAGTCCACTTGGGCCGGTTCGCCGGAATAACCTGTTTTTGCGTCTATCGCAGCGGGTATTTGCAGAATACGGAGCAGGTATGATAGGTTGGAGAAACATAGTTTAGTTGGAGAGTTGGTGATTCTATGCCTATCCATATCGGGCTTGCGGGCTGGGGAGACCAGGACGCGCTGTACGGCCCAAACGTAAAAGCAAAAGATCGTTTGAAGGAATACGCGAAGCATTTCCCGCTGGTCGAGGTGGACAGCAGCTTCTATGCGATACAGCCTCCGGAGAGGTTCGCCAAGTGGACGGAGGAGACGCCGGAGTCGCTGCATTTTATCGTCAAGGCGTATCAAGGTATGACCGGACATCAGCGTGGTCCTGCTGCAGCGGCTGCTGCGAATGATCCGGACAGCACGTTTGCGGCCTTTTGCGACTCGATTATGCCGGTGATGGAAGCGGGGCGCCTCAGAGCGGCTTTGTTCCAGTACCCGCCGTGGTTCGACTGTACCCGGGACAACGTGCGTATTCTGCGGGAAACGAAGCGTCGTATGGAAGGGATCCCCGTCGCTCTCGAGTTCCGTCATCAAAGCTGGTTCACCGAGGAGTACCGGGAGCGTACGCTGGACTTCATGCGCCAGGAGGGCTGGGTGCATAGCGTATGCGACGAGCCGCAGGCGGGTCTAGGGTCGATACCAACCGTGCTCGAAGCGACGGATGAAGCCATGACGGTTGTCCGGTTCCACGGCCGTAACGCCAGCGGCTGGAACCAGGGCGGAGCGCCGAACTGGCGGGATGTCCGGTATTTGTATCGCTACAATTCGGACGAGCTGCGGCAATGGGCGGAATACCTTCAACAGCTGCAGCAGCAAAGCGAGCATATTTGCGTGATCTTTAACAATAACTCCGGCGGCGATGCGGCGGATAACGCGAAGCAGATGATGGCGCTGCTCGGACAATTGAGGCCGGACGGCCGGGATCCGCTGGAGCCGCGCGAGGAACCGCCGCAATATGAGCAGCTTGATCTTTTTTAACCAACTTACCTAAAGAGAAAGCATGAAAGAGGCAGTCCCTTGAAAAATAGAAGAACGCTGTATATCCTCACGATTGCCGTATCTATCGGATTTATCGGATATACGACCTTTACGAATTTTATCTACGATCCCGAAGCGAGCCGCTTCCTGCGACATAAGACCGGATTGAAGCATGTGTCGCTATGGTTAACTATAATGGATGTGCACATTGTGGCTGCTTGCGCGGCCATGATTGCCGGACTTATTAACTTCTCCAAACGGATAAGAGAGCGCAGCGCCAAGCTGCATCGAATACTCGGCTATACTTACGTGCTGGCTGTGGCCATTGTTGATCTGACCTCCGGTTATATGGCTCCGTCCTCTACAGGCGGAAGAGTCAACAGTATTGCGTTTAATTTTATCAACATGATTTGGCTTGTTATCACCGTAATTGCGGTTGTGAAAATCCGTAAAGGAAAAGCGGTGGAGCACCGCAAATGGATGATTCGAAGCTATGTATTTGTATTCACCAATTTGTTCACCCACCTGATTACCGCAGCCCTGCACAATGGCATCGGGATGGATTATACGTTGAGCTACACGATCTCCATATACAGTTCAATCGTGCTGCTGCTTTTGCTGGGGGAGGCTGTCATCCGCGCAAACAAAATAAAACCGGAACTGTCTTGAGATCTCAGTTCCGGTTTTTTATTTTAATCGATTTTGGTCACAGTTAGAGAACTTGAACTATTTCTAACTTCACCGGTGGTATTGCTGACGATATACATCTGTATCGAGTCATTCGTATTCAACAAAAGTAGAATGTTGCTGCTCAGCGTCAAAACGTGGCTGGTACCGAGTTCCGGGACGCGATACTGCAGCTGCCCAACCGTTAAAGTTGTATTCCCATTAATGGAATACCGAATCAAGATATCTCCTCCATCACTGCTGCCATTACTTACAATACTGGAAAAAGAAATAGCGTATACCCCTGCGCTATTTACCGTAATGGAATTATCGCTAAGGCTGAGAGATGTTCCGGATGAAAAACCTAAGGTATCGAATGCAAGGAAGGTTCCTGCTGGCGCCGCATGTGACGAGTTGGCATATAACGAACCGTATACCGGGCTATATCCGGCTCCGGGAGGACCCGCCGGCCCTTGAATACCCTGCGGCCCTGGAGAACCAGGCGGTCCTGCCGGCCCTGTTAGACCGGTTAGCCCTGTAAGTCCCGTTTGCCCCGTTTGCCCGCTCATGGCATCACTCCTGAAAGAGAATTAAAAAAGGAAAATGGTCGTAATCATTTATCCGATTTTAGTGACGGTGAGGACGCTGTTCCGATAATCAGACTGAACCAAAACACTAGCAATATAGATTTGAACGGTACTATTTGCATCTAGAAATACCTGAATGGAACTAGATAAATTCAATCTCCGGCTGCTGCCCAGATTCGGAACTCTATACTGAAGCTGGCCAATAGTTTGTGAAGTATCCCCGTTAACGGAAAAGCGAAGCAATAGCCCGCTAGCATCATCGGAGTCATTCCCTGCATCCGTAGTAAACGTGAGGTTGTAAACTCCCGGACTAGTTATTCTAATTAAGCTGTTGCTCAAGTCTAAAACCGTTCCGGATGACGGACCCATCGTATCGAAAATGAGGAAAGTTCCCGCAATAGCTTCGTGTGTACCGGAATATAACGAACCGTATACCGGGCTATATCCAGCTCCGGGAGGACCTGCCGGCCCTTGAATACCCTGCGGCCCTGGAGGACCAGGAGGACCTGCCGGCCCTGTTAGACCGGTTAGCCCTGTAAGTCCCGTCTGCCCCGTTTGCCCTGTTTGTCCGCTCATAACATCACTCCAACTTTTTTTACAGTTATATGCAATTCGAAAGTTGTATCATGATTTTTAATGCTAATTTTTCAAAAAACCCATCGCATCATACGCGCCAAGAATGGACATGCGGGTAAGCTGCAGCGCCATATGGCGGGAAGAGTAGACCATCCGCTGCTCCAGCCATTTGCGAGCCATATGGAAGGTCGAGAAGCTGATATAATCAAGCAGCAGATCAAGCGGGACGGACTGTTTTTGATCCATGCTGAGCGCCGTAATGCGGGCGTAGAAGGTATCGCGGATGACGCCGAGCAGGGAAGCCGCATAATCGGCACTGGCTGTTGCCGGATTAATCCTGGTCAGAAGAACCCGGTAGAACGTTTCATTTTCTTCGATATGGCTGAACAGAAGGACGAAAAAAGGATCGGGCGCGTTAAAATCCGGTATGTAAGTTCCGTCCCGGTCAGTATCAATAAGCGCGGTTAGCTGATTTAATTTATCCTTCACCATATGGTCGAGCAAATCGAATTTATCGCTGTAATAGGCGTAAAAGGTAGAGCGGTTTACGTTGGCCCTCTCCGTTATATCCTTGATGACAATTCCCTCGATATCCTTCTCCAGCAGCAAGGCCAGAAACGCCTCCGAAATAAATTGCTTGGTCCTTGCGATTCTTCGGTCCGTGATCAATTGGTTTTGTTGGACAGGCATGCCTCATTTCCCTCCAATCAGACATTTTCTATAAAAGTGTTGGGTATCCAACTTCCGAGCAAGCAAGAGAGGTTCGAAGCTTACTTAAAGTCGGCCGGACAATTGTACGCGGTTTGTGCGGATATCGGTTTCTAATCCTACAAAATGGTCGAAAGTGTTGATTTAACAACGTTTCAGGCATAAATAACGGTTGCTGCAAAATGATTATTAGCTATCATAATAAACAAAACCGATTAAATCAATTGGGATAGTTAAATTTTTATTCTCACGATGAAAAGGGGAGGTTCGCTTGCGAGGAGAGGCTTTTCTTCAGAGCTTAAATGACGGCCGAAAAATATGGCTGGAGGGCATCCAGGTGCAAAACGTGCCTGCGCATGCGGCATTCAAGGGAACGCTCGATACGATTAGGCAGCTGTTCAATATGCTGGATGATCCGGCCGTCCAAGGCAGCGTCGGTTACAAAGTGGAGAGCACGGGGCGTTATGCCCACAGCTCCTTCCTGGTTCCCTACACGAGGGAGCAGCTTGCGCAGCGCAGCGGCTCCTTCAACCGCTGGTCGCATGAAACGCATGGCATGATGAGCCGCTTGTCGGACTATGCGAGATCGCTTGTTACCGGCTGGTACGCTGCCCGGGATGAACTCGCTCAGCTGGATCCGTTATTCAAGGAGAAAATTACGCGTTATTACGAGGAAGCCCGTGACAAGGATCTGTTCCTGACGACGGCGATTATCGATCCGCAGATCGACCGTTCCAAAAATTTGGACGATGACCGGATCGCCGAGCGCTTCCTGCATGTCGTTAAGGAAACAAGCGAAGGAATCGTCGTCCGCGGCGCCAAGATGATTGCGACAGGCGCGCCATATACGCATGACTTTATCATCTCGTCCTTCCTGAAGTTCGAAACGGCGAACCGGAGCCATGCGCACGTGCTGATCGTGCCGGCCAATTCGCCGGGACTGCATATCGTTTGCAGGGAATCCTTCGCAAGCGCCAGCGAGCGGAATCATCCGCTGAGCGCGAATTACGACGAGATGGACGCGGTGCTCTTCTTCGACGACGTGCTGATTCCTTGGGAACGGGTGCTGCTGTACGGCGACGCGCAGAAGGTGCTTACTCTGCGGGCCAACAAAACAGCCAATGCGCTGGCGTTCCATCAGAACATCGTCCGCTATGTCGCCAAGCTGGAGTTTGTGACCGGCGTGGCCTTTGCCGTTACCGAATCGATTGGCGCGCAAGGCTTCCTGCATGTACAGGAAAAGCTAGGCGAGCTGCTGACGCAGATCGAAGTGATTAAAGCGCTTGTTATTGCATCGGAGGCGCAGGCGAAGCCGGATAAATCGGGCGTGCTTGTGCCGGAGATGTCCTATATCGATACCGCACGCAATATCGGGACGAGATTTTATCCCCGCGCGATCGAGATTTTGCAGCAGGTGGGCGGAGGAGGCTTCGTTCAGGCGCCCTCCGGCATCGAAGACTTCTATGGCCCGCTCGCGGACTTGATGCACAAATATTATGAAGGCGCGACGGTCAGCGCGGAGAAAAAAGTGCAGCTGCTCAAGCTGGCCTGGGATCTGATCGGCAGTCCGCTTGGATCGCGTCATGAGCTGTATGAACGGTTTTACGCAGGCGATCCCGTACGCGGCTATGCCAATCAGTTCCTTAGCTTTGAAAAGGAACGTCTCACCGCACCGGTATGGGATTTGCTGAAGAAGGCAAGCAAGGACGGCAAGACGCTGGTGTAGGGTTTGAGTTTGGAGAATGGATGGAGGATGAAAACAATGGAATTATTCTGGTTTATTCCGACGCATGGCGATGGACGATACCTCGGTACAAGCGAAGGAGCAAGAGCGGTCACGTACAGCTATTGCAAGCAAATCGCGCAAGCTGCCGATGAACTGGGCTATGGCGGCGTTCTGCTGCCAACCGGCAAATCCTGCGAGGATGCCTGGATTGTTGCTTCGACGCTAGTGCCCGTAACGGAACGGCTGAAGTTTCTGGTTGCCGTTCGTCCAGGTTTAACGCTGCCGACGGTAGCGGCGCGGATGTCCGCTACGCTCGACCGCTTCTCGAAAGGCAGACTGCTCATTAACGTTGTAGCGGGCGGCGATCCGGTAGAACTTGCTGGCGACGGTCTGTTCCTTGACCACGACACGCGTTATGAATTGACGGATGAATTCCTTCATATCTGGCGCAAGGAGCTGGAAGGCGAAAGCGTGGACTTCGAAGGAGAACATCTGAAGGTAGAAGGCGGCAAGGTGCTCTATCCGCCCGTGCAGAAGCCTTATCCTCCGCTCTATTTCGGCGGTTCGTCCGAAGCGGCAATGGACGTGGCGGCCGATCATGTGGACGTCTACTTGACCTGGGGCGAGCCTCCTGCAGCCGTAAAGCAGAAGGTCGAGAAGATGCGGGCGCTGGCAGCGGCCAAAGGACGCCAGCTGAAATTCGGTATCCGGCTGCATGTCATTGTTCGTCCGACTGAAGAGGAAGCTTGGCGGGCTGCCAATGAACTTATTGAAAATCTGGATGAAGAGACTATTGCTTCGGCGCAGAAGATATTCGCGCGCATGGACTCGGAAGGCCAGAAACGGATGAGCCAGCTGCATAACGGCGATCGTTCGCGGCTTGAAATCAGCCCGAACCTGTGGGCAGGCATCGGTCTTGTGCGAGGCGGAGCGGGGACGGCTCTTGTCGGCAGCGCCGAGCAGGTTGCGGAGCGGATCAAGGAATACGCGGAGCTGGGTATCGAGACGTTTATTTTATCCGGTTACCCGCATCTGGAAGAGGCATACCGGACCGCCGAGCTGCTATTCCCATTGCTGCCGCTGGCGAAGCGGAGCGGCGAAGGCGACCGAGCTTTCATCAGCCCGTTTGGCGAAATGATCGCAAACAACGAGCTTCCCGGACGCGCGCCGAAGGCAGAAGCGGCTGTTTCCGGCAAATAAGCGAAAGGGGATTGGAAGATGAGCGCAATTGAATTTGGCTATTGGGCCCCCCTCGAGGACGGCGGGCTGCTGGCGACAAAGCTGCCGCAGCGGACCAGCTCCTCCTTTGAGGCGAATATACGGTACGCAGAGCAGGCGGAGCGCACTGGCTTTGATCATATGCTGCTGCCGACCAGGTTCGTAGCCAGCAGCGATTCGGAGAATCAGTGGGAATCTCTTACCTTCGCGGCGGCGCTGGCGGTGAAGACGCGGAAGCTGGGACTGATTGTTGCGGTAGCCTCGGGTCTTATCCCTCCGGCGATTGTAGCGAAGATGATGACAACGATTGATCATCTAAGCGGCGGCCGGGCAGCCATTAACGTTGTAAGCGGCTGGCTCAAGGATGAATACATCGCGCTTGGCCAGCCTTGGCTGGACCATGATGAGCGGTACCGCCGCTCAGAGGAGTTCATCCGCGTGCTGCGAGGGTTGTGGACGGAAAATCAGGCAACTTACGCGGGAGATTTCTTCCGGCTTCGCCAGGCGGATTTCAAGCCAAGACCCGTGCAAGTGCCGGGACCAACCATCTACCAGGGCGGCAATTCTAAAGCGGCGAAGCAGATGGCCGGACGCGTATCGGATTACTATTTTATGAACGGCAATACGCTCGAAGGGCTTAAGAAGCAGATCGATGAGGTCAGAGGTTATGCCGCTGATAACAACCGCAAGATCAAGTTTGGCGTAAATGCCTTCGTCATCGTGCGGGATACGGAGGAGGAAGCACGGCAGGCGCTGCGCGACATTATTTCAAATGCCGATTCGGCAACGGTAGAGGCCTTCCGCGAGCAAGTGAAGCATGCCGGACAATCGTCGGGCGACCGCGACGGCATGTGGGCGAACTCGACGTATGAGGATCTCATCCAGTTCAACGACGGCTTCAAGACCGGGTTGATCGGGACGAAAGAGCAAGTGGCAAAGCGGATTCTCGAGCTGAAACGGATCGGCATCAACCTGGTGCTGACAGGTTTCCTGCATTACGACGAAGAGCTGGCGTTATTTGGGGAGCAAGTCATCCCGCTTGTGCGTCAGCTCGAGCTGGAAGAGAGCGTCAGCGCTATCGGCCGGTAATACCGGCGCGCGTGAACAATGGAATAACGATAGATCCGATCGGACGACCGAAGGCTCTCTCCTATCCTTTTGCAGGAATACGCGAGAAGTCTTTTTTTTGTTGTCTATTAACGATCGGGAGGAATGGAATTTATGAGTTCATTGGAAAAAGAAACGGTGTCAACCTCGAGGGCGTTAGAGCCAAGGCGGAGTTTGACAGAGCCGGAATCAACGGCGGTCAAACTCTCGCCCAAGCGAAAGCTGACTTTGGTTGATGCCATTGGTTCAACCTTGGCGCAAATGGCGCCCGCGGCGGCTATTTATTACGGTCTTCCGGTTATCTTCCTGGCGACCGGCGTCGGTTCGCCGCTTACGCTACTCTTATCGGCCGTGGCGATTATTATCGTCGGGCTCAGCCTAACCCGTTTTTCGGCCAAACATCCATCCAGCGGCTCGCTGATCAAATATATCGGCATGTCGTTTGGCGGAGTGACGGGCACGGCTTCTTCTATCGTGTTTATCGCGGGTACGGTGTTCCTGGCCGCATCTGCTTTTATCGAGCTTGGCGGCTGGACCGCGGACTCGCTGGCGTTATACGGCATTCATATTCATTGGGCGATCCCGACGGTCGTCCTTGGCGTCCTGATCTGGGGGCTGACGATTATCGGCATCGACCGCTCGACCAAAATCGCAAGCATTGCGCTTGTCATCGAAGTGCTAGTGCTGCTTGGCGTGTCGGTCTATATCCTGCTTGATCCGCCTAACGGCTTATCGGCTAAGCCGTTTGTCCCTTCCTCGGTAACGGACGGTCTTGCAGGCGTGGGGCTTGGTTTCCCGCTGGCGATATACCTGTTCATCGGCTTCGAGAATTCGGCTGCTCTGGCGGAAGAAACGCAAAATCCAAAGCGCAACGTCAAGCGCGCCGTTCTGATCAGCATCGCGATTATGACGGTGTTCTATCTGCTTGTCAGCTATGCCGTTATCGCGGGCTTTGGCAACAACAACGATGAGCTCGTGAAAAGCACGAATCCGTTCATAACGCTGGCAGATCGTTATTTGGGCGATTTCTCGTTCCTGGCGGTTATCGCCGGATTTACGAGTATCGTCGGCATGACGATCGCCTGCCTGAACGGCTTCTCGCGGATCGTCTTCAACTCGGCACGCGAAGGGCTGATTACCTTAAAGCTCAGCGCGGTCTCCAAATGGCAGACCCCTGCCGGCGCCTTGTCGCTGCTTAGCGGCCTAGGAATCGTATTCGCGCTGCTGTTCGGTTTTGCCGGCGATACATGGGTAACCGGCTTCGGGTATCTCGGAACGATCGGCACGATTCCGCTGCTGCTTATTTATGCGCTGCTTAATATTGCGGTTATCGTGTATCCGAACGAAGAGCTAAACGCGTTCCAGCGCTACGTGCTTCCGGTGCTTGGCGTAATCAGCATCGCGCTTCCGATCTGGGCGATGATTCAGCCGGGACAGCCGAAGCCGGTCAGCTACTTCCCTTGGGTCATTTTTGCTATCGTACTCATCAGCTTGGCTTATGCCTGGTTCCGGGTAAAACGCGATCCCTCGCTGCCTGCCCGCGTTGGCGCCGCAGCCGAGCCATCCGGAGAATACGAGGCGAAAGCTTCATCGATATAAAAGGGTAAAGACGAGTTATTAAGGAGGGTAAATGTATGGCAACTGTTGCAGCACAGCCGGATTACGGGCAGCTTGTGGCTTCCATCCGGGAAACCGTTGACGAAGTGATTCGCCCGAATGCGGAACGGATTGACAGAGAGGGCGTATTTCCCTCGGAAAATTTGCAGGCTTTAGCGGACAAAGGCTGGAACAGCCTGATCATCCCGACCGAATATGACGGACTAGGGCTGGACTATGCCGCCTTTGCGCTGGCCGCGGAGGAGATCGGCAAAGGCTGCCCTTCCACTTCCCTGATCTATGTCATGCATGTCGGCGCGGCGCAGACGCTGGTATATTACGGATCGGAGGATCAGAAGCAACGCTGGTTGAAACCGGTCCGCCGGGGCGCGATCGGAACTCATTCGATGAGCGAGAAGGCAACGGGCGGGCATACCTGGTTCAACCTAAGCGAAGCGAAACGCGACGGCGAGGATTATATTTTGGACCTGGAAAAATCGTTCACGACCAGCGGCGGCCATGCCGATTTCTACGTGCTGCAGACCCGTACGCCGGGCGCGCAGCAGCCGACGGATCTCAGTTATTTTATCGTCGACGGCAAGGATCCCGGGATTACGGCAGGGCCTTGGGAAGCGCTTGGCGTACGCGGCAACCAGAGCGGTCCGCTGAAGCTGGACAATGTCCGCGTCCCGCGTGCCGATCTGCTTGTCGGAGAGAACCGGGCGATTGAGATTGCGTTTAACGGCGTAGATCCGCTCTATCTGCTAGGTATCGGTTCTGCGTGGATCGGGGTAGCTTCGGAGGCGCTGTCTATCGTGGTAGAACGAGTAAAAAGAACGGTGCATCGCGACTTCAACCGAAGTCTCGCGGACTATCAGGTCATCCGCCAGCAGCTGGCGAACGCAAAGATTGGGCTTAGCGCGCTGAAGCCTTGGCAGCTGTCGCTTGCCGAGAAATATAACCGTTACGAAGCCGAGGGCCGGCCGCTTGGCGAGCTGTGGTATGAAGCAACGGAGTTCAAGATTCATGCCACGGAGGTCGCGAACCAGGTTGTCTCCATTGCGATGGATGTAACGGGCGGATACGGGTACAAAAAAGGCACCATCGAGCGGTTATACCGTGACGTGCGGGCAGGTCTCGTGCTTGCTCCGTCCAACCATCTGGCACGCGAATTAGTCGGCAAAGAGCTTGTTGGCCAGCCTCCCGAGCTGTTCACGCAAGGCGGAGAGTAGACGTTGAGGAGGATGCTGCATGACAACTAGTACGGCTCTGGATTATTTCACTGCCGCAAGGGAGCTTGCGGACCGCTTCCGCGAGGACGCCGCTGAGCGCGACAAGGAAGGCGGCACGCCAAAGCTGCAGCGCGACTGGATCCGGGATAGCGGACTTCTGAAGCTGCTTATTCCGGCGGAATACGGCGGGTATGGCGGACAATGGTCCGACGTGCTTGGCGTTGTGCGAGAGTTTGCGAGGACGGATGCGGCTTTGGCGCATGTATACGGCTATCACTTTCTCTGCCTGATCGCGCCTCATTTGGCCGGCACGGAGGAGCAAAAGCGGTATTTCTACGAGACAACCGCGGCGAACGACTACTTCTGGGGGAATTCCTCCAATCCGCTTCAGAAGACCATTATCGGCGAGCAGTCTGAGGATGGCGTAATCGTTAACGGTTCAAAGGGCTTCAGCTCCGGCTCGCCGGATTCGGATCTGCTTGCGATCTCCTGGAACGACAGCGTGACCGGCGAATATTACGAGGGGATTATTCCTTCCGTTCGCGAAGGCGTTGAGATCATAGACGATTGGGACAACATGGGCCAGCGCCAGACCGGCAGCGGCACCGTGAAATTTCACAACGTGCGGGTCGAGCCTCATGAAATACTCGAGACGCCGTATGCAGGCCAGACGGTGTTCTCCACGCTTGTTCCGCAACTGTCCCAAAGTATTCTGGCGAGTATTTTTATAGGCAGCGCAGCGGGGGCGCTGGAGGAAGCGAGGGCTTATACGCTGGAGCATGCGCGGCCTTGGTATACCTCCGGGCTAGAGCGGGCTTCGGAGGAGCCTTCAACCTTAAGCCGTTACGGCGAGTGGTGGGCGGACTATCAGGCGGCGCTTGGTCTCGTGGAGAAGTCGGACCGTCTGCTTGATGCCGCTTGGGCCAAGGAAGAAGCATTGGGCGAGGTTGAACGCGGCGAGCTGGCGGTCTTTGTTGCTGCGGCGAATGTGCAGGCCGGCAAGATGGCGCTTGAAGTGACCAGCCGGATTTTCGAAGTGATGGGGGCAAGGGCAACGGCGTCAAAGTTCGGCTTTGACCGGTTCTGGCGCAACGTGCGGACCCACACGCTCCATAATCCGGCAGAGTTCAAGCTTCGCAATGTGGGCAATTGGTATTTGACCGGCACGGTACCGGTTCCCGGTTTTTATTCCTAAAGGGCTAGACTAGGCAGCTAGATTCGAACATAGAGATTTCAGCTATCATTCGAAGGAGAGTGCATGTGATGTCATTACAATTTGCTTATTGGGTACCTAACGTAAGCGGAGGGCTTGTCATTTCCGAAATTCCGCAAAAGACGGGCTGGTCCTTTGAAGATAATGCCCGTTACGCGAAGGCGGCGGAAGAAGCGGGCTTTGACTTCGCCCTGCTTCAGACGCGGTTCGTCGCAAGCTATGGCGCAGAGAACCAGCTCGAGGCGATTACGCTGGCTTCCGCTTTGGCTGCGGTGACCAGCAAAATCAAGCTGATTGCCGCTGTCCTGCCTGGGCTATGGCATCCCGGGACGGTTGCGAAGATGCTGGCCACCATCGATCAGATCAGCAATGGACGCGCTGCGGTTAACGTGGTCAGCGGCTGGTTCAAGGGAGAGTTCCATAGCTACGGCGAGCCTTGGCTCGATCATGACGAACGCTACCGCCGCTCCGAGGAATTTATTCGCGTTCTGAGAGAAATGTGGACGGAGCACGAAGCAAGCTTCCGCGGCGACTTTTACCGGTTGAACCAGGCTCCCCTGAAGCCGAAGCCTGCGGCAGCCCCACCGGTCTTTCAAGGCGGCAACTCGGCTGCGGCACGCCGGATGGCGGCAAGGGTATCGGATTGGTATTTCATGAACGGCAATACGACGGAGGGCTTCAAGGCGCAGATTGACGAGCTGAAAGCCGCAGCGGCGGCGAATGGCCGCGAGCTGAAGTATGGCGCAAACGCGTTTGTTATCGTGCGCGACACGGAAGAGGAAGCGCGCCAAGTGCTGCGCGACATTGTGGAGTATGCGAATCCGGAGGCGGTGGAAGGGTTCCGCAGCCAGGTCGGCTTTGCGGGCAAAGCCTCTCCGGAACGGGACGGCATGTGGGCGAATTCGGATTTTTCCGACCTTGTTCAGTACAATGACGGCTTCAAGACGGGACTGATCGGAACGGCGGAGCAGGTGGCAGACCGCATTATCGAGCTGCGAAAAATCGGCGTTGACCTAATCCTGACCGGCTTCTTGCATTATGAAGAGGATATTCAGGCGTTTGGCGAGAAGGTAATCCCGCTTGTCCGCGAGAAAGAAGCGGCATTGAGGCTGGAAACGTCGGCCGTGCTGTAAGGGACATAGAGACTGGAGCTTAAGCTGAGCTCCGGTCTTTTTCTTTTTCGTACGGAATGAAACTAATCCTCTGCTTGCATTGTCTAATGTGTGAGAGGTGAAAAATTTGGAAAACAAATACTGGCGTTATATAGACCGCATGGATACCGCCGGATTAAGAGAGCTGATGGATTCGTACGGCCAGGATGTATGGAATCTGGCTTATGTCATCACGCGAAGGCATGATCTGGCGGATGATATAACGCAGGATGTGTTTCTGAAGGTATATCAGTCGATTGCCTCGTTTCGCGGTGCTTCCTCAATCCGCACGTGGCTGCTCGCGATGACAAGGAATACGGCTATTAATTATAAAAGAACGGCCTTTATGCGCCGGGTGCTGCTTGTCGGGAGAGGCGCTGCCCATGACGGGGAAAGCCCGTCTGCGGAGCAGGAGGTTATGAGGCTGGCATTCACGTCAGAGCTGTGGAATGCCGTTCTGGAGCTGCCCGTTAAGCTGCGGGAGGTGCTTGTCCTCCATGCGAAATACGAGCTGACGACTAAGGAAATCGCTGACGCGCTTGGCCTCCCGGAGGGGACAGTCAAAACGAGACTGTCGAGGGCGCGCAAGCGGATGAGCAGCAGTTGGAAGGGGAGTGCCGCGTATGAATGAGAAGCAGCCGGAATGGTATCGTGAGTTGCGGCGGGGACCGCATGTCCAGTCGACTTTTACAAGGGAGAAGAAGGAAGCGATCGTGCGCAAGGCGGAAGCGATCGACCGTGGGGAGAAGAGAAAAAGGCCTGGCCTGGTTCGTTTATCGTGGGCTGCCGTGTCTTTTATTGTTATAGCCGTGATTGTTGCCGTTGCGTTCCGGGAGGAAGTTGGAGCACCTGGAGGAAGCGGGGGGAAAGGAACGGTTATGTCGCCGGAGCCGAGTCCGATAGTGTCGCAATCGCCGGATGTTTCGCCAAGTCCCTCCCCAACAGAGAAGGGGAAAATTGTCGTCATTCCATCCAAACAGGACGGTTACCTCAAGGATGCTTTGCCGTTCTCGACGGAAGAGGTCAAGAAAATTTGGGTGAAGGAAACGCTGGTTCCTCAAGACCGTATGTATGTTATCCTGCAAAATCTGAACGGGCTAGAGATGACGAAGGCAGCTTCGGACGATAAGACGTTAAGCGAGGAGAGCTTAATCCGTTTCGAAACGGCTGATTCGGTGTACACAATCCCGTATGATGTGAACACAAACGAGTATCTTTTAGGCGGGCGCCGTTATTACGCGGACGATCAGGTCATGCTGCTGACGCATGGCATCCTGCAGCCGGATTCGAAGCTGGCGGAGCTTGATCGGATGTTCGAGCAGGTCCGGCTGGAGATGGATGCCCACGAAGGCGGGATTGACGAAAGCTTCTCTTACAAAGGGGAGAGACTGGCCGTAGCCGACAAATCCTATAACGAATGGGAGCAGCTGCTTCTACTCAGAAGCAGTGTCCAGCCGACTCTGCTCGGACATTATTATGAGGATGCCGTTCAGGCAGTAGGCAGTGTAACCGAATATAGCGACGGGGTTATGCAGTTGAACCGGAGTATCGTGTTTCTGGACAGCAATCATGCGACACAGGACGGTCTTGCCGTCGGCATGTCGAAAGACGAGGTTGTGCAGAAGCTTGGAAAGCCGAATTTGCAGCTGGATTCCAAGTGGAGCTACAAAATTGGCGACTATTTGAAATTCCATCTTTATTTTGACCACAATAAGATTAAGTACATCGAGCTCAGTCAGCCTCTGTAACTTATGGGATGAGGAGAGATGGGGATGAGGAAAGGAATTCTAACCGCTGTTGTTATAACGGTCAGCGCGTTTTTGCTAGCCTCCTGCGAGGACAGCAAATCAACGGTCAAAACAGGCAGCGCGCAGGTATCTGGGGAAGAGGCTGCCTATAAGGTTGTGGCTGAGAAGCTGCGGGCACCTTGGGTGATCGCTTTTGACGGCGATGTGATCTATATCAGCGAGAGGGACGGGAATGTCGTGCGGGTTGCTGACGGCAAGTCGACGAGGTTGCCGGTCCATTTTAATAAGAACGTGCATGCCCAAGGGGAAGGCGGTTTTCTCGGGTTTGTGCTAGCTCCGGATTTTCAGGCATCGAAGGAGGCATTTGCCTATCACACTTATGAGGAAAACGGGAAAATCTTGAATCGTATTATTGTGCTTAAGCTGGAGAAGGATGCCTGGGTAGAATCAAGGGTGCTGCTTGAAGGGATTCCGGGTTCGTTTAATCATGACGGCGGCCGGATGGCGATTGGGCCGGACGGTTTGCTGTACGTAACGACCGGAGATGCCGGGCAGGAGGAGCTGGCGCAGGATAAGAACAGTCTCGCCGGCAAAATCCTCCGAATGAAGCTGGACGGTTCGATTCCGCCTGGCAATCCTTTTCCGGATTCCTATGTGTACTCCTATGGGCACCGGAATCCGCAAGGTCTTGCGTGGAGCAGCTCGGGCATGCTGTTTGCCGCGGAGCACGGCCCGTCGGGTAATCCCGGCGGACATGACGAGATTAACAGTATCGTACCAGGTGGCAATTACGGCTGGCCGGCTGTGATTGGAGGGCAGCACCGGGAGGGCATGATTGACCCGGTCTATCATACGGGCGAGGATACGATTGCTCCTTCGGGCATAGCGATGGAATCGGGCAATAATCTGCTGGTGGCCACCCTTCGGGGAGAGAAGCTCCTGAGGTACAATACGCTGACGAAAAAGATGTCGGTTGTGCTTCAGAATGAAGGCAGGCTGCGGGATGTGCGCGTTCATAACGGCGATATTTATGTCATAACGAATAATACGGATGGAAGAGGGACACCATCTGATAAGGATGACCGGCTGCTGCTTTTGGCGAAATAAGGTTGTTGACAGGAAACCATTTGGTTTCCTATAATTAAAAACGAAACCAAATGGTTTCCTAATTAGTGATGACGACATGATATTAAAGAATCGGAGGTATGGATCATGAGTAACGGAGTTAATACATTGCCTGACGTACGTCAGACGGTTCAAGTGAATGCACCTATTGAAAAGGTGTGGAATGCGGTATCCACGAGAGAGGGAGTCTCGGCCTGGTTTATGGCGCCAAGCGAAAGCTTTAAGCCGGAGGTTGGCTGCGAGTTCCATTTGGAAGCCGGCCAGTTCGGTCAATCCCCTTGCAAAGTCACGGAGGTTGACCCACCGAACCGTTTGACCTTCAACTGGGGCAAGGACTGGACGCTGACCTTTGAATTGAAGGAGCTGGAAGGCGGCAAAACCGAATTTACGCTGATTCACGGCGGCTGGGATGCCGACAAGGTTACCGAGTTCAACCAGCCGCATCCGCAAGTACGCGAGCATATGGCCGGCGGCTGGACTGGCATCGTGAAGAAGTTCGCAAGCTATGTCGAAGGACAATAATCTCGCTTCCGAGCCCAAGCATGACGTCTTCCAAGCGATTGCCGATCCAACCCGCCGCAGCCTGCTGCAGCTGTTAGTCGATCAGGAAATGCCGGTCAACGTCATTAGCGCCCATTATTCCATGAGCCGGACCGCCGTGTCGAAGCATCTACGCGTGCTGGCGGAAGCGGGCCTCGTAAAGGAACGCAAGGTCGGGCGCGAGACGCGATACCGGCTGGAGCCGGAGCCGCTGCTTGAGCTGAAGCGCTGGCTCAGCTACTACGAGCGGTTCTGGGAGAACAAGCTGCAGGCGCTCAAGCGCTTTGTCGAAGAAGACATGCCGGCCGGTGAGCCGTCAGGTCCGCTCAAGGTGATTGAAGGCAAACCCCAAGAATAAATGAAGCCGCGATTGGACGAGCTTAGGCTCGGGCCGGTCGCGGCTTTTTTTCGTTGCCTTGGTTGGCGGGTCTCGCTATTCTTAAGGGTGGAGTGGAGCCGGTGATCCGGCACGCTTCTCAAGCCTGCCGCGTTATGGAAAGTTTTCGCTGCATACTGGAAATCAACAAGCCTGCTGGCTTACAATAGACGGGATAAGTGAGCGGCTTAAGGTGGTTAGGCCGGTCGGGTGATAATCTTTTGCTTTCGAAGCAAGAATCATCACAATCGACCATTGGAGGCCGATTGGGTGATAATTCTTTAAGATTATGCTTTCGAAGCAAGAATCATCACGACAGGCCTATATTAGGCCAGTCCTGGTGATAATTCTTTTTAGGAGTGAGCAATTTTGCGTAAAATCATGTTTACAGGCGGAGGATCGGCAGGGCACGTAACGGTTAACCTGGCGTTGATCCCCCATTTTATACAAGAAGGCTGGTCGGTGGACTACATAGGTTCGGAGGCTGGGATTGAGAAGCAGCTCATCGAGCCTCTTCAGAATGTGCGCTATCACGGCATCGCAACGGGCAAGCTGCGCCGTTATCTGGATTGGCAGAACGTGAAGGACCCGTTCAAGGTCATCAAGGGCGCCTTTCAGGCATATCGCATTATTAAGAAGCAAAAGCCCGACGTCCTGTTCTCGAAGGGCGGCTTCGTATCCGTTCCGGTCGTGATTGGCGCGCGGCTGAACAAGGTGCCGGTGCTCATCCATGAGTCCGACTTAACCCCAGGCCTCGCGAACAAGATCGCGATTCCTTTCGCGGCGGGCGTGTGCACCACCTTCCCGGAGACGCAGCAGCATTTGCCGGCAGGCAAATCGCATTATGTGGGAGCGGTTATCCGCGACCAGCTCAAAGCAGGCGATGCGGCACGCGGCCGCAAATTCGCCGGCTTTATTTCGAGCAAGCCGGTGCTGCTCATCATGGGCGGCAGCCTTGGCGCGCGCAAGATTAACCAGGCTGTACGCGCATCGCTTGGCAAGCTGACGGAGAAATTCCAGATCATCCACTTGTGCGGCAAAGGCCAGGTAGAGGCATCCCTGCAGTCTCCGCAATACAAACAGTTCGAGTACGTAAACGAGGAGCTTCCGGATCTTCTCGCTATGTCGGATGTGATCATCTCGCGTGCCGGCTCCAACTCGATCTTCGAGTTCCTGTACCTGCGCAAGCCGATGCTGCTTATCCCCCTGACGAAGGAAGCAAGCCGCGGCGACCAGATTCTAAACGCACGCTCGTTCCAGACGGCAGGCTTCTGCGAGGTGCTCTATGAGGAGGACATGACGCCGGAGACGCTTGTCAGCCATGTAACCGACTTGTACGCGAACCGAGATAAATACGTGGATAACATGCAGAAAAACGACCGCAAGGACGCTTTGTCCCAACTGATCGACCTGATCAAGAAAACGGCGAAATAATCGCCGAAATCCCTCGAATGACCGCTATTAACCAGCAAGATTGTCTTGTGGTTACGGCGGTCTTTTTCTATAATAGGGGGAAGGTTAGGCAATAGTAGGAGGGAATTACAAATGGAATATATCAGTACTCGCGGAAATGTAGGCAAAATCGGCTTTGTCGACGCTTTCCTCATGGGTCTTGCGGACGACGGCGGACTTCTCGTGCCTTACGAAATTCCGGTTGTTTCCGCGGCTAAACTGAAAGAATGGCAGGAGCTCAGCTATCAGGAGCTGGTGCTTGAAATTTTCTCGCTTTATGCGAATGATGAAATTCCTTATGAAGATCTGAAGAAAATGGTATACGACGGCTACGCGACGTTCCGCCATCCGGAAGTTACGCCGGTTCATAAGCTGAAGGATGACCTCTATTTGCTGGAATTATTCCATGGTCCTACTTTTGCATTCAAGGACATTGCGCTCCAGTTCATGGGCCAATTATATACGTACGTGTCCCGCAAGCAGAACAAGAAGATCCACATTCTTGGCGCTACCTCCGGCGACACCGGCGCATCGGCAATCGAAGGCGTCAAAGGCAAGGAAGGCATCAAAATCTGCATCCTGCATCCGAACGGCAAAGTAAGTAAAGTGCAGGAGCTGCAGATGACGACGGTTCAAGAGGACAACGTTCTGAACCTGTCCGTGGAAGGCAACTTCGACGATTGCCAACGCATCATTAAAGACCTGTTCGCTGATCTGGAGTTTAAAGCGGCTAACCATCTGTGCGCGATTAACTCGATCAACTTCGTGCGTATTATGGCGCAAACGGTCTATTATTTCTATTCTTACTTCCAAGTGGCGAAGCAAACGGGCAAGTCAGACGCAAAAGTGAACTTCAGCGTGCCGACAGGCAACTTTGGCGATATTTTTGCGGGTTACCTGGCGAAACGTATGGGTCTGCCGGTTGACAAGCTTATTCTCGCTACGAACGAAAACAACATCCTTGAGCGCTTCATCAAAGAAGGCGTGTACAAGCCGGGTGACTTCCGCACGACGTACAGCCCATCGATGGACATTCAAGTGGCAAGCAACTTCGAGCGTTACCTTTATTATGTACTGGACGAAAATCCGGAGCAAATCCGTTCCATTATGGACGGCTTCAAGTCGGAAGGGCAAATCGTGGTATCCGGCGACGCGCTCCTCAAAGTGCAGGAAGAGTTCGCTGCGCATGGCGTAGACGGCCGCGAGTGCCTGGATACGATTGCAGCTTACAATAAAGAAACCGGCTATCTGCTGGATCCTCACTCCGCATGCGGCGTAGCGGCATCGGACCAACAGGCGGCAGGAGGCTCGGTAACGATCTCGCTGGCAACGGCGCATCCGGCGAAATTCAACGAAGCGATTGAGCTTGTTGGCATTGAGCAAGAGTTCCCTGCGCAAATTCAGGCGCTCTTCAATAAGCCGCAGCGTCAAACTGAAGTGGACGGCACGCAGGAAGCGGTCGTTCAAGAAATCGTGAAATTCTACAACGCGTAATCGACGCGAAAAAAAGAGGCTGCTTCGAACAATCCGAATGTTACATTCGGTTTGCTCGGAGCAGCCTTTTTGTTGCGCCTATATGTTTTTGCTTAGCCGCGTTTTTGCTCTAATTCCAATAGTGCGGTCTTCATCGGAAGACCTCCGCGGTAGCCTGTCATGGAGCCGGTCTTGCCCACAATGCGGTGGCAGGGCAGGACGATCAGGAGAGGGTTGGCACCAACTGCGGCACCTACAGCCCGGGAGGCCTGCGGACGCCCGATGGTCTCGGCGAGATCGGAATACGCAACCGTGCTGCCGTACTGCACCGCATTCATGGCCTGCCACACTTTCTGCTGGAACGCGGTGCCTACCAGATCAAGCGGCAGCGTAAAGACGTCGAGACTCCCTTGAAAATACTTCGTAAATTCATGCGTATAACGCTCCATCTCGGCGTCATGACGGATAAGCTCATAGCCGGGCAGGCGAGCTTCGGCCCAATCGGCCAGCTCCTCGAAGGAAGCTCCTTGGGAGCCGACATAACAAAGGCCGTTATCCGTCGCGGCCAAATGCAGGTTCCAATCGTCATGCTGAAGCAGAGTCCAATATATGTTTTTGCTCATGGCTGTTGTTTCACTCCTCGGTATTGAGTTGGGGTTAAGCCGGTAACGTTCTGAAATCTTGTCGTAAAATGGGCGGCGTTCGTATAGCCAACCTGCCCTGCAATATCGGTCACGGGAAGATGCGTTGAGGCAAGAAGCTTCATCGCTTCCCGGATACGGATCTGCTGAATATAGGCCGCGGGCGTTAAGCCCGTAAGTCTTTTGAAAGTCCGCTGAAGATGATAAGGGCTCAGATGCAGCACGTCAGCGAGATGGGATAAGGTCAGCGGCTCCTGGTAGTGGGCCTCGATATAAGCGCGGGCCTGCGCTTCCCATTCCTCGTCCGGCAGCTGCTGCTGGACCGGCTTGCATCGTTTGCAGGGGCGGAATCGCTCGGATAAGGCATCCCTTGATGTCTGAAAGATCCGGACATGCGAACGGTTTGGAGGCTTCGACTTACAGGACGGCCGGCAAAAGATTCCCGTCGTGGTCACTCCATAATACCATTGCCCATCATATGAGCCGTCATTCGACAGAACGGCAAGCCATTTGTCCTCCGGGATGCTGGCTGTTTCCGTATTTCCCATTTTCGCTCACCTCCAGGTTTAGTATACCTTGATTAGGCCCCAAACCGTAAGCGGACACGAATGAAAGCGCAAGATTACGAAAGCGCCGGAGCGATTTGGTATGGTTCAATGAATGGAGTAGAATGTAAGAAGAATAGAGGAAAAGGGAAGGATGTCCATGACGGAGTCACTGCTGCTGCATATCGAAACGCCGGAGCCCTTCAGCTATAAAGAGACGGTCAATTATTTGCGCAGATCGGCGAACGAGCCGCTGTATCAGGTGGAGGGGGATGCCGTTTACCGGCTTATTCCTTCAGGCAGCGGGGAAGAGCCCGCGGCGGTTGAGATTCAAGAGTCGGGCAATGGCGGACTGCTTGTGCGGGTCATTGGCGAGGAGCAGGTTAGCGATGAACGGCAGCGGGGGATCGAAGCTTATATCCGGGAGTGGTTTGATTTCGATACGGATTTGCTGCCTTTTTACGAAATGGCGGAGAAGGACCCGCTGCTGGTTCATACGATTGGACGTTTTCATGGCCTGCGAAGCGTCGGGATTTCGGATTTGTTCGAGGCGTTATGCTGGGGAATTATCGGGCAGCAGATCAATCTGGCTTTTGCTTACACGCTCAAGCGGCGCTTCGTGGAGGCATACGGGCAAAGCGTGGAGCGGGAGGGCAGGACATTCTGGCAGTTTCCGGTTCCCGAGACTATTGCCACGTTAAAGCCGGAAGATATGGCGTCCATGCAAATGACCGCGAAAAAATCCGAGTATCTCATTGGCGTAGCCAAGCTTATGGCTGAGGGCTCTTTAGACAAGCAAAGCTTGCTTGCGCTTGGAGATTTTGCGTCAATCGAAAAACAGCTGACGGGGATCCGCGGCATTGGGCCTTGGACGGCGAATTATGTTCTTATGCGCTGCCTGCGCTTGCCGAATGCTTTTCCGATCGCGGATGTGGGTCTTCATAATTCGATTAAAGCTCTGACGGGCAGTGAGGCGAAGCCGGCCATCAGCGAGATCAGGCAAATGGCGGAAGGCTGGAAGGGCTGGGAATCTTACGCGACCTTTTATCTATGGCGGATACTGTACTAAGAAAGGAGTCCGATAGGGATGAAGTTTGAAGGGGAAGTTGCTGTAATAACGGGTGCGGGCAAAGGAATCGGCGCAGCGCTGGCCGTTGCCTATGCAGTCGAAGGGGCCAAGGTTGCGGCCGTTGACCGCGATGCCGGGCTGGTGAAGCAGACGGTGGATCGTATTGTTGAAGCAGGCGGTCATGCCATTGGATTTACGGTTGATGTTAGCCGCCCTGAAGAGATTGAAGCCGCGTTCGCGGCAATTGACGAGCAATATGGACGAATCGACGTGTTGATTAATAATGCGGGCTTAGGGAAGTGGAAATCACCCTTTGACTTGAGCCTGGACGAGTGGGATTATGTGCTCAACACCAACCTGCGGGGAACTTTTCTCTGCTCGAAAGAAGCGGGTAAACGCATGCGAGAGAGCGGCGGAGGCTCCATTGTAAATCTGGCTTCCACGAGGGCGCTGATGTCCGAGCCGAATTCCGAGGCGTACGCGGCTTCCAAAGGCGGCATCGTTGCGTTGACGCATGCACTGGCCGTATCCCTGGGACCCGATCGTGTGAGAGTCAATGCAATCAGCCCGGGCTGGATCGAGAACGGGGATTACGAAGCGCTGCGCGAGGAAGATCATTCGCAGCATCCGGCGGGGCGAGTAGGCAGACCCGATGATATCGTGCGTGCTTGCTTCTATTTGACGGATCCGGAGAATGATTTCGTGACAGGTATCAATCTCATAGTCGATGGCGGCATGACGCGAAAAATGATCTACGAGGAGTAGTCTCTAGTAGCCTCTGGGCTGCCGTTTATGCTGGAATATCGCAATATATAGCTTGGTGGGTTGAATGGAGCAACTTCCGATACCGTCTTAGAAATCCGCGTAGCAGCTACAATGGATTTCATCCAACGAAATCAGCCGTAAAATGGGATTTATGTTCCTACGTTGGATTTCATCCACTAGAAGCAAAGAGGCGAATAGAGCGCATTACGCTGGATGGAATCCAACGTAGCCTCAATTCGCCTCTTCTTCTGGTTATTTTACTGGACAAAATCCAATGGACCGCAGCAAAAGTGGTGGGGACGCCAAGGACGCCAAGTTTCCTTTCAATGGGCTTATCCCTTGAGTTCAAAAGCCTCGGCAATCAGGCGATACGACTTCACGCGTGCTTCGAAGTTATGGACCGAGCTCATGACGAGCACCTCATCGGCCTGGTATTGCTCGGCCATCTTCAGGATACCGGCTTTAACCTGTTCCGGTGTGCCGATAATGCGACGCTCGCGAGCCCGGTTAATCCGGTACAGGTCGGACTCCGTATACGGATAATCGTAGGCTGTCTTTACGGAAGGGAAGCTAAGCTGGTCTATGCCGTTCTCCAGCAGAAGGAAGAATAGATCCGTGCTGAGCGCAAGCTCGTTAGCCTCTTCCTCCGTATCCGCGCAAATGGCAAGCACGGCGATCATCGAATGCGGCTTGTCGTACAGCACGGACGGCTCGAAGTTTTCATGGTAATGCTTCATCGCGGTCTCGCCGCCCGGCGTACCGAAAAACTGCGCAAACGCGTAGTTCGTTCCGAGCTGAGCGGCAATCCGGGCGCTCTCATAGCTGGAGCCAAGCAGCCAGACCTCGGGTACCTGTTCGATTGAAGGGGCGGCATGCAGCCCCGCAAAAGGATGACCTTCCGGCATTTTTCCTCGAAGGTAACCGATTAAATCGATAATTTGCTGTGGATACTTGTTAATATCCACAAACTTGTTTTCCTGCAGCGCACGGGTCGCCGTTGGCATGCCGCCAGGGGCGCGTCCGAGACCAACATCGATGCGGCCCGGATGAAGAGCTTCCAGTAGCTTGAAGTTCTCGGCAACTTTGTAGGAGCTGTAATGCGGAAGCATGATGCCGCCGGAGCCTACGCGGATGCGCGAGGTTGCTGCCGCCAGATGGGCGATTAGAATCTCCGGGCTGGAGAAGGATAGCATTTTGCCGGCATGATGCTCGGAGATCCAGTAACGGCCGTATCCTAGTCTTTCCGCTTCTTGTGCAAGACGGGTCGTGTCCGCCAACGTGGAAGCCGCATTCTGTCCTTCGTTAATATGCGACTGGTCGAGAATACCCAGTTTGATCATGAGTGAGGTGCACCTCCTGTGCATGTAAGTATGTGCAACCTTGATTATACCCTAATTCGCGAACTGTTACAAAAATTAGTACAGTAGGCGTTAGGGCCGCATCCCATGCCGCAAATATTGACTTCAGGCGCTATAAAGGGTATTATTACACAAGCTTGAATACGAAAAGTAAGGGTGAAGATCTTGAATTCGAAACTTCAAATTAAGAGCGTAACCTTAGCGGACAAAGACCTGAAATCCGGTTTATTCCAGTACATTATGACGCTTGCCGACGGCTCCAGAGCAAGACTTTTCTACAGCAACAAACCAGAGTGGCATCTGACAGGCGTAACGCGTCTGCTCAACGTTCCATGCCCGCTGTGCATGAAAGACTACTACTGCGGCTGCTTTGAGAAAAATGCAGAGCTGTTCGACCGTCAAGTGAATGAGCATGATTTTATTCCTGCTTCCATGAGAGCTTAAGCTTTCTAAAAATGATGAAACGGCTTCTGCCAGTGTGAACCCTCGTCCTCAAGGACTGCGATTCACCCCGGCAGAAGCCGTTTGTCGTTATGATGATTACGAGACGATATTTATTCCAGCGCTCCGCCTTCCACGATGTTAAAGTAATAATTGATCTGGTCCTCGCACACGGACATTTTATCTAAAGACTGCGGCGCACATACGATCAGGCGGGTTGCCGTCACCGGGAGCTGATTATCTCCAATGGGGTAGACGCCTTTTTCGTTCACGCCAAAGTTTGACTCATTCTTCATCGCATAACTCGCGAATAACGGATCCAACTCAATCTTTACATACCGGTGATCGCCGCCTGCGGGTTTTAGCTTCAACAATTCAAGCTCCTTGACCCTAATGATAAAGTTATCGGCTAGGACAGTTTGAGAAAATTGCGGCCATTCATCCGATGTGTAGCGCTTCAGTGTAACGGATTGTTCTGAAGCATGGTAGACAGAGCTTATGTGGGTATAGCGGCCGTTTGCAACAGGATCAACGAATTGAAACACTAGCTCCTTCACCTCGCCATTCTCGGCAAGCACAGTCTCAAAGCTCTCAACTCTGGCCTGATTGCTTACCGGCGCGCGGCCGATAACCATCTTCAACAAGCCATCCATTCCAAGCTGTTCGACCGATACATTACGCAAAATGCTCTGTTTAGGTACCGAATCGAAATGATTCATAACAGGAGGCATAATGATTTGCAGGATATACACGGTTAAACCAAGCAGGGCAGCCTTATCCTTAATCGAGAGATTGGGCCTAGGTTTTCGGAAAAATAACAGGTATACGGCAAAACCAAGCGGCAGCCGCAAACCGTTTAAGGTAAATGTAAACCCGCCAAGCAGCATATGGCCGATAAGCTTCCAGCCCAGGTTTTTCTCCGGTTCCGAGCGTTTGCGGTAAAGCATAATCAGACAGACAATAACGAGGAGGGGGATAAGAGCTGACAGCCAAATAGCAATAGTCGATTGGTTAAGCTTTGTATATCCGTATAAATAAAAACCAGAGAAGCGGACATGAGCTCCTTGAGTAAATTTTGAGAGCTCCGTGTCAGGGATATCAACGGATATAGCATTTCCCGGACCTTCGCCGCCCCCGTAAGTTCCTCCGAGCAGGTCTTTCCCGGTTGTATCGGTAATTTGCCACTCCGGGCCGTTTGTATTGATGAAGCTGTCGTTGGTAATTAGCGCAATATTTAGAATTTGCCCGGATTTCGGGTTCGGATGGGGAACAACATTAAGCTGGATGTAAATATCCTTTTCACGTTTGCCGACCTTCTCCAAAACAATGTCAGAGTCAAATTTCTTTGCTACAACAAGATTAAGCTTGGTTTCGCCAATCTCCTTCGGAATCCATTCCGGCTTTAGAAAAAACTCCACCGCAACGCTTTCCTTAACTAGGGATAGGCTATATCCATTGTGATTAATAATCCGCTGGTACACCGCAGAACTGCGGTTATGGTAGAGCTGGATTAGCTGCACCGCGGTAAAAAGAATAACCACGGCGAGAACGCCCGCCGATATTTTCCAAGCTTTTGTCCACTTCAATATGCGCACACCCCGCTTTCAATCCGTCTCATGATCCGCTGTATAAACCTATTACTATATACATTGGAAAAACAAGGAAAGTAGCGATCGCGGAAAAGAATATGAAGCACTGAGCGATATGGAACAGCTATAATGGTAACTGCGGCTGTTAGAAGCTTTTTTGAGTATGGAGGGTACGATGCGCGTTATTAAATTACTGACTAATATTTTGTTTTACATCCTGTTGTTCTTTATTTATTGGATGCAAAGCTATACCTGGATTTCAATCTTTATATCCTATTTATTTCAGATCAATTTTACCTTTATTAGAGTCATGATGATTGTAGGTGCTGTAATTGCATTAGCCGTATGCTTTCTTATTCGATTTATTCAAAAGAAATACCCCATTGTATTTAAGCTGCTGATGCTGATTCATCTCGTTTTACTCTTCAACACCGTACATACGGTTTCCAGTTTCGATGAACCCATTAAAGTCCCGGTCAAACAAGTGGAACAATAATAAGCGAAGGCAGGGGATACCTTGGAAAAGATTCGTCTTCGGGCATGCGCATTAATTGTGGAGAACGACGCGATTCTATTGATCGAGTTCAAGAACGATCATGACGACGGCGTGCATTATAACCTGCCGGCGGGCGGCGTTGAAGCGTGAGAAATACTTCTGATCCCACCCAGATCGGGGTCAAATGGATCCCGATTTCGGAGCTGCCTTCCATTGTGCTGTACCCGGAGATCCAGGAGGATATCGTCAATTACTGCCGGGGAAAAGAATACCGCAATTACGTAGAGGAATACGAGATCCAACAAAGGAAGTTATAATCAAAACGGAAGGGGCAGGGCAGGTCATGATACTTAGCGTTGAAGAACGAGATCAGATATTAGCTCAACTCAATGATCGGCAGCGGCAGTATTTATCGGACTATCTTGTTCGCGGGCACCGGACTGTATTTGCTAATGTCATGGCCAAAGAGAAGGGCTTTCATATTCCGGAGGATTCTGATCCGGCAGAAATTGAACGATTACTGCAAGACTGGATTTATCTGGGGTATATCGATGGTGGCCATGTCAGAGTGGATCTACGGTGCGAATGCGGCAGGCCGCTAAGATATCAGCACCAGGTAAAGAATAAAACGACTGGCGAAACGAAGTTTTTTGGAATAGAGCATTTAAAAGAACACTTAGGCATTGGAGCAGCTGCTGTTGCTGCGGTTAAAAAGGGGTTTGATGCCATTGATTATGAATTGGACGAGCTTCTAACAAAGTGGAGAAATAAATGGGTCATGGATCCGGAGTTGCTTCAAGTGGATAGTATTCCAACGCCGGTGGCCGTACAAATTAAGCTTGGTCTTCCGCTGCTTGAAAAACAAATACGCCACTTGAAACAGAATCGGATCAGAATACTCCCTAGTAAACTAACTTTTGAAGAAAAAACGTCTCCCAAACAAGCAGCTGTAGTAGCAGAAAGAGATTTATTCAGCTGGAACGAGCCTCTCCCGACTTCACAGAACGGTCCTTTTTATCTTTCGGAAAATTTAAAGTCAGCTATAAGAAGTTATATGGAGATTGGCATACAGAGCGCGCGTATCATTTCAGATTTGCTAATTCATGAGCATTCAGCTCCTAACCATCGGCTTATTACCGGTAAACCAGACATTTACGCAGCTGTGTGCGCGTATATTGAGCGTTATTATAAGGTGGAGATAACCGTATTAGGTACTGAAGACCGCATTTATAGGATAAATCCATAAAAAACCGCGTTTTATGCTTGGGAAGGGGCGCGTCCTCTATTGCGAACTGCCCCTTTGTGCTCTTACATTTCCTTCAGCGCTTTGACTCCCAGCAGCTTTAGTCCGTCCTCGAGAGTTTCGGCCGTCATGCGGACAAGCGCCAGCTTTGCTGCTTGTTCGGCAGCATTGCCGGTAATAATTTTCTCGTGGTGATAGAACCGGTTGAACGTCTGGGCCAGCTCGATCAGATAACGGGCGGCGACGGAAGGCTCATAACGCTGCGCGGCTTGCGCGAGCGCATCCGGATAGCGCATCAAGGCCTTCGCCAGCTGCCAGGATTGGTCTCCTTCGGTATATTGGTAATCGGCAGCATCGGCATTTTGACCAGGTTCTACAGGACCGCCGCTGCCAGCTTTGCGCAGCAGGCTTTGCGTTCTTGCGTAAGTGTATTGCACGTAAGGACCCGTCTCTCCTTCGAAGTTAACGACGTCCTCCAGCGAGAAGTTCACTTCATGAAGCCGCGAGTGGAGCAGGTCGCCAAAGATAACGGCGCCAACGCCAACGGCTTCCGCAACTTCCGCTTTACCCGTGAGCGTAGGATTCTTGTCCTCGATAATGCGCAGAGCATGCGCGGCCGCTTCATCCAGAACATCCTCCAGGAAGACGACCTTTCCTCTGCGGGTAGACATTTTCTGCCCGTCCATCAGCATCAGACCAAACGGGATATGCTTGCATTCTTTCGCCCAATCGAAGCCCATCCGCTCGAGCACCAGGAAGAGCTGGCGGAAATGCAAGGATTGCTCCGCGCCAACCACGTACAGCAGCTCATTGCCCTGCATCTGCTCGTGCCGGTAGATCGCGGTGGCTAGATCACGCGTGGCGTAGATTGAGGAGCCGTCGGATTTTTTGATGATGCAAGGCGGCAGTCCTTCTTCATCCAGCCGTACCACTAACGCGCCTTCGCTTTCCTCGAGCAAGCCTTGACGGGTCAGCTGATCGACTACCGCATCCATTTTGTCGTTATAAAAGCTCTCGCCAAGGTAATGGTCAAAAGCTACGCCAAGGCGGTCGTACAGCTTGTTGAAGACGGCCAGACTATCCTCGATAAACATGCGCCAATAGCGGTTAGCTTCCGGGTCGCCACTCTCCAGCTTGACGAACCATTCCCGTGCTTCCGTCTCCAGCTCCGGCTGGCGCTCCGCTTCCTCATGGAAACGGACATAAAGCTCGAGGTAGGCTTTAATCGGATCTTCGGCTTTGCCGGCGGGGTCTCCCCATTTCAGGTAAGCCGTAATCATTTTGCCGAATTGGGTGCCCCAGTCGCCCAGATGATTAACGTTAACCGTATCGTAGCCTACCTTGCGGAGCAGGTTGTAAAGGGCGTTGCCAATCATCGTCGAGCGCAAATGCCCGATGCCAAACGGCTTGGCGATATTGGGGGAGGACATGTCGATTATAACGCGTTTGCCTCCGCCAATCTCCGGTATTTGCGCTCCGCCATTTCGTACGAATTGCTCTATTACCACGGGGCGGTTGAACTTGAAGTTCAGGTAGGGACCGGCAGCGGATATCGTCCACCGGCTGCTCTCCGGCAGGGATGCGGCTAATTGTCCGGCGATTTGCGCAGGGCTTTGCTTCATCAGCCTCGACAAGGCAAAGCAGGGGAAAGCGACGTCTCCAAGCTGCTCGTTAGGCGGGAACTCCAGAAGCTCCGCAATCTGCTGACTGGATAAGGTACAGTGCTCCGCCAGGCTGGCGGCGATCATTTCTTTCAACATAAGGGTATTCCTCCTGAAAAATGGTGTTAAAATAAAAAACCCCCGTCTCGTAAGAGACGGGGGTTAATCCCGCGGTGCCACTCTTGTTGCTTATAAGCAGGCGGAAATGTTAAATAAACGCGCTGCAATAAGCATCTCGCCGTTGTAACGGTGCTGAACCGGGCAGGCCTACTGAAAATGAAATCGGTTCGGCGAGCCATCTCCCGGGTCCTCTTCGCAAAATGCGCCATCGCCGGCTTTCACCAACCCGGCTCGCTGCTCATGGTCATCGTCTTGCTACTGTCCCGTTCCTCGATGTTATATAACGACCATCATACTTGATGTTATCTGAATAATCAATCTATTGTTTCATGCGATGGCTAAGAATTTGGATAAACGACTGGCAGGCCACGAAAGTCCGCATCACCGTAATCGGCTGGCCATCCTTATACAAGGCCATGGCAGGAACGGCGCGCAGCTCCAGCGGAGCGGCTGTCTGCGGGAACAGATCGATGTTAACCGAAGCAACGGTCATCTCTCCGCGAAGGGAAGGGATGGCGGCCTCTAGCTGTCCGGCAATCGTATGGCAAGGGGTGCAGAAGGTGCTGCGGTACAGAACAAGCACAGAGCCTCCGCTTGCGATTGCTTCCTGCAGCTGTTGATCAGTAAGCTGGTTCAAAGACATAAGGTAGGTTATCTCCCGGATAGTAAGAATAAGAAGGATGTCCTCCATTGTATCACCCCAGCTTCAACTGCTCAATCGCCCCGCGAATGATACGGCATGAAAGAGCCATCTGCCGCTCTTCCTCCGGCGTCAAATTAAGCTCAATGATTTCTTTAACGCCGCTGCGTGTAATGATGGCGGGAACGCCCGCCGCAATGCCCGTCTGGTTGTATTCCTGCTCGAGGATAGAGGAGACGGCGATAATGCGGTGTTCATCGTACAGAACGGAGCGGGTGATATAGGCAAGCGCATTGCCGATGCCGTAGTGGGTGGAGCCCATGCGGGTGTAAATTTCCCAGCCTGCATTTTTGGTCTGTTCGGCAATTTCATTCAGCTTGAGATGACCGAACCGGACCGGATGCTGGGTCAGAATATCCCGAATCGGCTTGCCGCCAATCGTCACATGCGACCATGCGGGGAATTGGGATTCTCCGTGTTCGCCCAGCACGTAGCCGTGCACGCTGCGCGGATCAACGGAGAAATGCTCGCAGAGCAGCGTTTTGAGCCGGGCCGAGTCAATGGATGTGCCGGAGCCTATAACTTGGCTGCGGGGTAGTCCCGACAACTTCCATACGACATAAGTAACCACGTCAACCGGATTAGCCGCCGCGAGAAAAATACCGTTAAACCCGCTGCCCATAATCCGCGTAATGACATGACCATAGATGTCGGCGACCGTGCTTAACATTCCCATCCGGTCCTGGCCTTTTGGCGGATAACCGCCGGCCGACAGAATAACGACGTCCATATCCGAGCAATCCTCATACGTTCCGGTATAGATTTTTGTGCGCGAATGGATGAAATCCATGCCATGCGACATGTCGAGCGCTTGTGCATCTGCGCGGTCCGGTGTCCGTCCAACTAGCATGATCTCGTCGCATATCGACTGATTGATAAGGGAATACGCGCAGCTTGAACCCACATTGCCAACCCCGACGATCGCTACCTTGCGCGCCTTGCTTCTCATGCCTATACAGCCCCTTATCCCATGTGTTGTTACTTCTAGTATATGGGCTTGCATACCAATCATGTGACGGCGAAGTTACGGTCATGTTTGTCTTTCTTACGCTTCGGACAGGGGGACGAACATAGGTTGTGAGAATGGCGCTTCCGCCGTGCGGCCATGTCTAAAGTCTCGCCGGCGAAAGCAAGGATTAGCGTTAATGCGACTAAATACTCCACGATCTTACACAATACGACAAACATATTTAATATATTATATAGATTAATGTGAAATAAGCGGGATAGAAAATAGAAGGAATACCTGTGTTTTGTTTGAAAAACAGGCTTTTTTGCCCAAATTCCCCCTAAATTCGTTCATTGGTCGTATTGATTGTATATATTAAATATATTATATTAATATATATGAAACCGCTTTCACCTTGTGAGGGAGAGTTATCGATTCCGCGATTGTGTGTTATCCATTTTAGGAGGTGGAAGAGACAATGATTGTGAATGAGGCAAAAGTCGAAGTTATGCCGATACCCAAAAAAAAGAACCAGACTTGGTCTAGAGTTTGGTATTTCAGGCATGCGTACTTATTTATGCTTCCAGCTGTTATTTGGTATTTGGTGTTCAGCTATTATCCGATGTATGGCGTCTTGATCGCATTTAAAGATTTCAAGTACAACCTCGGAATAATGGGAAGTCCATGGGAAGGACTGCGGTTTTTCAAGCAGTTCTTGAATGATTCCAACTTTTATTCCGTCCTCAAAAATACGCTGTCGATCAGCGGTCTTAAGCTGCTGTTCGGATTTCCGGCACCGCTTGTTCTCGCTTTAATGCTTAACGCCGTGATGCGCAGCAAAATAAAGCGGATCTTCCAAACGATTTCTTACCTGCCCCACTTTGTATCCTGGGTCGTTGTCGTAACGCTGATGCAAAAGATTCTTTCTCCCAACGTTGGTCTTGTGAATGACATCCGTGAAAAAATGGGACTCGATTCGATCTTTTTTATGGGAATGCCGTCCTTGTTTTATCCACTCGTTATTTCCTCCGATATCTGGAAGGGCATTGGCTGGGGATCGATCATTTATTTGGCCGCGCTGACCAACATTGATCCACACTTGTATGAAGCCGCGGAAATGGACGGGGCGGGCCGCTGGAGCAAATTGTTCAAAATCACGCTGCCAACCTTGGTGCCTACGATCGGCATTCTGCTGATCTTCTCCTTAAGCGGCATTCTGAATGCCGGGTTTGACCAAATATGGCTAATGCAGACGCCAGCTACCTTAAGCGTCTCTGAGATATTGGACACCTACGTGCTCAAGACGGGTATCCAGCAAGGACAATTCGCTTATTCCACGGCGATCGGCTTGTTCAAATCGGCCATCTCGCTGATCCTCATTGTAACGGTCAACAAGATAGCCAAGAAAGTAAGCGACGTGTCTTTATGGTGAAGAAAGACAATCTCTGCATGAATCTATTGCTTCACAATTCATTTTAGGATTTTGCTTTCGAAGTATGAATCATCACAATGGCCAGAACGGCCATTAGGGTGATAATTCATTTTAGGAGGTGCGGGAATGGGCACGAGAAGAATGTCGGCAGCCGATAAAATATATTCGACCTTGAATTATACCGTGCTGCTCCTATTTTGCCTGACGGCACTCTACCCCTTTGTTTATTTTTTGGCGCTTTCGTTTAATGACGGCTATGACGCGATGAAAGGCGGCATTTACTTATACCCTCGCGTATTTACGCTTGAGAACTACTCCAAGGCATTTAATAATCCGCAGGTCTTGAATGCCTTTTGGATTTCCGTTTCAAGGACGGTAATCGTTACCCTATGCTCCGTCATGCTGACTTCCTTGCTCGCTTACGGTCTTTCTCGGAAGGGTCTGCCGGGAAGGAAATACATCGTCTTTTTCTTCTTCTTTACGACTTTGTTCAGCGGCGGATTGATTCCGACTTTCATCTTGTACCGGCAAATTCATATTATCGATACGTATTGGGTGCTTGTGCTGCCCGTGCTGTACGACTTTTTTAACGCGATTGTGATGAAGACCTTCTTCGACGGGATCCCTCCCAGCTTGTCGGAGTCGGCACGAATCGACGGGGCAAGCGAGCTGCAGGTGTTCGCCCGCATCATTCTCCCGCTATCCATGCCGGTACTCGCAACCATAGCTTTGTTTGTAGGGGTTGGCGTGTGGAACGACTGGTTTACCGGGCAGTTCTTCATCTCGAAAGAAAACCTTCAGCCTGCGGCGACGTTCCTGAACAAAATGATCAGCGAAGCGTCCTTCCAGACCATGACGGGTTCAAGCGGCGGATCGTCCATCCAAAACATGAGCCAATCCCAAATGGAGCTGCGGGGCGTAACGCCGGAAGCGCTCCGAATGACGTTTGTCATCATCATTACCACTCCGATCCTTTGCGTATATCCGTTCCTTCAACGGTTCTTCGTAAAGGGTGTGCTGGTAGGCTCGCTCAAAGAGTAGTTGCGAGGGGTATAAGAGGCATTGCCTTTTATATATACAATTAAAAAATGAGAGGGGCTTGTCAAATGCGTAAAACCAGATTAAAAGGTTCGCTTGGCCTGGCTGTTGCCGTCCCGGTGCTTGCATTGTCGATGACGGCGTGCAGCGATAATGGGGGGAACAACGGACCAGATGCGTCTGCGTCTGCAGGCAATGCAACGAATACGGGGCAAAAAGAAGCGGATGCACCCAAGCAGGTCACGTTAACGTTCCTGAGCGCCTGGAATGGCGGCGGAGCAGGTTTCCCGCAAGATCAAGAGAACAATCCGGTAGCAAAAGCGATAAGAGAGAAGACTGGCGTCACGCTCAAGATGGAATCCATCACGACAAGCGAAGTCGAGAAGCTGAATACCATGTTCGCTTCCGGCACGGTTCCGGATATCGTAAACGCTCCGTACTGGTCGACAACCGGCGGTGAAGGCCAAGTTATCAAAAAAGCCGCTCTGGAAGGCCAGCTTCTTGACTTAACGCCTTATCTCGATAAATATCCGAATATTAAGAGATTGGTCACGACTGGCATAGCGAAGGACTTTGCCGAGTTTGACATGAATAGCCCTGATCTGAAGGGCAAGCAATATATCATTCCGACGGAAACGCCGGACGGTTCGATCGAAAGCATTCATAACTGGAATTACGGCCTTTATGCCCGCGGCGATATTTTGAAGGCGCTGAATGTAAATGCGGCGGATATCGATACGCAGGATAAGCTGTACGATTTGCTGGAGAAGATCAAAAACGGCAATTTCAAAGATATTAGCGGCAAGCCGGTTATCCCTTCCGGAACGTTGCACAACGGTTGGGATTCCAGCCAATTCACGAAGGGCTGGACGGGTTACAATATTTCGGACTTCCGCGAGGAAGACGGCAAGCTGACCTTCTGGGCTTTATCCAAAGATGAAGAAGACAAAATGATGTATTTGCGTAAGTTGATCCAGGGCGGACTGTTCGATCCTGAAGCATTCAGCAACACCGACACGACAGCGATGGAGAAGCTGACCACCGGCAAGCTTGCCGTATTCGGAGCCCAGCCTATGCTTGGTGATTTGTCCAAAACGCTGTATAAGACTAATCCGGAAATGCAATACGAGCTGCTTGGTCCAATGAAGAATAAAAATGGCGAAATCGCAACGCAGGTTGAGAAGCCGGGACGATCCGGATTCCCTGCGATCTTCTTGAGCGCGAAGATCAAAGACCCGGATGCGGCATTGCGTTATATTGATTTCGTAAACAGCGACGAAGGCCGTCTGCTCGCGTACTGGGGTATTGAAGGCAAGGATTACACGATGGTGGACGGAAGACCGCAATGGATTCCGGACGTGAAGAAGCAATTCGACGACAATCCGGACTTGAAGCGCGACGAAGGACTTAGCTTCCTGCCGGGCAGATTCACTGGCGCATTCTCCGATACGGTGACATGGCCGAAAACGGATGATCAAAAAACGCAATGGGATAAGCTGGAGGAAAGCTTCTCGGCGAAAATGCCGATTAAAATCATTGATAAAGTAAGCGCCTCTTATCTGGAAAGAGAATGGCCGAAATATCAGCAATATCGCGACAAGGTAGGCAGCTTTGATTTTAACGCGGAGTTGCAGAAAGCCTACTTCGCGAAATCGGATGATGAAGCTTTGAAAATCCTTCATAAAGCGCAAGACAAGTTCAAAGATGCCGGTGTCGAGGAAATGACCCAGTTTGTCGCTCAAAAAGCCGCAGAACGGAATGACATTGGCTACTAAGATAAAATAGGACCAAACAAATAAACCGCCCGATCGCCCGGGCGGTTTATTTATGTTTATTGGTCAATTCACAGTAATCATGCGCATCGTCACCGTCGCCGCGAGACGCGGCCGGAGCCCATCCGGATCTTCGGCGCCGATTTCTTCGGCTTGGTGAAGACCGAGCTCTTCTTCGAAGAGCTTGATGACGAGCCGCCGGTAATGACCTTGCCGGTCTTGCCGGTAGAGCCGCTACTGCCTGACCCGACTGCAGTGGAGTCGGCGTTCTTCGAACGTTTCAAGATGGATCCGGTTCGGTTCACCGTCATCGGCGGCGCTTTTTTCAGATCCTGATCGGTTGGCTTGTGGTAAGTGGTCTGCGGTTTGTAGACATCCTTCTGGGAGTAACCGCGGTAATTGCCATGACCGTACCTGCCGTTATCGAACAAATCGCTCAGCACGCTGGCGAGCAGATAACCCTGCAGGAAGCTGCTGCTATAGTTGTTGCGGACATATTCCTTGGAGTCGATCTCGATCAGGGAGTCCGACGGATCATCGGGAGCCTGCTGGATCTGGATGACCTCATCGCTGTAGACGAGGAACATCCTCTCGGTACTTTCCGCAGACTGCTGCTCCGGCTTCTTCTTATCGACGAGCTGCTTGGCGACCTCCGGAACCGTCTGGTCCGCAGCCCGGTAGACGTAAGACGTCTGGCTGCCCGAACCGTTCACCGATTCAAGCGGATACTGCTCCTTTACGGTGTCGGAGATGGCGCAGGCAGCAAGCATGGGAACGACGAGGCTGAGTAATAGAATAATTTTGATGCTATGAAGCCACCACTTCTTCATCTTGCTCCTCCTAAAAAGAATAGCTTCGCCTTATGCGCCCCGGATCACGCGGACATCCGCGGGCAGCACCGATTCGCCTACATACAGCATGAAGCGTCCGTCAAGCCATTCCACGCGGAGCAGCTTCATATCGTCGGACTGATACTGCCATACGTATTGCTCGCCGCCTTGCATAAACGGCGTTTTGCCGTTGGCCGCGATCATACCCGAGAAGTTCTCTTCCATGTGATAGGCCCGGTCATCCAGCTCAAGAGTAGTTGGTACTTCGTCAAAGGTATCTAGTCTTCCATCGATTTGTTCATACAGCGCGAAAACCGTTCTTTCGCGTTCTTCGATCGACAGATAGCGGATATCGCTTCCGTCCTGCAGCGTCAGCACAACCGCGTTGCGGCTGCGGTTCCGGCTGCTGCCGGTTACTTGATACGTGACCAGGGAGACTTCGCATACATCGCCGGGAGCAAGAGACAAGATGCTTTTCTCCGCTTTCACCGGTTCAGGCTTTGCCATAATATTTTTAATTCGTTTAAAAATGCTCATCAAGGTTTACTCCTTCGTACGATCGTTCTGTTAGACCGAAGCAATAATCAGCGCACCCGCAATGTGAAGGGATCCGGCGATTAACGCGTAGCCGACTTTGCCCTCGTGAATGCCTTTGTCCAGCTGAATGCCGGCAATAGCACCAAAAATAATCCGGAAAATCGCTTCAACAATCAGCAGGGTGATAAACGATACAAGCGAGATCACAAGAGCTTCCCACATGTAAGTTGCCTGTCCGATCGACGAAGCAAGGATGTATGCCTGTGCGCCAAGCTTCATTACGAAGCGGACCGCTACAGCAATATTACCATCTTTCATTTCCTTAAAATCATGGTATTTCGTGGACAATGAGTCTAAATACATGAGGATAAAAAGCAGCAGCGCCCCAGCGCCTGTCCACACCGGAATTTGCAGCAAATCCGTCCAAGTCATGACCATCTTTCCCCCAATAAAGTAATAGAACCGCAAAATCCGCCGGCGCTGCCGTTAAGCTATGGCGCCGGCGGACATGTTTGCGTCAGTCCATTTTATTCCATGCGTGCAGGAGCTATTCCTTCTTTTCGTACTGTCTCATCAGAGCGGCAAGCTCGTCTTCAACCGCTTTGTCCTTGCCAAGAGCGGCGAACTCATCGTCAAGCGATTTGCCTTTTGACTGCGCAAGTTCGTTCGATGCCTCGGCGCGCGCTTCGGCTTGAAGCATTTTCTCTTCCATGCGCTTCAGGCCAGCGGAAGCGGAATCGGAGCTGAAGCCTGCAAGCGATTTGTTGATGTGCTCTTGCGCTTTGGCCGCTTGGTAGCGGGCAACCAGCGTCTCGCGTTTGTTCTTCATCTCGGTCAGCTGTTTGCGCATTTCGTCGAGCTTCGCGCGGAGGTTATCCGCCATCGCTTTGTTGTTGTCAAAGCTTGTTTTGTATTCGGCGGCCTTCGCTTCAGCCGATTTTTTCTCTTCCAGGGCACGGCGGGCAAGGTCGATGTTCTGAGCTTGAGCCGCGATATGCGCTTGCTCGCCGCGTTTTTCTACTAACTGAGCTTGCTCTTCATACAGCTGCTTGAATTTTTTCTCGAGGGCGATTTGGGCAGCTACGGCTTTTTCGGCATCCTCGAGATCTTCTTGCATGTCACGGATATATTGGTCAGTCAGCTTGATCGGATCTTCCGCTTTCTCAATCAGAGCGTACACATTCGATAAAGTAAGGTCACGAAGTCGTTTGAAAATAGACATTTTAAACATCCTCCCGGAATTTTCGATTTTCAATATTGGAGCTTATAACACCTACATACGATTATACGCTCGATTAGGTTTCATTTCGATAGTTCGGGAAAAAGTGGTGCCCCGGTTTCATTGAATGGAATTAGAAAACTTTGGTAAAATAGACGAGAAATCAATTCATTTTACTCAGGGAGATGAGCAGGAATGAGTCATGAAATTATCCGCCAATTCGACTATCATGCATGGGCCAACAATCGGCTGTTCGAGCATTTGAGGCAGCTTCCCGAAGAAGTGTATGCGGCAGAAGTACAAAGCGTGTTCCCGTCCGTAGCCGCGGTACTGGAGCATCTGTATGTCCGCGATGAGCTGTGGCTTGCCGTCCTGCTCGGGGCAGAGGCGGATCTGATTGATTTGGTTAACCGCAAGGCGGAGGAAGTAAAGGGGATGACGGCAGCATCGTTGGAGGAACGCTACAACCGGATTGCAGACCGGTTCCGAACCTATATGGCCGGAGTAGAAGATCTGGACAAGCTGACGACGATTACGCATCCGAGATTCGGGTCTATGACAGCACCTTTATCCGGCATTATTCAGCATGTTGTTAACCATGGTACGTATCACCGGGGGAACGTGACGGCTATACTAAGACAACAGGGGCATCCGGGCGTTGCAACGGATTATATATTTTTCCTGTACGGGAAATATAATTAATCCACAGGCTTATCCACATTATCAACATGAGTAATCCCCAATTATAGTGAGACTTTACATAAAGTTAATAACATATCCACAACAGAGGCTGTCCACATAAAGTCCTAGTCCGGAAGTCAGGTCATACATGCAAAAATGTAGAGATTTGTCGGAGGTTCCCACTTGAAAAGATGGATTCGATTGGAGTGGCTGATCGTTCTAATTGCAGCCGCTATATTATTGCCGCTGTTATTCTTCAGCCCCGTCGGTGTTGCGAATAATGGCGACTTTTACCGCATGATGCTTGCGGGCGGCATCGATTTTGCCGATCCCGGAGAATCGTACCGGGATAAGTATTTCGGATATTTTCATAAGCTGTATCATTACGGGCCATTCTCGGCGGATAGATATATTTCCTCCCAGATCATCCCTGTTTTTATTGCGGGAATAATCGGCAGAGCAGTCAATTCGCAGACGTTTGACATTCGGATCCTATCGATGCTTTATTCGGTGCTGTATGTCGCGGCCTTGTATATTATCGTCAAATCCAATAAGCAACGTTCGGTTATCTTTAATACCGTCCTTATCGCAAGCTTATCGCTTGTGTTTCTGGATATCGGGTACGTGGCTTATTTCAACTCGTTCTTCGGTGAAGCGGTCACCGTGATCTTTATGCTGTTCACCTTCGGATTGGCTCTTGCCCTGCCACGCACGGACAAGCCTTCTATCTGGCTTCTGACGGCCTTTTATCTGTCCGCAGTCTGTCTTGTCGGCACCAAGCTGCAAAACGCCCCTATCGGACTTCTGCTCTTGCTGCTTGGTCTGCGTTATTGGAAATTGCGGGCGGACCGGGCATGGCGATGGACGGTCGGAATCTGGTCAGCCGTGCTGCTGCTTGCTACCGTTACAATGTATGCCGCTGCTCCAAGCGGACTGAAGCATATTAACTTGTATCAAACGGTGTTCTTTGGTGTACTCAAGGGCTCGCCGGACCCGGCGGCGGATCTTAGGGAGCTTGGTTTGCCGGAAGAATTCAAGGTGAATGCGGGTACGAATTATTTTCAGAAGGACACCGTGATCAAGCAGAATGACCCCCGCATTCTTGCGGCGCTGAAGGGGATCAGCCATAAAGATGTGCTGCTGTATTATGCGAAACATCCGGACAGATTCCTGCAGAAGCTGGAACGTGCTGCGAAGAACGGAATGAGTATCCGGCCTTTGTATCTGGGCAGCTATGAGAAGGAGGCGGGCAAGCCTTACGGGGCTGTCAATTATGCCTATAGCACCTGGAGTACGTTCAAGCTGAAGGTTATGCCCAACAACTTCGGCTTTGTTGCGGCATTTGCGGCAGCGTATCTCTTCGTTCTTGCCGTGGAGTATATAAGGCGTTGGAGATCGGTGCAGCAACGGCTCTATCTGGAGGCTTTGTTTGTTCTTGCGCTTATCGGGATGTGTGGCTTTACCGTACCTCTCATTGGCGATGGGGAGGCGGATCTCGGCAAGCATTTATTCCTGTTTAACGTCTGCTTCGATATGATGACGGTAGTTAGCGTGCTGTATGTCGTGCGGATCATCGTAAAAAAAGCAGAGCTGCCGCGCGGAGCTTAACCTCCACGCGAAACAGCCCTGCTTTTCATTTGGATTTGCTTAGCCCTGCGCGCCAGGACGGATGCGGACGACGCCAATCTCGGAAGCGTTGATGGCAAACGCGTTGCCGCCTTGGTTAATCGTTGCGTTCGCCGATTGGCCGACGCGGACGTTGGTTGTTCCTTTGCTCCATTTGACAATGTTCTTGTCAGCGGATTTTGTTCTTTTACGACCCATTCGAATCACCTCCTCGCCATTGTTTAGACGATTGTAGAGGCGGATTAACGTTTGCGTTTCTTTTGCTTCGCTAGCTGCTTCATAATTTGAACGTTAACGGCGTTGCTGGCGAGCACGTTGCCGGCTTCGGCCGATGCCTTGGCCGTCTGAGAAATGTTAATAACGATGTAGTTGTTGCGGCCGACGCGGTAGCGGTAGGTCTTCACATTTTGATGAATCAAGGGGGGAGCCTCCTCCTGATAGACTGGTATAGTCTATGATTGATAGGTAGATTCGGTCGCGGCTATGCATTATTAGATTGATGATGTTACGCAGGAAAGTATCTCCTTCCGGTTGCTGTTGTTATCTTGATATTCGGATCGAATTTTCAGCGGTTATATCAAGAGTAACAAAGGCAAGCGCTAACGCTCCTCCATGAGATACTTTTCCTTCTCCACCTATCAATCGGTGTGGGGGCAGAAAAGGGGTAGAACAGGTTTTGAAATCCAGTTCTACCCCTTTATTTCAAAAATAATCGATAGGATCCGAAGAGAAAACATCTCCCGGAAGAGTGTAACGCTTGCCTTTGAAATCGTGATAAAACCATAAACTATTTATTCGAATATCACGATTTCAACAGCAACTGGAGGGAGATGTTTTCTCGACGGGATCATCGTCGATTACCTTCTCCACTTATCAATCAGTGTGGGGGGAAACAAAAAAAGAGTGGAACCGGCTTAAAGCCTAGTTCCACTCCCATTGTACCAAAAAATAATCGATAGGATCCGAAGAGAAAACATCTCCTGGAAGAGTGAAACGCTTGCCTTTGAAATCGTGAGATCACAATGAACAACTTGATTCAAATCCTCACGATTTCAACAGCAACTGGAAGGAGATGTTTTCTCGGCGGGATCACCGTCGATTATGCCCCTCACGATTTCAACAGCAACTGGAAGGAGATGTTTTCTCAGCGGGATCATAATCGATTAAAACGCCCAGTTGCCGTTAACCAGGATGGGCTCGCGGGTGCCGTCTTCGGTGATGCCGAAGAGGTTGAGCTCGGCGGAGCCTACCATGAAGTCGGTATGCGCCATGCTTTGGTTCAGCCCTCTTTCGAGCAGCTCCTCGCGCGACAGGCCGGCGCCGCCTTTGATGCAGGACGCGTAGGCGCTGCCCAGAGCCAAGTGGCAGGAAGCATTTTCGTCGAAGATTGTTTTGTAGAACAGAATGTTCGAATCCGAAATGGGCGAGGTATGCGGCACTAGAGCAACTTCGCCGAGGAATTTCGCTGCGTCATCGGTATCGAGCAGGCCTTTAATGGCTTCCTCGCCTTGCTCCGCCTTGAAATCGACAACGCGGCCGTTCTCGAAGGTGAACGAGAAGTTGTCGACGATATTGCCGTTATAGCTAAGCGGCTTCGTGCTGGAGATGGTACCGTTCACGCCGGTACGAAGCGGTGCCGAGTATACTTCTTCGGTTGGCAGGTTTGGAACGAACCAAGTACCTTGTTCATTTTGCTTGCTGCCGCCAAGCCAGATTTGATCTTTTGGCATTTCGAGCGTGAGATCGGTGCCCGGTGCAACGTAATGCAGATATTTATAAGCTTTATCGTTCAAATATTGCGCCTTGGATTTCAGCTGTTTAATATGCGCTTCCCAAGCGGCGATTGGATCCGGCTGGTCGGCACGCACCATTTGGAAGATCGTATCCCACAGCTTTGCGACTTGCTCTTCCTGCGGAAGATCCGGGAAGACCTTGGCTGCCCATGCAGCGGAAGGGGCTGTTGCCAGCGACCAGGTAAATTTGAAAGCCTGGGACATTTGACGGTATTTCTCGTTAGCTTTGCGCGCCGTACGGTCCGCGTTGCGGATTTTTTCCTGCGGCACGCCGCGGAGCAGATCGGGATCGGCGGATCCGATCGTAATGGAGGCAGCGCCTTTTTCCGCCATCTCGAGCTTTTCGCCGGCGGACCATTTTGGCTCCTCAAGGAACGATTCAAGCGAAGCAAGATCATAATGAATGCGGGATACGGCGTCGTCATGCCAGAATACCTTCACTTGGTAGGCACCGGCTTCATACGCTTTTTTCACGACGAGTCGAACGAGCTCTGGCGCGTCAATTGTCGCATTAACCATGACCGATTGCCCTTGTTGTATGTTCGCTCCGATTTTTACGATGATGTCCGCATAGTTGTTTAATTTTTGCTCAAAAGTCAGCACGGGGCTTCATTCCTCTCTCGTTAACGATAAGTATAGTTTCCAGCGGATCCTATAGCTATAGTATGAACTTATTTTCGAGGAATTTCAAAATGGTAGAGGGGAGGCCGGATGGTTTGGTTACAGCGCGGGACGGCGTTATAATAGCAGGGTAGGTTTTTAATGAGAAACGGAGTGAACAAGCATGGAATCCATTTGGCAACAGAGAAAAGGGCAGCTGACTGCCTATTTGCAAGAGAACGGCATGGATATCGCCTTTATTACGTCTCCGACGAATGTATATTATTTTACGGGCTTTTCCTGCAATCCTCATGAGCGGTTCCTGGCGTTGGCGCTTGATGCGCGGACGGGGGAGGAGACGCTGTACATGCCGCTTCTCGACCTGTCGGCGGCGGAGCCTTTTGGCGGGAACGGCAAGCTTGTGCCGATCTCGGATACGCAGGATGCTTACGAGGTGCTGAAGCAGCATACGGCATCAGGAGTTGCGGCAGCGGGCATTGAGAAGGAAGCGGTGTCGATCGCCAAGGCTGAACGGATTCAGGAGGCTTTGGGCGGCGCTCGTTTTGTTGACCTCGAGGGCTTTATACTGTCCCTGCGCACGAAAAAAAGCGAGGAAGAAATCAGCAAGGTGCAGAATGCCGTCCTTATGGTGGAAAAGGTTGTTGCTCACGCTGCTTCCCATGCCAAAATCGGCATGACGGAGCTTGAGCTGACGGCGGAGATTGAGTATCAGATGCGCAAGCTTGGCGCAGACCGTCCGGCATTCGAGTCGATTGTGCTGACCGGCGCACGTTCCGCGCTCCCGCATGGTACGCCGGGTTACGACACGATCAAGCATGGCGATTTTGTGCTGATCGATATCGGCGTTCAGGCAGGCGGCTATTGCTCCGACATTACGAGAACCTTTGTGATGGGCGAGGCTTCTAAAGAGCAGCGCGCCATCTACGATACGGTGCTTGCCGCCAACATGGCGGGAATCGCGGCGTCGAGAGCCGGCGTAACGCTGGCCTCCGTGGATAAAGCAGCCCGCGACGTAATTGAGCAGAAGGGCTTTGGTCCGCTGTTCACGCATCGTCTCGGCCATGGCTTTGGCATGGATGTGCATGAGCAGCCTTCCGTTTCGGGGCAGAATCAATCGATTATCGAGCCGGGCTTGCTGTTTACGATTGAACCGGGCATTTATGACCCGGTGATTGGCGGCGTCCGGATTGAGGATGACGTGTACATTCAAGCAGACGGTTCCGTCCGCGTGCTGACCAGCTATCCGAAAGAGCTGATTTTGCTGGGTAATTAGTAGAGTAGCGTGGCGCACGGCGGGAATGGTCTTCGCGTCGCCAGCGCTAACGAAACTACAGCACCTTATTTGGCGTTTTTGGCGGCGCTATGATTTCTAACGAAACTGTGTAACTTTATTTGGTTCGAATGAGCTACATTTGGCTTGAACACGACCTAATAGCGATACCAGGTTTCGTTAGATTTAGAAAACGACCATTTTAACGGAAATAACGATACTACGTTTCGTTAGCCGGGATGGGGGGGACGTTGGCTTTGAGCCCGCCTGCAGCCCACTTGACTCCTTACGTCCTCGGCCCCTGAAGCCGACAAAAAAGAAATCCCTGCGCACCCGCAGGGATTTCTTTTTTATGCGAATTTGCAAGGCGTGGAAGGGGGAGGGCCTTCGTCCTGGTTAATCAAACGCTTTACTTAAACATATTCCTCAAAACCAACACCAGGTTCGCCGGCTTTTCGGCCAAACGGCGGGTGTAGTACGGGTACCACATCGTGCCGTAAGGCACGTAGCAGCGGACGCGGTAGCCTTCCTGGGCTAGCTCGGCTTGCTTGCCCATGCGAAGGCCGTAGAGCATCTGGAACTCGAACGCGTCCTTCGAAATATTGTTCGCCGCGGCGAAAGCCTTGGTGAAATTGATGACCTTATCATCATGGGAGGCAACGGCCGTATACACTCCGTTATTCAGACGGTGCTCAATCAACCTCTTGAAGTTGTCGAGCACTTGCCCCGCATTCTGGTACGCCACCTCGGGGGGCTCTTTGTAAGCACCCTTCACCAGCCGCAGATTAACCTTTTCCTTGCTAAGCGCCTTCACATCATCCTCGGACCGGTGCAAATACGCTTGAATGACGGTACCGACATTCGTCATCCAGCCGGCATGCAGTCTCCTCACCAAATCGATGGTCGCCTGCGTATACGGCGTATCCTCCATATCGAGCCGGACAAAAATCCGGCTGTACTTCGCCTCCGACACAACCGCCCGGACATTGGAATGGCATTGCTCCTTATCCAGCGCGAGGCCGAATTGGGTCGGCTTGAGCGAGACGTTGGCGTTCACTTTGCGCCTCGCGATCTCGCGGACGATCTTCAAATACTCATCCCTGTAACCCTCGGCTTCCTTCAAGTCCTTGATCCCTTCTCCAAGATGGTCCAGCGTCACCATAATGCCCTGACTGTTCAGCTCCTCCGTTCGATCCATCGCTTCTTCCAGATTGTCGCCGGCGATGAATTTGGAAGCGAGCTTGCGGCCGTAGCGGATGGATAGATGCTCCACAAGCTTGTTGCCGGTGATGCCTAGCAGTGTTCGGCGGTAAAGGCCTGCACCCATTGTCTATCGCTCCTTTCAAAGTAAAAAACATAACGTCCTGCCGGATGAACTATAAATGGAATAGTGAGCATGTATCGAAGGGGGATGCGGGTATGAGGGCAACATTTAAGAATGAGCCTTTTACGAACTTTCAGTTGGAAGCAAATAACAAGGCGTACGATGCGGCGCTTGAATTGGTGAGATCCAGGCTGGGCAGGGAGTATCCGCTTGTGATCGGAAGCCGCCGGATTACGACAACGCGGACATTGCCGTCCACGAATCCAGCCTCCAAAAATCAGGTGATCGGCGTAGTCTCCCAAGCGGATGCCAGTCTTGCGGAAGAGGCCATTCAGACAGCGGCTCGCACCTTCGACAGCTGGAAGCATACCGAGCCAAGCGAACGGGCCAGGTATTTATATAAAGCAGCGGCATTGCTGCGGCGGCGCAAGCATGAATTCTCCGCATGGATGACATTTGAAGCGGGCAAAACCCGCGCCGAGGCCGATGCGGATACGGCGGAAGCGATTGATTTTATGGAATTTTACGCGCGCGAGCTGCAGCGCATAAGCAAGCCGCAGCCTCTGACTCCTCTTGACGATGAGGAGAATCAACTTTATTATATTCCGCTTGGCGTCGGTATTGTCATTCCGCCTTGGAATTTCCCTCTAGCTATTATGGCGGGCATGACTACAGCCGCTCTCGTATGCGGCAACACGGTTGTCCTGAAGCCGGCAAGCCCAACGTCGGTTATTGCGGCGCAGTTTTTCGAGCTGCTTGAAGAAGCCGGCGTCCCTGCGGGCGTCGTCAATTATTTGCCGGGGCCGGGCAGCGAGGTTGGCGATTATCTGGTGGATCATCCGCTGACGCGGTTCGTCAGCTTTACCGGTTCCCGCGAGGTTGGACTAAGGATCAACGAACGGGCGGCAAAGACGCAGCCGGGGCAAAAATGGATCAAGCGCGTCATTGCCGAAATGGGCGGAAAAGACGCCATCATCGTGGATGCGGAGGCGGATCTGGATCTGGCCGCGGATTCGATTGTAGCTGCGGCCTTTGGCTTTTCCGGGCAAAAATGCTCCGCCTGCTCCAGAGCGATCGTCCACGAAGCCGTGTACGACGAGGTGCTGGCGAAGGTTCTGGACCGGACCAACCGGCTTACGGTAGGCGATCCTGCGGATGCTACCACGAATGTAGGAGCTGTTATCGATGACAAGGCTTTCCGCAAAATCCAGGAGTATATCGAGATCGGCAAGGGAGAAGGCCGATTGGTCGCCGGGGGAACATCCGATGATTCGGTCGGTTATTTTATCGAGCCTACGATCTTTGCCGATGTAGACGCGAACGCCCGAATCTCGCTGGAGGAGATTTTTGGTCCGGTGCTTGCTTTTACGAGAGCGAAATCGTTCGAGAATGCACTTGAGATCGCGAACAATACGGAGTTTGGCTTGACGGGAGCCGTTATTTCGAGAAACCGGGCGCATCTGGAGCAGGCTCGGCGCGAGTTTATGGCAGGCAATTTGTATTTAAACCGCAAATGCACGGGTGCGCTTGTGGGCGCGCATCCGTTTGGCGGGTTCAATATGTCGGGTACGGATTCGAAGGCGGGCGGCCGCGATTACCTGCTCCTGTTCACGCAGGCGAAGATCGTATCGGAAAGATATTAAAGGAATGTAAGCGTCAAGCAAAGGGAGTTTGGCTCAGCGCCGCGAATAGAATACAATAGTGGAAGCGGGTACTTGGAAATGCAGGATTTATGGATAAAGGGGATCGATCATTATGACGCAGCAGGAAACCTATATCATCGCGCTGGACCAAGGGACAACGAGCACACGTGCGATTTTATTCGATAAAGCGGGGAACCCGCGTGCGGTTGCCCAGACGGCAGTGGACTGCACGTTCCCGCATCCGGGCTGGGTGGAGCAGGACGCCGAGCAGCTGTGGGAAACCTCGCTGAAGGTTATACGCGAGCTGCTTGAGAAGGAAGGTCTGAAGGCGAAGCGCATCGCCGCAATCGGCATCTCGAATCAGCGGGAGACGACGATCATCTGGGACAAAACGACGGGCAAGCCCGTCTATAACGCCGTCGTCTGGCAATCGCGCCAGACTTCGGGCATTTGCGAAGCGCTGAAGGAAGCTGGCCATGAGATGCCGATTCGGGAGAAAACAGGGCTCTTGATCGACCCGTATTTCTCCGGAACAAAAGCGAAATGGGTGCTCGACGAGGTGGCGGGAGCGCGTGACAAAGCCGCGGCAGGCGAGCTGTTATTCGGCACCGTGGACAGCTGGCTGATCTGGAAGCTGACCGGCGGAGCGGTTCACGTGACGGACTATTCGAATGCGTCGCGGACGCTGCTGTACAACATCCATGAGCTGAAGTGGGATGCCGACTTGCTCGAATGGCTGGACATTCCGGCTTCCATGCTGCCGGAGGTGCGCTCGTCTTCCGAGGTGTACGGCACAACGGAGGCATCGTTGTTTGGCGGGCCTATTGCTATCGCGGGCGCTGCGGGCGACCAGCAGGCAGCTTTGTTTGGGCATGGATGCTTTGAGAAGGGCGAAGCGAAAAATACGTACGGCACCGGCTGCTTTATGCTGATGAATACCGGCACGGAGCCGATCCGTTCGGAGCATGGCTTGCTTACGACCATCGCTTGGGGCTTTGACGGCCAGGTGGAATACGCGCTTGAAGGCAGCGTCTTCGTAGCGGGTTCGGCGGTGCAGTGGCTTCGCGACGGCATGGAATTGATCGAGTCCTCGGAGGAGAGCGAAAAACTAGCTTCTTCGGTGGATTCGACGGAAGGCGTTTACGTTGTTCCGGCCTTTGTTGGGCTGGGGACGCCTTATTGGGACAGCGAGGTCCGCGGCGCGGCATTCGGCATGACGCGCGGGACGCGGCGCGAGCATTTTGTCCGGGCGACGCTCGAGTCGATCGCGTATCAGACGAAGGATGTGCTGGACGCGATGGAGCAGTCGGCTGGCATTCCGCTGCAAACGCTTTGCGTGGACGGCGGCGCAATCCGCAATAATCTGCTCATGCAGTTCCAGAGCGATCTGCTTGGCGTGCCGGTCGAACGGCCGGTCATCAGCGAGACAACGGCGCTTGGCGCCGCTTATTTGGCGGGGCTTGCGGTTGGCTATTGGCAGGGGCGCGGGGAGATTCTGGAGCAGCGACGGCTGGATCTCGTTTTTGAGCCGGCGATGGCACAGGAGCGGGTGGATCAGCTGTATGCCGGATGGCAGAAGGCCGTGCAGGCGGCAATGGCTTTTCGATAAGGAGATAGACCGTGGCAGTTCTTCATGATGCGTAATAGCATAATGGAGAAATGTTCGCGGTTTTCTTTTTTACACATAAATAAAGAATTTGCGATAGGAGCGGTTCGTAATGGCAAGCGGGAACGGACATGGGGGAGGACCAGCTTTATTTAACGCTCTAAAGAGAGAGGAGCAGTTCGGGCGGCTGCAGGCGGAGGAATATGATCTGCTTATTATCGGCGGAGGCATTACCGGGGCGGGGATCGCGCTTGATGCGGTTACGCGGGGACTAAAGACGGCGCTGGTGGAGATGCAGGATTTTGCCGGAGGGACGTCAAGCCGTTCGACCAAGCTGGTGCATGGTGGTCTGCGTTACTTGAAGCAGCTCGAGATCGGAGTTGTGGCCGAGGTTGGCAAGGAACGCGCGATTGTGTACGAGAACGGGCCGCATGTGACCACGCCGGAATGGATGCTGCTCCCGATCTATAAAGGCGGTACCTTCGGGATGTTCAGTACTTCGCTAGGGCTTCGATTGTATGACTTTCTGGCAGGGGTTAAACGCGCCGAGCGGCGGAAAATGCTTGGAAAAGACGAGACGGTCACGCGCGAGCCGCTGCTGAAGCGGGAGGGCTTGAAGGGCGGCGGCTATTATGTCGAGTACCGCACCGACGATGCCCGATTAACGATAGAAGTGATGAAAAAAGCCGTAGAGCTCGGAGCTTGCGCGATCTCATACGTGAAGGCCGAATCGCTGCTGTACGAGAACGGGCGGATCGTTGGCGCGGACGTGAGGGACCGGCTGACGGGAAATACGGGACAAGTGAAGGCAAAGGTTACGATCAATGCCGCAGGTCCTTGGGTAGACGCGATACGGGAGAAGGATGGATCCAAGAAGGGGAAGACGCTCCATCATACGAAAGGCGTCCATCTCGTATTCGACCAGAGACGTTTCCCGCTTGGTCAGGCCATCTACTTCGACTCGGAAGACGGCCGGATGCTGTTTGCGATTCCCCGCGACGGAAAGACGTATATCGGCACAACCGATACGGATTACAAGGAGGACCTTGTCCATCCGAGGATGACGGCTGCGGACCGGCAGTATATTTTGAAGGCGGCTAACGATATGTTCCCTACGCTTGGGCTGAAAGCCGAGGACGTGGAATCGAGCTGGGCAGGCGTAAGGCCGCTTATTCATCAGGAAGGGAAAGACCCGTCCGAGATTTCGCGGCGCGACGAGGTGCTTGTATCGCCTTCCGGCCTTCTCTCCATGGCAGGAGGCAAGCTGACCGGCTACCGGAAGATGGCCGAGACCGTTATGGATCAGGCCGCAGAGCAGCTTGCCAAAGCCGGACGGGGCGGTATAGGCGAGAGCCGGACGAAGACGCTTACGATCTCGGGCGGCGATGTTGGCGGCTCGGAAGGATATGAGCGATTTGTCTCGGATAAAAAGGCGGCAGCCGTCAAAGCGGGGCTCGCCGGCCCGGATGCGGAACGGCTTGTCCGCCGGTTCGGGTCCAACATCGATACCGTGCTCAGCCTTATGCCCGAAGCGCACGAGGAAGCGATTCGCCGAAAGCTTCCGGTTACGCTTTTGCTGGAGCTGCTGTATGCGATCCGCTATGAAATGGCCTGCAAGCCGGTCGACTTCTGGATCCGCCGCAGCGGCAGTCTCCTGTTCGACCGCAGCCGTGTTATCCGCTGTAAGGACGGCGTGCAAAGTTATATGGCGGAGCTGTTCGGTTGGTCGGCGGGCGTCAGCACGGCTTATGCGGAGCAGCTGGAGCGCGAGCTCCAGCTGGCAGTGGCACCAATGGAATAGGAATAGCATGTTACGCCGGGAACAGCGTACCCGACAGCTGGATGATGATCGTTAGCGTCACGCTGCTGAGCAGGGTGGAGAACAGCACGGCCTGGGCGGCAAAACCAGGCTCATTGTTGTACTCAAGGGCAAGTGCGGCACTGTTGCGGCTTGTCGGAATTGCGCTTGCGATGAAGAGCGCCTGAGCCGTAATGCCTTGTACATGTATGAGTTCAAGAAGCAGCCAGGCTATAAATGGAGCTGCCGCAAGCCGGATGAGGCTGCTCCATAAGACGGTAATCGTATGGAGTGACAGCATCGTGGAAGCCATTTGTGCGCCAATCGTGAGCAAAGCGAAGCTGAGCATCCCGTCGGCAATGGTCGATAAAGGCGTCAGAAGCGGTTCCGGCATAGGAATGTGGGCGAGCCGCAGAAGAGAACCTGCGATAATGGCATACAAGACAGGTGTTTTGACAAACTGAAGCAATGAGTTCTTAAGACCGCTTGCCGCTCTGCTGGCATTAAGCAGACCAAAGGTAAAGGTGGCGAACAGCTCAAAGGTCACGACCATCATCTGTATCGACATCGCAAACGGATCATGTTTGAACGCCATGGCATTAACGGGGATACCGATATTGCCATTATTCGTTAACGCGATACTGTTGGAGAAGCTCGCAGCAAGTGGCTTGGGATGGCGAAGCATCCGGCTTACGCCATGACCGAGTAGGACAATTAGGATGAACTGCGCGGCGAGGAACAGGAAAATGGTACCTACCAAGGAAGCGGTCAGCTCGGCTTCGTATACTTTTACGAAGGCAAGCGCGGGAATGTAGTAATACATGAGCATCTTGGAGAAGCCGCCAAGCTCGAACTTGAATTTGCGGTGAAGCCATGCGCCGATGGCCAGCGGAATAAGGATCGGAACGATAATGTAGAGGAATGTATGCCATATATTCATGAGAGCATCTCCTTTGATTAGCTTGAGTGAATGACCACTTGCTCGCCGGGTGCAAGTACTTGACCGGCAAGCCCTTGCTGCAGAAGCATCTGTACGAAAAGAGAGGCATCCTGCTTAATGACGGGGAATGTATTGTAATGAATGGGAATGACGCGGCGCGCTTTAATCCAAGACGCGGCAATTGCGGCGTCCTCCGGCCCCATCGTAAAACGTCCGCCAATCGGCAGGAATGCGATGTCGATATCGAAACGTTCCCCAATCAGACGCATATCGCCGAACAATCCCGTATCTCCCGCATGATAGAGAGTAATGCCGCCCATTTGGAGAATAATCCCGACCGGAGATCCGGTATAGACAATCTGACCATCCTCGGATTGGGCGGATGAGGTATGAAGGGCTGGCGTCAGATGGACGCGCCCAAACGGAAAGTCCCAAGCTCCGCCGACATGCATCGGCTCGACCTGAGCGCCATGCCTCCCCAGATGGACGGCCAGCTCTTCAACGGCAATAATGGGGGCATGGTTTTGTTTTGCCAGCGGAATGGCATCGGTGATATGATCGGAATGACCATGGGTCAGGATGATGTACTGCGTCTTAATCTGTTCCAGACTCTTGGAGACGGCGAGCGGATTGCCGGTCAAGAAAGGGTCAATGATGACGGAAACGGCATCATGGGTCACTTGGATACAGGAATGTCCGTGATAAACAATGCGCATAGGTAATGCCTCGCTTTCAAAACGAATTTTTATAACCAATTTATATACGAACGTTTATATTTATGTTATATTATTGGCAGTGAATAAATGTCAATCTTTTTTTTGTTTATTTTTGTCAAAGGAGCCGTGGGGCCTTTGTTATCGTTAGAGAAACAGCTGCTGTATCTCCTAACTAGCGGGGATGGAGCCGGATCGGGCGCAGCCGTCAGCAGGCTTATCGAGGTGTATGAAGCGCGAGGCATCTCCCATCAGATTGTACGCAACGCTCTTTCCAGGCTGAAGAAGGAAGGCTACGCCGAATCGGCGGAACGTTCCCGGTACAAGGCAACGCCTCTTGGCGAGGAATTCATTCGGATCATTAACGCTAAGCCCGGTTTGTACGAAAAGGAATGGGACGGGCAATGGTGCATGGTTATGTTCGAGATTCCGGAATCGGAGCGCCGCAGAAGGGATAGCTTCCGATCGGAGCTGCTGCAGCTAGGTTTTGGTTCGCTTTATAAAAGCGTCTATGTCTCGCCATGGGATTACCGGGACGAGGTCACCCGGCTCAGCCGGCAGTGCGAAGTTGCAGGATATATAACGGTTACGAGTACAAGGATTGTGCATAACCACATTACGCAGGAGCACTCCTTCCGTCTATGGCCGCTTAAGGAGCTGCAGGAATTGTATCGGGATAAAGACCGATGGTTACAGGAGCGCCTGGTGCCTGCTCTGGCGGGGCTTGAACATACGGGAGATGAGGACGGACTGCAATTATTTGTCCTTTTTCTCGAACTAGGCGAGATCATTGCGGAGCTTGGATTGCGCGATCCTATGCTTCCGGATCCGCTGCTTCCGGACGATTGGACAGGAAAGCAGCAAATGCGGCAGTTTCAGGCAAGCCTGCGTCAAATCGCGCAAGCGATACCCGAGCGATCGCCTTATCGCGCATTTGTGGAGCATTTCCTCGGACGCTAGAGGAGACCCCGGATGAGCAATGCGGAACCTCACTGACAGTGAGGTTCTTTGCGTTGTTCTTTTTCCTCGTTGCCGGAATTCTATTTCGCTGACTATAATAAAAGCGCATACAATTCCAATCCTGATAGGCAATAGGGGGAACGACCTTGTATACGATATTGCTGGTGGATGATGAAGCGGTCGTAAGGGAAGGCATCAGGGAGCGCATACCATGGGAGGAGCTTGGCTTTCGGTGCGTGGCGGATTGCGAGAACGGCGTGCAGGCGCTGGAAGAGATCGAACGGCTGCGGCCGCATATCGTGCTGACGGATATTAATATGCCGTTTATGGACGGACTGGCCTTGTCCCGTGAAGTCATGGAACGGTATCCGGGGACTAAGGTCGTCATTCTGACCGGATACGATGATTTCGAATACGCGCAGCAGGCGCTGAAGCTGAAGGTAAAGGATTTTATCCTGAAGCCGGTAACGGCAGCCGAGTTCTCGGCGATGCTGCATAAGCTCCGGCTGGAGCTGGACGAGGAGAAAAGGGAGCGGGAGGATCTGGCCCGGCTGCAAAGCCAGCTGCATGAGAGCATGCCGCTCCTCAAGGAACGCTTCCTCGAGCGGATGTCGACGATGGCCTTAAGCGAGAAGGAGATTGCTTCGCGCCTGCAGTATTTTCAGATTCAACTGACGGGACCTTGCTATCTGGGGCTGGCGATCGACACGGACCGGCTCGAAGAGCAAGGCGGGGCGGATACGGACCGGGAGCTGCTCAGGTTTGCCGTGTACAATATCGCTCAGGAGATCATTAGCGGGGAGCCGGGGGCCGTTGTGTTCCGCAGCAGAGAGGAACGGGTGATGGCCGTCCTTGGCGGTGAGCGAGAGGACCTGCTGCAAGAAAAGGCGCAGGAGCTGGCTGAGCGTATCCGGCAATCGGCGGTGCAATTCCTGAAGCTGACCGTTTCGGTCGGAATCGGCATGACCGTCCATAGCTATACGAGAATCAGAGAGACCTGCAAGGCTGCGGCGGCAGCGTTAGACTATCGGCTTGTGCTTGGCGACAACAGCGTCATCAGCATTCTGGATATGGAGAAACGCCGAAGCTCGCCGGCCGGGCATCCGGCCGAGTTCGACCGTGAATTAATAGCGGGAATCAAGACGGGTACGGCGGATGAAGTAGAGCGTGCGATCGAAGCGCTGATCCGATATAACAAAGCAGAACTGGCCAGCATCGACCACTGCTATTTGCGTATTCAAAGAACGATTCTTGCCGTCATGCAGGCGCTTGGCGATATTGGCTGCAAGGAATCCGTGGTGTTCGGAGAAGGCATTAACCCAATGACCGAAATCTATCGGTTCAGGACAATGGAAGAGATTGGGGACTGGCTGAAGACAGCCTGCCGGCAAGCCGTTCATAGCGTAACGGCAACACGCCATGATCAGTGCCGGTCACAGATTGCTGAAGCGATCGTCTATCTGGAGTCCAATTATGAGGACGAGAATCTATCGGTGAAAGCCGTCTGCAAGCAGGTTCATATGAGCGTCAGCTATTTCAGCGCGGCCTTTAAAGCCCACACCGGCAGAACCTTTATCGAGTACCTGACTGCCGTACGGATGGACAAAGCGAAGGAGCTGCTGAAATTTACCGGCCTGCGAACCTACGAGATTGCCGCTAGAACCGGCTATAGCGATGCGCAGTATTTCAGCGTTTTGTTCAAGAAGCACACGGGGGAGTCCCCAACGGATTACCGTCATCGGACGGCGGCGGAACAGGCATGAGGCGCGCTTATGGAATTATTTAAATTCAAAAGCATTCAGACGAATATCGCCGCCGCCTCTGCCTGTCTTATTCTGCTAACGGCTATCCTGCTTGGCGTCATCTCTTACCAGCTGTCGGCCTCATCCGTCCGCGAGACGGCCCAGGACTATACGGCGGAGCTGATCCGCCAGGTGAATGCCAACATTCAGACCTACATTACCAGCATGGAAAATATATCGATGCTCGCGCTCAGCAACGAAGATGTCCGCGAGCTTGTAAACGAAGCGGGGAATAACGGGACAAGCCCGGAGGAGCTGGCGCGCGAGCAGCGGATCTCGGCGTATTTTCACTCCATTATCGCTTCTCGCAAAGACATCGCTTCGATTAACGTGATTGGCTATAACGGCCGGTTCGTCTCGGACCGCGAGCATGTCGAGCTGAATCCAAGCGTCAAGCTGGCGGAACAGCCCTGGTACACCAGCGCGCAGGAAGCATCGGGCCGGATCGTCGTGTCTTCCTCCCATGTCCAGCATATGTTCAAGAATGAATACGACTGGGTCGTATCGCTCAGCCGGGAGCTGTGGAGCAAGGATCAGACGGAGCCGCGCGGCGTGCTGCTTGTCGACTTGAACTTCAGCGTTATCAACGACACACTGAACAACATTGACTTAAGCAAACGCGGGTATGTATTTATCGTGGATGAGAACGGCAATATCGTCTACCACCCGCAGCAGCAGTTGATCTACAGCAATCTGAAGTCGGAGAAAATCGACGAGGTGCTGGCGAAGGGCAGCGGCAGCTTTACGACCGAGGAAGGGAAGACAAGCCGGATCTATACGATTCAGGATACCGGCTTCGGCTGGAAAATCGTTGGCGTGTCTTACGTCAATGAGTTAATCGGCAACAAACGCGAAATGCAGCTGTCGATGGTGGCGGCGGGAGTCTTTTGCTTAATTGTAGGCCTATTGCTTGCCGTCTTTATTTCTCGTAATCTGTCCCGTCCAATCAAGCAGCTGCAGGAGCATATGAAGAAGGTGGAGAAGGGGATCTTTAATATCCGGGTGCCTATCGGCAATTCGAGGGAAATCGCTTCTCTTGCCCGCACGTTTAACCTGATGGTCGTCAAAATCGAGGAGCTGATGAGCCAGGTCGTCCGGGAGCAGGAGATTAAGCGGAAGAGCGAGCTGACGGCGCTGCAGGCGCAGATTAACCCGCATTTTTTGTACAATACGCTGGATTCGATCATCTGGATGGCCGAGGGGAAAAAGACGGACGAGGTGGTTCTGATGACCTCCGCGCTTGCGCGGCTGTTCCGCTCGTCCATCAGCCGGGGACAGGAGCTGGTCCCGATCCGGACGGAGATTGAGCATGTCGCCAACTACCTGACGATCCAGAAAATCCGGTACAAGGACAAGCTGGATTTCCATATTGATATTGATCCGGATATCTACGCGTACCGCACCCTGAAGGTGCTGCTCCAGCCGCTGCTCGAGAATGCGATCTACCACGGCATCAAGAACAGAATCGGGACGGGTACGATTCAGGTTACCGGCGGCAAAAGGGACGGTTATATTTGGCTGGAAGTGAGCGATAACGGCGTTGGGATGGAGGCGGAGGCGCTCCGAACCATTCTGGAGCCGAGGAGAAGCGACCGGGAAAGCAAAGGGGTTGGTGTGGTGAACGTCCACGAGCGGATCCAGCTTTATTTCGGCAAGGAGTATGGCTTGACGTACAAAAGCGCACCGGATGAAGGGACAACCGTAACGGTACGGATTGCCGCCATTGAAGGCGATGAATTGGCGGGAGGTGTTGGCGCATGAGCGAGTACAGACGCAGATCGGCCTCCGTCGCCATTGCCGCGATTATTATCGTAATTGCTGTCGTTGGCATCTATAAATGGGCGGCAAGCCAGCGTACGGAGAAGCCCGTCGATATCATCGTTACGGTAAAAGCAAAAAGCTCGGCGATTGATTTCTGGAAGGTGCTGATCACCGGAGTTGAGGACGCGGCCAATGAATTTGGCGCCAATGTTCAGGTTATTGGACCTCCGTCCGAGACGGAGATCGATATTCAGATGGAGCAGCTGGAGCAGGCCATCCGGCAGAAGCCGGATGCGATCGTGATGGCCGCAACCGATTATAACCGGCTCGTTCCGGTTGCCCAGCAGATCGTTAAGGCGGGCATCAAGCTTATTACGGTGGATTCCCGCATTAACAGCGATGATGCGCTCAGCTTTATCGCAACGGACAATATTGCAGCCGGGGAGAAGGCCGGAGAAGAGATGGCCAAGCTGCTGCCGGAGTCCGCTTCCTCGAAAATCGCCATTATGAGTTACGTTTACGGAACCTCGTCGCAGCTTGAACGGGAAAAGGGCGTGCGCCAGTGGCTGGAAGATCATTCACAGGTTAAGGTGGCGAATACGTTCTACAGTGAGGGCCGGCTCGAGAAGGCCTATGAGCTGACCAAAGAGCTTCTCACCGAAAACCCCGGCATCGAAGGAATTGTTGGGCTAAATGAGCCTTCTACCGTTGGCGCCGGACGGGCCATTGAGGAGCTTGGGCTCAGCGGGAAAGTGAAGCTTGTAGGCTTCGACAGCTCGGTGGACGAAGTAAAGCTGATTGAAAGCGGCGTGCTGCAGGCAACCATTGTTCAGAAGCCTTACAATATGGGCTACCTCAGCGTAAAGACGGCCATCGAAGCGGTGCGAGGCAAGAAGGTGCCGAAGCTGATCGATACGGAATCGGTCATTATCAACAAAGACAATATGTATACGGAACAAAATCAGAAGCTGCTCTTCCCCTTTGTGGGAGAGTAGCTTTTTTCTGTTTATAAGGAACAGATTTTTTTCAACTATTCAAATACATTATTCCATTCTGGCAAAAGCGAAAGCGCTTTAGAATGAGCTTAGTTACAGCGGGATGGAGTGATGGAGGCATGAAGGACATACTCGTTCAGATGGAAGGGATCAGCAAGTATTTTCCGGGCGTTCAAGCCTTGCAGGACTGCCGCTTCGAATTAAGGAGGGGCGAGGTGCACGCGCTGGTCGGAGAGAACGGGGCGGGCAAGTCTACCATGATGAAGGTGCTGACCGGCGTCTATCAGAAGGATGGGGGAAGCATCGTATACGACGGATCCGAAGTCGAGATTCCCAATTCGAAAACCGCTCAAAACCTGGGCATTTCGATCATTCACCAGGAGCTGAACCTGGCGCCTGATCTGACGGTGGCACAGAACATTTATATCGGACGCGAGCCTCGGCGGGGATTTCGGCTGTTTCTGAACGAGCGGGAGCTGAAGCGGAAGGTCGAGCGTTTGTTTGACCGGCTGAACATGGAGCTGGATCCGGATGAACCGGTCGCCAATCTGACCGTAGCGAAGCAGCAGATGGTGGAGATCGCCAAAGCGTTGTCTTACGACGCCAAGGTGCTCATCATGGACGAACCAACCGCGGCGCTGAGCGATACGGAGATCGATGATCTGTTCGTTATTATAAACCAGCTTAGAACGAGTGGAGTTGGCATCGTCTATATTTCGCACCGGATGGATGAGCTGAAGCGGATTACCGACCGGATCACCGTCATGCGGGACGGTCGATACATCGATACGGTGCCGACGGCTTCCGTTACGAACGAGCAGATCATTGCGATGATGGTTGGACGCGAGATCTATGACAGTACCAAGCAGAACCGGATAGCGGAGAATAGCGAGACGGTTCTTGAGGTGAAAGGGCTAAGCCGCAAGGGAGCGCTGGACAATATCAGCTTTAAGCTCCGCAAAGGAGAAATCATCGGCTTCGCTGGACTGATTGGAGCGGGACGGACCGAGGTGGCAAGAGCGATTTTTGGCGCCGATTCGATCGATGCGGGTGAGATTACGGTACATGGCCGCAAGGTTGTGATGAAGCAGCCTTATGATGCGGTGCGGGCGGGAATCGGCTACTTGTCGGAGGACCGCAAGCGGTACGGCTGCATCGTGGAGATGGACGTGAAGACAAACGTGGCCGTTGCCTCGCTTCGGCAATACGTGAATGGGGTAGGCTGGGTGAACCGGAGCAAGATTGCGAAGGCAGCCGAACAGATTGTCGAGATGCTGAAGGTGAAGACGCCTCATATCGATCAGGACGTCAAATTCCTTTCGGGTGGTAATCAGCAGAAGGTTGTTATCGGCAAATGGCTGACCCAGGGTTGCGACATTCTGATCTTTGATGAGCCGACCCGCGGGATCGATGTTGGCGCAAAAAGCGAAATCTACAAGCTGCTGAACGATCTTGCCGATAAGGGTAAATCGATCATCATGATCTCCTCGGAGCTTCCCGAGATTTTGCGGATGAGCCATCGCATTATCGTCATGTGCGAAGGGCGCATCACGGGCGAGCTGGACCGCGAGGAAGCCACGCAGGAGCAGATTATGCGGTATGCGACTTTAAGAGCTTAACAACGGAGTTTAGGGGGAATCTCAATGAAAATGCAGCCAAAAGCCGAAATGGCGCAGCTTGGCGGCAAGCAGACCGCGATTATTCTGAAGCCGGGCGTTCTGCAGCAGGTGCTTGCTTTTGCCAGTCTGATCGTCCTTATTCTCGTATTCACCTTTTCGTCCAGCAACTTTTTTCAATTCTCCAATATCGTAGGGATTCTGCTCTCAACCGCGGTGACCGGTGTTCTGGCGCTGGGCTCTACGTTTGTCATTATTACGGGCGGCATTGATTTGTCGGTCGGAACGGTGATGACTTTAAGCGCGGTAATGACAGGGGTGTTTATTACGTACTGGGGGCTGCCGGTTCCGATTGGCATTATCGGGGGCATCCTGACGGGCGCCGTTTGCGGGCTGCTCTCCGGCGTGATGGTTGCCAGGCTTAAGATCCCGCCGTTTATCGCCACCCTTGCCATGATGATGATCGCCAAGGGCCTTGCCCTTGTCATCTCCGGCACGAAGCCGATCTACTTCAACGATCATCCGGTATTCAGCGAGGTGTCGCAGGGCTCGTTCTTCGACAAGCTTATCCCGGGCTTTGCCATCCCGAATGCGGTTGTCATCTTCTTCATCGCCGCCATTATCGGAAGCATTCTGTTGTCCAGGACAATCGTCGGCCGTTATAACTTTGCCCTCGGCAGCAATGAGGAAGCAACCAGGCTGTCCGGCGTTAACGTGAACTATTGGAAAATCGTAATCTACACTCTTACCGGTGTCTTCACCGGTCTGGCGGGCATTCTGATTGCTTCCCGGCTCAACTCCGCGCAGCCTGCGCTTGGGGCCGGTTACGAGCTTGAGGCTATAGCGGCGGTTGTGATTGGCGGCACCTCGCTTAGCGGGGGGAAGGGGACGATCGTCGGTACGGTTATCGGCGCTCTGATTATGAGCGTGCTGACGAACGGCCTTCGCATCTTGTCCGTTCCGCAGGAATGGCAGACCGTTGTGGTCGGCATCGTCATCTTGCTTGCGGTCTACGCGGACATTCTGCGCCGCCGCAAAGCGTAATTCCGGTTCACGCTAGAAACGCTGGCGCCTTCGCAAGTCTTGCGGACCGAAGAGCCAGTGATTCTATATAGGATGATTGAGTCCAAAGATCTTATTGAATCCAAAGATCTGATTGAATTCAAAATCAAAGGGGAGATTTCGGTGAAAAAGGTTACGGCATTGCTGGCAGTTGCGTTAATGACGGTTGTTATGCTTAGCGCGTGCGGGTCGAATAACTCGGACAGCTCGAAGAACACGGGCAATACGGGCAGCAAACCCAGCGCGAACAACGGGGGGACCAAGGCAAGCGGAGACAAAATTTATATTCCGATTATATCGAAGGGCTTCCAGCATCAATTCTGGCAGGCGGTTAAAGCCGGCGCGGAGAAAGCCGCCACGGAGTTCAACGTGGAGATCACCTTCGAAGGACCGGAGACCGAAGCGCAGGTCGACAAACAGATCGAAATGCTGCAGGCGGCTCTAGACAAGAAGCCTAGCGCGATTGGTTTTGCCGCTCTCGACAGCCAGGCTTCCGTTCCTCTCCTGCAAAAAGCGAAGGATGCCGGCATTCCGGTTATCGCCTTCGACTCCGGCGTAGACAGCGATATTCCGATCACAACCGCTTCAACCAATAACGTAGCCGCCGCTGCTCTTGCTGCCGACAAAATGGCGGAGTTAATCGGCGGAGAAGGTGAGATTGGCGTCATTGTGCATGACCAGACCTCCGTTACCGGCGTTGACCGCCGCGACGGCTTCGTGAACCGGATCAAAGAAAAATATCCGAATATTAAGATTGTCGACATTCAATACGGCGGCGGCGACCATCTGAAATCGACGGACCTCGCGAAAGCGATGATTCAGGCGCATCCGAATATTAAAGGCTTCTTTGGCTCGAACGAAGGCTCCGCGGTTGGCGTGATCAACGCCGTAACCGAGCTGAAGAAGGAAGGCCAAATTACCGTAATCGGCTTCGACTCGGGCAAAGCGCAAATCGACGCGATCAAGAGCGGCGTTATGGCCGGAGCCATTACGCAAAATCCGGTCGGCATCGGTTACGAGACGGTTAAGGCAGCCGTCGAAGCGATTCGCGGCGAGAAGGTAGAGTCCACCATCGATACGGGCTTCTATTACTACGATAAGTCCAATATCGACAGCGATGAAATTAAAGCGGTACTATACGAATAAGCAGTAAAATAGTGGAACATAATAGCAGTCGGGTGTCATATAAGATGACGCCGGCTGCTATTTTTTGACCGCATTTTTTTGAAAAGACCTGAGGATTGTGTTACCCTAAAAAGAAAAGGCTGGAGGTCACGATGGCAAAAGAGCACAAAAAAATATCTGCATTAGAGATTTTTAAAAGGGCCGTTTTTATCACGATAGGTTCCGTATTAATGGGTGTATCACTGGAATTATTCCTCGTACCGAATGATGTAATCGACGGTGGTATCACCGGTATCTCCATTATGGTATCCGAATTAACCCACTTGCCCCTTGGTCTATTCATCTTCATCCTGAACATTCCGTTCCTGTTCATCGGGTTCAAGCAAATCGGCAAAACGTTTGCCGTATCCACTCTCTACGGTATCGCCGTTATGTCGATTACCACTCAGCTGCTTCACCATGTACACGCATTTACCGAAGAAAAACTGCTGGCCGTCCTGTTCGGCGGGATCATTCTTGGAGCCGGCGTTGGTCTGGTTATCCGGTTCGGCGGTTCCCTCGACGGCACGGAGATTCTTGCGATTCTGGCGTCGAAAAAATTCGGCATGCCGGTCGGACAGATTATCATGATCGTCAACGTCTTTATTTTCGTCCTCGCTGGATTCGTGTTTGAATGGAATTCCGCGATGTATTCGATGGTCACTTATTATCTCGCAACCAAGGTTATGGACATTGTTGTTGAAGGTATCGAGGAATCCAAATCCGTCACGATTATTTCCAGCGCGTACGAAGAAATCGCCGAGACCATTATGACCCGCCTGGGACGCAGCACGACTTATATTCAGGCACGCGGCGGTTACTCCAGAGAAGAGACGCAAATGGTTTATTGCGTAGTCAGCCGTCTGGAAGTGGCGAAGCTGAAAGCGATCGTGCACGATATTGATACAAGAGCGTTTATCGCGATTGAAAATGTTGCCGACGTACAAGGCGGCGGCTTTACGAAGAAAAGCATCCACTAAACGGATTAAAGCTTGTTTAGCAGAGCAGTGAGCCGTTCCGGGTAATCGGTAATGATCCCTGCGACTCCCGCCTGGATCAGACGTTTCATCTCGGCCGGTTCATTGACCGTAAACACGTTATAGATAACGCCATGCTGGGCGGCTTCCGCAACCCAGCCCGGCAGCACGGCAAAATGCGAGGCATGCAGGGCGGAAGCTCCAATCGACAAGGCGTATTTCCACGGACGGTATAAGCCTTCCATGTACAAGATGCCAGTCCGAATTTCCGGAGCCAGCCGCTTGCATTCGATAAGCGAATAATGATTAAAGCTGGAGATAATCACCTGATTCTCCAAGCCGCAAGCACGAACGGTTTCGATGACCTTTTGCTCCAATCCGGGGTAAGGTACGATGCCGTTTTTTAGTTCGATGTTGATGATCGCCCCGGTCTGCTTGGCGAGGTCCAGAAGCTGTTCCAATGTGGGAATTGTTGCGTCCTTGAAATGCGGAGAGAACCAGCTGCCGGCGTCCAGCTGCAGCAGGTCATCGGACAACGTATCCGCAACAAGACTGTTCACGCCGGTTGTCCGCTTCAGCAATTCATCGTGGATGAGCACCAGCTTGCCGTCCTTGGTCATCTGCACATCGGTCTCGATTCCCGTTGCGCCAAGCTCGATTGCCTTCTCGAAGGCGATCATCGTGTTCTCCGGATAATTGCCGGAGGCTCCCCGGTGCGCATAATTCACAAGCGTAGTCATAACCGTTCTTCCACTCCCATCTCTATCATAAAATTGAATTGATTTAACTTTACTTCCGATTTGTTTGCGGCATATTAATCTTAATGATGTTTATGCTCAAATTGCGGATTGCATACCCCTAGGGGGTATGATATGATAAAACTATGCCATACCCCCTGGAGGTATTTAAGATGATTGAACAAGAGAAGACCGAGCATTGCCATTCTAACGAACCGGAACAACAAGGTGCCGAGCGGAAGAGCCATCATTCCGATAAGATGAAATCCAATCTCGTTTCGCGCCTGAACCGGATTGAAGGTCAAATCCGCGGCGTTAAGGCGATGATCGAGAAGGATACGTATTGCGATGATGTGCTGAACCAGATTGCCGCGGTGCAGTCTGCGCTGAACAGTGTTGGGAAGCTTCTGCTGGAAGGTCATCTGAAAAGCTGCGTGATCGAGCGCATTCAGGCGGGAGAAAGTGAAGTTATTGACGAGCTGCTCGTTACCGTAAATAAATTAATGAAATAAGATCGGGAGGGATTTGTATTATGGCGAACGTTACGTTGAAGGTTGAAGGCATGTCTTGCGGACATTGCGTAAGCGCGGTGGAAAAGGCCGTTACCGGAGCAGGCGCAAGCGGCTCCGTGGATTTGGCTGCGGGCAAAGTAACCGTTCAGTACGACGAGAAAAAGGTTTCGCTTGACGCGATCAAGGAAGCGATTGAGGATCAAGGCTACGATGTCGTTTAACCCGCTGTAAAGAGGCGCTGCCAGCTCCGACGGAGCCAGGCAGCGCTTTTTGTTTTGTTAGTTCGGTCTGGATGAGCTGCCCTTACGTTGTACTTTATGCAGGATAATGAGGCATCTTTGGTCGACGCAAGGTTCTACGTTGCACGGAATGCAGCATATCAAAGAAAAATGGCCCGAAATGACTCCAATAGGGGCAATATCCTGCATTCTGTGCAGCATAACACGCCTGTTTCATTGATTTGGGCTAATATCCTGCATTTCGTACAATATTACTTTTCCGGTCAGCAGTCAGGCAAGAGAGGTACATCCCCCAACATCCGGCAGCGCGTGCGGATTCAATCATTTTAAAAGCCCTCAAGCCCCTTATCTATGCGGGATTGGGGGCTTTTTGCCTTCTCCCTAGGTGATTAGCTTATACCGGCTATGGGTATATTGTTAGGGATAAATGGAAGGGGCGAATATAGCGCATGATGCATAAACGCAATCGGAAAAATCGAAATCGCACGTTACATATCGGACTTATGGCCGTTCTTTTGTCGGCTGCTTATACATCCAGCCAAACAGGCTGGGCCGCTTCCGGTTCCGCAGCAGCAGCTGCTGCGTCCGCATCCGGGGTAACCTTCAATCAAGCCGACGCGGGGCTAACGGGCGACACTTCTTCCGGTCATGAGCATCACCATGCTCATGAGGAAGGGCATAACCGGAGCACATCCGTGCAATGGAGCTTTTTGCCAAGCCAGCCGGAGGCCGGCAATAGCGCAGCTATCCAGCTTAATTTCAAGGATGCGCACGGCCGCCCGGTTCAAAGCTTTGCTCTTAACCACGAGAGGGAGATCCATCTCATTGCGGTCAGCAGCGATTTAAGCGAATTTCAGCATCTTCATCCGGTTGATGAAGGACAGGGTCATTTTACGGTAGAAACCGTCTTCCCGAAAGGCGGAGCTTATAAGCTTTTTGCGGATTTTGTCCCTGTGGGAGGCACTCATCAGGTTGCTCAGACGGAAGTGACAGTTGCGGGCAAAACAGCGGCAGCCGTTCCGCTTGTACCGGACAAGAAGCTTGTTAAGACGGCCGAAAATACGGTGACAACGCTGCAAACCGGCGAGCGGAAAGCGGGGAAAGAAACAACGCTCGCTTTCTCCTTCAAGGATGCCAAGACGGGCAAACCGGTGCAGGATATGGAGCCCTACCTCGGTGCTGCCGGACATGTGGTAATCATCAGCTCGGATCTTAAGCATTATTTGCATGTTCATCCGAAGGAAGGGCAGACGGCGGGACCGGAAGCTTTATTCGCGGCGACGTTCCCTGCTCCGGGGCTTTATAAGGTATGGGGTCAGTTCCAGCGCCACGGCGATCAATTTACCGCTTCCTATACGATAAAAGTCGGCGAATAAGCATAGCAGCCCTTGTCCTTGCGCAACCTAGGTCAATAATGGAAGCGAAGGGATGGTCTAGAGAACCATGAATGATAAGGTTATTTCGATTCTCGAAGGGAGAATCCGGCATATCGACAGCGAGGACGGGGAGATTTATTTGGTTGGCCCCATCAAGCTGCCGGTTAATCTGGATGATCAAACGGCTATATTTCATTGGTATTGCTGGCTGTTATGCAAGGAGGAAGTAAATAAGCTCGAGGATATTATAGATAAGCTGTCCGGCGCCAATCTCGCGGAGATGCAGCAGTCGAGCGTGCTTGTCTACGGCGATTTCGAGCATGCGGACGAGGCGTTTATACGGATGCACAGCATCTGCCATACGGGAGACATATTCGGCAGCAAGCGCTGCGACTGCGGTTACCAGCTCCATCAGTCGATGAAGATGATCGTGGCGCATGGGACGGGAGCGCTTTTTTACCTGGCGAATCATGAAGGACGCGGGATCGGGCTGTTCAGCAAAGCGATGGCTTATTTGCTTCAGGAGCAGGGCTATGATACGGTCGAGGCGAATTTGAACCTCGGCTTTGTGGATGATGCCCGCAACTACGGCGATGCCATCCGGGTGCTGCGCTCCTTGCGGCCGAAGGATAAGCCGGTTACCCTCATAACGAACAACCCGCGCAAGCTCGACGCGCTGCGCAATGCCGGGCTTGACGTATCTGACCGTATCCCGCTTTGGGGAGATGTGTCCGAGTATAACGAGAAGTATTTGCAGACGAAGATCAACCGTTCCGGTCATCTGGTCAGCGGTTGTCCGGAGCAGTAGCGGCATTCCATATTATGAGTGCGTCACATCCCTGTAGTTCCTGTGATATAATTCAAGAAAAAGCACAGGAAGCGGTGAGATCGCGTGACTTGGCAGACGAATCGGGACGGGGAAGTGCCGGAGGTCATTCATGAAATCATACTTGAAAGCTTTCGGCTTGCCTTTCAGCTGTTAGGCACGCATTGGCGCACCGTCGGAAAGGGCTGGTCCTACAAGGAGCATCAGCATCCGCTGCTGGAGCTCAATATCGTGCTTCAGGGGAGCCAGTCGACCGTGATCTCCGGCAAGGAATATATCCAGCGGGCAGGGGATCTGCTTCTGATCCGGCCGGATGAGGTTCATCACAGCCGTAATGCGTCGGATGAACCGATGACCTATTTTTCGATGCACCTGGATGTGGACGACCCGGATTTGTTCTGCTTGCTGAGCCGGATCGAGCAGCATTTGTTCCGGGCGGAATCACGAGCCGTGCAGCAGCTGATGCCTCATATCGAAGAACTAATGGAGATCTGCTCGGCTGAACCGGAAAATGATCCCGTTAGGCGGCTGGATATCCGGGTGAAGGTCATGCAGATTCTGCTCATTCTAACTATGGAGGCCAGAAACCTGACTGAGCCCCATACGGGAATTGCCGGAAGGCCGCAGGGCGAATCCTCCGTTCCCTTGTTGCGCCACCGCGAGCAAAGCTCCCTGGAGAAGAAGGTTCAGACCTTGTTCTCCGAGCCGTACATGCGCGAGGTTCAGAGGGATGAGGCAACCCTGCCTTCCTTCCGCTGGGCGGGAGTGTTTACGTTTCAAATGGAGGACAAGCCGTTCTGGCAGTCGACGGACCGTTTCTGGATGAAGGAACAGTTGACCGAGGATATGAAGGAGCTTGGGACAGTCGTTGTTGTCGACGATCCTCCCTTTATGAATGCAGCCGTTCTGACCTTGAGGCATGCGGTTCCGAATATGGAAGAGATCGTGCTCAAGAAAAAGAGAGAGCTTGAAGAGCGCCTGGGCATTACGATCAAGCTGGGTTTTGGCGGGATTACCGCGGCGGTGTCGGAGCTCCGTTCCTTGTACCTCAACAGTCTGCGGCAGCTGGGGCATTCGGAGGAAACGGACGGGAAGCTGCTCCGTTACGAGTTCGTGAGCCGCATTATCCGTTCGGCGATGAAGATTATGGAGGCCGAGTACGGGGACAAAGGGCTGTCTCTCGTCAGTCTGGCGAAGCGGCTTGGCGTAACGCCCAATTATTTAAGCAATCAGTTCAGCTCGCAGACCGGCGCTACGTTTACTCATCATTTGACGAGCATTCGGATCCATCAGGCCATCCGGCTTATGAGAGAGACGAATTTAAAAATATATCAGGTCGGCGAGCTTGTCGGTTATGCCGATCATGCCTACTTCAGCCGTTTATTCAAATTGACGGTGGGGGTCAGCCCCGCGAAATACCGTCTGTCCGAGCAGTCATTTTAACGGATTCGGGCGAACGCCTCAGTACCCCGGGTAACCGGGGTTGTGAAGTTTTCTTGCAAAATAAATCGTAAACGCTTACATTTTATCTTAAAATAATCCAATAAATCTTAACTTTTTAACATTGCTGATGATTTAACCCTATGTGACACTGAGTTTAGGTATTGACGACGAAGATAAACGCCTGAAAGGTGGTGCTCGCATGTACAACGTACTTGTTGTAGATGATGAACCGTTTATGCTGGAGGGCTGGAAAACCATGGTGGATTGGGAATCGCATGGGTTCCGGCTTTGCTGGGCGGTATCGGACGGCAGGGAAGCGCTTGAGGTTATGGAGCGGGAAGTGCCCGATCTTGTATTTACCGATCTGCAGATGCCGGTTATGGATGGGCTTGAGCTGATCCGGCAAATGAAGCAAAGCCAAGGGCTGAAAGAGATAAAAACGGTGATCGTGAGCGGGTATTCGCGGTTTGATGCCGCGCAGTTTGCGATCCGTCATCAGATTGAGCAGTACCTGTTAAAGCCGCTTATCGAGGAAGAGATTCATGAATTGCTCGATTCGCTTCGGGTAGACATGGATCAGCGGAACAGCATGGAGGCATCGGCCAGCGAATCGTTGTCCATCGTATTTGCCAGAGCGCTGCAGGAGGAGAACGAGGAGGCTCGGACAGCCTTGACCTCCCATCTGGGGTGCTTGCCGGAGGCGGCGGGGAGACTGATTATTTTAGACGCAGCGGGCGGGAAGCCTGGCCCAACTATGGAAGAAGTGGAAGCTGAATTGTCGGGACTGCCGGCTGGCTGCGGATGCATGGAGGAGCCATCGGGTTCAATCGGGCTGCTGGTATGGTCCCTGCAGCAGGATGGCCAGGAAGAGGGACTAGACTCGGGCGTTAAGCGGATGGCGGATAGGCTTTCCGGCCGGTGGCCTTTTTGCTCGATTTATGTTAGTGGAGAAACGCGGGGCTGGCGGCAGCTAAGGCAGCTGTATACGCAACTTCAGGAGCTCCGAAGCAGGGGCTTGCACAAGGGACGGGCGGGTGTTTTTTGGTATGAGCACAGGGATGAGCATACGCATTGGCGGTGGGAGGAGGCGGCGAGCCGGGCTGAGGCTTTATTGGCGGCGGTAGAACGTAACAAGGTTACTGAAATCGAACAAGCTGCCAGCGCACTCGTTGAATTTGTTGAAAGAACCCATAAACCGGCAAGCAGCTTGACGGCATCTCTCTCTTATCTGCAGGGCGGACTGCTCCGCGCTTATCATAAAGCCGGCGGGGATCCGGCGAATCCGCCGGAATGGATTCTGCCTTCATACGGCATGCTGGGGAATGTGCGGGAACAGTTGTCGGCAGCGTGCCTGCAGGCAGCCAGGCAGATCGACGAGCTGAACGGCAAGAGGCCGGAAGGCAGGCTCCAGGAGGCCGTTGCATACGTTACCGGTCATTACCGGGAGAAGCTGCAGCTGAAGGACCTTGCGGAGCTGTTCCGCCTAAATCCGGTCTATATGGGCCAGCAGTTCAAGAGGGTAACCGGTTATTGCTTTAACGACTATATGCATCTTCTGAGGATCAAGGAAGCGAAGAAGCTGCTGCTTCGAACGGATCTGAAGGTGTCCACAATTGCGAACGAGCTTGGCTATCACAGCACGGAATACTTTGGCTCCGTCTTCAAGTCCCTGACGAAAGTATCGCCCTCGGCTTATAAATCAAACCAAAAAGGGGATTGTCTTGAGTGATGAACAGGCTGTTTTCGAATAAAATCAACGATATTCCCCTGAATCTGAAGTTTCTAATGATTTACGTGTTGTGCATCCTCATCCCCATTATCGGCATTAACGTTTTTTTCTACCAGCAGAACTCGGACAATATCCGGATCCGCGAACAGGAGAACCTTCGCAAATCGATGGACCGGGCCGCGGCGGAGCTGCACAGCATGATTGACGAAAGCGTTGCGGTAAGCCATTCCATCGAAGGCGATGATTCCCTGAACGAGGTGCTCGACAAAACCTACGACAGCCCTGTCTCCTCTTACGAGAGCTATGACAGCGTTCTTCGCAATAAGTTGAAGCGTTACATGCCCGTTTACCCGAACATTTTGGAAATCCGGATTTATACGTACAACCATACCATTCAGACCGGTAACAATTATTATGTCATTAATGCCCCGGAAGAAAAAAGTCCTTGGCTGGGGCCATTGTTAAGCCAGCCGGGCCACGCTTTCCGTGTCATTGCCTATTCAGAGGCATCGGGAACAACAGGCCTGGCAAAGAAAATAAGCGTCATCAGCGACATGGATCAAGGCTTCAGCATTGTAAAGCCGCAATACCGCAAATTTCTAAGGATCGATTTGAACGTAGATAAAATCTACGATATTTTGAGCAGGGAAAGCGACAGCCTGCAGCTGGAGCTGGTAAACGAGCAGAATCAGGTTGTGGCGGAGACGGGCGGCCGCGGCAAGTCGGTTTATGATGCCGATATGTCGGATTGGACAAAGGGAGACGTTTTTGTATCCAAGCTAGGCACAGTCAGTTACGTGCAAGGATGGAAATTGGTTGGCAGGGCTAACAACGACCGGATTACGACTCTTCTGGATGAAGCGCGGCGTTCCATTCTGTGGCTTGCGGTCATAAGCACGCTTATTCCTTCGCTGTTAATATTCGTTATGCTCCGTTCCTACCATTATCGGATCAAGAAGTTGGCCCGGCATATGGACCGCGTACGCAACGAGCGGTTTGATCAGGTCACTCTCCCGGAAGGGAAAGACGAGATTGGCGGTCTTATTAACACCTACAATATGATGACCAGGAAGATCAATACGCTGATTAACGACGTCTACAAACTCGAAATTCATCAGAAAAGTCTGGAGGTCGAGCGGGTGCGGATGGAGATGAATATGCTTCAGAGCCAGATGAATCCGCATTTCCTGTTCAACACTTTAAATGCCCTTCTTGTTGTGGCGACGAAAAACGGTTACAAGGATGTGACCGAGATCATAAAAAGCCTGTCGCTTCTTCTCCGGAGGCTGCTCCGGCGGGCAGACGATCTGGTTCCGCTGAAGGAGGAGCTGCAGTTCACCCTGATGTACCTGCAGATTGAGAAATTCCGTTTCGGCGATCGGTTTGATTATGTTGTCGATATCGATCCGCTTGCGAATGACGTCCGGGTACCGATCATGAGCATTCAGCCGCTGGCGGAGAATGCCTGCAAGCATGGGCTGCAGGCGATTAAAGGCGGAGGAGCCGTCAGAATCGAAGCCCGCATGTCCGAACGGGGGTTAACAGTCTCCGTAGCCGATAACGGAATCGGCATGGAGCAGGAGGCACTGGACCGGATTCAGCAGGCGGTCCGTTCGGAGCATGCGATGGAAGGACATGTTGGTCTGCGCAACGTGTACCGGAGGCTGGAGCTCTTTTACCATGAAAGCGTACAATTCCGGATGATGAACGGCCCGGAAGGCGGGCTGACCGTGAGCTATCAAATTCCGCTCCAGCAGCTTGAGAATAACCAGACAAAGCCGGGTGCGGCTTCGTAATTGGAAAGGGGGAGCAATATGTACCGTGTCCTGCTTGTTGATGATGAGCCGTTTGCAATAGAGGGTCTTCAATTATTAATCGATTGGGAGAAGAACGGATTCGAGGTGGAATCGGTCTGCGGAGACGGTGAAGAAGCAGCCCGCCTGATCCGGGAATCCAAGCCCGATTTAGTCGTTACGGATATTCGCATGCCGATCATGGACGGATTGGAGCTTATTTCCCAGATGAGGCTGGAGGGCCATAAGCAGACTAAATTTGTCGTGATGAGCGGCTACAGCGATTTCGAATATGCAAGGCGCGCTTTGCATCTGGGCGTCTCGCATTATTTGACGAAGCCGATTATGAGCGATGAAGCCGATGAAGTACTGGAATGTTTGAATAAAGTATTGGGGGAAGAGACCCGCAGGCAGAAGGCTGCCCGCTATACGGAGCGCTGCGCACAGCGACGCGCGTTAACCGCATTGCTTCGGGGCGAAGAATTGTCCGATGCCGACCAATCTTCGATTAAACGCATCTCCGCGGATGCTGCCGGATGGACATGCATACGCGTTGCGGTGGACGAATCGGAATTAGCATCCGCGGCGGAAACCGTCGAGGAATGGCTTGAGAAGAGGCAAGGCGAAGGGAGAGTCGGAGGCAGCATCGTGGATCAAGAGCCGAACTCTATCGGGATGGCCTGCATACTCCGGGACGACAGCAAGTCGGCCATGCAGGATATGGCAGAGCTTCTTTACAAAGCGCTCCGGGGAGCGGTTCGCGGAAGCCTCAGCATGGTAGTCGGCAGTCTGGTGAAGGAGCCGGCGGAGCTTGGCATCTCTTACCGGCATGCGGAGGAAGCGGGTGCCTATCTCTTTTATGACCGTAGAGAGAGACCTCTGTACTATGACGAGATCAAGGAGCAGGGCTTTGGCTATGATTCGCATCTATGGGAGGCAGCCGAAAAAATCATAGAGGCGGTTGAAACCAATGATGAAGGTCGGATTGTAGAGCGTTTGCAGCAGATCTTTGATCATTTTGCCGGCAAAAGGACGATGCCTTCCTTGATCTCCGCCTTTTCTACCCACATTATGGTGCAATGCTCCGGCATCTACAAAGAGCTTGGCGGGGACGCGGACCAGCTGCTGGAGAAAACCGGGTATCCGCTTGTTGGGGCGAATGAACATTCCTTGCTGAAGCTGCATGCGTTTTTACTGAGCTTTTGCCTGTTGTGCCGGGAGGAGTTGTCATTGTGTCGAAACCGGCAGCAGGGGGGGACCATCGCCAAGGTAGAGGAATATTTGCGCCAGCACTACTGCGAATCCGTTACGGTGAAGGAGATAGCGGAAATCTTTTATATGAATCCGGTCTACCTGGGGCAGGCTTTTTCGAGAAAATACGGCGTCAGCATTCATGAATATATTCACCATCTGCGGATGAACGATGCGAAGAAACTGCTCCATGACCAGGATATTTCGGGGGCAGCGCTGGCAGAGAGGCTTGGTTATTGCAGCTATCAGCATTTCTTGAAGCAGTTCGAGAAGCGTTTCGGCATGAAGCTTGCCGAGTATAAAAAAACAATACCCCACCTTAAATCGTAGGGGTATAATGCTTAACTCTGATTATGATGTAAACGCATTCAAATGCTTCATAATGTAGAGGTAAGCACACAATCCGTAGGAGGAGAAGCAAATGGGGGTTAAAGCAAAAAAGCCATTATTGACAACTATGGCAGTCGCGGTTGCCTTGAGTTTAACGGTTGCAGCGTGCAGTAACGGCAATAACGGTGGCAAAAATAGTAACAGCGACGCGTCCACTGCGCCATCTGCATCTGCGAACGCAGGCAATTCGGGCACAAATGCAACGGATGAGGCATTGAAGCCAATTGAGATCTCCGCTTTTATCGGGGCTCCTGGCCAATCGCCAACACCGGACAACAAGCTGTTCAAAAAAATTAAAGAAGATCTAGGCATTACGTTTAAGACGGAATTCCTGGTAGGCGACCTTGAGCAAAAGCTTGGCGTTATGATTGCCGGCGGCGACTATCCTGATTTGATTACCGCGGACCCTAAGCTTGTATCGGCGGGTGCCGTTATTCCGCTCGAAGATCTTATTGAGCAGTATGCTCCGAAACTGAAAGAGCATTACGCGAAATACTGGAACCGGATGAAGGATCCGTCCGACGGCCACATTTACTGGCTGCCTAACTATGGCGCTTATCAAGGCAATGTGAACGAAACGTTCTACAGCGGTCCAGCCTTCTGGATTCAAAAAGCCGTACTGAAGGAATTCGGTTATCCTAAACTCCAAACTCTTGATGATTATATGAAGCTGATCCGCGAATATCAGGCGAAATACCCGGAAATCGACGGTCAGAAAACAATCGGCTTTACGACACTCGCTTCCGACTGGCGGACATTTGGCCTGCTGAATGCGCCTGAGCATTTGACGGGGCATCCAAACGACGGCGGCGTTGTTGTAGACAATGGCGTGGCAAGCGTTTTCGCAACACAGGATATTTCGAAACGTTATTACAAAGAATTGAACGGCCTGTACAATGAAGGGCTGATGGATAAAGAAGCTTTCACTCAAAACTACGACCAGTATCTGGCGAAGCTGACTCAAGGCAATGTCCTCGGTATGTTCGACCAGCACTGGAACTTCCAAACCGCGGAAGATTCCCTGAATACGCAAGGCAAATCCGACCGCACTTATGTAGGCTTCCCGCTTGTTTATGACACAAGCATTAAGGACTACTACCGCGACCGCGCCGTTATCAACTTGAACAACGGCTTTGGTATTTCGGTAGACGCGAAGGATCCGAAACGCATTATTCAAGCGCTTGAACAGCTGATGGACGAGAAATACCAGAAGATGTTCACTTGGGGCGAAGAAGGCGTTGACTATCAAGTTGGCGCAGACGGCAAATACACCAGAACGCCTGAGCAACGCAAAAACTACGAGGATCCGGCTTGGAAGCTTGCCAACCTCGGAGACGGCATTTACGGATACCTGCCTAAGATTGAAGGTACTTTGAGCGACGGCAATGCAACATCGCCGGGCGGAGACCCTGTAGAATTCTATGACAGCTTGAAAGATGTCGACAAGGAAGTATTGAATGCTTACGGCCACAAAACATGGACGGAATTCTTCACGCAGCCGCCGGATAACCCTGTTTACTACCCGGCTTGGCAGATCGACCTGATTGACGGCTCCGATGCTTCGATTGCCAATAAGAAAATGACGGATGCTTCGTTGAAATTCCTGCCTAGAGCGATTATGTCGAAACCGGATCAATTCGATAAAGTATGGCAGGATTACGTAAACGAGTATAAGAAAATCAACGTAAAAGCCTACGAGGACCGCATTAACGAACAAATTCAATGGCGTATTAAAAATTGGAGCAGCAATTAATGTAAGGCAGCAGAAAGCGGAAGGGATGAAGCAGACTGCCTCAGCCCTTCCGCTTTATCTTTGGAGCGGAGGAAGGAAGAGAGATGGCGAAACCCGTAGATACTATAGCTGTAGAGGCTGCTATCCAGCCTAAGAAGACCCGCAAATCCAAGCGGTTCAAAAACCAGGGTCAGCTTATGTGGATGTCGCTGCCCGTACTCATTTATGTCATGCTCTTCTCGTATTACCCGATTTGGGGCTGGACAATGGCTTTCCAGAATTACAAGCCGGCAAAATCTTTTGGCGAGCAAGAGTGGGTTGGCTTAAAGCAGTTTAAATTCTTGTTTACCGATGACAGTTTCTTGCGCGTTTTGCGCAATACGATTGGCATGAGTGCCATTAATATGGTATTAGGCTTCGTAACGGCCATTATTTTCGCGATTCTGTTAAATGAAGTGAAGAACAAGCTGTTTAAGCGTTCGATTCAGACGATTTCGTATTTGCCGCATTTTCTATCGTGGATTATCGTAACTGGAATTGTTGCAACTTCGCTGTCCGTGGATGGCGGTATCGTCAATGAAGTATTGATGAAGCTTGGGATTATTCACGAGCCTATCATGTGGCTTAGCGAGCCTAAATATTTCTGGGGTATTGTTGGCGCATCGCATGTATGGAAAGAAGTCGGTTGGAATGCAATCATCTATTTGGCGGCGATTACCTCGATTGATCCATCCCTGTATGAGGCGGCGGAGATTGACGGGGCTAACCGTTACCATAAGATGTGGTATATAACGCTGCCAGGCATCAAGTCCATCGTTATTATTTTGCTCATCATGAACCTGGGCTGGATTCTGGAAGCTGGCTTTGAAGTGCAATATTTGCTTGGCAATGGCGTTGTAGTCGATTGGTCGGAGACAATAGATATCTTCGTTCTAAAATATGGCCTCAAGCAGGGCAACTATTCGCTTGCAACCGCAGCAGGTATATTCAAGACGGTTGTCAGCATCACGCTTATCTACGCCGCCAATACGATAGCGAAGCGATTCGGCGAAGAAAGGCTTATTTGATAAGGAGGGGATTACAATGAGAAAAAGAACACTTCAGCTTGAGCCGGCGATTTTTGGTACAGTCAATGCCATCATCATGATATTGCTGGCCGTAGTTACGCTCTACCCCTTCTTGAATACGCTAGCCGTATCCTTTAATGCGGGGCTTGATACGATTCGGGGCGGTATTTACGTCTGGCCGCGGGAATGGACGCTTCAGAATTATAAAGCGGTATTTGTAACGGGAACCGTGTTTAATGCCTTCTTTATCTCGATCGCGCGTACCGTATTGGCAACCGTGCTCAGCTTGTTCCTTACGACGATGCTTGCTTATACGGTAAGCCGCAAGGAATACGCTTTCCGTAAGGCAATAACGATTATTATCGTAATGACGATGTACTTTAACGCGGGTCTGATTCCGTATTACTTCTTGGTTAAGGACCTTCACCTTCTCAATAACTTCCTGGTTTACATTGTTCCTGGTCTGGTCAGCGCTTTTAACATGATCGTGATCCGTACCTATATCGGGACTCTGTCGGAGAGCCTGATCGAATCGGCAAAAGTAGACGGTGCTGGCGACTTCCGCATCTTCCTGCAGGTCATTCTGCCGCTTTGCCAGCCGGTACTCGCAACGGTAGCCTTGTTCGTGGCGGTAGGACAGTGGAACTCCTGGTTCGATACGTTCCTGTTCACCTCTTCCAAGCAGGAGCTTAGCACGCTTCAGTACGAGCTGATGAAGCTTCTCTCATCGGCCATGAACTCCAACAGCAATCCGGCTCTGCAAAACGGTGGCGATGCCAGCGCGGCAAAGGCAATGGTTACGCCTTTATCGATCCGCGCTGCCATTACAATCGTCGCTTCCTTGCCGATTCTAGTTGTCTATCCGTTCCTGCAGAAATACTTCGTTGTAGGCATGCAGCTCGGCGGCGTAAAAGAATAACCGCACGACAAAAAGACCATCCTAAGGGGCATTGCCCTAAAGGGTGGTCTTTTTTGTCGTGGTTAAAGAGGCGACTGCGCATTGAGCGCTATTCAAGTTAAAAGAGGCGAACTGCGCATTCGAATGTTCTTCCGATCGCCATTGCTCGAGGATTCCTTGAATCAACGGTAAGGTGGGAATCCTCGAGCAAAAGCGAACGTTACACTTCTCCAGAATCATTCGAAATGCTCCGTCTGCCTTTTAACCATATGTGTTGAGAAAAGGTGGGGAGCTCAGTTACAAGCTTACTGAGCATTATGTAAGATCGGTAGTCAGGGTGAGCTGACTGCCGACACGGCCCAAAAAAAGAAAAGGTGAGGGAGCGAAGCGGAAATAACGTACTGGAGAAACAGAGTGTTCGCCTTTGCCCCCGAATTTCATCCGCAATAAGCGGATTATAATCGAAGAAATTCGGGGGCAACAGCGATTGGAGAACGTTATTTCCGTGCAGCGGCTGTATACCTTTATCCTAACGGTATTTCACAAACTGCGCAGCAACCTCACCTTAGTAAATCTCTACATCATTAGGATTAGTCCGTCCAACTTCCTTGCTTAATTCATCGAAGGATTTCACTTTGCCATGCGTTGGATGCTGCGTATGCTTACGCTGCTTCCAAGCGTTCTCGCGGCGGTTTTTTGGCGATGTCATGGTTCATTCCCTCCCTTCCTAAGCAATAGGTTGCGCTTTGGGCGCCGAATCATGCAGAAGAGAACGCTCATCATAATTTAGGCGAAATAGGTAATCATAACCTATATTAATGAACGGTGGTGACAACAGTGCCGACGAAAACCAAAGTCAGAAGCTTACCCGAAGGAAAATTGGATCATCACGCGATTAACAAGTTCCAGGATGTGCCCATCCGGCCAACTCTTGAAGCGAACGGCAAAATTATGGAGGAGCTCTTTAAAGACAGCTCGGATATCGTCATGCGCGAATTCGAGATCGAAAATGGTCCCAAGGCTCTGCTCTGCTATGTGGACGGGATGGTTACGACCAGTGCCGTGGATGCGGCGATGAAGGCGCTTATGATCCTTGAGGGCGGCGAGTTTACCATTGACTTGATAACCGAGCATACGCTTCCGGTTGCCCAAGCCTCCAAGATTCAGTTCTACAAAGAGCTGCTTACCAACCTGTTGTCGGGTGACAGCGTGCTGTTCGTTGACGGGCAAGATACTGCGGTCTGCCTAGGCCTCAGAGGCGGCATCCGCCGCAGCGTAGCCGAACCCGAGACGGAAACCGTCGTTCGTGGTCCGCGCGAAGGCTTTAATGAGCATCTCCGTACGAATACATCGCTTGTGCGAAGCAAGATCAAGTCGCCGCGGCTCAAGATGAAGTCCTTCGTTATCGGAACCGAGACGAATACGAACGTAATCCTTACCTATATGGCCGGAATCGTTAACCCCAAGCTGCTGCAAGAAGTGGAAGACCGCTTAAGCCGGATTCATATCGACGGCATATTGGAGAGCGGTTATATCGAGGAGTTTATCCAGGATCAAGGCTTCTCTCCGTTCCCTCAAGTGCAAACGACGGAACGTCCGGACACGGTGGCGGCATCGCTTCTGGAAGGCCGGGTTGCCATCCTTGTAGACGGCACGCCTTTTGCCTTGATCGCTCCGTTTGGCTTCTGGCAGTGGCTGCAGGCAAGCGAGGATTATTATGAGCGGTTTATGGTAGGCACTTTATTGCGGTGGCTGAGATTATTCAGTTTGTTTGTCGCCTTGTTTTCCCCGGCATTGTATATCGCGGTTTCTACCTATCATCCGGAGATGATTCCGACCAACCTGCTGCTAAGCATCGCGGCCTCGCGCGAAGCGATTCCTTTCCCCGCCGTCGTGGAAGCGTTAATTATGGAGATCGCCTTCGAGGCGCTTCGCGAAGCGGGCGTACGGCTGCCCCGAATTGTCGGTCAGGCCGTCAGTATCCTGGGAGCGCTTGTGGTTGGCCAGGCGGCGGTTCAGGCCGGTATCGTGTCTGCCGCAATGGTTATCGTGGTCTCGATGACAGGTATCGCTTCCTTTACTTTGCCCCGCTACAATGCGGCGATCGCCATTCGGATGCTCCGTTTTCCAATCATGCTGCTCGCTTCGGTCTTTGGCTTGCTTGGGGTCATGATCGCGGCAATGGTTGTTGTTGGTCACTTGGCAAAGCTGACGACGTTTGGCATTCCTTATCTGGCCCCGGTTACGCCGGTTGATCTAAGCGATATGAAAGATGTCATGGTTCGCGCGCCTTGGTGGAAGATGCGGAGGCGTCCGAAATATTTGACTCCCGACAATCTTCAACGCCAGCGTCCTCAGCCCGAATAAGCAGGAGAGGAGTGTCCTATATCCGTATGAAAATAATCCGATTATGGCGTTTGGTTTCCATCAGTGTGTGTATAGGCATGCTCCTCACGCTGACGGGCTGTTGGGATCGGCGTGAAATCAACGACGTCGCTTTTGTGTTGGCTAGCGCCATCGATAAAGAAGGCGACAGCTTCAGGGTTAGCGTCCTTATTCCGCTTCCAGGCAATATGGGAAGTATGGGTGGCGGAGGCGGCTCCGGCGGGCAAAAGCCGTTCGCCATCAAGACCGAAACCGGCAAAACGGTTCGCGAAGCGGTCTCGAAGCTCCAGTTCCGCCTGCCAAGACATCTGTTTTTCGGTCATCGGCGCGTCATTATTATTGGTGAGGACCTGGCAAGGACCGAAGGGGTAAAAACGGTTATCGATGCCTTGACCCGTACGCCGGAAAATCGGCTAACCGCCTTTATAGCCATAACAAAAGGCAAAGCGGTTGATGTATTGAATGCCGATACGCGTCTTGAACGCTTCTCCGCGGAATCGATGCGGGAGCTGCTTCAATCCGAGGCGAGCGTACGGATATCCGTGAAGGACATCATCAGCAAAATTATCGCGGTTGGCGAGGATGCCTTTTTCCCTTATGTAGAGAAAGTAAAGACAAGGATTAAAGGCTCCGAGGCGGAGGATGTTCTCATCGAAGGTTTTGCGTTAACGAATGACGGCAAAATGACAGGGGTAGCAAAAGGGAGCACGGCTATTGGCCTCAGGCTGCTCAATCAACAATTCCGTAAATACGACGAGACCTTTAGCGACCAAGGAAATTACCTTACATTAGCCATCAATGAAGCTAAGATTTCTATTAATCCAATCATTCAGAATGACAATATTACCTTTCGTATTCATTCGAAAGTGAAAGTCAGCGTTAACGAAGACAGGAACCTGAACAGAAACTATGACGATTACGAGCAGCGCAAGCAGATCGAGCAACTGGTGTCCAAGCGGGTGGTGGAAGACATCAAGCTCGCGTTGGATAGCATGCAGCATGCCAATTGCGATGCCGTCGGATTTGGACTTCACGTATACCGTGCTTATCCTCAAATATGGACTAAGCAATACCGCAACAATTGGGATACGATTTTCCCAAAGGTTAAATTCGAAGTTTCTGCAACGGCGAACCTGTACAGGTTCGGGATGACCAGCGAGAATCTGGGAAGGAAGGATCAATAAATGGATTTAGGGTTTATCGTTTTTGTGATCTTTCTAGTGATTGGCACGGCGATGGTGAAATGGAAAAACATGAAAAACGGATCAAGCAAGGCGATGTTTTTCACAGTGGTGGGTGTCATCGCCCTGTTAATCGTTTTCTGCGTCAACCACAAAATATACTCCATTATGAACATTACCTTCATGCGGGCAATGGTCATGGGCATTTACGTTCTGATGAGAGGGCAGGGGGTCTAGAATGCAGGACCGGATGAAAGTTACGACCTTACAAATGTCAATGCTTGTTGGATCATTGCTGATTGCTTCCAATATGAATACGATGCCAACAGCTATTACGATGGCTTCCGAACAGGATGCTTGGTACGCCTATTTATTTCCGATTCCGTACGGCATCTTTATGGCGTATTTGCTGTGGAGGCTGATGCGCTTCAACCCGGAAAAAAATATGTACGAAATGATGCAGTATTCCTGCGGCAAATGGCTTGGAGGGTTGCTGAACGGGATATTAATTGCGTATCTGACGCTCGATTTAATTAGCCAGCTGCGCATATACAGCGACTTTTTCAGCTCTTCCATCCTGCTGCGAACGCCGCAAATTTACATATTGCTCATGACGATGCTTCTATTGGCCTATTATGCTGGGGGGTCCATGGAGCATTTGTTCCGGACGAACGTTGTGTTCATCACGTTATTTCTTTCCCTCTATGTGTTGACGCCGCTGCTGCTGTTGAACGAGATTGATATGCAGAAGCTGAAGCCATTTCTAAGCGGCGGCATTGCCCAGCCTTTAAAAGGGGGAGTGCTCGCCTTAGGCTCCTTCACGGATTTGATCATATTCGGCTCCTTCCTGCATCATGTAAGGAAGCCTCGCGATATCTACATAGCGATGAAAATGGGCGTCATTTACTCCTCTATGATGTTAACGATCTGGCTATTTTGCGTCGTTAGCGTCGTAAGCCCGATTCTTTCCTCAAGGGTTCTCTACATAGGCTGGATTCTGGTGCAGCAGATTCACATTACCGATTTCCTGGACAGGATCGACTTGTTCCTTATATCGCTATACGTGCCGGTCCTGCTGATCAAATACGCCGCGCTCTACATAGCCATCCTGACAGGAATTGCGTCCTACACGAAGAAAAAGAAATTCGATTTTATCAATTTGCCAATGGGGATCGTCATTACGATACTGGCGGCCATTTCATTCGATAATACGGATGAAGTTTCGTTATTTTACGCTTTTGGCATGCTGCCGTTATCGTTTGGCGTACAGATCCTGTTCCTTGGAAGCCTGTTTATCGGACTTGCCGTCCGGAAGAAAAAGAGTATGCCGCCCGATATGAAAATATCCGGTTACGGAATAGGGGTATGGCTGACGCTGGCCGGCGCGATCATCTCTGTGCTTGCGGGTACGATGGTTGGCAATGTGCGGGGGATTTATGGCGATATTGGTGCCACCTTGTTTATTTGCTTCCTTGTGTTATGCGTCTTTCTGAGCTTCAAGGAGTACAGCAAAGGGTTTGCGGCAAGAGAAAAAAACGGCTAGAAATGGATAACGGCACCCATAAGTGGGTGCCGTTGGCTTGTGTACCTTATATTTAACCTCGGCGGCTTATACTTTCTTGCAGCATGATGCTGACCGCGTGGTTCATATCCCTTGTTAATTGCAACAAGATTTGTGTGAGATGTTCATCTTGCGCATACTCTGGGTTGCTTTGTGTAACGGACAAAGCAGCTTGTAAGCATACTTTAAAACAACGAAAGCCCTGCCTCTCTTCCGTCCTTGCGGCTCCTAGACCGCGCCAGTGTGAATCAAAGTTCTTACTGTTCGTAAGGATTGGAATTAACAGAAAAAGAAAAATCGAAATTCGAGGAAATCATGAATTTTTCTGTTTTTTTGGAGGGATATACAGGGGTTAAATATAACACAACTTTTAAAGTATACAATCACTCGCCAGAAAAAGCAAGTAAAAGTAAGAAAATGTTAGGTCCATTTGGCTGCCCAAAGCTTCATTTGCTTCAGAATCGCATGCAGGTCTTCACCTTTTGGCGTAAGCGTATATTCAACCGTCACGGGTACGGTAGGGAAAACCTGCCGTTCAAGCACGCCTTTTTCCTCCAGATGGCGAAGCGTGCTGGTCAGTGCCCGCGGACTAACCGCCGGAATCAGACGCTGAAGCTCGCCGAATCTTTTTGTACCGCAGAATAACTCTCTGATCACAAGAAATGCCCATTTGCCGCCTATAACGTCCAGCGTTTTCTCGATATTGCATTCAATCGTTTCTGGTTCCTTCGGAATGTAATTATTCGCATTCATGATCATTAAAGCTCCTTTCTTTCTTAACGAGCCAAAGTTACCTCCAGTATAGTATATATAATAGAAATAATAAATTAAAAAAACATTCACTACTTTAAAAAGAATACGGCCTGCCTTACACTTAGCCTTGATAGAGATCAGGCGAGGAGGAGTCAAAGGATGAAATACAGAAGACTCGGTAGCAGCGGATTAAAGGTAAGCGAGATTGGTCTTGGAAGTTGGCTTACTTATGGCGACGCAACGGAGAAAGATACGGCAAGAGAATGCATCCGGTATGCGTATGAGAACGGAATTAACTTTTTTGATACGGCAAATGCCTATAACCGGGGAGAGGCCGAAAAAGTAATGGGCGAAGCGCTTAAGGAATTCCGGCGCAGCAGCTACGTGCTGGCTACCAAGGTTTATTTTCCGATGGACGCCGGCCCTAATGACCGCGGTCTGTCGCGCAAACATATAATGGAGCAATGCGATGCCAGCTTAAAGCGTCTCGGCGCGGATTACATTGACCTATACCAGTGCCACCGCTATGATCCGGAGACCCCGGTGGAAGAGACTCTCCGTGCATTGGACGATCTGGTTGCTTCCGGCAAAGTTCTCTATGCGGGCATCAGCGAGTGGACTGGCGCGCAAATCACCGATGCGGTTGGAATCGGCAAACGCCTTGGTCTTCGCCCTTTAGTCTCCAACCAGCCGATCTACAATATGATTGAGCGTTATATCGAGAAGGAAGTGCTGCCGGTAAGCGAAAGAGAGGGACTCGGGCAAGTCGTGTTCTCTCCATTGGCGCAGGGCGTATTAACGGGGAAATACAAACCGGGACAAGCTGCCCCGTCAGGCAGCCGCGCGGCGAATGACCGCACGAACTTTGTCATCAATAGCTATATGCGGGAGGATGTATTGGCCTGCGTTCAAAAGCTGGAGCAGCTAGCGGGCGAAATCGGCGGTACCTTATCGCAATTTGCGTTAGCCTGGGTGCTGCGCCAGCCGGGTGTAAGCTCCGCAATCATCGGTTCAAGCCGCCCGTCGCAAATCGAAGAGAACCTCAAAGCCGTCGATCTGGTGCTAACGGACGAGGTGCTTGCTCGCGCAGATGAAATTCTTTCCGAGATTGAAGGGTTTGCTCCGCTTCGCTAAGCAAGTTTCGAATGTATTCCTTCATTTAAATAGGGTATGATGGGTTCAGGTTTAATGAAGGGATGAAAGATAAGATATGAAGCTTGTTTTGCTTAAGGGATATAACTTCTTCTATTTCTCGATGTTTGCGATGTTTCTGTCGTTCCTGCCGTTATACTTTGCAGCAAAAGGCATTACGGCATCGGAGATCGGGGTTATTCTAGGGACGGGAAGCATCGTCGGAGTGGTCTCGCAGCCCCTCTGGGGAATGATCAGCGATAAATATAAAACGGTCAAGGCTGTGCTCTTGATCCTGCTCATTGCTTCTATGGGACTTGGAATGGCGCTATTCTCGATATCGCTTATGCCAGCCGCATTTGCGCTTACGGCGGCGATGTACTTCTTCCTGATGCCGGCCGATCCGTTAACCGAGAGCATGAATTACCGCTTGGCGGAAAAAGCGGGGGTTGGCTTTGGTACCGTCCGGATGTACGGCGCGCTTGGTTATGCTGTCGCTTCCTTTATACTAGGGTATGTTGGCGACCGGTACGGAATGGGCAGCTTTAAGTACTTGTTTGCCGCCTATGGCGTTCTTGCCTTTGTGCTTTGCGCCATGCTGCCCGAAACTCCGGCAGCCGTTAAACCGGTGGCTTGGCGGGATATGAAGCCCTTCTTAAAGGACAAGCGCACCGTACAGTTTCTGCTGCTTGTGCTTCTGATCGCTATTCCGCACCGCATGAATGACAGTTACGTCGGGTTGTACGTGCAAAGCCTTGGCGGCGGGGTAGGGATGGTTGGATTAGCCTGGTTTATTATGACACTGGCTGAAGTCGTATTCTTCGCTCTAATCAACCGGTTCATCAAGCCGGGCAAGGAGCTGCAGGTCATCTCCATAGCGGCGTTTTTTTATGTGCTGCGGTTTGCCCTATCGGCTTGGTGGGATAATCCGGTTGCGATTGTGTGGCTGCAGCTTCTGCAAGGCGTTTCGTTTGTCCTGTTCTATGCGGCATCCATTCAATATCTGTACACCTTAATTCCGGAGCAGTGGAAAGCGACCGGACAAACTATACTCGCAATGCTGCTGTTTGGGATATCGAGTATTATTTCCTCGACGGTGGGGGGCTGGCTCTTTGACTGGATAGGGGGGCCTGCTTTATACGCGTGCATGTCGGCTTTGTCGTTTATCGGGGCTTGCTGCGGACTGCTTATCCAGCGGAATGTGAATCAAATGAAAAGGATCAGGGTAACCTGATCCTTTTTGCATATATAATAGAAGAGATTTTTTTGGAAATCCTTTAATGGGTAGGAATAATGGATTGTCCGTTTTTTTGTTTGGCGCGCATATTGTCGTAATCCTTAATCTTCTGCGGCATGATATCTCCGCCCGCAAACTGGTATTTCACCAGAGTGTTGAAGTCCTGCAGCCATGGAGTAAGGGAATGATTCATCCAGGCTTCTTTTGCGTATTCGTTAAGCTCATTCACAAAGTCCATGTTGGCCGAGATATGCACTTCCTGGACAGCCGGAGCAAGCTCCCTGACCTTCACGGCTACGGTCTGCTTCAGTTCTTCTGACAGCATGCTGTGGTCATTAACGGTGAAGAGGGAGTTATACGGCGTCACCAGGTGCCGGTTATCCCAGCGTTGACTGCCGGTGTCATGATTGTATACGCCCTCGCTTGAACCGCTGCGGTCCTGTTCGTCGGTATGCCCAGCGCTTTTGGTGCCAACGGCCGACCAATCGAGAGCAAGGCCTACATAAGCGTTCTTGTCGGTCAGCATGACGATCGCCGAGCCGACCCCCCCAAGCTTGGATACTTCATTAGAGAGTTTGTTGCTGTATTCGAAAAAGGCATTGTCGTGCTGGCGCGGATTGTTGGCGGAAGAAGTGCCGTACATTTTGCCGCCGAGCATTTTGGCGTCGCCGGTTTTCCGGCTTCCATAATCGTGGTCGCTGCTTTGGATGTTCTTCTGGTAACCGCAGGCTGCAGTCATGCTTATCAATAAACAAGAAATCATCAATAATCCGGATACTCGTTTGTTCATGGGTAATCAGCCTCCATTCGGGCAGTTATAGGAATAGGGTTTGTAGGGAACGATGAAATATACACTTTGGCCTCCATACATAATTGACCATGGGTTTGGTGCACAATGTAGGGTAGGGAAACCGTGTTTGGTAGCACGTTTATAATCACTTTGTCAAAGCCGCGAAACCGTGAAAAACCTGAGTTTTTGACAGCTTTGAGAACAATTTGTGAACTCTCTGTGGAACATTGACAAATAAGTACAGCAACTTTATATTTAATTAAGTGATTTAGTTCCAGTAGTTGTCATAACATCTGTGAAACACGCAGTTTGCCGCATTATTACTAAGATGTTAGCATCTGCGAAAACGTCAAAAGTGGGGTTGATTATTGATGAATCGGTGGCAGTTTTTTAGAAAGCTTGCACCGCTTCTGGCCTTGATGGTGCTCGTGCTGTCGGCATGCGGACGAAGTGACTTGTCCACGCTGAGGCCCCAAGGTCCTGTAGCGGAAGAGCAGTTCGGACTGATGAAGCTGGCGATTTCAATCATGCTCATCGTGATTGTGGTCGTGTTTGCGATTTCTTTCTATGTAATTATTCGTTTCCGCAGACGTCCCGGCGACAACACCATTCCGAAACAAGTGGAAGGTAACCATAAGCTGGAGATTATCTGGACAGTCATTCCGATTATCCTGTTGATCATCCTGGGCGTACCAACTATCCAATCGGTATTTAACCTCTCAAAGGATCACACAAAAGATCCGGAGGCGGTTAAGGTTGTTGTAACCGCTCACCAATATTGGTGGGAATTCGAGTATCCTGAACTCGGAATTAAGACTGCACAGGAATTGGTAATTCCTAAAGGCAAGACGATCTCCATCGAAGCGAAATCAGCAGACGTTCTTCACTCGTTCTGGATTCCGTCTCTTGCCGGTAAAATCGATGCTAACCCTGGAGCTAACGTAAACATCATGTACTTCTCGGCTCCAAAAGAAGGCGTTTACTTAGGTAAATGCGCCGAGCTTTGCGGACCTTCGCACGGCTTAATGGACTTTAAAGTGAAATCGGTGGACGAGGCTTCGTTTGACCGTTGGACTGCTGCTTTGCAAGCTCCGGTTGCGCTTCCAAGCGACCCAGCTATTAAAGAAGCATTTGTCAGCAAATGTCTGACTTGCCACGCTGTAGGCGATCAAGGCGGTCCGGCATTCCCTAACCTGACTGGTATCGGCAGCCGTGAGACTGTCGGTGGTATTCTCGTTAACACTGATGATCCGAAATATTCCAACGAAGGTTCGACTTACGACAACCTGCATCGCTGGATTGAAGATCCGTCGGCTGTAAAACCTGGCACGCTGATGCCTAAGGTTGATCTTACTCAACAAGAGCTTGACGGAATTTCTAAATATTTATCGGAATTGACTCTCGACTATCAACAATAATCATCGGTGATTAAAGGAGGTACCTACCTTGGCTCATGGACATGCGGTTAAACGTTATTCCGGCCTGATGGACTGGCTGACAACGGTTGACCACAAAAAAATCGGTATTTTGTATTTAATCGCCGGCGGTTTTTTCTTCCTGGTCGGCGGGTTGGAAGCACTTCTCATTCGGATTCAGCTGTGGAAACCGCTTAACGATTTCGTTAGCGCGGATACATATAACGAGCTGCTTACGATGCACGGTACTACAATGATCTTCCTTGCAGCGATGCCAGTCATCTTCGCATTGATGAACGCGATTGTACCGCTGCAGATTGGCGCACGCGACGTTGCGTACCCATTCGTAAACGCAATTGGTTTCTGGACTTTCTTCTTTGGCGCAGTCCTGCTGAATGTCAGCTGGTTTACTGGCGCTGCACCGGATGGCGGCTGGACGGCTTACGCACCGCTTTCGGGCACTACATTTAACGGCGACCACGGTTTTGACTACTATGTGCTTGGCTTGCAGATTGCGGGTATCGGTACGCTGGTCGGCGGTATCAACTTCTTGGTAACAATTATTAATATGCGCGCTCCGGGAATGACCTTCATGCGCATGCCGATGTTTACTTGGTCCGTATTCATTACTTCGGCACTGATCCTGTTCGCATTCCCTGCACTGACGGTTGGCCTTGCGGCCCTCATGTTCGACCGCATATTCGACGCTAACTTCTTTGATCCTTCCGGCGGCGGTAATGCCGTTCTCTGGGAGCATATTTTCTGGATCTTCGGGCATCCTGAAGTTTATATCCTGATCCTGCCGGCATTCGGTGTTATCTCCGAGGTTGTCAGCACGTTCTCGCGTAAACGGTTGTTCGGTTACAGCTCAATGGTCTTCGCTACGATCTTGATCGGTTTCTTGGGCTTCATGGTATGGGCGCATCACATGTTCACGACAGGTCTTGGACCGGTTGCGAACGGTTTGTTCTCCATCGCAACGATGCTGATCGCGGTACCGACAGGTATCAAAATCTTTAACTGGCTGTTCACGCTGTGGGGCGGTTCGATTAAATTCACGGCAGCAAACCTGTTTGCCGTAGGATTTATACCAACGTTCGTTATGGGCGGTGTAACCGGTGTCATGCTGGCTGCGGCTCCTGCCGACTTCCAGTACCACGATTCCTACTTCGTCGTAGCGCATTTCCACTACGTTATCGTTGGCGGTCTTGTATTGGGTCTCTTTGCCGGTCTTCATTACTGGTGGCCTAAGATGTTTGGCCGCATGCTGAACGAAGGATTGGCAAAGCTGACGTTCTGGACATTCTTTATCGGCTTCCATCTGACATTCTTCGTACAGCATTTCCTTGGTCTCATGGGTATGCCACGCCGGATCTGGACTTATCTGGACGGTCTGGGCTTTAACGAACTGAACTTGATCAGTACAATCGGAGCAATGCTGATGGGTCTGGGTACGATCTTCTTCCTTCTGAATGTTGTCATTACGGCGTTCAAACCCAAAAATGCAGCAAATGATCCATGGGAAGACGGCCGTACATTGGAGTGGACGATCCCTTCGCCGGCTCCGGAATACAACTTCAAGCAAACTCCGCTTGTACGCGGTTATGATGCATATTGGAAAGAAAAAATGGATGGTCATAAAGAAATGACACCGGCTGAACCGATCGGTTCGATCCATATGCCATCCCCGTCTATTCTGCCATTGTTTATGGCGATCGGCTTGTTTATTACAGGTCTTGGTCTCATGTACTCGCATGGCGAATGGGGTAAAATCGCAGGTATTGAAGCAGGATTCGTTGTAGGCGGTATCGGTCTGATCATTACATTTACGTGTATGATTATCCGTTCCCTGATCGATGATCACGGCTTCCATATCGAACCAGAAGAATTGCAAGATAAGGGGGTTAAAGCATGAGTGCACATTCCCATACTGAAGGCCAATTGCCTCATGAGCCTGAAAAAGCAACCCTCGAGGGTCGCAATAAGATTCTTGGTTTCTGGTTATTCCTTGGCGCGGAAACGGTATTGTTCGGAACGCTCTTCTCGGCGTTCCTTGCTCTCCGCGACCAAGTGCTTGACGGTCCCAAATCGCAAGAGCTGTTCGAGCTTCCGCTCGTTGCGCTTGCAACCGGCTTGCTCCTGACTTCCTCGCTTACGAGCGTATTCGCAACTCAAGCTCTACACCTGCAAAAGGTAAAAGCAATGGTCTGGTGGCTGGTCGTTACGGTTATTTTGGGTCTTGGCTTCCTTGGCCTGGAGATTTACGAGTTCTCGAATTACGTTCATGAGGGACACGGATTTACAACGAGCGCCTTCAGCTCCTCGTTCTACACATTGGTTGGCTTCCATGGCGCTCACGTAGCGTTTGGTATCGTGTGGATCTCGCTTCTGATCGGACAATTGCTGAAGAAAGGCCTGACGGTTACAACTGCTCCAAAAGCATACGTTGCCGGCATCTACTGGCACTTCATCGACGTTGTCTGGGTATTTATCTTCACCGTCGTTTACCTGATGGGAAAGGTGGGCTAATCCATGGCAAGCAATCATACCACGGAGGAACAACGTCCGGTTCGTCATAAGGTTGAAGGACCTAAGAAACACATCGTTGCCTTTATCTTCTCGATCCTGTTGACATTGATCGCTTTCGCGGCTGTCGCCGGCGGTGAGATTAACACCGACTTCATCTACATCATTCTTATCGGCTGCGCAATCTTGCAAGTATTTGTACAGATGGCGTTCTGGATGCATATGAAGGATCGCGGTCATACGTTCGCGATAATCGGTATCCTGTTTGGCGTATTCGTAGTATTCACGTGTGTCATCATGGCAGAATATTGGGCTTGGTGGTAACGTTATTGCATAATTGAAAAGAGGAGGGTCCCCAACACAGTTACGGGCCCTCCTTTTTTGCAGATATTTGAAAGGAGCTGCCATCGATGCTTGGCTTAAAGTATTTCAGCTTTGAAGAGTTGTGGACCCCATGGTTTCTGTTCTTCATGATCGCCGTTGTGATTCTCTACTTCTATCTGATTGGACCATGGCGGGAGAAGCATGCACCGCACACGGATAAGGCAACAGTCTGGCAGAAAATCATGTTTGTGAGCGCAGCGGTCATGTTCTACCTCGTGCAGGGAGGCCCGTTTAGCCTGCTGGGTCACATGATGTTTACGTTCCATATGATCGACATGTCCGTCTCTTATTTGATTGTGCCGCCAATGCTGCTGCTCTCGGTGCCCGCTTTCATCTGGCAGAGAATTTTTGCTGCCCAAGGCTGGAAAAAGCTGCGCTTTATGACGCATCCGATTGCTGCAATTTTAACGTTTAACATGTTGTTCTCGCTCTACCATGTACCGCTTCTTAACGATTATGTCATGACGCATTTCTGGCTGCACCGGCTTGTTTATTTCATCTTGCTCGTTGCTGCCATGTTGATGTGGGCTCAGATTGCGAATCCGGTACCGGAATGGAATCGTCTTACCGATCTGAAGAAGATGGCCTATGTATTTGCTAACGGCGTACTCCTGACGCCGGCTTGTGCTTTTATTATTTTCGCAAGCACGCCGATGTATGCGGTATATAGCGATCCCGATACTTGGGTGAAGGCTATGGGCTATTGCGTAAGTGATCCCTCCCAGCTGCTTGCGCTGTTCGACGGGCCACAATTCTTTAACCTTCTGGCAAGTCCGGAGGAGGATCAGCAGCTTGGCGGTATCGTCATGAAGCTGCTGCAGGAGTTCATGTATGGCGTCATTCTGGCTTATATCTTCTTCCACTGGTTCAAACGCGAGCATAAGGATGACGATGTAACAAATGCGACAAATGAAGCTCCCATTGAGCTACCCAACATGAACAAAGGCACGGTATAATAGAGCGGATAATATTTTTTAGGTGGGATAGCATTGGATAAGTACACAATTTTTCCTACGATCAGTACGAGCTTTATCGTCATAAGCGCGATTCTGGTCGCGATCGGCTGGAATCTGGCTATTAAGCGGAGGCTCGATCAACATAAGAAAGTGATGATTGCCGCGGCGATTGCCGCGCTCATCTTCTTCATCATCTATTCGTCCCGGACCGTTCTTGTCGGTAATACGGAATGGGGCGGACCGGATAGCTTAAAGCCTTATTACTTAACCTTCTTGTTGTTCCATATCGTTCTTGCAACGGTTGCAGCCGTATTTGGCATAACAACACTTGTGCTGGGCTTCAGGGAGAAATACGCGAAGCACAGGAAGTGGGGGAAAGTTACCTCGGTTATTTGGTTCTTTACGGCGATTACAGGCGTTGCCGTGTATATTCTTCTCTATATGATGTATCCGGGCGGTCATACAAAGCCGGTTATTGATGCGATTTTTGGCTGGTAGATTGTTTTCCAAAAAGAGAGAGTGTGTCTCAGATCATGAGGCGCGCTCTCTTTTTTTGTCAAAATGGTAAAATCTGTTGACTGCGCAGCATCACTGTGTATATACTGTGTATAAGGATATATACAGTATAATGACTGTGTTTCGGAAGGAGAGGGGCTTTTGAATTTACGGCAAGGAGCCTGGCATATTGCTAAGCATGAGCTTACGCGGGATTGGATGGGTATTTTGTTTACTTTTTTATTTAGTCTATATCTGGCCTTGATAACGATTGCGGTCTATAACGACACGGAAAAAATCATGTCTTGGGTGCTTGATATGATCTTTATTGTTACATTCCCAAGCTTGGCATTTGTTATGAACAAGACGACGATGCGCTTCTGGCGGGAGGATACCTTCACCGGCAAGCTGGCCGAATGGCGGACGCTGCCGATTCCGCTCTCTCATCTTGTAATCGGAAGAATGCTTCAGCTGGTTATTGTGCTAGCCTTGGTACTAACGTTATTTTTTACAACGCAATATATACTGGTGGACCGCCTGCATGACCATCTATCTATCGGGGCTTATCTGTTGTTCGCGTTGTTCTGGTATTTTTACGCCTTATCGATGGCTGTCTTGTACGTGTACTTTGAAATCGGGCATACCGGAAAGGCTTACGCGATGTTCTGTTATATCAGCGTTGTCGTCTATGTGGCTATTTGCGCGGTGCTTGGTTTTTTCAATGCCGGTATCGTGCTTGGATTGCTGGACGGATTAGAGAAGGGACAATGGTGGTATACCGCGGCCGCATTCCTCGTTTGCGTCATTACGATGTACTTGGGCTATATGATTATCAAAAAGCGGCTTAAGAACCGCCATTATACAAAAAAGACTACGGTAAGCTCCTGATTTGGAAGAAGGTGAGACTGTGTGGCTGCCAATTCATATTAACGAACAAAGCGCGGAACCGCTCTATTATCAGATTGAAGTACAGCTAAGAGCGCTAATCGTAAGCGGGCAGCTGGAAGAAGGAACGTTATTGCCCTCCATCCGGGAGCTGGCGCAGCTGCTCAAATGCAGTGTGATTACGGTGCGCCGGGTTTATCAGGATTTGGAGAATGAAGGGCTTCTCCGGACGAAGCAAGGAACCGGAACCTATGTAGCCCGGATTGAACAGAATGCGATGGACCGGTACCGTCTGGACGCGGTTACGGAAGCGCTAGAGGCGGCCGTTGAAGCCGGCAAGCTTGTACAATGCACGCGGGAAGAGCTGACGAAGCTGTTCCGGGAAGTGCTGGATCGAAAGTTTGGAGGGTAAAAGATGACCGGAAATGCAGTAAGTTTGAGAGAAGTAGAGCTGCGGAGAACGCATTTTCAACTAGGCCCCATTCAGCTCGAGGTGCCAAAGGGTTATGTAACGGCCATTGTAGGACCTAACGGCTCCGGTAAAAGCTCAACCTTCAAGCTCATTCTGGATTTGATTAAGCCTCAAAAAGGGGATATAACGCTTCTGGGTAAAAACATTTCCGAGGATGAAGACTGGCAGACGAAGAGCAGAGTCGGTTTTTTGCCGGAATTGTTTTCCCCGCATGATAATAGACTGAAGGCTTCTGCCAAGACGGAATTTGTGAAGAAGTGGTATCCCGAATGGGATGTAAACCGCTATCAGGAGCTGCTTCGGTTGTTTGAAGTCGATGACGGCATCAAGCTTGGCAAAATGTCCAAAGGGATGCGGCGCAAATACGAATTCGCTTTAATCCTGTCGCATCACCCGGAGCTGCTTCTCTTGGATGAGCCTTCGTCGGGGCTTGATCCGCTTGCATGGCGGACGATGATTGATGTCCTTCACCGTTACATGGAGCCTGGCGACCGGACGATTCTGATGGCGTCCCATATCGTTGAAGAAGTGAAGCGTCTCGCCGATTATATCGTATTTATGATCCATGGGCGCGTGCTAGGCGTATACGAGAAGGATGAGTTGTTCGGAAGCTGGCATGCCTTCTATGTGCATGGGGAGCAGGTCAACCGCAAGCGGGTTCAAGCCATGCCGGGACAATGCGGGATTGAGGACACTGGCGGCGGTATGCTCCGCGTCATTACGCGGATGGCTCCCGATGCCGAAGACTGGTGCGGGCAGGAACATATTACGATTACGCACCGGCAGGCTTTGCAGCTGGATGATATTTTGGCCATATTGGTTGAGCAGGAACGGACACGGCTCCGGTCATAGTTTGAGGAATGCTTTCGAAGTAAGAATCATCACGAACTGCTAAACCTAGCAGTTTGGGTGATCATTCTTTTTAGGAGGAATAATACATGAAGCCATTAATAGTAGATCGAGTGCATAAGCAATACGGGGAGAAGACGGCGGTAAACGGAATCAGCTTTGAGGTGGAACAAGGGGAAATTTACGGATTGCTGGGGGCCAACGGTGCCGGCAAAACGACCACGATGCGGATGGTGCTGGGACTGATCTATCCGGACGAGGGCAGGATTTTGTACAACGGCCAGCCTTATACTCAGGAGCAGCTCAGCATGCTTGGCTACTTGCCGGAAGAACGCGGACTGTATCCGCGCGTTAAGGTTAGCGATCAGCTGATCTACCTGGCGCAGCTGCGCGGGATGAACAAGAAGGATGCGGATGCCAACCTGAAGCGTTGGCTGGACCGGTTCGAGGTTCCCGAATATTACGGCAAAAGAGTCGAGGAGCTGTCCAAAGGCAATCAGCAGAAAATCCAGTTTATCGCTTCGGTTATACATCGCCCGCGTATCGTTATTTTGGACGAAGCTTTTAGCGGTCTAGACCCCGTTAACGTGGAGCTGTTGAAGTCTACGGTTAAGGAATTGCGGGATGCCGGAACTTCGATGCTGTTCTCGACGCACCGGATGGAGCATGTCGAGGAGCTGTGCCGCAACATTACGATTCTTCATCGTTCGAATCCTGTTCTGCAAGGCAGCTTAAGAGACATTAAGAAACGTTACCCGCGGGAGAAGGTTGTTCTGCGCACGGAAGGCGAAGTGACCGGCCTTGAAGGGCTAAGCGGGGTAACCGGCGTGCAGAAGCATGAATACGGCTACGTGGTTGGCATTGCGGAGGAGAGCTCGGCGTCGAATATTTTGCGCCATGCCCTAGAGCAGACGACCATTCACAAGTTCGAGATTATGGAGCCGACATTAAACGAAATCTTTATTAAAGCGGTAGGAGGTGATCTGCATGAATAGTTTCTGGACGGTAGCAGGCTTTACGATGAAGAACAAGTTTAAAGGAAAATCCTTTCTAATTACGACGTTGATCTTTGTCGTCATCTTATGTATCGGTTCAAACCTGCCTTATATTATTTCTTTGTTTGATAAGAATAGCGATAAACCCGCTAACATTGGTTATGCCATTGATGCGCGTGCAGTTGAAGGCACCAAAATCGCGGAGCAGCTGCGCCAAACGTACGCGGCTCAAGACAAGCCGGCAATCAAGCTGATTGAGTATCCGGATACGGGCTCCACGGAGCAGAACGAGAAGACATTAAAAGCCGCCGTCGCGGATAAAAAAATCAAAGGCTACCTGCTATTTGGTCCTGTCAACGAGACGGGGCTGCCTACCGTAACTTATAAATCCGAGAAGCTGATGGACGAGAAAACGTCGCAGGCGCTGGAGCAGGGCATTCAAATCGTAAAAACCGACATTGTCCTGAAGGACAGCGGATTAACGGATCAGCAAAAAGCGATGCTGCTGAATCCAGTTGTCATTAATACGATGCAGATCGCGGCAAGCGATGGTGCAGGCGGGGCGGGCAATGGCAAGACCGAGTCTCAGCAAGGCGTGGATATGGGCTTTGTAACCCTTCTCTTGCTGCTCTTGTTCTTCGGTATTATGGTCTCCGGCCAGATGATTGCCTCGGAAATTACGGCGGAGAAAAGCTCGCGCGTCATGGAGATTATCGTCACTAGCGTATCGCCGCTAAAACAAATGTTTGGCAAAATTTTCGGAATGTTTGTGGTAAGCCTAACGCAAATGGTAGCTTACTTAGTTGTTGTCATTATCAACATCAACCTGCCGCATAACAACTCGGCGTTCATGCAATATAATATTGATCTTTCGAAGGTGGATCCGCTGCTTCTGGTTTATGGCTTGCTGTTCTATGTAATGGGCTTCCTGTTGTACGCGACTTTGTTCGCGGCGGTGGGTTCCATCGTCAGCCGTACCGAGGATCTGGGCCAAGCCGTTATGCCCATTACCATGCTGTCGCTGGCTGGCTTCTACATTACCACGTTCAGCATTTCCAATCCGGATACGATGCTTGTAAAAGTCACTTCGTTTATCCCGTTCTTCTCGCCGTTCGTTATGCTGCTTCGCGTTGGTCTCGCCAACCCGCCAATCTGGCAGGTTATTGTCTCCATCGCGATCCTGCTCGTAAGCATCTACGCTGCGGGCTGGCTGTCGGCGAAAATTTACCGTACCGGCGTTCTGCTCTACGGTAAGCGTCCGAGCTGGAAAGAGTTAAGGAAGGCTATGAAGGCGTATAAAGTATAGCTAGGTGGAAAAAATCAGACTGTGAGTAACGGTTATAAATTAGACAGTTTACAAGATAAAACTAGACAATTCACAAGATAAAACAAGACAAAGACAAGTCCGTTTCTTTAGAAAAAGAATAGAATAGAATAGAATCAACGAAAACGAGCCTCTAGAATCGCTTCTAAGGCTCGTTTTTCATTTCAGTAATTATTATTAACCTCTGTTTTTTGGTGGTTTTCAAAATAGGTACTTAACTTATACAGGCTCTCCATGTAAGATCATTTCTCTTAATGTCCAAAGAAAATTAAGGATTAGATTGGAAAATAAAGTGTGTAGACTGAGAAAAAAGTTTAAGGCCGCCTTAACTTCGTTAAGCTCCCTCGAAATATACAGTTTCCTGACTCAGACTCATGAATTCGCAGGATTTCATCCTGTAGTTAAGTTTGAAGAGAAGGATAAAGGGGGAGCCGGCGGCTCGGAGATGGGGAACTGGGCATGAGAGATAAAGGTGAACAGCAAGGAACACGAGAACATCTCGTCGAATAAGAAAAATATGTTGCTTACCTTTTGCATGTATACGTTAAATGAGACAAACAACATGCTCGTAGAATAACATTTTCGTGTTTAATTAAACAGAAATTTTAGGGGGGAGCATTAAATTTAAAACTATCTCGTATTTAGAATCTGGGAGTGACATACAGCGTCGCTCCTATTATGTAATTAACGAATTGAACATACTCAAAGATTTTGCTAAGTATACCCCTGTCTTATGTGGAACAATACCAATTTCCATTGATATCAAGGGTTCTGACTTAGATATCATAATGGAGGTTCATGACTTTGGACTCTATAAAGATGAAGTAAAATTACAATATGGCAATCTCGACGGATTTGTATTAACAGAAGTTACTGTCAAAAATATACCGACAGTAATATCGAACTTTCGATATGGAGGTTTCGACTTTGAGTTATTCGCTCAGCCCGTAGCAGTTGAAAACCAAAACGCCTATCGACATATGATTATAGAGCATCACTTATTGTTAACAAATGCTCATGTAAGACAGGAGATTATATTTCTCAAAGAAAGAGGATTAAAAACAGAGCCTGCCTTTGCCAAAGTGTTTGATTTAGTTGGTGACCCTTATGACGAACTTCTTATTCTCGGATCTAAATTAGGAATAATTTAAATACATGCTAAAATAAAAATTGAACCCTACCGTCATTTATTGGCTGTTATTTTTTGAACATAAATCAACAGTAAGTTTTAACAGAGTTACAGGAATAATAACGAGAAAGGGTCCAGGAGCAGTTTGCGCCAGCTGCTCTTTTTTTGGTTTTTTCTGATCATTGTCATGACAATGAAATACTACGGTTCTTTATTGAGCATCCTGAAATAGATGGTGTATTGACGGGGGATTTGCTAGCTGCCCAGATCATTCAAATTAGTAACCGACTAGGCAAAAAAATTCCGGAAGATATTAAATTAATTGGGTATAATGATGTTAAAACCCCATCATTGTTATCTCCGCGGCTTAGTTCGGTCAGACAGCCAGTTAAAGAGATGAGTGAGTATATTATTGAATCAATTATCAAGCAAATCGAAGGTGAAGACGTTCCAATGCTCACACCTTACCAGTCACTCTTATCGAGCGAGAGACGACTTAAATTTTTGAAAAGCAGATCTAAAAATAATTATTGAAACGTTTCCAAAATGGTGTTAGTATATTGATATCAAGTAAAGAAGCAATAGGCATCAGGAGGTATCAGTTTGTCAAATTTGAAAGATGTAGCCGAATTAGCCGGCGTTGGGGTTGGTACCGTATCGCGGGTCATCAACAATCAGGCATCGGTTAAACCGAAGACTCGGGAAAAGGTCATAGCAGCGATAAAGCAGTTAAATTATGTGCCCAATGAAATCGCTAGAAACTTTAAAATGCAAAAATCAAATTTAATCGCACTATTGCTTCCGAGTATATGGAATCCATTTTTCTCCGAACTTGCCTACTATATTGAAGATGAACTGGATCGCGAAGGTTACAAATTAATTCTATGTAACAGCGGTGGCAAGCCCGCGAAAGAACTATATTACTTTGATATGCTCAGCCAAAACAAAGTTGCGGGGATTCTGGGTATTACTTATAACGATATTGAGAGTAGTCTGGATACAGAAATACCACTTGTTAGTATTGACCGCCACTTCTCTAAATCAGTTCCATGCGTAACGTCGGATAATTACACAGGAGGCCGGATTGCAATGCGGGAGCTATACAAAGCCGGTGTTCGTAAGCCTGCATTCCTGGGGGCCATAACTTCCGTGTTCAGTGAGACAATGCTTCGGAAAAAAGGATTTATCGACGAAGCAGAGTCGCTGGGTCTAGACTATATTATTTATGAAGAGCCTGATCCGGTAGTGGACGATTTGAAATATTTCGGAAATTTCTTTAAGGTTAGGGAGAACCGCGAGGTTGATGGTGTATTTGCCATTACAGATCTTTTTGCTGCCAAGTATATTGATCAAGCACAAAAATACGGAATTCAAGTTCCTCAGGACGTAAAGGTAATTGGTTATGATGGCATTCAGGATAGTACGCTGTTTCATCCAATTCTTTCGACAATTCGTCAACCGGTAGAAGAGATGGCACGGACCTCCGTGAAACTTCTTTTAACCCAAATCTCTGGAAATGCGATCTCGCAGGATACGATTCGGATTTCCGTACACTTCAGGCCTGGAGAGACAACGTAGAACTTTATACGTAAGGCCTGATTTTTTTCTCTCCAATTTGGAAACGTTTCAAAAACTAAATCATTAATGTACAATTGATTTTAAAATTGGAAACGTTTCAAATTTAAAAAAAGTATCCGTTTCCTTTTGCTAAAAAGGGGGATAAACTGACATCAAATTGGAAACGTTTCAAATCAATCGAAAGTGAGGCAAACCCAGTTGAAATCTAGACGTATAAAATCAATTCTGAACAATTATCAGCTTTACCTTTTCTTGCTGCCCACTCTTTTGTACTTTGCTATTTTTGCTTACTGGCCGATGTATGGGGTTATCATCGCTTTTAAAGATTTTTCCGTTACGAAGGGAATCTTGGGAAGCCCATGGGTAGGATTCGAGCATTTTGAACGATTCTTTACTTCCTACAATTTTAAAGAGTTGATTGCTAACACGCTTGGACTCAGCGTACTTGGGCTTATTGTTACCTTTCCGTTACCCATTATCCTTGCTTTAATGTTGAATCAAGTCTCCAATTTGCGATTTAAGAAGTTCGTTCAGACAACGGTTTACGCACCATTCTTTATTTCAACTGTTGTCTTGTCTGGGATGATTCTAGTATTCCTCTCACAGACGGGGATTATTAATCAGGCAATCGTACACCTGACCGGTAGTAAGCCCATTTTGTTTATGACTCAACCTGAGTACTTTAAAGCCATTTACATTTTATCTGATGTCTGGCAAGGAACCGGATTCAGTGCCATTGTTTATCTGGCAGCTTTGGCTGGGGTGAATCCAGAAATTCATGAAGCGGCTATCGTAGATGGCGCTACGAAATGGCAGCGTATCTTGAATGTCGATTTACCTTCGATTATGCCTACGGCAATTATTCTGTTGATTCTCGCGGTAGGAAATGTAATGGGTGTTGGTTTCGAGAAGGCTTATTTACTACAGACGCCGACTAACTTACCAAGCTCTGAGATCATATCGACCTATGTTTACAAGGTGGGTCTGAAACAATCTCAATATAGCTTCTCCGCTGCTGTAGGCTTATTTAACTCAGTTATTAATCTTGTTCTACTCTTAGCTGTTAACAAAGCTGCCAAAAAAATGTCTAATACAAGTTTATTCTAGGAGGGACGAACCGTGTCCGTCAGTCAGACAAAATCATTAAGATCTCGAAACGATCTTATATTCGACATCCTGAACTATTTCGTTTTATCGGTAATCGCTTTAATTGTGTTATACCCGTTGTATTTCGTCTTCATCGCTTCCATAAGTAATCCCACAACAGTTCTAAATGGTGAGATGTGGATTTGGCCAAAAGGCATTACGATGGAAGGTTACATGCGTATTTTTAAAGAGGACAGCATCTGGAGAGGGTATGAGAATACCCTTTTGTACACAAGTGTAGGAACCGTTATCAATGTTACGTTTACGGTCCTAGCAGGATATGCGTTATCGCGTAGAGATTTATATGGGCGGAATACCATAATGGTTTACCTGCTTATCACAATGTTTTTCTCTGGCGGGTTGATCCCCACTTATCTGGTTGTTAAGAAGCTGCACTTGGTGAATACGATGTGGGCACTGATTCTTCCCAAGGCAGTTTCCCTTTTTAATGTTATTATTGCACGGTCCTTTTTCCAAGACACGATTCCGAATGAACTTCTAGAGCAAGCTAAGATTGACGGTTGCTCGGATATCACCTTTTTTGCCAGAATCGTACTTCCGCTTTCTAAGGCAATTATTGCGGTGTTGGCTTTATTCTACGCCGTCGGCTACTGGAACTCGTTCTTTGATGCCCTTATTTATCTGGGAGACGAGAAAAAGTACCCATTGCAGCTAGTACTACGCAATATTCTTGTCATTCAAAATGAGCTGGCAAGCCAATTTGTCACTGACGTTGAATCGGCGGAAGTCCAGCAGCGTGTAGCTAGCTTGCTCAAATATGGTGTTATTGTTATTGCTTCACTGCCCTTATTGGTCGTCTATCCGTTTATACAGCGTTATTTTGTCAAGGGCGTTATGATCGGCAGCGTGAAAGGATAAGCAAAACAACCGACATTAATGAAGTTCATCACACTAAGGAGGTGGTTAATGTAAGAATAACTATGGCAAGCGAATTCTAAGGGCGGTTGTTTTAACAAAGATAAAACAGGAGGAATTGAAATGAAAAAAAGGTATGCTTCAACTTTATTTCTGTTAGTTTCTGCAAGCCTGGTATTTACAGCATGTAGCAAGTCCTCAAATGATCCGGAATCATCATCTTCATCTAAAAATGGCAATGCAACCACGGTGAGTGATATCAACTTGACAGGATATCCAATTGTGCAGGATAAAGTTACGCTCAAATTTGTGTCTCCTAAAAACCCGTTAGCTCCAAGCTTTGGAGACATGACGTTTTTCAAGAACCTTGAAACGCAATCCAATGTTCATATCGACTGGAATAATATTGCGAGCGACGGCTATCAGGAGAAGAAGAATTTGCTTCTGGCTACGGATGATCTTCCAGATGCCTTCTATAATGCACAATTCTCTGACTACGACTTAATTAAATATGGCAGCGAAGGAACCATTATTCCTCTTGAAGACCTGATCGACAAGTACATGCCGAATTTGAAGAAGTTGTTCGAGACTCGTCCGGATTTGAAAGCTGTGGTAACAGCACCTGACGGGCATATTTACTCCCTACCATATGCGGAAGAAATGAATCTAATCGGTATGCCTAACCAGATGTTCATTAATAAGAAATGGTTGGACCAGCTGGGTCTGTCAGTACCAACTACGCTGCAAGAGTATCATGATGCTTTAAAAGCGTTCAAAGACAACAATGTAAACGGAAAGGGAACTGTAATCCCACTCTCTTGGTGGTTCCAAGGCTGGTGCGGTAATGAAGGAGATCTGCTCGGCATGTTTGGAGCACCAGACGTAACGACTGACGATCATCGCATCGTAAAGGACGGAAAGGTTCAATATTCGCTGGCTCTTCCAGAATATAAGGAAGCAATTGCTTACTATCATAAATGGTATGAAGAGGGTTTGATCGATCCAGAGATCGCTAGCATGGACGGCGAGAAGTTGAAAGCCAAAGGTAAAACCGCTGATGAGACGCTTGGTTCCTTCATTTGGTGGGAAGGACCAGAGATTGTTGGTGAAGATCGAATGAAAGATTACGTCCTGATGCCTCCTCTTAAAAATAACGATGGTGAAGTCGTAATTGGCAAAACGAACTACTCCGAGTATTCCCGTGATTCTTTCGTTATCACAAAAGCAAACAAGCAACCAGAAATCACTGCTCGTTGGGTTGACCAGTTGTACGATCCGAAAACGGCTATCCAAGCACATTGGGGACCGATTGGTGAAGTATATAAAGAAGAGAACGGCAAACTGGTAAACCTGCCGGTTCCAGCTGGCACTACAGCCGGTGAATACCGCATTAAAGTGGCACCAGGCGGACCGACTGTGATCACAAAAGATGAATTTGGCACACTCGTCGATATGGAGCCGCGCGCGAAGCAACGGCTGGACGAACTTCAAAAGTATTACTTCCCGTATCAAGTGAAAGAAAATTATCCTTTCGTATTCTTCTCCGCAGAAGATCTGGACAAAATCAACCAAATCGAGACTCAACTCAAAGAGTATACAAAACAAATGAAAGCAAAATGGCTCATGGATGGCGGCGTTGATAAAGAGTGGGATGGTTACTTGAAGAAACTTGACCAAATCGGTTTGCAAGAGCTGCTCCAAATTTACCAAAAGGGCTATGACGATTTCAAGAAAAACAATACCTAAAGCAAGCCGGATAAAAACCTGCACGTAACGCACAGAACAAACCGGAGCAATGCGCTGTTGTTCCGGTTTGTTATTTCTGCAAGAGTAAGGCTTTTGCTTTCAAATGGAAGGATGAACACGAATTGATAACTCAAATCATGGATGAAAGATACCGACCACAATTTCACTTCACACCGCCGGCCAATTGGATGAATGATCCGAACGGGATGGTCTATTTTGAAGGTGAGTACCATCTGTTTTATCAACATCACCCGAATGGTACCACCTGGGGACCCATGCACTGGGGACACGCAATCAGTTCGGATCTTGTACATTGGGAGCACATGCCGATCGCAATCAAACCAGATCATAACGGTTTTATCTTCTCCGGAAGCATTGTAGTAGATTGGAAGGACAGCAGCGGTTTCTTCGGTGGCCAACCGGGTCTCGTTGCCCTTTTCACTCAAGCAGACCAGTATCCGGACTCAGATCGTCCAAGACAGCGGCAAAGCTTGGCTTACAGTTCAGATAAAGGAAGAAGCTGGACGATGTACGAGAACAACCCAGTCTTAGCGAATGAGGAGTATACTGACTTCCGCGATCCCAAAGTATTCTGGTATGAGCAGATGCAGCATTGGGTAATGGTTTTGGCTGCAGGCGATCGTGTTCAATTCTACACCTCCTATGACTTGAAGAGTTGGACGTTTGCAAGTGAATTTGGGATGAATGAAGGTTCTCATGAAGGTGTCTGGGAATGCCCAGATCTGATCGAGCTACCAATTGAGGGTACAGAAGGCCAGTGTAAGTGGGTACTTATTCTCAGCATCGGAGATCATCCTGATTTTGAGGAGGGCTCCAGAACTCAGTATTTCATTGGAGAGTTCGATGGCACAAGCTTTATAAACGACAACAATTCCGATAGTATCTTATGGCTTGATCATGGCCGTGATAATTATGCCGGTGTAACATGGTCAGATGTTCAACGTCCAGATCAAGCGAAGTTGTTTATTGGATGGATGAGCAACTGGAAATATGCCAATTTAACCCCAACGCAGGAATGGCGTAGTGCGATGACACTTCCGAGAGAATTACGTTTGCGCAGCACTCCTTATGGCATTCGAGTTGTGCAGCAACCTGTTCCCGAACTTCTTGTATTGAGAGAACAGGGTCAGAATCTACAATTGCAGGGTATTACTATTCGTCCCGGAGATAATTTGTTGGCTGGGCTTAAAGCGGAAAGATACGAGCTGATCTGCGAAATTGAAGTTGGAAATATTGAGGAAATTGGGTTTAATCTTCGGGCTTCGGATACTGAAAAGACAGTAGTCGGTTATCGTACAGCTGAGAAAAGATTATTTGTTAATCGCTGCGAATCAGGGGAAAGCGGTTTTCATCATCAGTTTGCATGCAACCATGATGTTCAACTTGAACCATTTGAAGGTCGTATTCATCTTCACTTATTTGTCGATCATTCTTCCATTGAGATTTTTGCTAATGATGGAGAGGTAGTCATTACTGATCAAATTTTCCCGGATCCTTCAAGTGTAGGATTGGAATTGTATATCCGTGGCGGGGAAGCAATCATACATCGACTTCATTTTTATCCGCTTCAATCTATTTATGCGTGTGAACCGGTATCTAGTTAGGAGGTGAAGTGATTTGTTGCTGGGAGCTATTGAAGGCGGAGGAACTAAGTTTGTTTGTGGAGTTGGCACTATGGATGGTGAAATTATAGAACGAATATCCATTCCAACCACGACACCTGAAGCTACTATGGATCAGGCCATGTCCTTCTTTTCTAATAAAGGAATCGCGGCAATAGGAGTAGGGACGTTCGGCCCTATAGATATAAACCCTCTAAGTCCTGCATATGGCTCGGTTACGAGCACACCGAAACCGTACTGGAGCGGATACCGCATTCTGGATCATATAAAGCAAAGAATGGATATTCCACTTGGTATCGATACCGATGTAAATGCAGCTGCCTTGGGAGAGTCCGTCTGGGGGGCGGCAGCTGGACTTCGTAACTGTATATATATGACGGTTGGAACGGGGATCGGTGTGGGTGCGATCGTTGAGGGCAATCTGGTGCACGGCTTAATGCACCCGGAGATGGGGCATATTGTCGTGAATCGTCATCCGACGGACAGTTATGCCGGAAACTGTCCCTATCATGGCGATTGTCTAGAGGGAATGGCATCTGGTCCAGCGGTAGAAAAGAGATGGAACACTAAAGCCATTCTATTGGGACATTCTCATAAGGCTTGGGAATTGGAGAGCTTCTACATTGGTCAGGCATTAGCAAACTACATTCTCGTTCTCTCGCCAGAGATCATCATCTTGGGTGGCGGCATTATGAATCAAAAGCATTTGTTCCCGCTGATCAGAGAACAAGTGAAAAAGCGTTTAAACGGTTATGTAGATCATCCTGTTTTTGCTTCCGATTTAGAAACCTATATTGTTCCGCCTTCTCTTGGAGGTAGTGCAGGTTTGTGTGGCGCATTAGCTTTAGCTAAGAAAGCATTAATGAAATAAGCAGTAGTTAGTTCTCTCCAACTATACATTGACAAGAGTCCGTATAGATGGGGGGAATTTAATCCGTCAAAATGTAAGCGCTATTATGAGGGAAAATGGGGGTAGACTCGTGTTAAAAAGGAAAACTCGTTCGAAGCTTTTCCATTTCTTAATTTCTTCCTTAATTTTATCGACAAGTCTAGGTAGCGGTGTTGGTAACGTCTATGCTGAAGAAATCACACCTGCAGATAATAGCGATGCGTTATCGACTTCTTCAGTATATGCAAATACCATCGAGAATCCCGGTTTTGAAACCGGAGATATGACGGGCTGGACGATTATCGAGGGGACTGCATTCGGGAAAGACAGTGTATCAAATGAAACTACGTATTGGGCCGAAAAAATTCCATATCAACAAGAAGGAACATACCACTTAAATGGATGGAAGACAGAAGAAGCAGCAACAGGAAGGGTAAGATCTTCAACTTTCACCCTGGATGGTTCTGGGTGGATTACGTTTATGCTTGGCGGAGGCAGACATACAGACCAGGAGTATATTGAAATCCATAATGCAGACACGGGTGAAGTGATTGCTCGTTACGGAAATACGGAATGGAATGCTAACAACTTTCCAAATGTAGACCTTGGCTTGCGTTTAGCTAACCTGGCTAAGTATAAAGCAGATTTAAGCTCTTATATTGGTCAAAATTTGTATATCGATATCGTGGATAACGGAACTACCGATTGGGGACTACTGTTTGCTGATTCCTTCAATACTTACTATGAAACAAAACCAAATGAGGGTGCTAGAGCCGATAATTTGTACGATTCGAGTGTGAAAGAAATTGAAAACCCCGGATTTGAATCTGGAGATATGAGCGGGTGGACCGTTGTTGAAGGGGAGGCTTTTGGTCCAGACAGCGTATCGAATGAAACGACCTACTGGGCTGAAAAGATCCCCTATAACCAGGAGGGTCAATATCATCTGAATGGTTGGAAGTATTCGGAGGATAAGACGGGGAAACTGCGATCTACTACATTTAAATTAAGTGGAAGCGGATGGATTTCCTTTAAATTAGGCGGTGGTAAGAATACTGATTTGGTACATATCGATGTTTATGATGCCACTACCAGTGAGTTAGTAGCGCGTTACGGGAACACCGAATTTGCTGATATTAATTTCCCTAATGTTGACAAGGGCCTCCGACTGGCTAATATGGTGCAGTATAAAGCGGATTTGCGATCGTACCTAGGTGAGAATCTATATTTTGAGATCGTTGATGAAGCAACAACTGACTGGGGTGTAATTTTTGCCGACGATTTTAAGACCTACCTTACGAGTACACCGACTGATGGTGTTTTGGCCAAAAATCTGTATACGCCTGTTCGATATGAGTTACGCAATCCTGGCTTCGAGTCGGGTAGCTTATTAGGTTGGACGGTTGTTTCTGGCGACGCGTTTGGACCGAGCAGTGTCTCGAGTGATGCGACATGGTGGGCCGAAAACATCCCGTTTAATCAAGAAGGCAACTACCATCTTGACGGTTGGATGTATGATGAGCAGAAAACAGGAGTCCTGCGTTCATCTACATTCACTTTGGGCGGCTCAGGCTGGATGACGTTTAAGCTTGGAGGAGGTAAAAACACTGATCTTGTACACGTTGACGTATACAATGCGGATACAGATGAGTTGATCGCCAGGTACGGAAATACGGAATTTAAGGATGTCAATTTCCCGGATATTGAGCAAGGTATGCGGCTTGCCAATATGGTTCAATACAAAGCAGATTTGTCTAAGCACCTTGATGAGAATCTGTATCTTGAAATTGTTGATAATGCCACTTCGGATTGGGGTATGATTTTTGCCGATGCTTTCTTTACCTATCATGAATCTGTTCCGGCAGAAGGCGTATTAGCGACAAACTTAAACTCCTCTACACCAGATTTCATTGAAAATCCAGACTTCGAGACTGGTGACTTAAGCGGCTGGACGGTGGAAGGAGATGCCTTTACAGGTGCAGTGACAAATGAAGCTACTTTTGGCGACGATTTAAAGCCATTCGGTCAAGAAGGCACCTATCATGTATCCGGTTATGGCAGAGCAGACGAGCAGACCGGTACGTTAACATCTAAACCCTTCAGGTTGAGCGGGAATGGTTTTATCCGTTTTCTTTTAGGCGGCGGAGCTAATAAAAACCAACTTTACGTGGCCCTAGTACGTGCTTCAGATCATTCTGTACTGATGAAAGCGACTGGAAATCAGTCGGAAGCGTATACCCAAGTTAATTGGGATGCGACACCGTATCTTGACCAGGAGCTATACATTCAAGTTGTGGATCAAGATCCGGCTGGACATATCAATGTCGATGATTTTCAGGTAAAAGGATCAGGATTAGTCGGCTACTGGTCCTTTAATGAAGGACAGGGTACATCCGCAAATGATACGGTTCGTAATCAGAAGGATGCGGTTAATTATGTATTTAATGATGCCAAATATAAACCGGACAGCGAACCCTTATGGAGAGACGGCATCGTCGGTAAGGGATTGCTTTTTGATGGATACTCTACTTGGATTGACAGACCTGCGAATGAGATCGCGAAACCTGCGGATGAAATCACCATTGAATCTTGGGTTGCACCAAGGTCGTATGAATGGGGTGACCAAGGAAAGCTTTCTGCAATTGTAAATCAATATGACAGCGATAACCGGACCGGTTACATTTTAGGGATGGGCCGTCATGGAGAGTGGTCATTCCAGGTGGGGATTAATGGGAAATGGGTGGAGGTATGGGCAACTGATGATAAACCTCTTATAAAATCCGAGTGGTCTCATATCGCTGCTACCTACAGTAGAACTGACGGGAAGTTAAAGCTGTACTTGAATGGTGAAGTGGTGGGTACAGCAACCGCTGAGAAGAAGTTGCCTATTTCTCCAGCGAACAAAGATTTTATAATCGGTAAAAATAACTCAGGCGTTTTGATTAACGGGGTCTTCACTGCCAATATGTTTAACGGCATGATTGACGAAGTAAAAGTGTATAATCGTTCCCTCTCTCAAGGAGAAATCCAAAGTGACTATCAAACCGTGTCATCCCGTTATGAAGGAGGTATTCTTCCAAAGCCTTCTTTGGATTTTGATCGCACGGATTACGATGGGGACCGTTACCGGCCGCAGTATCACCTGATTGCGCCAGGGCACTGGATGAACGAACCGCACGCTCCACTATACTTTGATGGAAAGTATCATATCTTCTATCAATTTGATCCGCAAGGTCCTTATTGGCATCAAATTCATTGGGGACATGCAGTGAGTGATGATATGGTGCACTGGAAAGACATGCCGGTTGCCCTTGCTCCGGATGCTAACTCAGAGACACCTGACGGGGTTTGGTCTGGCAGTGCTGTTGTCGATGACAATGGTAATCCAGCGTTATTCTTCACAGCTGGGGATGATAAGGCTACACCAAATCAGGCTACAGGACTTGCGAGAAGTACCTTTAAGGATGACGGCGATGTCAACCTGAAGAATTGGATTTATAACGGATCACCGGTAACTACACAAGCGTCTAACTTGCAAGCAGAGGAAGGGGATGTGTGGTACGGCAACTTCCGTGATCCATACGTATGGAAGGATGGCGATACCTGGTATCAATTGGTTGGATCAGGAATTAAAAACGTAGGCGGTACTGCTTTACTGTATACATCAGATGATATGATTCACTGGACGTATCAACATCCGTTCTTTGTAGGTGATTATGAGAAATACCATAAAACCGGGCAAGTATGGGAGCTTCCTGTATTGCTTCCACTCGGCAAAGATAGCAATGGAAAGATGAAATATGCTTTCTTCATTAATCCGTGGTTTGACCATTATGATGCGGATAATGTGAAGTACGTCTTTCATTGGATTGGTACTTGGGATAAAGAGACTAATAAATTCATTCCCGACCATGAGGAGCCTCGCTTATTCGATTTTGGCGAGCATTTTACGGGACCAAGCGGTATGGTGGATGGGCAAGGGCGCTCGATATTATTCAGCATTACGCAAGACCGTCGTACAGAACAGCAGCATTATGATGCAGGTTGGGCGCATAATGGCGGATTGCCACTTGTGTTATCCTTGCGCAGCGACGACACACTTGGTGTGGAGCCGATTCCTGAATTGCAATCGCTAAGAGGTAAAAATTTGGTGGATCTTTCCCAGACTACTGTCGGAGCGGCTAATGCTAAGCTCAATAAGGTGCAAGGAGATATGTTAGAGGTTGTACTGGAAGCTAAGATGAATAACGCGGAAAAGCTAGGTCTGTCACTGCGGAAGACCGCTGATGGCAGTGAGGAAACCAAGCTCTTCTACGATTCAGAACAACAACTTCTAAGCTTGGATCGATGGAAATCTTCTCTGGATCCTGATGTTCAGAAAGGCATACAATCCGGAAAGATGGAACTTGATGGGGATCTATTGAAGCTGCATGTCTATCTTGATCGTTCGATGCTTGAGGCCTATGCCAACGGTAAGAATAGCATCACATCTCGCATTTATCCAACGCGCGGTGATGCACTCGGTCTTGAATTATGGAGCGAAGGTGGGGCAGTCTCCATTCAGAAATTACAGGTTTGGGAAATGAACTCCGCTTATGGTAGCACGGTACCGGCTAGTTGGCCGGCAATTCAAGATCAAACCGCGCCAGTTGGCCAGCTGCCAAATGCCGATTTTGAAAAAGGTGACTTGTCCGGTTGGACAGTAGAGGGTCAATCATTTTCAAATCAGAATGTCGTAAAGGTTAACGATTGGGGATGGGGCGGGCCATTTAATCAGGCATGGGTTGCAAAAGACCCTGATCGCTATCATTTGTGGGGATTTACGCCAGAGCGCGGAGATTCCGCAACAGGATCACTGAAATCTCAAACGTTTGTATTAGGAGGAGATGGTAAAATCAGTTTCCTAGTTGGCGGTGGAATGGATATAGATAAGCTTTATGTTGCACTTGTTCGAGCATCCGATAATCATATTTTGATGAAAGCAACCGGAAACAACAACGAAGCCTACAGTCGTATTACTTGGGACGCTTCTGCCTATAAAGGAGAACGCCTATATATTCAGGTCGTTGACCAAGGAACAGGTGGGTTTGGTCATATCAATTTCGATAATCTGAGTGTTCCAGTAGCGTTGAATGCTAATAACAACCCAGGTGCTGGAGATATAGTGAGCAATCCGAAACCGATTGTTATAACGCTCCCACAAGCCAATCTTGATGGTAAAATCTCTGTCAAAATCGACAATGATGTGAAGCAAGTGCTCCTTCCTGCAAATGCAACCATCGACAAGAAGAACGTAATCGAGCTGACAAATGATAATGTAACCATCCGTATTCCGGGCAGTGTGTTGCTCAAACTGCAGAGTCTCCTATCGGTGGATCAATTGAAGGATGCGACGATTTCCTTGAAAATGGAGCCTGTATCTACTGCAGATCGCATAGAGCTGTTGAAGAAAGCGGAAGCCAAAGCAAATGCAGATCTGACTGTTGCAGGGAGTATATTCGAATTTTCGCTTTCGATTATAGATAAGGATGGGATGGAGAAAAAGTTATCTCAATTTGACGAGAGCATTTCGATTGGACTTCATGTACTAGATCAGTCCATGAAAGAACTAAATGGCATTTATTATATCGCTAATGACGGTTCATTGGAGTATGTTGGCGGAGAGTCACTAAATGACAAACTGTTTGCACTAATTAGTCATTTCAGCACATACGGTGTTCTTAGCTTTGATATGTCTTTCACAGATGTGAGTAATTCATTTTGGGCGGCTGGAGTTATTAAGAAAATGGCTGCAAAACACATTATTGAAGGCATTAATCAAACTCAGTTTGCACCGAACAAGTCTGTGACGCGAGCGGAATTCACAACGTTGATCGTGCGCGCACTTGGTCTTAAAGCACAAGGAGTGACGACCTTCAAAGATGTAGCGCAAAAGAGTTGGTATAGCAGTGAAGTGGCGGCAGCTACAGAGGCGGGGATAGTGACCGGGCTTTCTGAGAGTGTATTTGCACCGGATGCAACTATTACTCGGGAAGAAATGGTCGTTATGCTCGTGCGAGCTTATGAGTACCTTAAAGTTACGAAGGTAGATCCTGTAAATATAAAAGACTTTGCTGACGAAGGAACCGTTAGCAGCTGGGCACAGGAGGCAGTAAGAAAGGCGCAAGCACTGGGACTTATAAAAGGACGCGGCAACAATCTATTCGTGCCGAAAGATGTGGTGACCCGGGCGGAGAGTGCACAGGTTATTGCTAACTTGACAGTCCTTTAAGGGGAGTACGTGTAAGGCTGTGGGGGAAATTGGAGGGCGAGCTGCAGATGCAGTTTGCCCTTTATAAAAGTTACGAAAATATGATTTGAGGTGAGTGAGTAATTTTGAAAATGGAAGTTGAGGATATGATCCGTACCGTTCCAGAATTAGCAAGTGATTTTTTGTCTTTTGAACAACTTGGCGGCGGCCTATGCAACAAAACATTTAGGGTACTAACCTCCCAGAAAGCCTATGTCCTTCGAATCAATAGCAAACAGAACGAATATTTAAATCTGACCCGTCATTCTGAAATCGAAGTAATGAAGAAGGCACATTTTGAAGGATTTTCTCCTAAAGTAATTGCAGGTGATTGCCCTGAACAATTTGTGGTCACAGAGTTTATTGAAGGTCGAATGCTAGAAAAAGATGACCTGGAGGACATGAATATTAAGTCAATGATTATGCAGCGCCTCAAACTTATACATGGAATGGAGGGGCAGGACAGGCAATGCACACCATATGACTTAATTCATGGTTATTTGAAAGGTGCGGATTCGTTTAAAGTTAAGCGTCCTGATGGTTTAAACAAAATATTGAACCGGGTAGAAAAAATCGCTTAATAAATATAAATACTTCGAAGATCCAAATAATTTTGAAGCAGAAGTGATTAGAAGGGCAAATATTTATTCAAGTGAATTTAAAGATGAGTGAAACAAGAAGTTGGGCACCACCCTACATTTTAATAATAAGTGGTACAATGATCATTGTTTTTAAACATGTCTCGTTTATAACCGTTACTCACATGAACAAATCAGACTGTGAACCAAGCGGTCTGATTTTTTTATTATCGCGTTCTCTTTGGTCCGAGTAACACTTCCGCTTTGCCTATAATATGATGAGTCTAGAAATCTAAAGAGGTGAGTCAATGGCAGTTGTAAAAGCCAGGAGTCGCGATATCGATATGTTGGCAAGGTTGCTCCGTGCTGAAGCTGAGACTGAAGGCGAAATGGGCATGCTGCTTGTTGGAAATGTCGGCATTAACCGAATAAGAGGCAATTGCTCCGACTTTAAAAATATCCGGACAATTCCCCAAATGATTGAGCAGCCTCATGCGTTCGAAGCGTTGCAGCATAGTTTGTACTATCAGGGTGCGAGGGACAGGGAACGCCGTCTGGCGCAACGGGCAGTGAATGGGGAGCGGAATTGGCCGGGCGAATTCTCCCTATGGTATTTCCGTCCGGGATCGTTCGAGAATCCCGGACCATGCCCGGACACCTGGTACGATCAGCCGCTCGTAGGACGCTGGAAGAAGCATTGCTTCTATCAACCTACCGTGAAGGAATGCGAAAATATATATAATACGTAAAGAGCTCATAAGGAACTCTTAATCTCATTTAGTGCCGCGTAAATCGCGGCTTTTTTGTTTTCTATTGCGCAGTCAAAATTTGCGGACCTTCAGACGTAATGGCGATTGTATGCTCGTATTGAGCGGCAAGCTTGTTGTCTAACGTTCGTGCGGTCCATCCATCCGAATCGATGGTCATAAAGTAGGTGCCTTCGGTGATCATGGGCTCAATCGTGAACACCATGCCTTCCTTGATGCGGAGGCCTTTTCCGGGCTTGCCGACATGCATATAAGTCGGCTCCTCGTGCAGATCACGGCCGATGCCATGGGCGAGTAGGTCGCGCACGACGCCGAAACCGTGTGATTCCGCATGCCGCTGAATCGCGCTTGTCACGTCGCCGAGACGATTGCCGGGCAGTGCCTGCTCGATGCCCAGGTCAAGGCATTCCTTCGTAACACGCATCAGCCTCTCGGCCGTCGGGGAGATTTGCCCGACCGCGTAACTCCAAGCCGAATCGCCGAGCCAGCCATCGAGCTCAGCGACCGTGTCGATCGTGACAATATCTCCTTCCTCTAGTGGTTTATTGCTAGGGAAGCCATGCGCGATCACATCGTTCGCGGAGGCACAGGTCGCGTATGGATAGCCCTTATAGCCTTTCTGGTATGGCCTTGCGCCGTGCTTCCGCATAATCTCCTCGAATATGCGCTCAATTTCGTTGGTGGTAATACCCGGTTTGATAAGCGGGGCTATTGTACGATGGCACTCTGCCACCACTTGGCATGCCTTGCGGATTGCCTCGATTTCATGCCTGCTTTTTAAAATGACCATGTTCGTCTCAGGACTCCTTCGTAATAGCTTGCATAGCGAGTAGGGCGATTCGATCGACATCCAGGTCGGAATTGCCTGCATAGTAGTGCATCCCGCAGCAACCGACCAGCACGGCAAGCATATGGTCGACGCTGTCGTCCTCGCACTGGGCGATCGATTGGAGTGGAACGTACAGCCGTTCCATAAAGTTTCTTTTGGCATGATGCCGATCTTTTTCAGGCAAGCCAGCATAATGTTCCGCCGCCATTTTATAGACGAGATAGGCGCGGGCGTCGGACTGCCAGAGCTTGAGCAGTGCCTTACAATACGCTAACAACTGGCGGTCATCCGGGGAGCTGCCGTTGCTGTTCGCCCATTTTGCGGTAACTTGCTCGCATCGCTCGAAGCCGCTTTCTAACACATCTTCTATTAATAAATACCGGTTGGGATAATAATGGTATACGGTGCCGTAACCAAGCCCTGCCTCGCGTGCGACATCGCGAATATCAAAGCTGCCGCCCGTTCGGAAGTAGGAGCGTGCGGCGACGTCCAGGATCTGTTCTCTGCGTTGTAAACGTATGAGCTCATTTTGTTCTTTGGTACGGGGACACATAACGTGTTATCCTCCTTATTTAGACCTGCATATTTGTCGATACAAAAATAGTAACGCATGGAGTCGCGAAATGCAAAGATTTTCTATTTAAAAAGGACATGGTTCAGTTAACCATGTCCTTTTCCATTCTTATTAACTTAACTTTTAACCAGTTGATCCAACAAACGCATTAGAATCGTTACCGATTCCGCACGAGTTGCCGAATCGTTAGGTGCAAATGTAGTTTGCGACTTACCGTCGATAATACCTGCGTTTGCAAAAGCTTTGATTTGCTCAGAGGCCCAACTGGAGCTGATATCGTTAAACGTTGTTGCAGTTTGTTTTTGGTAATCCGTCAAACGGGATAACACAACAACCATCTCAGCACGAGTTATTTCATGGTCAGGCTTGAAGGTGCCGTCTCCGTAACCAGTTAGTAACCCCTGATCAGCCAAAGCCTCGATAGATTGCGATGCCCAATGGTTAGACGTGTCAGGGAAACCTGAGCCGTTCTTATTCGTCAAACCAAATGCCTTAGCGACCATTGTTGCGAACTCAGCACGAGTAATCGTAGCATTAGGTTGGAAGGTTCCATTACCGTAACCGTTGATAATACCGGCATTCGTAGCCCGTTGAATGGCATTAGCAGCCCAGCTCGCTTGGGATATGTCGGTGAATGCTTGCGATTGAGCTTGTTCAGCTTTCTTCAGAAGGTCTTGAAGCACATTAACGTTGTAATCAACTTTCAATACGATAGGTGGAGTTACCGCCGGAGGGGTAACTACTGTGCCTCCACCACTTCCTCCTGAACCATCACTGCCGCTCGTCATCACTTGAAGCGTAACTACTTGCGTCAGTTCACCAAGTTTTACCGTAACCGAAGTCGTTCCTGCCGATACCCCTGTTACAAGACCACCTTCGGAAACCGTCGCTACCGCCGGGTTTGCAACAACGTAAGTAGCTTGCGATGCTAAATCCACTGGCGTAGGATTGTTAGCGAATAATGCGTTTACTGCAAGTTGCTTTGTAGCACCTATACTCACACTCACTGGCGAAGGAAGTACTTCCATGCTGACGGGAGGAAGCGGTACAACCTCAACATCAAGGGTCGCTACCCCAAGAATAGGCAGCTCAGCTGTGATGGTTGCGTGACCTTCCGATACCGCTGTCAGATTACCTTGTTTGTCTACCGTGAGTACGGATTCATTATCAGAACTCCAAATAACGTAACGGGAAAGATCGTAAGACAATGCACCATCAGCACTTGAGAAGATGACATTCGCCTGCAGATCTTTACTATCGCCTACTTCAATGGAATCAAAGTCAGGTGTAATAGCAATATGACTGAAGGATGGAGGTGCTAATACATTGTTTACAACCCAGACGTAGTTCCAAATCGTTTCAATAGACGGATTATCCGTCAGTTGGACAGTAATTTTAGTAATGCCGTCATGAACACCCGTAACCACTAAGTCCCCGTTCACCACAGCAACCGATTCATCGTCAATTGTATACGTGAAATCGGCTGGATCAAGAGTTTTATCGCTTCCATCTTCGTAATGCCCGATGATTTCAGGCTCGATTGCGTCTCCCACCCCAACAGGATCATTCATGCTATCGCCAAAATAGATGTACTCAAGTTTAGGTTGAGCCACCGGTCCAACATGTACCGGAATCGAAATAGTACCGTTTGAATTTGTATAAGTAATTGTTGCGTCACCTAAACCCATTGCGTTAACTGCGCCGTTTAATACAATCACAACGTTTTGGTCTGACGAAGTCCAAGTACCGGTAGTCGTTACGTTAACTGGTCCAGTTGACCACATTTCCTGCATGAACACCGGCGTTACTTCACCAACATGATCAATTTGAACAGAATCTCTGCTGGGAACAAGTCCAAGGAAAATCGGTAACGGTGGCGTGATAATTGGGACAACACTGATTGTCACTGACGCACTCTGTCCGTTATATGTACCTGTAATCTTTGCATTTCCCATTATAACGCCGGTTGTAACAACCCCTGTCGAGCTTACATTTGCAACGATTGGATTATCAGTTGTCCAAGTTGCTGCACTCGTAAGGTCTGCTACTGCAGAGTCGCTGTAAGAACCTTGCAGGTGGACGCTAGTTGATCCTCCTGGCAGTAGAGACAAGGTATCAGCATGGGCAGAAACAGACTGTAAGGTAGGAAGTGCTTGAATATTAAAGGTTGTGCTCGAACCTTTTACATTTTCAGTCGGAACAGTCTGGCCGTTACTATCAACTATAGATGATTCGTCGAAAGGAGAAACAGCAATCGAAGTGTCGCCAAGTTTTGCGTCATCTTTAACATGCAGTTTAAACGATAAGAACGAACGAACTGCGGGTTTCAGCGTCGCTTCACTGTCTGAACTCATAACAGTAAATGTTAAACGGGAATGCTCTTCATCAATATGCGAGATAAAAGCGGGCATAACTTCCATGTTGGGATCCAATGCAGGGTTTGTGCTAATTCCAGACGGTTGATATAGCATATCGTCTACTGTATAACCTTGCTCGTCAAATACAGCAGGATCATAGTCAACGTTGAAGATTAATGCTTGCAGGCCGTTTTCGTCAACGAGATCAATATTCGCTGCGTCAACAAGGAATGTGGTTGTGTCCCCCCGATAGATTGGAGCTGGATCAGGCTGTGAGACAGACAAGGTAATTTGCGGTAATGAACCTGCATTTGCCGTACCTGCGAACATGGTTGCAACCATTGTGGTCGCCAACAATGCTGAAGTCATGCAACGGCGAAGCTTCTTAGCGGAACTAAGAATCATTGTTAAACCTCCCGATTTATCTATTAAATTTAAAAAGAATATAAAATTCTTATAGTATACTATCGGCTGAAAGTCCCGATTTATAAATATGCATAGCGACTTTTGGTTTATCAAAAACCTATGCAACAAAAGCGGAACATGAAGCGCATATAAATATTGCATTTTATTGACATATATGGATTATGGAATTGCGATTAAGCTCGTCCAAGGAAAGGGTGACCTTCTATTAACCCCACGATGCAGCCCAAAAGGTTTCGCTTAAAAACTTACTTCATAATCATTGGCATAATTGCCGCAAGCGTGGTTATCGCCTTGTTCGCCAGATGGTATTTTTTCGAGAACGTCCTAAAAGTGGATAAAATCGCATATAAAACAACCAGCAATGAAGCAAATCTCATCACCTACAAGTCCTCTTATGGTCCAGACATTAAAGTTGTCATTAAGGACCCTGTCCGGGAGGTATATATCGAAGAGGAATTATTTAGAGTGATTAGATCGCAAGGGCCTGCATCGACCGAATATAAGGTGGAATATGCCGAGGGACACTATTATACAATCGTAGACCAGAATGGTTCTCTAATGACTTATGATGAACGCGGAGAGCCTTCGATAATGATAGCCGCCTATGAAGGCAATAAAAGAATTTTGGGGGACTGATTTCCCTTAAGTGGATATGGACGAATAGCAAAGAGCCCAGCGATTTTTATTACTTTTCGTCAAAAGCAGGGGGCATTGTCCTAATCGTACTTGCCATATCGCTACTTATCAAATCATTGTCGTATTAAGGATTTCCAGACCACCCGCCGAGGTGGTTTTTCTGCATAGCAGGTTCTATTCTCCAGCGCCTATTTGCGATTTTTCTTGAAAACGGAAACGTGAGCTGCCGCACACGCGTATATGCCCAATAATGACTGCTTTTGTCAGTCTTTAAAACGTTGTATGGTTTTGCTAGGAATTAAACTCTTAGCCATAAAATTCTAGCCCCAAGATTTAACAGTGTTGTACAATGATAGTGATACGAGATTTTGGCAAAGGGGTGTTCGATTGAGCGTGACCAGATACATAAAACTGCTTGGTTTGACACTTGGTGTCGTAGCGTTGAATATTGTCGTTTTCTCCCGCGGGTTTTTCGGGATCGAGATTGGCGGCAATGCGCTTTCCTCGGCAATCGGCGTGACTTTTCTCGTCGCCAGCGCCATCACGCTGACCTATGGGTGTTATTCCTTCCTATTTAAAGCCAAGGCAGCTCTGCCGGTGAAGGAGATTAAGACGCATGACGATTATGTCGAGGCATTATCTCGCTTCCGGCGTATTAAGGTTTTAGAAGAGGATATCGGTGTGGCATTGCGTCAACTGGAACGCATGCAGAAGAAAAGAAACACGCTGCTCGAGGTCCTGAAACAGCGATTCGATCCTTCGGAACTAAGCTATAAGAAGTTTTCTTCCGTCATCTACGAGGTGGAGAAGCTGTTCTACCTTAACGTCAGGAGCATCCTCAATCGGCTGCATACGTTCGACGCATCGGAATTCGAAAGCGTATCGGGGCGGAAGCCGTCGCCATTATCGCCGGAGCTGTTGCAAGCCAGAAAAAACGTGTACGGCGAATATCTTTCCTTCACCAAGCAATCGCTCGGCACAAACGAGGAAATCTTGTTAAAGCTGGATCAGCTCATGCTGGAGATCTCCCGCTTGGATAGCTTGGAGCCGGGCGACATCGACAGCATGCCTTGCATGCAGGAAATCGACACGTTGATCAAACAAACCCAATACTACAAGAATTAAGAGGTGGCCTGGATGCAAAGAAAAAGTAATTTCCTGTTAATCTCCGTTGTTCTTCTGGTGGTCGTCTTCGGGCTTGTTTATGCCGGGGTAACCTTAACCTCCAATCTGGGCAAATCGAAGGCGGAGGTGACGGCCGAGAATGCCGGGGATCGATTAAACAAGCTGTACAAAAAGATCTCCCCAGCCGTTGAAACGCCCGTGAAGGGCCAAATCGACCTGGACCCCGTCGATGTCGCCGCATCTTTGCCCGACATCGGAAAGTTTCCCATCACGGTGAACAATACGAACGACAATTTCGTCGAGATTTTCTCCTCCACGGAAAAGTCGGGAACGGGCGTGGACGGTTGGCTGACGGACGTCGCGACCGAGTTTAACAAGTCGAATATAACCGTGAACGGGAAGCCCGTGTCGGTCAAGATTCGCAATATCGCCTCGGGCACGGCAGCGGATTACATCAAATCCGGCAAGTACGTTCCCGATGCGTTCACTCCTTCGAATGAGCTATGGGGCGAGATGGTTCAGGCAAGCGGGGTTAAAACGCAGCTCGTGACCAAACGTTTAGTCGGCAATGTTCCCGGAATCGTCATCGCCAAAGCGAAGTACGACGCCATGATCGACAAGTACGGCTCCGTCAATATCCAATCCGTAACGGAAGCTATCGCTAATAACGAGCTCTCCATGGGGTATACCGATCCCTTCGCAAGCTCCACGGGCTTGAATTTTCTAGTAACGGCACTTCATACCTTCGATAATACCAATTTGTTGAGCGATAAAGCCGTGCAGGAGTTTGAAAAGTTCCAATCCAATGTGCCGTTTATCGCCTCCACGACCATTCAGATGCGCGATGCGGCCAAATCGGGTGCCCTGGACGGATTCGTCCTTGAATACCAGACTTACGTTAACGCCGCGGACTTGAAGAGCGGGTACGTATTTACGCCGTTTGGGTTCAGGCACGATAGTCCGCTCTACGCATTAGGCGATCTGCCGCAGGAGAAGCTTGATATTCTTAAGAAATTCGCCGAGTTCGTTACGCAAGACAAATACATGAAGTCCGCGCAGGAAAAAGGATTTAACGGTCTTGAAACCTACAAATCGGAGCTTGCTCCCGTGGATGGCGACATGCTTATATCCGCGCAGAAGGTATGGAAAGAGAAGAAAAATAGCAGTAAGCCGATCACGGCGGTATTCGTCACCGACGTTTCCGGAAGCATGGACGGCGAGCCGCTCAATCGTTTGAAAGAGTCGCTGTTGAAGGGGCAGAAATACCTGGGCAGGGACAACAGCATCGGTCTCGTCTCTTATTCGGACGGCGTTACCATCAAGCTGCCGATTGCGAAGTACGACACGAATCAGCAGTCCTTATTCGTCGGAGCGGTGGAAAGTCTGCAGTCCGCCGGCGGTACGGCCACCTTCGACGGAATCGTTGTAGCGCTGAAGCTGCTCGAAGATCAACTGGCCATCGACCCCAACACCAAGCCGGTCATCTTCGTCCTAAGCGACGGCGAGACGAACCAGGGCTATACGCTGCAGGACATCAAGGGATTAATCGAGACGTATAAGATTCCGATCTACACGATCGGCTACAACGCCAATATTCAAGCTCTGCAAAATATTTCCAGTATTAACGAAGCGGCAAGCATTAACGCGGATACGGACGATGTCGTGTACAAGATTGGCAATCTATTCAATGTGCAAATGTAACCAATTCGAGGGGGGATTTCAATGGCATTTTCGATGAACGTATCTAGTCCGGAGGAGCTGAAGGCCGAGATCGAGCCTACCATACAGCCATTGCCGGAGGAAGAGGCTAAGCTGAAGAAGGAAGCAGACTCAAACGTCGAGATGATCATGGCGATGGATGTCGAGTCCCTGGAGCAGCGCAAAGAGATTCTTCAATCGATCGACGCCTACGGACTGAACACCATGAAACGCTCTTCCGACAAAAACACCCTGCTGCAGGTATCGGTCGGCAATCTTGCGAAATCGGGCGACGAGGGCGGCCCGGTTGCGAAGGGGTTAGCCGAATTGCATACGCAGCTGAAGGATCTGGATCCAAGCATGATCGATTTTGCCAAGAAAGGATTTCTTGGCAAGCTATTTAATCCGCTGCGGGCTTACTTCCTCAAGTTCGAGAAGGCCGACGAGGTGATTGCCGATATCGTGGTATCGCTGGATAAAGGCGGTGCCGTGCTCAGAAACGACAATACGACGCTGGAGCTTGAACAGCATGAAATCCGAAAGCTAACCAAAACGCTCAAGAAGGAAATTCAGCTTGGTATGCTCATGGACCAATCCATCGAAGCTCAGATCGAAGCGGCCAAGAGCCGCGGCGAAGACCCTGAGAGGATCCGGTTCATAACCGAGGAAATCCTGTTCCCGATGCGCCAGCGCGTCATGGACTTGCAGCAAATGCTGGTCGTCAATCAGCAGGGAATTTTAGCATACGAGGTTGTTATCCGCAATAACAAGGAGCTCATTCGCGGCGTGGACCGGGCGAAGACCGTTACGATCTCGGCTTTGAAAATAGCCGTTACGGTGGCGAGCGCCTTGTACAATCAAGGAATTGTTCTCAAGAAAATCGAATTGTTGAATCAGACCACTACGAACCTTATCGCCGGCACGTCCCGGATGCTTAAGGAGCAAGGCGTTGCCATTCAACAGCAAGCCATTGAAGCCACGGTCTCGGTTGATACGTTGAAACAAGCGTTTGCGGATGTACTGTCCGCGTTTGATTCGATCAGCTCGTACAAACAGCAGGCCCTTCCGAAAATGAGGGAAACCATCAACCAGTTCAGGACATTGGCCGACGATGGCGAGAAGCATATTTTGCGGCTTGAAAAGGGTAATGCTTTGGGGCTGTAAAGAAGCGTTCCAGCAGAAAAGCGACCGTAACGGGTCGCTTTTCTGCATGCTCCTAAGTAGCTTAGTTCCCGATCAGCTCAAGAGGGGTAACATTGTGAATAAACAGGCAAATCCAATAAACGTATCTATATTTCAAGTACCGTTATCAGGTATAAGGATAAGGATTAACTATAGCTTAATCGAATGTGCCTTTTGTTTGCTTCTGCCATTCGCCAGCGATTTATCTACAGAGGGCTTGGCTTGCCCGCTTTCAAGCGTAGCGTTGATCTCTCCGCCCAGAATGATAATATTGGAGCTGATGTAGAGCCAGATCAGCAGGATGATAATGCCGCCAATGCTTCCGTACGTTTTGGAATAGTTGCCAAAGTTGTTAATATAGAATTGGAACAGCAAGGAGGATGCAATCCAGCCAAAGGTCGCAAACAGAGCTCCCGGAAGGACTGTTTTGAAAGGAACTTTGCGGTTGGGTACAATCCAGTAGAGCAGCGAGAAAACAACAATCATGAACGAAATGGGAAAGACGTATTTCAATGTGCCCCAGATGAGTCCGAAGCCTACCGGGGAATTGAACCAATCGAATAGAAAATTACCGATTACCTCTCCGAAAATAACCAAAACAATCGCCAGCAGAATCGCAAGGGCTAACACAACCGTCGCCGCAAGCGAGATCGCTCTCACCTTCCAGAAAGGGCGATTTTCTTCGACATCATAAGCTTTATTGACACCTTTAATGACCGCGTTAACGCCATTGGACGCTGACCAGAGCGTAGCGATCATACCGATTGATAGCAGCGTGCCTCTGCTGTCCTTCGTTACCTCTTGCAGAATCGTTTGAATCGCTTCACCAGTTTGCTGCGGAAGCAGACGAATAAGCTCAGCGACGACACTGTCTCCGGACAACCGGACAAAGCTCATCAAGCTCACCACAAAGATTAGAAACGGAAAAAAGGATAGAATAAAATAATATGTAAGCTGTGCCCCTAGAGCAGGAACATCATCATCGCGAAAACGGCTGTACAAATTTTTGAAAAACGGAAGAATCGCAGAAATTCGTTTCATTGCACTCACCCCTCTTATTTAGAAGGTAAACAAGAGAGGCCTGACTTTAAACAGGATTCGAGAAAACGGATAACAGGAGAGTCGAGTAATCGACGAGACGAAGAGGAGGAAAACGAAATGAAGACGATTAAACGCATGATGGACCACCTGTACTGGGCGGACGGACGAATTTTGGACGCGCTCGAGGAGAGTGAAACGAAGGACAAGGACCTTCTGAAGCTGGTTCGGCACGTCGCTGTCGCGGAGCAAGTCTGGCTGTCCCGATTGCAGGGCAGGGGCAGCGCGCAATATTCATTGTGGGAGGAAGCGGAAGACCTGACGGCGATCCGGACGATGTTCGAAGAAAACGCCGAGCAATATCGCGTTTATATCGAACGGCTTGAGGAATCAGAGTTGGACGAAATGATCGATTATTCGAATCAGAGCGGTGTTCCGTTCCGAACTTCCGTCCGTGACATCCTGCTGCAGGTCCTCTTACACGGGCAATATCACCGGGGACAGATCAACCGGGCACTTCGGACCCAATCGGCAGAGCCTGTCCATGTCGATTACATCACGTTCGCGAGGTTATAACTTGCCATTCTTTCCGCTCTAATCTTTCCACTTCATCATCATGTAGAGCTGCTCGACGCTTTAGGAGCTCGTAGGTCTCGCTCCATTCGTCAGGGTATCTTGTCCGTTGAATACGCTTATGCAACTCACCTAGAGCATGCTCTACATCATTTCTAAATTGTTTCCATACCATCAGAGCTTTGTGATAGGCATCGTTATCAGTAGCATTCACTACGTCATAACAGAGTTTGTCTTTTTTGGAGATCTCCATACTGATTTCATCAACTTTAAAAAGAATTTCCTTTTTGAGTTTGGCGTCATACTCCATAGTCGCGATCATTTCAGCCATTATAGAAATGATAGTAGTATTATTTTGAGATAAGTGATTTATACGTTCAGCGAGTTGGATCGTCATAGGTTGTTCCCTCCTAGCATCGGGGATAGATGAATAAGGTACGGTACCGTTCCGGTTCTATACCATACTGTTCGTTGGAAGGGGATTTTTTCAGTCACAAAGAGAAAAGCCCGGAAGGCTAAGCGAAGGAACAATTTTTATTTTTGCCTGTTGACAGCAATAAGAATTTGTATTATCTTTAATTCAAGATATTTAAATTAAAGATAAGTGACCGAAACAAGTAGGAAGCAAAGTGCAATGGGAATTAAGGAGGGTGCAGGAAATGGATGATCATCTATGTCATATATCTTTAAGTTAAGATAATTAAATTAAAGATAAAATTGATTAAACAAAGGAGCTTACGATTATGATTGCTATTCTGGGACGCATTAACGAATTGAGCAGAAAACAACATACTGAAGGACTTAACGAGCAGGAGAAAAAAGAACAGGCAGAGCTTCGCAAGGAGTATATACAGCAGATTCGAGGTCAAGTTCACGATATGCTGCTGGGTGTCTCGATCATCGATGAAAATGGCTATGACGTAACTCCGAAGAAGCTGGCAGCCGACAAAGCGATTTTGCTAAGAGATGAACGCCAGACGGATTCACTTACTTATTAATAAAAATTGAGGAGATGAATGAAAATGATGGATATGGGACTTCTTATTATTCGGGTAGTGGTAGGATTATTGTTTGTTGGTCATGGTGCTCAGAAATTGTTTGGCTTGTTCGGGGGATACGGTCCAAAAGGGACGGGAGGCTGGATGGAATCGGTTGGCATTCGTCCTGGCGTTGTTATGGCGGTCTTTGCGGGAGTATTGGAATTGCTGGGCGGTGCATTGTTCACCACGGGACTGTTCACGGTAGCGGCAGGAGTGATGATCGTTGTCACCATGGCAGGCGCTATTGTGAAAGTGCATCTGCCTAACGGCTTGTGGTCAACGGCAAACGGGTATGAATATCCGCTGGTACTCGCGGCTGTAGCGATCGGCGTAGCGCTGACAGGAGCGGGAGCTTATTCGCTGGATGCGTTGTTGTTCTAAAGGTACGATTGACTGGATGAGATAACAACCGCTATAATTTTCTTATTATGCAAAAAAGTTTCTTAGGAAATGGAGGGAGCTCGTATCAAGCTAAAAGAAATCGCAAAAAAAGCAAATGTTTCGATTAGTACGGTATCCAGAATCATCAACAACCAGGGCAATTTCAGCGAGGAGACTCGCAAAAAAGTATTGGATATTGCCAATGAGCATTTAAAGCCGGGGATTGCTCCCTCCAACCAGGTTGGTATATCTTATAATATCGTCGTTATCGTACCGGGCAATAATGACTTTTTCGATAACGACCCGTCTACCTCCGCCGACTTGAACCACTTAAAGGATGAGTTTGAGGCATACGGTCATCTGGTTCATATCGTGAAGCATTATTCGGACTCGCAGTCGTCTCCGGCCTATAAGCTTTTGGGCGAGGAAAAAGTGGACGCTGCCATCCTATTCGACCCGGTTGAGGGAGATAAGATGTATGAGGAATTGAATAGACTTGGGATCCCTTATGTATTTACGAACGGAAGAACCTACAATACGGGGCAAAACTATATTGACTACGATAACCGAAAAGGCGCATACGAGGTGATTCGTTATTTGCACGGATTAGGTCATCGGAGAATCGTGATGATTGCGGGGCCCCGCAATCATCTTGTCAATTTGAACCGGCTGGACGGATGCAAAGACGCATTCCGCGATTTGGAGATGACATGGACCGACGCCAATGTTGCAATGGGGGCGTTTGATCCCGCACACGGTTATGAAGCCGTGAAGCAATTAATGCGGGAACAGCCGTCTATCACCGCGATTTTCGCATTTAACGACATCATTGCTTACGGAGCTATGAAGGCTTTGGCCGAAATGAATCTCCGTATTCCGAAAGACGTTTCCTTGGTTGGCTTTGATGATTTGAAGCTGTCGGAGTTTATGGTTCCGCCGTTAACGACCGTAAGAAGGTTTAGATACGATATCAGCTCCGTTATCGTAAAAGTGCTGACCGAATTGATAACAAGCAAAAACATTTCCGAAGTTTACATTAGCCTTAAGACCGAAATGATTGAGCGGGAATCCTGCTCGAAAGCGGCAGGCAAAGCGTAATAAAGGGATACGAATAGCCGTCCTCCGATCCGCCGGATCGGAGGACGGCTATTTTTGTTTTTGGATTGACGAAGTAAACGCTGGTAGAATATACTAAGAGCGCAAATAAATTGCGCAATATATTTGCGTAAATTTTATCACTATGGGAGGGATGATTGATGAGAAGGATAGGTTCCAGGCCAATTTTGAAAGCGTTTACCGTTTTGATGTCGTTTGTGTTATTGACAGGGGGTTCGTTTGCATTGCCCTTTTCGGAAAAGGCGTCAGCAGCCGTTGGTGCAATCACGGTTAATCTAACGGAAACGCAAGAGGCGTTCAAAAACCCCTTAATGGGATTTCGGCCAACCCGCTTTTTGAATGACACTAGTTTTTCAAATCATGAATACGGCACTGTGTTTAAGCACTACATCAAATACACCGATTTGGAGAATGCGGCGTCAGACTCCGTTCAGAAGATCAAGGATTGGAGCAATACAACTTGGGCGGGGATCGAAAGTCAGAATAAAAAGGTTATTCCTCGCGTAGTCATCGTTTACCCGAACACCGGAGAATATTGGCCGGAAGGCGTTCCTCACGGAGACGTGGCTACGCAATGGACAACGGATACGTTGAAAAACCGTCTGACCGCCTTCATCCAGAAGCTTGGCCAAGCTTGGGATAACGATCCGAGAGTAGCCTACATCGAGCTGGGGCTATGGGGGAATTGGGGAGAGCATCACATTTATCCGGATAAGCTTGCTGACGGGACCGACCGGATTCCGCTCGCCTTCCAGACCGCATTAGGCAACGCGGCTTCGCAGGCTTTTCAGAACAAGAAAGTGCAAGTGCGGTATCCCGATACCTTCCAGAATTTTAACTTCGGATTTCTGTGGGACTCCTTTGCCTTAATCGATGACCTGTCGGGAGGCGAAGGCATTGCGGCGAGGAATGTCTGGAGAACGCAGGTTAACGGCGGGGAGGTTGCGTACGATTGGGGGCAAAAAAATATTCAGCCCGGTGATTCCCCGAACGATACGTTAAGCGATCCGAACCATCGGAACTACGTGATCGACTGGATCAAAAAAACGCACACGACCAGTCTGGGCTGGATCGATCTGTACGATGCGAACAATTCCGCCGTCTCGCAAGGAGCTGCGCTGATGCAGAAGGAATTCGGCTATCGGTTCGTCATCAACCAGGCTACATACTCGGGCAGCGTGCAGCCTGGCGGGTCCATGAATGTGTCCTTCTCGGTCGTGAACAAAGGCTCGGCGCCGTTCTATTATAATTGGCCGGTGGAAGCGAGCTTGCTGAGAAGCGACCGCACGGTCGCATGGAAGGGTATTTTCAGCGGCACGGATATACGGAACTGGATGCCGGGGGACGATTGGAACGCCGCGACGCGTCAATACAATCAAGCGCCAGCCGTTCAACAGGTTTCCGGTGCCTTTACGATTCCGTCCAATATGGCGGCGGGAACCTACACCCTGGCGCTGACCATTCTGGATCCGGCCGGATATAAGCCTAGCGCCAGATTCGCGAACTCGAACTATTATACGGGCGGAAGAACACCGCTTGGCAAAGTGGGAATCGGCATGGATCCCGCTGATCAGAACATCGGACCATTCGATCAACTGAAGCCGGATAATACGCTTTCGTACAGCTTGACCCAGACGCCTTATGATGGCGGCTACAGCGGCGGAGGAAGCGCGGATACTCAGGCGCCAAGCGTTCCGGGGAATCTGACCGTCAGCGGTACGACCTCGAGCAGCGTCAGCTTGTCGTGGTCGGCTTCAACCGACAACGTAGGCGTGACCGGTTATGACGTTTATCGCGGTGGAGTATTGGCAGGGTCTGCGACAAGCACCACCTTCACCGATACGGGATTAAGTCCAAGCACGAGCTACGTCTACACCGTCAAAGCCAAGGATGGAGCGGGGAACGTATCCGGCGCAAGCGGCTCCGTAACCGCGACCACCAGCGCTTCCGGAGGAGGCGGAACTTTAACGGCCTATGAAGCGGAGGCTTCAGCGAATACGCGGACCGGAGCGGCGGTCATTTCCGCGTGCAGCACCTGCTCGGGAGGCTCGAAAGTAGGGTATGTCGGAAATAATGACGGTACCCTGCAATTTAACGGGGTCAGCGCATCGGCAGCAGGAACGTATACGATGACCGTTTCTTACCTCAGCGGAGAAGCCCGTTCCGCACAAATGCGGGTTAACGGAGGATCGCCAGTTACGCTAAGCATGCCTAGCACGGGAAGCTGGACGGCCATTGGCACCGTTCAGACGCAAGTACAGCTCAATGCAGGCAGCAACACAATTCATTTCTCCAACCCGACAGGCTGGGCGCCTGACTTTGACCGTATTCAGATTAATGCCGGCGGCGGCAGCAACGGTGATACGCAGGCGCCAACTGCGCCAACCAACGTAAGCGTATCCGGCAAAACTTCGAGCAGCGTCAGCTTGGCATGGAGCGCTTCGACGGACAATGTGGGCGTGACGCAGTATGTCATCTACAGAAACGGGAATCAGGCAGGCACATCAACTGCGACCAGCTTTACGGACAGCGGGTTAAATGCCAGTACGGCATATACGTATACGGTCAAAGCAAAGGATGCAGCGGGTAACCTATCGGCAGCAAGTACAGCGGTTAATGTAACAACCAATGCCGGAAGCAGCGGGATATTGCTGGTGGATAACTTCGACAATTCGCCTAGCTGGCCGGGAAGCAATGATCTCGGCAAATGGGCGGGCGCAAACAGCTTCGCCAACAATGCGGGAGTTATTGATTCGGGGGCTTTGAAGCTGGAATATAACAACAACGGATGGTTAGGCACGGATATTACGCAGGACGTCGGAAGCTACACGAAGCTGGTCATTCGCATCAAAGGCGCAAGCGGCGGCGAACAAAACCATATGCAGCTCACGATTGGCGGAGTGACCAAGACATTGGGCGATTTCAGCGGGGATACGATTACGACTAGCTATAAGGATATTGCTATTAATTTGGCATCGAACGGAGTAGACCGCAGCAGCCCCGGACAATTGACAATGACCTTTTGGCACGGAGGCAACAGCACCGTCTGGATAGACGAGATTCGTTTCGAGTAGGGGTCGCAGTATTTAACTTAGTGTCACGGTAAGAGGTATAAACTTCCTATTGCCAGGCTTTTGAGATTAGGTTAAAGGCAAACGGAGCATTTAAATGCACAGATTGCAGTTTAACCTTAAATAAAAGGGGCCATCCCAGAGTCATTGTAAATGACTTCTGAGACAGCCCCTTTTTTATATGGCGGTATCGCTTGGCATAGTTACGGTTGCATTTGAAGCAAAAGATTGACGGAAGAGCTTCATGTCGACGAGGGCGCCGCCATTCAGCCTTGAATTCTCGGCAGCAAAGGCCATTAAGTGGCTCTCCAAAGAGGCTTGTGCGGAGGTCAAGGTGTCTATGTACCTTTCATGCCGGAGATCGGACACGAATTGCCGCATGATTCCATCGTCGCCTCCTTGATGACCGCTCTGGCTGTTAGGGATTTGAATAACCGACTGCGTGCCGGAGGAGAAATCGAACAGCTCGATACGGCCGTTTAAAAGATCGCCGCGAATTTCCCCTTTGGTCCCCATGATTTGAACGATGCGGTTAATATCCCGCGTAAACCCGCTCATGCTGAACATAACGGTAACGCCATTCTCGAATTCCATGTTTACCGTCTGATGATCGACGACATTATTATCCGTTCTGTAAACGCATTTGCCGTAAGGGCCTTCCAAAATCGCCTTCATTCTATTCGTTTCGGTAGGTGGATCCGCGATAAGCGCCGCAAAATGATTCGCTTTCGTGTCCTGCATGTAGAAGCGCAATGCCGAATAAGGACAGGTGGATTCTACTTCGCAGCCATCCGTGCAGCGGTCCGTCGACCCTTCGGGCGCATTCTCGATCCGGAAGTGGCTTAACGAGCCGAAGGAGCTGACCTTCGCGCAATCGGCATCAACAAGCCAGCGAATGAGATCCATGTCGTGGCAGGATTTGGCCAAAATCATTGGACTGGAAAGCGTATCGTTACGCCAGTTGCCCCGCACAAAGCTATGAGCGTAATGGAGGTAACCGACGTTTTCGTTATGTTGAATGGACATGACGTTCCCGATGGAACCGTCTTGAATAAGCTGCTTCATTTTTTGCCAGAAAGGAGTATATCTCGAAACGTGACAGATCGAGAGCAGGCGTCCCTCTTCGCGGGCCACAGCCTCCATGGCTACGCATTCGCTTGGACTGTTCGACATCGGCTTCTCCAGCAGGACATGATACCCTTTGCGGAGAGCGGCTATCGTAGGCTCGTAATGCATCTGGTCTTGCGTGCAGATCAGAAGCGCATCGCAAAACTTAGGTTCGTCCAGCAATTCTTCCCATGTTGAATAGAGCTGATCCGCAGTTAGGTTTAGCGCTTCCGCAAATCTCGTTCTTCTCTCTTGGTTAGGTTCCGCAACCGCGACCACCTCAACCTCGCTCGGAAATCTTTGAACATACGGCATATAGGACAGGAAACCTCGCGCACCTGCTCCTATAACGGCTAGCTTAATTTTTTTCATGTAAAGTTCACCCTCCTCGAAGCAACGATTTAAATTTTTCGATACCACGGCAACCTGGACAGCGGCGCATGTACTTCTAGCTGGATAGGGCCTTCTACTACACTTTCGTCATCGCCGAGCCATCGACCTTCCGGAAATTGGATCATTCTAGTAAGTTGTCCTTTAAATAATACCGGGGCTACCAGAATAGAATCGCCAACCATGAATTGATCCTGGATTGCATGGTAGCCTTGATTCGGAAAGACAAATTCCAAGCTGCGCAGGATAGGCAGTCCATCCGCGGCAGCCTGATTCGCAAGCTTGGCGAGCCCGGGGCCAAGCTTTGTCCGGAGCTGCACCGCATCCATGCACCAGGATAATTCTTCACCGCTGAGAACCCGCCAAGGCGCCATGGAGAACTGCATAGCGGGGAATAAAGCAGAGCATTGCACAAAACGGATAAAAAGTTCGGAATCGAATCGGAAATGAGGCGAATTGATGTCGCCATCCATTCCTCCGCCAATCATATCGGGACAATTATAGGCATAGCCCATGAGGCCTTGAGCGATGGCATTGGGGATGAGTCCTCCGAGGCCTGTCGCATCCCAAGTGTGCGTCTTATCGCGTTGCCGCTGAATAAGCGGTTGGCCTCCAAGCTTCCAGCACATCCGCAGCTCGCTGAGCCCGTATCCGATTCCCAATCGCGCGTAAGCTTCGCAATCCTCCATGGGGAGAATAGGGCGAGACCATTCGACGTCCCGAGAAACGTCATCCAGCAGGCCGGGCAGTATAGGCTCTCCTGCGTCAAGCTTGAAGCCGTCAACCCCGTAATCTTGGGTCAGCCTGTCCAGCTGCCGTTTGAACCATGCGGAGCCTTCCGCGCGGGTATAATCAACGACCCCGCTGTACCCATTCCACCATCTTCTTAAGACAGGCGTTCCGTCCGCATGCTTCATCAAGAGATCTTGGCTCAGTAATTGCCGGAAGATGATGCTGTCAGGACTCACATACGGGCATACCCACAGCATGACCTTAAACCCTAATTCATGCAGGGCCTGGATCATTCTGGCGGGATCGGGGAATCGATGCTTGTCGAAATCCCAGGTTCCATAATCCTGCATCCAATTATCGTCAATGATCAATACGCCTGGAGGGAAGCCGTTCTCAATAATGGATTTCGCGTAATGAAGAAGCTTCTCTTGCGTCGGCTCATAGAACATTTCCACCCAAGTGCAGTATTGCGGCGCCGTAAAGGCCATTTCGTCCGGCGTAACGCCGGAAGGCGGGAAATGGTTAACGCACGCATGCCGGTAAGCGCCTTGAAGAGTGAGGTGACCTTCTTCAATCATAATCTTCTGCTGGTGTTCGATCGTCACGGTACTCTCATTAAAGGAGAAGGCAAACGGCTCCTCGCACCAAATATATCTTCCGCGATTAGAAAGCAATAAGGGGGAAGCTTGATTATCGTCGGTCAAACGCAAGTCGCGCGAATGCGGCCGATCGCCAAACGGCATTAGGTGCCCCTCATTGATAACGCCTCCCCACCAGAATTCTCCGGGCTCTCGTTGCAATGCAGTGATTGTCATAGTAGACACTCCCCATTTTGTTTTATGAAATAATTTGCGCAATTATTTACTGATATTATGGAGGAATCTATATTTGAATGCAAACCTTTTTTCATCTTAACAATAAGGCATGCAATCTTAAAAATGAGGCATTTAAAGCGTTTGTAGAGATCGATTAAACTAAATGTGTAAAGAGGCAATGGTGATGCAAACGACAGAGTTTATGCAAAATTTTTGCCTAAACCATTCATTAGGGGGATATCAAATGGTGAAAAGAAACAAATTTTCATTCATGCTAGTGCTTGTCTTGATGGTTCTTTCCTTAATTACCGCTGCATGCAGCAACAGCTCGAACAACGCGCCAACTAACAAGCCGGACGACAGCAAGAACGGCAACGCCGGCGAAACAACGGATGCGCCTAAAAAGAACGTAACGCTTACCTATGCCATCTGGGATAAAATTCAGCAGCCGGCAATGGAAGCTATCGCAAAAGAATTTACGGCGCAAAACCCAAACATCAAGGTTAAGGTCGAAGTTATTCCATGGGGCGATTATTGGACAAAAATGTCTGCTGCCGCACCTGCGGGGACGCTGCCGGACGTGTTCTGGATGCACGGAGGTCAATTCGCAACTTACGCATCTGGTAAATTCCTTGAGCCGATCACAAGCAAAGTAGCAGCCGGCGAAATCGACCTCAATAATTACGCGGCGAATCTTGCTTCTATTTATACGCTGAACGGCGAGAACTATGGCATCCCTAAAGATTTCGATACCATCGGTCTGGCTTACAACAAAGAGCTGTTCGATCAAGCGGGAATCCCTTATCCGGACGACACTTGGACTTACGCCAAGCTGGCCGAGGTTGCCAAGCAGCTGAGCCAGCCTGACAAAGGCATCTATGGTTTTGGAGCCAAGATGGATACGCAAACCGGCTATTGGAACGATATGCTGGCTAACGGCGGTAAAATTATTTCCGATGATATGAGCAAATCGGGGTACGATGATCCGGCTTCTATCGAAGCTTTGCAAGCCCGTTACCAAATGACGGTGGACGGCGCTTCTCCAACGCATCAGCAAATGACGGATATGGAAGCAACCGAGATGTTCAAGTCCGGCAAGTTAGCGATGATTTTCGACGGATCCTGGAGGATCAGCGATATCGACAGCAGCGATATTATCAAGGGGAAATGGGATTGGGCGAAACTGCCTATGGGCAAAGTGAAAAGAGCCAATATTATTAACGGCCTTGGCAACGTGATGTCCGCAAGCGGCAAAAACAAGGAAGAGGCTTGGCTGTTCCTTAAGTTCCTGGGATCGCAAAAAGCAGCGGAAATTACAGCGCAGATGGGCGCGGCTATTCCGGCGTACAACGGCACGCAGGATGCATGGCTGACTTCGAGACCGTATCTGAATCTGAAAGTATTCACGGAGCAAGTAGCCGACGCAACTCCGTATCCAAGCGGTTCGATGTCGTATCCGGTCTGGTTCGCGAAAGAGCCTGAGATTATGTCGCAAGCATGGGGCGGAGCCATCTCGGTAGAAGAAGGCGCGAAGAAGGTTGCGGAGATGATGAATCAAGCCATCGCGGATACAAAGTAATGAAGAAAGTATCGTTAAACTAAAGCGGAATTCGGGAGACGTTCCTGCTGTCAGGAACGTCTCCGATAAATAGGGAGTGGTGAAATTGAATTCCAGAAGCAGGTATGTGTGGGCTTATTTCATGATCGCGCCGACTCTCATAGGCACATTGGTTTTCTGGGGTTGGCCGGTTATCCAATCGATCCTGTTAGGCTTCCAGCACTCGGAAAATTTCGGGACCGTCAATCATTGGGTTGGATTCGATAACTATGCGAAGTTATTCCGTGACAAAGAGTTTTGGCAAAATCTGCGCAACACCTTAGTTTATGTAGCTATGTTTGTACCCCTTACGCTTGTGCTCTCAACCTTGTTTGCCGTACTGCTGAATACGAAGATCAAAGGGGTTTCCCTTTATCGCGTCATATTTTTCCTGCCTCAAGTGACCATGCCTGCCGCGGCAGCGATGGTATGGGTTGTCCTGTTCGCTAAAGACTTCGGCCTCATCAACCATTTATTGGGGACGCATATCGCATGGCTGTCCAATGGCAATTATGCCATGCTAGTGTTGGTTATCGTAGGCGTATGGGGGGCGATCGGCATGAATATGCTGCTTGTTCTCGCAGGCTTGCAAGGGATACCGAAATCGCTGTATGAAGCCGCGGATATCGACGGCGCAAAGCGATTCAACAAGTTTCGGTATATTACCATTCCGATGCTGACGCCAACTCTATTTTTCACCAGTATCATTCTATTAATTGGAGCTACGCAGATCTTCGACTCGATCTATCTGATTATCGGAAAGACGAATGTCGCGCTTCCGTCGGTTCGCTCGCTTGTGTATGCCTATTACCAGAACAGCTTCATTTATAATGACCGCAATTACGGCGCTGCCATTATCAATATTTTGCTGGTCATTAACCTTGCGCTGACAGGCATTCAATTCGTATTCCAGAAAAAATGGGTCGTCTACGACTGAGAAAGGGGGAAGACGCAACTATGATCAGCTCATCGGCGAGGAAGGCTCACCTCGTTGTTCACATCATTCTTATTATCAGCGCTATCGCTATGCTCGTTCCGTTTGTATGGATGGTGCTGACTTCGCTGAAGACAACGACGGAAGCCACGCAGATTCCGATCCGTTATTTTCCGGATGCCCCCAGCTTAAGAGGATATATAGAGGCGATTAAGCAATCGGAGTTCCCGCATTATTACTTGAACACGGTTATATCGGCAGTCATGAAGACCGTGTTTCCCGTTATCTTTAGTTCGATGGCGGCTTATGCTTTTGCCCGGATCCGTTTTCCGGGAAGCTCGATTTTGTTTATCCTGCTTCTCTCGGTCATGATGGTGCCGAATCCCGTGTTCTATACGCCGCAATATATGATGATGAGTGAACTCGGACTCGTAAACACCGTTACCGCTTTGTGGATTGCTTCCTTGATCAGCCCATTTGCTACTTTTCTTCTAAGACAATTTTTCATGAGCATATCCAAGGAGCTGGAGGAAGCATCGGTTCTGGATGGCTGCAATCCGTTCCAAATTTATTGGCATATCATGCTTCCTTTAGTCCGGTCCGCTTTGGTAGCCATTGTTATTATTCAATTGCAGTGGGCTTGGAATGAACTGCAATGGCCGCTGATTATCAACAGCTCTCCGGAGAAAATGACCCTGTCATCGGGCATAGCGACGCTGGTGTCCATGTTCGGGACGGACTATCCGGTGTTGATGGCAGGCGCCTTTATGGCGGTTGTTCCCATGATTCTTCTCTTCTTTATCTTCCAAAAACAATTTATTGAAGGGATCGCCTTCAGTGCTACAAAAGGATAATGGGTATCCGGACTTCTATGAGTCCGGATAAAACCTGTTTCAGATTGGATGATGGACAAAAGGGACAAGATTTAAAGCTTATTATTGACAGCGCTTTCAATTATGGAAGAGGAGGATTTCAATGAAACGGTTATCCTTGCACGATATCGGAAAGACATCCCTTAAAGCGATGCTCATTGTTTGCTTGTTATTGAGCACGTTTTTTGGCAATGCCGCAAGCAGAGTAAGTGCGGATCCTGACCCCGGCCCGACGCGCGTACCGACGAATCCGTATCCAAGCCCCGCGGTGGATAGTGCTCTGGCCAAGCATGACTTGACCTATGCCCCAAGCCCGTTGGACAATCCGCTAAAAGGATTTGCCCCGTTCTATCCGTGGGAAACGGAAACTTCCTTTCCCCATAGCTTGGAATGGTATTATGTCCCGCTGAAGGCGGTGATGAATGGCCCGGATTCCTTTACGTTCGATACGGGCATTGAGCCGGCGCTGAATGCCATTGCGGCAAGAGGGAATCAGGCGGCGCTTAGAGTCTATCTTGAATATCCGGGCAAAGACGATGCCATACCGGCGTTTATACATGACAGCGGCATTGCGATGCGTCATAACGATACCTTTGACCAAGACGAGCCGGATTACGACGACCCGTTAATGGTCACGTATTTGACGAACTTCATTAAAGCTTTCGGCGCAAAGTATGATGGAGATCCGCGTATTGGCTTTATTCATATGGGCCTCGTTGGTTTGTGGGGGGAGTGGCATACGTACCCTTACGATGAGGATACGGCAGACGGTTTGCCGAACTATATGCCTAACGCTGATACAATCAAAGAGCTTTTTACGGCCTATGATACAGCCTTCAACTATACGAAGCTTGAGGTTCGATATCCGGGTTTGCCTGGCGCGTCGGAGTACGATATAGGCTACCATGACGACTCCTTCGGATATAAAGAAGGCGATCCGCCGCAAAGCGTAACGCAACCCGAGAGTATGGGCGGAGCGTATTATTCGTTCCTGACCAAGATGCTGGAGGCCGGTTCGGAGAATAAATGGATAACGGAATCGGTTGGCGGGGAAGTACGCCCGGAAATTCAGAGCCAGCTGTTCAGCGGCGGGACTAACGTTGATCATGCCTTGGACGATATTGAATTAACTCATGCGACGTGGATGATTAACCAAGGCGGTATCAGCAACTATAATGCTGGCGATGCTGCCGTTGCCGCCGGCGTGAGAAAGATGGGCTACGATCTGAATGTGAAGAGCGCCTATTATAAGGACATTGCTCAAGGCGATCCTCTTAAGGTTGGCGTCACTATTCAGAACAATGGCGTTGCTCCTTTCGCTTATCCTTGGAAGGTAGAGCTAGGAGTCAAGAATGCATCGGGAAAAATCGTGAAAGAGTGGGATACAACCTGGGATTTGACGAAGGTGATGCCTTCGGAGATCAGAACGTATCCGGAATGGAATATAGCCGGCGATCCGAAATATGTTCCATTCGGCGAGCCCTATTATTTCGATACAACAATTGCCGCTCCGGGGCTAAATGACGGTTACTACTATCTAGTGATGAAAGTCGTTAATCCGCTGGAGCCGATTAGCAATAAGGCCAAAAAAGTAGGATTCGCAAATACCGATCAAGACAAAGAAGGCTGGCTGAATTTGGGGCCGGTGAAGATAGGAGATTGTGCTGCACCGTGTTCGGAGCCTCCAACTTCACCGCCGGCACCGCCTAAGCGCCTGCTAGTGGATGATTACGACGGAACGCCGGCATGGTCGGCTGATACTCGGAACGATCTGAACCAATGGACCGGCTCAAGCGGCTTTGCCAATGGGAACGGCGCCGGTGTTGTAGAAGACGGCGCATTAGTGCTGCAGGTTCAGAATATGTCGCGTATGGAAACGAATATCGGCCGGAATCTTGCCGATACGAGCAAGCTGGTCATTCGGGCGAAAGGAGCCGTCGGAGGCGAAGAGAATCTCGTCAATGTGAGCATCGGCGGCGTAACGAAAACGCTCGGACAATTCAGCGGCGATAAGGTAACGGCAAGCTACAAAGACTTTGTTATCGATTTGTCTAGCCAAGGAGTAGATCTAACGCAAACGATTTGGAGCATTGCGATCTCTCAAGCTGCGTGGGGGACTACGGGAACGATCTATATCGATGAAATCTACTTTACGGATAAGGTGGAGTCAGATACCAATAATCCCGGCACTGATCCTGGCACGGGTCCCGGCACCAACCCTGGTTCCGGTTCCGACAAACCGGGGCTTATCGAAGATTTCGAGTCCTATGCCAATGATGCTGCGCTTGGGCAGGCCTGGACGGAAGCGTGGTCCGACAAACCGGGCTCCGTTACAAGAGCGCTTGGACAGTCGAGCGGAAGCAAGGGCCTCCGGCTGTCGACCGCAATCGCGGATTCGGAGTGGTCGAATATTATCCATTCCATTCCTTCGGACAAGAAAGATTGGTCCAAGTATGACGGCTTAAGCTTCTGGGTGGACAATACAACAAACGACAATAAAGATTTCAGCTTAAATGTCGCGCTTCAGACGCCTGCAGCCAAAGGCGAGTTCGGATTAAAGGAAGGCGGGCATGCCTTAACGATTGCGGCGGATGGAAGCCTGCAGCCTGCGGCATTTAATGGAGCGTCGCTTAACGTTCCCGCAGGCTTCAAGGGTGTTGTAAAGCTTGCTTGGGATCAATTCGTTCAATCCGCATGGCAATGCGACGGCGTTCAGGCAGACTGCGCGTCCGTGCTTGATCCAAGCGAAGTAACGGGACTTCAGTTCGGATACCCGCCAGCAGGTTATCCGCATAACGTCATCACGATTGATGACATTATGCTCTATCGGGCGGATAAAAGTTTGGACGATTTCGAATCGTACGCGGACGATGCTGCCTTGCAGAACATCTGGCGGATCGACTGGGAATCCGGAGAACCGTCTACCCTTCGTACGATCGATCACGTGAATGTCTCGAACGGCAATCAAGCGATGAAGTTTTCCGTTTCCCCTCCTCCGGGCAAAACGGCATCCGATTGGGTAAACATTAAACGCGCTGCCTTTAACGGGACGGATTCGGATTGGTCCGCCTTTGACGGGCTCACCTTCTGGGTCAACAATCTATCGCCAAGCAGCAAAAATATGGATCTGAATATCTCGCTTGTTACGGATGCGCCAAAAGGCGAGTTCTCCTTGAAAGAAGGAGGAACCGTACAATTCTATCAAGGTGCCGAAGGCTGGAAAACAACCACTCTTGGCGGAGGTTCCCTATCCATTGCCGCTGGCTACAAGGGAATGGTGAGAATTCCTTGGAGCGCATTAGTCCAATCCGCATGGCAAGGCTGCGATGCGTGCGACGCGAAGTTTGATGCGAGCAAGGTTCTGCAAATTCAATTCGGCTTTGGCCCGAAAAATCAAGCTGACAATGTTCTGAGCATCGACCAAATTGCCCTCTATGCGTTAGCTGGCAGGACGAATGGATCAGGAGGGGGCGAAACGACGGAGCCCGTTGACCATCCGGCTCCTCCGGCTTGGGCGACGGAAGCGGGGACGAAGGCGCTTGCGTATGAAAAGGCACCAATAGACAATCCTTTGAAAGGTCTCCTTCCTTTCTACGATGCTTCGGAGGAGTCTTATTTCACCGAAGGCGATGATTGGAGAGACCGTCCAACGCAGCTTCCTTACAGCTTGGAGTTCTTCTACCTTCCGCTTAATAAGCTGATGAACAACCTGAATGATTTTAATTGGACGGAGCTGGACAAACGGCTTGAAGCCGTTGCATCCAGAGGCAATCAGGCCGTATTCAGGGTCTATCTGGACTATCCGAACAAGCCGTCCGGAATCCCGCAATTTCTTCTGGACGAAGGGCTGGAGACTTACGCTTATTCGGAATACAACAACGGTAAGGATGCTACAAGTCTAGCGCCTGATTATAACGATGAGCATTTAATGGGAGCCTTGGACAATTTCATTGGGGCGCTTGGAGCCCGTTATGACGGCGATCCTCGTATCGGCTTCCTGACCATTGGATTGATCGGCTTCTGGGGCGAATGGCATACGTACCCTTACGACGGAAATATCAAATCGCCAAATTTAATGCCGACAGACGCCAACCTGAAGCGGGTTCTGACCGATATGGACAATGCGTTTAACGAAACGCAGCTTGTCTTAAGATATCCGATGGACAACAGCACGCTCAAAACCAAAAACTTCGATGTCGGCTATCATGACGATTCCTTTGCTTTTCAGACCCTCCCGCCAAGTCTCGGAGGTCAAGGCTGGCATTTCTGGGGTAGAGTTAACGACGCGGGAGTAACGGATTTCTGGAAAACGAACAGCATGGGCGGAGAGATGAGACCGGAAATTCAATTGAAGATGTGGAACAATGATCCGCCTGTATACAATGAACCATCGGCGCCAATCGAGGGAGCGCAAGGCGAAGATTATTACACCAGCCTGAACTTGACCCATGCTTCCTGGCTGATTACGCAAGGGGTCTTCCAAACTCCGCTGGAGTCTGAAGCGCTGGCAAGAGCTGCCGAAGGGTCGCGCAGATTGGGCTATGAATATTACGTGCCTTCTGCCTATCTGGACGCTGCGGACGGAAACCTGAAGGTCGGAGTAGAGCTTGAAAACAGAGGAGTAGCGCCATTCTACTACAACTGGAAGGTAGAGCTTGCGGCTAAATCCGAAAGCGGCATCGTCAAGGTATGGGAACCGGGTTGGGACTTGAAGGACCTGCTTCCTAATACAAACGGATTCGACAACAATAAGCTGTTCGAATCGACGAGCAATCCGGCTTTAAGCAACGGAAGCTATCAAATCCTCATGCGTTACGTGAATCCGTTAGAGGAGATCAACGCAGACGCCAAGAAGTTCCGCTTCGCTAATGCGGAGCAGAATAATGACGGATGGCTGGAGCTTGGCAGCGTAGATGTATCCAATAGTGCGGCCGAGGCTCCGGTCAGAGTGACGGGCTTAACGACGGATACGCAAAGCCAGCTTCAATTGCTTCCTGATTCCAGCGCACAGATCAATGTTGCAGTCGTGCCGTCGGAAGCGGGCAATAAACGAGTAGTTTGGTCGTCGGCGAACAGTAAAGTGGCCTATGTCTCCGCTGCTGGCCTGGTCAAGGCTGTTGGTATCGGCAGCACCGTCATTACGGCTAAGTCTACTGACGGCAGCTTGGAGAAGCAATTCGTGGTGACGGTTGCGTCCAATGATTCGGGCTCGAACCCGTCCTCTGGCGGAACAACATCGCAACCAGGGCCGGATTTAACGGATAAAGGAATCAAGCTGGGGCAAGATGCGGTAACCATTGTCCGTTCAACAGACGGCGTAACCGAAGCGGCCATTGACGCGAAGAAGCTTCAAGACGCCTTCCAGGCTCTTCGCAGCAAGCCATCCAGCGTAAAATCCAATTCCGTTATTATCGAGTTGAAAAACAACGGCGGAAGCGTGAAGGCGAATATTCCCTCGTCTGCATTAGTGGATGTTGGGAAGGATCTATCGGATGCGTCCATCCTTATCCTTACGGATTTCGGAAGCTACAAGGTTCCCGTCAAAGCTTTAGGCTTGGCCGATATAGCGCAAAAGCTTGGCGCGAGTCTTGAGAATATGACCCTAAGCATAGTCATTGATAAAGTTGCAGGCAGTACGGCGGATTTATTGGCTGAACAAGCAAGCAAAGAAGGGTTAACCTTGCTTGCACCTGCTCTGGATTACAAAATCTATGCGCAAGCAAACGGTCAATCGGTTGAGATAACCGGTTTCGGCAGCACTTACATTGAGAGAACGGTTATTGTGCCGGGAGCCGTTAATTCAGCGAACACGACTGCGCTTCTATTTAACCCGGATACAAGGACGTTTACTTTTGTTCCATCCGTCCTTCAAGTTAACGGGGGAAGTACAGAATTTGTCATTAAACGAAACGGGAACAGCATTTACGCGGTTGTTTCGGATTCGGGCAGCAGAACGTTCACTGATCTTCAGGGGCACTGGGCCAAGCCGGAAATCGAATTGCTGGCCTCAAAACGAATCATAAACGGTACTGCGCCTGACCTCTTCTCACCGGACAAACCGATTACCCGCGTTGAGTTTACGGCAATGCTTGTTCGGTCCCTTGGGCTTAGCTCTCCGGGTGCGGCTGCTGATTTTAGCGACGTAGCAAAAGGAGACTGGTTCGCGGATGCGGTTGCGGCGGCCGTTAATGCGGGGATCATTAACGGTTATACGGATGGTTCCTTTAAACCGAATGAACGAATCACCCGCGAACAAATCGCGGTTATGACAGCTAGAGCTCTGAACTATGTGAACAAACCGGTCCAAGCGATTGACAATGCTCTTGGAAACTATAAAGATCAGGCTTCCATTAGTCCTTGGGCTAAAGCTTCGATAGCCGAATTGCTCACTGCTCAAATCATAAAAGGGAAGTCCATGACGACCATAGATCCGGCAGCGAATGCAACCCGTGCGGAAGCCGCCGTTATGATCAAACGGTTTTTGCAATTCGTCCAATTTATGAATTAAAAAGCAGATGAATACGGGAGCACATGGCGTTAGCGCTCATGTGCTCCTGTTCTATGACGGCGTATTCACGTTACTAGAATTAGTGTAGACTAGCATTGAGACTTGAGACTCTATGGTGAAGGGGAAGCATGACAAGATGAAGCGTGCTGTGATCGGTACCGTTGCGATACTTTTCTTATCTCTCGTATTCGCCTTATTCAGCCAGTATATTAACCTGGGCTCTTCCAAATCGCCAGGACCTCATAATCCCGATACAACGGATAACGCTGGCACAGACGTACCGGAATCATTTGTCACGCTGAAAGTGATTATGCCTGGAGACCAGTCGTCGCGCATGGGCGATTTTGTCGAGAATGAACTGAACGACCGGCTCAAGAAGGATTTGAACATGAACCTGGAATTGACCTATATTCCATGGTCCAATTACCAACAAAAGTTGGAGCTAGCCTTATCTACCGGAGAAGATTACGACTTGTTCTGGTATGGCGCGCCGTTCGTCTCCGTTTATTACAGCAAAGGCTATATTCAACCGTTAGACGAGCTTCTTGGCCAATACGGACAGGATCTTATTAAGCATATACCCGAAGATAACTTCAAGCAGAACCGGATCGACGGGAAGCTTTGGGCGATACCTTCCCAAGCCTTTACGTCCGCGGGGAAATTCTCCTCCGTTATGGTCCGCCAGGACTTGCTGGAGAAGGTCGGCATGAAGGACATTAAGACGATAGCGGATTTGGAACAATTCTATCAACGCATGCATGCGATAGATCCAAGCTATTACGGCTATTTGGAAACCGACCGCGGGCACGAGTTGTTATGGCGCGAGTTGACGGACCGGAACTACTCTTCCTTGGATGAGAGAATGTTATTTATGGTGGATGAGGATTCGGGAGAGCTGCTCAGTTACGTGGAGTCCGATCTATATAAGAAAGTAGCTCAATTACGCGAGTCCTGGGTGAATAAAGGGATTATCGACAAAAACCTTGTGGGGAATCCGGCAGCGAAGATCGATCAGGAGAATGCGGGTAAGCTTCTTTTCCGCGTAGGCGCGGTTTCCCGGGCGATGGAAAATCTGCAAACGGCACGGAATGCCGATCCGGAAGCGAGGCTGCGCGAGTACTATCTCGCGAAAGAGAAGCCCAAGTATATTACGACGCCAAGCAATGAAGCCTTTATGGTTACCTCCGCTTCGAAAAATCCGGAACGCGCGATGATGTTTATGAATTGGATTTTGCAGAGCAAAGAAAATTACAATTTTATTATTTACGGGGTTGAAGGAAAGGATTACGTGCTGGAAAACGGTAAAATCAAGCAATTGACTAATGATCAGCTGATGTACGAATGGATGTGGCGGAACAAGGACTATTTCATCGCGCCGGCTAACGTAGAGGATGACGTGATCGAGGATATGCTTGCGAACGACGAGAATTCCCGTATTTCCAAGCTATCCGGATTCCACTTCAACGAAGCTCCCGTCAAGAATGAAATTGCGCAAGTGATGGCGGTCTATAAAGAAAAATTCGAGCCTATCAACTTTGGGATCGCCAGTTACGATCACTATTACGACGATGCCCTCGCAGCTCTTAAGAAGGCGGGCTTTGACATTGTTTTTGACGAATTGAAAAAGCAGTTCTCCGAATTCCAACGCCAGCATTAAACGAGGGTGAGCCAGAAGCTGAGAGGACGATCAGTTATGAGCAGATTCAACATATTTACCAAATTGATCGCTACGCTGTTGATTTTACTTATCCCGATCCTGCTCCTGTTCGCCGTGTCGAACCGAACGAGCACGGATGTATTGACCGACGAAATTATCAAGGTGAAGCGATACCAGATCGAGACATTCGCCAACCAGCTGGACCAATTGTTTTTCCGGCTGGATACGTATAAGAAAATGCTGTACGAAAGCACGGACGTGCGAAATTTAGCATATCCCGATTTGCTTGACGATGTGCTGGACAAATACAGAGTGAATCGAACCGTCTCGGAAGAAATTAATCGGCTTGCCGGTTACGGCGATTGGAAAGCCGTAATCGCGGTTCTTTATCCCAAGACCGGTATCGTCATCAAAAGCAACTCCAGCTTGAATGCGCTTCCAAAGGAGTTTCCCCTGCAAGATACCTTTTGGCAATACTATTCCGATCCGAATGAGGATTATTTCATGGGGATCTTGTCTTATCCCGAGAACTCGGCGGAGACGGGCGAGGCGCGCATGCGGGTTGTGCTTAAATTCGGCGTATCCGCGCTTCGAAGCGCCTTGTCGGAATTTAAAGCGAATGGCTCGGGCGATCCGTTCCTGTACCACCCCGGAGCGGACCCTATCTATAATTATTCGGTTAACGTAAAACAAATCGACGAATTTCTCCCCCGGCTTAAGGAGATAGATCCCTCGGCGGAAAGTGGATATATGCTGCTTCAATCCGACAAGACGAAGTATCAGGTTCATTATCAGAAGCTGGAATCGCTTGGCTGGTATCTCGTCGACTATGTACCGATCAGCCATATTATGGCGCCGATCAGCCGGAACCAGACCATGTTTTACCTCATAAGCGGCATGCTCCTGTTCATGGGGGCTTATCTAGCTTTCGTGATGTACCGCAACATTCAAATTCCGTTTCGGAAGATGATCCGGAACATGAATCTGATCGAGAAAGGGATTTATTCCGTGAGGATGACGGATAAGCCCAAGGGGGAATACCGGTTTCTTTACGACAGATTTAACTCCATGGCCTCCAAAATCGAGGAGCTGATCGTGGATGTGTACAAAGAACAGCTCAGGTCCAAGGATGCAACGCTGAAGCAGCTGCAATCGCAGATCAATCCGCATTTTTTGTACAACACGCTTGCTTATATCAAAAGCATGATAGAGCTTAAGGAAAACAAAGCCGCCATCTCAATGACGATGAACTTAAGCAAGTATTACCGGTATACGACCAAGACGGGGAGCAAGATGGTGAAGCTGCAAGAGGAGCTGGACTTGATCCATTTCTATTTGGAAATCCATTGCATGCTGAGGGATGACTTCGAATTTCAGATCGAGATTGAGCCGCAGCTGGAGGATCTCGAGGTTCCGCGGTTAATCGTACAGCCGCTTGTGGAGAACGTTATTCTGCATTCATTCAATAATCACTCGGAATACGGAATGATCCGCATCAGGTGCTGGAGCGAGGAAGGAATGAACCATGTAGCCGTGGAGGACAATGGCACCGGGGGAGATTACGACTTGATTGAATCTATGCGCAAGAAGATTCATTCGAGCAGCGAGGAAATTGAATCCGGGCTGAAAAACGTTCATCAACGCCTGCGGTTAATGTACGGCAGCGATTCGGGCGTACATCTAAGCAAATCGGAGTTAGGCGGACTTTGCGTGCAATTAAGCTGGAGCGGCAAGGAAGGTGTGTAAGCATGTACGAAATCTTGATTGTGGACGATCATACGCATTTGGTTGACAGCTTGGCCATTGGACTTCCTTGGGAGCAAATGGGGATCTCCAATGTTTATAAAGCCTATTCCGGCGAAGAAGCTCTGGAGCTGCTGAATTACCGTTCCGTCGATATTGTGGTAACGGATATCCATATGAACGGGATGACCGGACTTGAATTAATCGCCCGTATCAATGAGAAATGGAAAAATACGAAGGCGGTTATTATAACCGGCTACGATGAATTTCAATATGCGAGGGAAGCGATTCAGCAGCAGGTATGCGACTATCTATTAAAGCCGGTATCGAACGAGGAATTGGAGCAAACGCTGCGCACCATTATCGATAGGATTACGGAAGAAGGAAACGAGCTGCTTAATCAGCAGAAATTCGCTTACCGGTTTCGCGAAAGCCTGCCCAAATTAAGAGAAATGTTCCTGTTCGAATTGTTATCCGGCAAAAGCTACCCGTTATCGGCTTTGCAGAACAAGCTTCAATTGTACGGACTTCCTTTTTCCGCCGAAAAGGAAGCCATTCTCTTGTGCATGAGAGTAGAGGAAGACTATTCGAATACGGATCTCTATAGCCTTTCGTTAATCGAATATGCCATGTTTAATATTGTGGAAGAGGTTTTTGCGAACAAATATCATGTGGCCTATTGCAAGGATTCGCATGATTATTTGATTTTTCTGGTTCAGCCCAATAGGGCGGAGCAATCAGGCAGAGACCATTCTGCGATAATAGAAGACTTGGCCAGGCTCTCCCAGCATCAAATCAAGCTTTATTTAAAGTCGAAGGTTTCCGTTGTGCTTAGCGGCTGGGGCGGCTTCCCGCAAGACATTCTCTCCATGTACCACTCTGCTTTATCCATCTATACCGATTATATCGGCTACCAGACCGAAAGCTTTTTCGACGCGGCGCAAAAGAAAGAGGTTTTCGAAATCCAGCCGCTTGCGGAGCTTTATCGTTCCCATACGTTTATTGAATTGATCGATATGGAGCAATGGAACGGATTCGAGAGCAAGCTGAACCGGATATTCGAAGAGCTTGAAGGCGCGGGCAGCGGAGCGCGCGAATACGGGCTGCAAATCTACGTGACCTTGCTGCAAGCCTATTCCTATTATTTGCACAAGAAGGGCAAACGGATTTTTGAGGTGTTCGGAAGAGAAATCGATAAGATGCTGAAGATTGATGCCGGCTGGAGCGTAGAGCCGTTAAAGGAATGGGCCTTCGGCAGCTATGTTCAAATCAAAGCTTACAGCGACAGCCGCTCGGATAACATCCGGTCTGACTTGATGGAGCGAATCCGCCGATTCATACAAGAAAATATAAAGGATATCACCCTTCAAACGGTGGCTGATCATGTCAATCTGCATCCCGTCTATGTATCCAACCTGTTTAAACAGGAAACAAAGGAAAATTTCTCGAACTACGTGCTTCGGCTGCGAATGGAGAGGGCGGTGCAATTATTGAAGCACAAGGATCTGAGAATAAGCCAGATCGCGCATGAGGTCGGCTACCAGAAGCCGCAGTATTTCATCAAGCTGTTTAAAACCCAATACGGGATGACGCCGCAGGAGTTTAAGAACGGGCAATGAAAGGACCGGATTTTATGCTTATAAGCGAGTTTTGTAGAGAAATTCAATTAGGAGAGGAAGCCAGCCGAATCATACTCGATTTCCGCATGGAAGAAGAGGAATATGCGAGGTTGAAACAGCATTTTCAAATGGACCGCCATTCGTTTTTCCATCAGGTTACGGGAACGGCGGGGTACAGGCAAATGCTGCTGTATCTGTTTGCGAGATTTGCCGTGGATGCGTATGAAGAATACCGGATTCGGGGAATCGAAGACAACATTTATTTCGATACTTTCACGGACATTCGGATTTGGAGCGAGACCTGCTACCGGGATTACGGCGAGTATGGCCTAGAAGAGTACAACTGGCTTCAGGAGCATGTCAGGCTTCAATTATTTCGTCTGGGGAGACTGCAGTTTCAGCCAATGGCCTTTAACGGAGAGAACTTGAAGGCAGGACAATGCTTGGTGGAAAAGAATCAGCTGGTGCTGAATGTTCACATTCCGGAAGGCGAACCGCTAACTCCCGATGCCGTATCGCATTCTTTCCTTTTAGCCCGGAAGTTTTTCCGAGGCATCCCTTCGGTTTACATTTGCAGTTCATGGCTGCTTTACCCCGGTCTTGACCAGGTGCTGAAGGCTGAATCGAACATTCTGAAGTTTCAACGGCTATTCTATATTTATGAAGTGAACGAAGCATCAAGGGAAGCGGAGCAACGCATCTTTCATCGGTTAGAGACAAATCCCAATGATTACGGGGAAGAAACGAGTCTGCAGCGAGCAGCGAAAGCCTTATTGCTTAGTGGCAGGAAACTTGGCAGCGGAAGCGGTATCTATATACCGGAGGAAGGCGATTAATAGATAGGATCGTTTCCAAGCGTTAATCATGCTATTATTTAATAGATATTTCCATTAGTCAGCCACACTTGAAGGGAGATTCGATAATGAAATTTGGGATCAGCACCTATAGCTACTATCAAGCGCTTCAATCAGGGGAAATGGACGTTCTTGACGTCATTGCCACGATTGCTGAAATTGGCGGCGAGCATGTTGAAATTGTGCCGCTTGGCTTCAATTTGACGGAGAATCCGGAATTAATTGAAGCGATCCGCCGTAAAGCGGACGAGGTGGGCATTGCTATCTCCAATTATTTGATAGGCGCCAATTTTGCCGGTAAAAGCGAAGCGGAATATGAGCAAGAGATTGAGCGTGTTATGCGGGAAGTGGATATTGCGGCGAGGCTTGGCGTGGGGCTTATGCGCCATGACGTGGCATCTTCACCGGATACGTCGATCCGAAATTTCAACAACGAGCTTCCTAAGCTGGCAGAGGCTTGCCGCCGGATCGCCGATTACGCGGCTGCGAAGGGAATTACGACAACGGTTGAAAATCACGGCTATTTCCTTCAAGCCAGCGATCGTGTTCAGGCTCTCCTTCATGCAACGGACCGGGACAATTTCAAAACAACGCTGGACGTCGGCAACTTCGTCTGCGTGGATGAGAATCCAATTGTTGGCGTCTCCAATAATATCGAATATGCGGCGATGGTACATATTAAAGATTTCTATGTGCGTCAACCTGAAAGCGACCTTGGCGATGGCTGGTTCCGTTCCACCCGGGGCAATTATTTGCGTGGGGCTATTGTGGGCCAAGGCGATATCGACATGCGCCGGGTGCTTGGCATTGTTAAGCAATCCGGGTACGACGGTTATATTTCCGTTGAGTTCGAAGGCTTGGAGCCATGCCGGTTTGGCGTGCAGCAGGGCTTAAATCAATTGAAGAAGATCTGGCAATCGTTGTAATGACAGGTGGATTAATGATCATTTTTAACAAGGGGACGCGGCATTGCTGCCGTCCCTTTTTTTGTTACACGGGGGTAGAGAATTTGTGAAATCTTAAGTAATTTTGTTTCCCGCTATTCCGACTTAACCTAAGGAGTGTATAATCACCGCTAGAAAAAGACAGGAATGTAGGTGGGTACCATGCTGTCACTAAGAGAACGCTTTCAACGAGCGCTGTTCGTGAATCAAAATAGTGAGCTGACACGAGCTTTATTACGTCCTAGTCGAAGGGAGAATAATATTATGATCGGATTATCCAAGGGGAGACGATCAGCTTTGAAACCGAGCTGCATGGAAGAAGCTTATACAAGACCTTAATCCCGTACTACAAGCAGGAGCGCGTTATAGGAATTATTGCAACGGCCGTCGATATTTCCGAGCTTAAAAACTTAGAAAAGATGCTGCGCTTGTCGGAGATGAATGCGGCGCTTGGCGAATTGGCTGTTGGCGTGGCGCATGAGATAAGCAATCCGCTGACGGGCATAAGGGGATTTGTACAACTTTTAGGCGAATCACTGAAGAGGTATGGCATTGAGAAAGAGCAGCGCTAGGTCGACTTAATACAGACCGAGCTCTCCCGTATTAACGACCTGGTCAGTGTTTTTCACGACCAAACAGTCAGGCAATGGCTTAGGGCTCTTTATCTCCAAGCAAATTATTGTTGAAATGGGCGGGGAGCTGACAATTGAGTCGAGTTCATCGGGAACGGTCGTATCCGTTACTTTTCCCGTGGAGAGGGACTACTGAGATGAAAAAAAAGAGTATTTGATCGTGAAAGATCAAATACTCTTTTTGCCTATGTTCCTAAACAACATTTACTCGTTATGCGTGTCTACGATTTCTTCCAGCACGGAGGAAGGCTCCGTACTAGCTGCAAGCACTTCTTGGTCAGTTTGGTTAGTGCCTTGGATTTGTTCGGCAGCTTGCGCTTGACGGTTTAATTGCTTCTCAACTTGTCCGATTCCGTGGGCCCCTTGATGGCCGCGGCTTGATGTCATAGGTTTCTCCACCTTTCTTGTTTGTCGTGCAACCGGTATTAATCGGCCTGAATAGTATATCCAGCTAAACCAGAATAATGATGGGAAGAATCATCGGTCTGCGTTTTGTTTTGGCGTACAGGAATTTTCCGACGGACTCTTTAAGGCTTTGCTTGTACAGATTCCAAGGCTTATGGAGCTTGTTCTCCTTCTCCAGCAGCTGTTCCATTTCCTGAAGCGTGATCCGGTGTACTTCCTCCATTAATCCTTCCGATTCCTTCACGAATACAAAACCGCGGGAAATAATGTCCGGTCCGGACACAATCTTATTGTCGTTCTTCCCGATCGTAACCACAATAATAAGAATGCCGTCGGCAGACAACACCTTGCGGTCGCGCAGCACCACGTTGCCTACATCGCCGATCCCTAGCCCGTCGACGTAGGTATCTCCGTTCGTAACGCTTCTTTCGTGAAAAGCCTCCGAGCCTGCAAAGTCCACGACATCGCCGTTATTCAGGATAAAGATATTGTTTGCTTTTACCCCAACGGATTCGGCTAATTCGCGATGCAAGTGCAGCATCCGGTATTCGCCGTGTATGGGAATAAAGTATTGCGGCTTCATAAGCGTAAGCATCAGCTTCAGCTCTTCCTGGCTGGCATGTCCGGATACATGCATGCCGGTGCTTGATCCGGAGCCGTAAATGACCTTGGCTTTCCTCTCGAACAGGTTGTCCACGATTCGGGCGACATTCCGCTCGTTCCCCGGAATAGGGGAGGAGGCGAAAATAACGGTATCGCCGGGATGAACGGCTAGCTGCCGATGATTGCCGCTGGCAATCCGCCCCAATGCGGCCATAGGCTCGCCTTGACTGCCCGTGCACATCACGGTGATTTCATTTCGTTTGTATTTATTGACTTCGGCAATGTCCACGAGCATATTGGAAGGCATATTAAGGTAGCCCAACGTAGAGGCGATATCCACCACATTAACCATGCTTCTGCCGGCCAGGGCGATTTTTCGGCCGGTCTTGACCGAGGCGTCAATAATTTGCTGAAGCCGATGGACATTGGATGCGAATGTTGTGATAAAAATCATGCCGTCCGCATTATAAAAAGCTTCCTGAATATTCGCCCCAACCAGACGCTCGGATGGGGTAAAGCCCGGACGTTCCGCATTGGTGCTTTCGGATAACAGCGCTAATACGCCGTTTTTCCCGATCTCCGCCATCTTGTGAATATCGGCGTATTGGTTATTGACCGGGGTAAGATCGAATTTGAAATCCCCGGTGTGGACAACCGTTCCTTGGGGAGTATGGAATACGATGCCTAGGCAATCCGGAATACTGTGGTTGGTGCTGAAAAAGCTGACGGGAACCGTTCCCAAGGTAATCTCGGATTGCGGTTCAATCTGATGAAGGGTTGTTGAACCCAGCAGACCATGTTCTTTCAGCTTCCCTTTGATTAGACCAAGCGTAAGCCTTGTTGCATAAATAGGCATATTTAATTGTTTAATAATATAGGGGATTCCGCCAATATGATCTTCATGGCCATGCGTGACGACAAGGCCACGGACTTTGTTCTCATTTTCGATGAGATACGTAATATCCGGAATAATTACATCAATGCCAAGCAAGCTTTCATCCGGAAATTTCGATCCGCAGTCTACAACGATCAGATCATCGCCGCATTCGATGACGTACATGTTTTTTCCGATTTCATTAACCCCGCCAAGAGGGATAACCGACAATTTATGATTTGCCGCCATGAACCAACCGCCTATCCATAAATGTTTTTTTCCTCATTTGGTTGGTTTTCCCGATCTTTAGGGTCATTATTCTCGAAGAGATTGATTAAAAGCGGAAGTTTAGTTATGATAATAAATAGAACATATGTTCCTATAATATTATTGGAGAATGGGGATTGCCATGGCTGTTGAGATCAGAGATATCGTCTCTAAGAGCATTTTAAGCGAAGCAAAGGGTTACTTGGATATCGGCTTTACCCATTCCCTTAATCCATACAGCGGGTGTTCGTTTGCCTGCAAATATTGCTATGTGAGAGAAATGCCTATCCAGAAGTTCAAACAGATCCCATGGGGAGAATGGGTGGACATTAAGACAAATGCCGCAGACATTTACCGAAACGAAGTGAATAAGCTGCGCCGGAAAAATATGCCGATTAATATCTTTATGTCCTCGGCAACCGATCCTTATCAGCCGGTCGAACGGGAAGCGGGGATTACAAGGCGGATTTTGCAGGAAATGCTGGAGGCTCCTCCCGATCTGATTCAGATTCAGACGCGCAGTCCGCTTATTAGGAAGGACCTCGATCTTATCGTCCAGCTCAAGGACAAATGCGAGGTTCTTGTATCGATGACGGTAGAGACGGACCGTGAGGATATGAAGCGGTTATTTGCTCCCTACGCGCCGGGTATCAAGCTGCGGCTGAAGGCTCTGAAAGAGGTGCATGATGCCGGGATAATGACACAAGCTGCAATCTCTCCGGTGCTGCCGTTTACGCCTGACTTTCCTAAGGTACTGGAAGGAATAGCGGACCGGATCTGGATCGATACGCTAACGATCGGAGATGGTTCCATGGGGAAGAGGTCCAAGCGTTTAGGCATGCCTCAGTTGTTTGACGACCATGACCTGACGGATTGGTACCGGAGCGATATTCATTCCAGGGTCGAGTCGTACTTTCGGTCTTTCTATCCAAGCGAGATGATCCATGTGTCGAAGAGCGAAGCTTTTCCGCTTAATTAAGCATGATTTTCAGTAGCCCTTTTTCGGATTTTTGGTATGATGAATGTGGTAGATTCTTCAATTAACTTATCGTTCGGAAGAGGGGGGCCATATTAATGTTGTTGGGGCAAAATTCGAAGCTCGTCATGATCGGAGACTCCATTACGGATTGCGAACGGGCTAGACCTAGGGGAGAAGGACTGTTTGGAGCAATCGGGAAAGGGTATGTATCGCTGGTAGATTCGTTGCTTACCGCAGCCTATCCGGAGCTGGGCATTCGCGTGGTAAACATGGGGACTAGCGGCAACAACGTCCGGGATTTGACGGATCGCTGGCAGACGGATGTTCTGGATCTTCAGCCGGATTGGCTGTCAATTATGATTGGCACGAACGATGTATGGAGGCAATACGACTTGCCCGCTCAGACCGAGCAGCATGTCTACATAGACGAATACGAAGAGAAGCTGGAGGCATTGGTGGAGCGTACCAGACCAACGGTGCAGGGACTTGTGCTGATGACTCCGTTCTACCTTGAGCCGAACGAAGCGGATCCGATGCGCAGAACGATGGATCAATACGGTCGGGTTGTCCAAAAGCTAGCATCCAAGTATAATACCCGTTTCGTGGATACGCAGGCGGCGTTCAACAAGGTTCTAGGGTTTATTTATCCGGCAACTCTCGCCTGGGACCGGGTTCATCCCAATATGTCGGGTCATGCCGTGCTTGCCCGGGCATTTCTGCAAGCGATTGAATACGATTACAACCGTGGGTTGTAAGGCGGCTTGATGTAACCTTTTGCTTTCATTCTCCGTCTGTTTTGGAAAGGGTTTAGTGGGGGAGAAGCGTTATGAGAGGGGGAATTGTACTTCTGTTCCTCCTGCTGCTTACCGCATGCGGGGGCAAAGCGCAGGATCGGGAAATCGACGCTGCCGTAGAAGAGCGGATGAATCATCCAAAGCTAGTACACAAGGACGACATGTTCGAGTTCAAGCTGAATATCGAGAAGACGACCTTTGCTGCGAATGAACCCATTCCGTATTCCGCTAGTCTGACGTACGTTGGAGACGACGAGTCATTCACCGTCTGGGGCGGACATAGCATTGTTGGGTTCATTATTACGGACGGTTTGGATTTCGATATGCAGGGAGTCAATACGTCGGAGCTGACGTCAGCGAAGCTGTTCAAAGGTAAGACGATGGACTATCCTTTCTTTAAGAGCGGCGGCTATGACAGTGATGATCCTAAGGCGGACTATTGGCGGGAGTTTTACTCCGAGAAGGAGCTAATTTTACCTCCGGGAAACTATTTGATCGAGGCCGTGTGTCTATTTTCGCTGGACGAATCGGTCGTCAACAGTCATTACAACAAAAGCGTATATACAATGATTACGGTGAAGTAAAAAGAAAGGACCGCTGCTGGCAGTGGTCCTTTCTTGTATTTTAATGCGCTCGGCTAGGTTTAGCCTTCTTTAATTCTTTATGTCCATTCGGATTCGACGATTTGTTAAGCTCCGCAATCAGCTTGTCGCCTTCAACGTCCAGGTTTGGAAGAATGCGGTCCAGCCATTTCGGCATGCCCCATGCTTTGTCGCCAAACACGGCCATAATAGCCGGAACAAGCGCCATGCGAACGAAGAATGCGTCAATAAGAATACCGATGGTGAGAGCAAAGCCGATTTGCTTCAGCATAATGTCTTCGGTCAGAATGAACCCGGCGAAGACGGATACCATGATAACGGCTGCCGCCACAACGACACGGCTTGCTTGCTTATAGCCATCAACCACGCTAGTTGTTCCTTTATGTCCGTGGACATAAGCTTCCCGCATGGAGCTGACAAGGAAGACTTGATAGTCCATCGCAAGGCCGTACAGGATGCCGGATACCATAATCGGCATAAAGCTGAGAAGCGGGCCGCCGGTATCGAAGCCAAACAGATCATGCAGCCAGCCCCATTGGAACACTGCGGTTGTAATCCCGAAGGTAGCGAGGATACTAAGCAGGAAGCCGATAGTTGCTTTCACCGGAACGATAATGGACCGGAATACGAGCAGCAGAATGATCAGCGACAAGATCAGAATGATGCCGATATAGAGCGGGAATACCTCTGCCAGCTTTGCCGACATATCGATGTTAATCGCGGTGAAGCCGGTAACGCCAAGCGTCACTTTGTTAGACTGCGAGATGCTGGAGTCTTGATCGCGTAGCTCTTTTACGAGCTTTTTGGTCTCGTCGTCCGTAGGTCCCGATTTCGGAATAACGCTGATAATCCCGATATCGCCGGTCTTGTTAATGCCCATTGGCGTAACAACCGCAACATCGTCATGCTGTTGGATATCCTGCACAAGCTTGCCCAGCAATTCAGGAGTAACCTTGTCAGAAGAACTTGCAGGCTCGGCAACGAGCAGAAGCGGCGAGTTAAAGCCTTTGCCAAAGCCGGCCGAGATCGCGTCAAAGCTTTGTCTAGCCGGCGTATCCAGATTTGCGGTATCGCCGGATGGCATGCCTAATTTCATGTTGGCTGCCGGAATGGATGCGGCTCCAAGGATAACGATCACGCCTACAATCACGAGCCAGCGGCGTCGTACAACTCCGTTCGCCCAGCGATGTGCCGTGCCTTGACGGGCAACACCCGCTTGCTCGTTGTTTTTCTTCCGTGCTTTCACGGAGACGATCCGTTCACCAACCAGACCAAGCAATGCCGGAAGCAAGGTCAAGGCTACAAGGACATTAATGAAGACACTTGCTGCAGCGACAAGCGCCATAGCGGTCAGGAAGTCGATATTCATAACAACCATGCCGCATAACGCGATAATAACGGTTAACCCTGCGAAAAATACCGCGCTGCCAGCCGTACCAACCGCACGGCTCGCGGCTTCGCGGGCGCTGAGGCCCTGATCCAGGATCATGCGGCGCTGACGGTTAACGATAAACAGGGAGTAGTCGATTCCGACTGCGAGGCCAACCATCATAGCAAGCGCCGGCGTGATGTCGGTCATCGGAATAAATTTGGAGAGGGAATAAGCGCCCCCAACGCTAATGCCTACACCCAGCAATGCGGTTACGAGCGGAAGACCGGCCGCAACAACAGAGCCTAGCGTAATAAACAGAACAACCGCGGCAACAACGATACCAATTCCTTCGGTAGCTCCGATTGCCGGTTTGCCTACAAGCGTATCGCTTGGCAGGGCTTTAATGCCCAGGTTTGCTTGTTCAACGGCTGTAACATCATCCACGACAGTGTCGATTACCTCTTGCGGAAGGGACATTTGCTGAACGGTGAATTGGAATTGGAACAAAGCGACGTTGCCGTCAGCTGAAATCATAACGCCGGGTACCGGATTGCCTTCAACAATCAACGGACCGTATGGAGCAGCCGCAGCCGCTTGAGATTGATCGGTCTGCGCTGCGCTTTGCTGAGCGTTTTGCTGCTCGCTGCCGGCAGCCGCATTGTCGGATTGAGCCGCATCCGTTGCCGTTGCGCCTGCCGCGGCAGCTGCTTCAGCCGGATTAATGACATATTCAATGCCGTACACATCATTAATAGCTTTCGTAATAGCAGCTATACGCTCCGGTGTATCCAGCCGTTCGCCCTGCGGGGCAGTGAAGACAACGCTTGCTTGCCCGCCCGAAGCTTCCGGCAGTTCTTTTGCCAGCTGATCCAATACCTTCTGCGCTTCCGTGCCTTTGATTTTCATCTCGGAGCTGGTATGAATGCCGTTAATGCCGATCAGGGCGCCAACAACGCCAAGAATGGCGATCCACGCAATGATAAAATGCCAAGGCTTGTTATAAGCGGTTTTGCCTATTTTGTACAGGAAAGTCGACATAACAGTGTGGTTCTCCTTTTATATAGGGAATAAAATCTAAAAACCGTTTTTCAAATAGTTAAACATGTCGTCTAAATATTGATCGAGCGGGATAGAGTCCGGCGACTCTTCCGTTGATTGGCCCGGGAACAGGATGTTGCCGCTGCCATACAGCATTGGAAGCGCCGCGCCGTAAGAAGCGCCAACGAGCAGCTGAATGTAGCCCTTTGCATAGTTGTCTTCGAACAGATCAAGCAGCAATTGCTCGGCAAGACCTTGATGGCTATGAAGAGCGCTGAGAATGTAGGGCTCCAGGGTAGGGTGCTGTTTGGAAAGCTTCACGAGCTCGCGCGTTTTTTTGAACAGGCCCGCGGTAAGCTCCATCCGGACCAGATGCTCCATAACCTCAAGCGGAGTGGAGTTCTCCGTCAAGTTCTCGATAAGCTGCTGAACCTCATCCACGTTGTTGAAGGCGGAAGCCCCCATAACAACCGCTTCTTCCTTGCAGGAAAAATGATTCGCAAACGTTCTTCTCGAATATCCTGCGCGCTGCACAACATCTTCAACTACAAAACTGTCCATCCCGCGTTCCATCGCGAGATCAAATGCCGCCTCCGCAAGCGCATTAGCCGTTGCTTCTCTTTTGACATCACGCAAGCTTTGCTTGTTCATCGTAGACCGGCCGCGTGCCTTCACCTCTCTTCGTTCGTTGCCCAATGGGCAACAATTGTATAAGTATATTATTGCCCAATGGGCAATAATGCACAACGGGCAGAGTTTGACGTTTTTGTGGCGGAAGCTGCTGCAGCAGGCAAAAAGCCTGCTACAGAGTAGCCCGGTGCTCGGCGCGCTCGCGGACATGAGCTGCAGCAGGCAATAAGCCTGCTGCTGAGCAGCCCGGTGTCCCGCACACACGCGGACATGAGCTGCAGCAGGCAAAAAGCCTGCTAATGCTGGTAATTCTCTTAACTGGTGTCCACTTTTCATTCTAGTTGCAAATTTCCTACCAACATGAGCTGCAACACGAAAATTTTCTCTTAATCTAGTCTTTGTTCTCGCCTTGAAAGAAAAAGAACGACCGGGGAATAAAATCCCCGATCGTTCTTTCAAATCGATGTTACTCCAAGCCCAATCCGATCGAATCCAGCCACTCGATGCATAGGCCGAACCAATGAGCACAGTGCGGATTCGGCGTATTTACTTCTTCATTGCACAGGGACAGGCCATGCTGACCTTTATTGAAGATATGGCACTCGAACGGTACTTGATGCTTACGCAAAGCGCTTATAAAGAGCAGCGCATTCTCCACGGTTACTGCCGGATCATCCTCCGTATGCCAGAGGAAGGTTGGGGGAGTCTCGCCCGTTACGCGTTTCTCCAGCGAATAAAAGCCCGATGTCTCATCGTCTTCAGGCGAGCCGCTGATGTTGTAGAACGATTCGCGGTGCGCGAATTCACCGGAAGTAATAACCGGGTAGCCAAGAATGAGCGCATTAGGCTTCAGAATATCTCCCGCATAGTTCAAGCGCTTCATAAGCGCGGGCTCATTCCACATCGTACCGGTGGAAGCAGCCAAATGTCCGCCTGCCGAAAAACCGCAAACCGCGATTTTATCCGCAAGAATATGCCATTTCTCAGCATGCTCTCTTAGTATCCGGATTGACTCCAAAGCTTCCGCCATCGGCTGCATATGACGCGCATCCTCCATGCAGGAGTAGCGCAAAACCGCCGCATGGTAGCCTGCATTGTAGAAGGCTATCGCCACCGGCTCGGCCTCCCGTTCGGAGCAGAACCGGTACGCTCCTCCGGGCGTGATCAGAACAATGGGGCGCGCTTTTTCCCTTAATTCCATAATGTCGTGCAGATAAAGCGTTAGTGTAGCCCCGCTGCTTATCTCAAGTTTAATGGTCTCCAGTTTCATAGCTTATTCTGTCCTCCTCGATCGGATCTTGAATCTACAACAACTCTTTCCAAGTTTAGCGTAAAACCAGTCTGGCTTCTCGCTCGATTTTGTGTTGTTTGCTAGAGTTGCGCAGTTTTTGTCCTGCAGGCAAATGAGCCGTTTTCCGTCTATGCACCAGATTCCCTACGCCAGACTTCAGGGTGCTGAAAACTCAGTCGTATCAAGGAATTCGGAATTCGGATAATAGCCGGAAAAGAGTCTATTGTGCCTTAACTCACCGTCCTCGTATAGTGTGGTTAGCCGGCCTGGACCGTAACGCTAGCTAATCAGGTAACAGGCCATTCAACACTCGGCACAACATTACAACACAACATAGAGAGAAGGGATGCACATGGATCGGAGCTTGGCACCAACGCAATCGCCCAGCACGCCAAAGTCAGCGATCAAACGCAGGCAGGCAACAGGAGTATGGAAGGACTACCAGCTGTACCTGCTGCTTATTCTTCCAATCGCTTATTTCATTCTATTTAAGTACGTCCCGATGTACGGCGCAGCGATTGCGTTTCAGGACTACAGCATTTTTAAAGGCGTAACGGGCAGTCCTTGGATCGGCTTCGAGAATTTCCAGGAGCTGTTCAAGATGAGCCAGTTCTACGATGTCGTTCGCAATACGCTGATGCTCAACTTCCTGGATCTCGTATTCTCGTTCCCGGCACCGATTCTGCTTGCTCTTTTGCTAAATGAGCTTCGGGTAGTCTGGTTCAAGAAAACGGCACAAACTCTGCTGTACCTGCCGCATTTTATCTCGTGGATTATTATCGGCGGTCTGGTGTATCAAATGTTCTCGAACAAAGGCGGCTTGATCAACAACGTAGTCACTTCGCTTGGATTTGATTCCATTCCGTTCCTGACGGAGAAGAATCATTGGCTGATGGTTTACCTGGGTACCGGCATCTGGCAAAGCGCAGGGTGGGGAACGATTATTTATTTGGCCGCTTTGACCGGCATCAACCGGGATTTGTATGAAGCGGCAGACGTAGACGGAGCAGGCAGGCTCAAGAAAATGTGGCATATTACGCTGCCGGGCATCCGACCTACCATTGTCGTGATGCTGATCATGCAGCTCGGCCATATCATGACGATTGGTTTTGAACGGCCATTTGTGATGGGGAACACGCTTGTCATGGATTATGCGGAGGTCATCAGCACATTCGTTTATAAGGCCGGCCTGCAATCCGCGCAATTCTCGCTTGCAACCGCAATGGGCTTATTCCAGGCGTTAGTTGGACTTATCTTCGTTATCGTATCGAATACAATCGCCAAGAAATTCGGAGAGCAAGGAATATGGTAGGAGGCAGCAGCATGATAAACGAAGCGAAGTTAAAAAGAATCAGAGTATCGGACATCGTCATTATGATTATCGTTGGAGCGGCTATGCTTATCTGTCTCGTGCCGTTCCTCCATATTATAGCGGTATCGCTCAGCTCGAAGCAGGAGATTATCTCCGACCGGGTAACGATTTTCCCGAGAGGATGGGATTGGGAGTCTTACCGGATCGTGTTCCAGGATGCCCGAATGCTCAAGTCGATGGGATTAACGATTATTCTGACCACGGTCTTTACGGCCGTCAGCATGATTATGAGTATTTGCGCGGCTTATCCGCTTACCAAGACGCAATTAAAAGGCCGTTCGGTCTTTATGATGATTATCGTCTTTACGATGTTTTTCAGCGGTGGCTTAATCCCGGAATACCTGCTTGTTAAGCAGCTTGGCCTCTTGGATAATATGCTTTCGCTTATCCTGCCGGGCATGATCAGCGCGTTTAACCTGATTATTCTTCGTTCCTTCTTCACTAGCATTCCGGCAAGTCTGGAAGAATCGGCTTATCTGGACGGCAGCTCGCATATCGGCACGTTGCTCCGGATTGTGCTTCCGCTGTCGCTTCCCGTGCTCGCAACGCTCAGCTTGTTCTATGCCGTATCCCGCTGGAACGGATTTATGGATGCGCTCTTCTATATAAGCAACTCCGAGATGTACCCGATCCAGCTGAAGCTGTATCAGGTCGTCATGAACAGTATGGTTACGGATCTTACCGCTCAGGAGGGTGCAGCCGCATCCGAGGTTGTACCGGAAGGGCTTAAAGCAGCAAGCATTATGTTCGCAACGCTTCCAATTCTTATTGTTTATCCATGGCTGCAGAGGTACTTCGTATCCGGGGTGATGATCGGGGCGGTGAAAGGATGAAGCCAAAATTGACGATCTATATCGCAGGCGATTCCACGGCAGCGAATTATGTGCCGGACCATGCGCCGATGCAGGGATGGGGAGCAAAGCTTCATTTGTTCCTCCCATCTTCCATCCGCATCGTTAACGCCGCGACAAACGGCAGAAGCTCAAAGAGCTTTATCGACGAAGGCAGGCTGGATTCCATTCTGAACGGTATTCAGCCTGGGGATTTCCTGCTCGCGCAATTTGGTCACAACGACAGCAAAGAGGATGTCGAGAGGCATACAAGTCCGTGGGACACTTACCCGAAATATCTTCTGAGATATATTGACGGGGCAAGGGGAAAGGGAGCAACGCCAGTCCTGATCTCTCCGCTGTGCCGCAGGCATTTTGACTGTGACGGTCTACTAATTAATACGCATGGAGATTACCCTCGGTCCGTAGAGGCATTGTCCGCTCGCGAGAAGGTGCCGTTCATTGATCTTAATGGAAGAAGCGCCACAGCTTTCAAGGAGATGGGCGAAGCGCAATCCCGCAATTGGCTTACCTGGCTGAAGCCCGGCGAACATCTGAATTATCCGGAAGGGATTGAGGATAATACGCATTTAAATGAGCACGGAGCCGATGCAGTCGCAAAAATCGTAGCCGAGGCTTTGATCAAGCATTACCCTCATTTTGGTTAATCTCTCTGCTTGGCAGAGGTGATAACATATAGCAAGACACATTATTCGAAAAGGGGATTCGTCACATGCAAGCAAAACAAAGAAAATGGTTTGCAACATCGGCAGCGGTATTGCTGCTGGCAAGCGTACTGTCGGCATGCGGAAATTCGAATGACAATTCTTCCAACGCTTCGGGATCAACCTCGCCTGAGAGCACAGCTAACACAAACAAAGAGAAAGTGACGCTGAAGGTTGAAGTATTCGACCGCGGCAACGCACCAGCAGGCGCCGGACCTGTAACGGATAACTTCTGGACGCAGTGGATTCAAAAGAACTTCGGCGACCCGAATAATATTAAGCTGGAATTTGTTCCGGTTCCCCGGAACCAGGAAGTCGACAAGTTGAACGTGTTAATGGCAACTGGCGATGCTCCAGATCTTGTGTTTACTTACGATATGAATACGATTTACAATTACGTGAAGGATGACGGCTTGACGGATCTTACTCCGCTGATTGAAAATGCGCCAAACCTTAAGAAGTTCCTTGGCGACGACGTATTGAACTACGGTATCTTCAACGGCAAGCAATATACGATTCCGGCAAAAAGACCGCTTCAATATACGCAATCCACGTACATCCGCAAGGATTGGCTGGACAAACTGGGCCTGCCGGCTCCAACAACGACCGAGCAATTCTACGAGACGTTGAAAGCGTTTAAGGAAAAGGACCCTGGCCAAACGGGCGGCAAGCTTATTCCTTACGATTTCAGTGCAATCGACAGCACATCGATTACGACTCCGTTCGTTCTCGTTAACGCCTTCGTGAAGAAAATGACGGAAGAAGAGTTCTACTCCCTGACAACATCGAGCTACATTCCGGAATTGACGAAGCCAGGCTACAAGGACGGCCTCCAATATTTGAACAAATTCTATCAAGAAGGCCTTATCAATCCTGACTTTGCGCTTGATAAAGACGGCAAGCAGTTCGAGAGCGACGTAGCGAACGGTTATGTCGGCGCCTTCACCGCGCTGGCTGCACACCCTAACCTGATGGCACCGGGCAAAGTGTTTGATACGCTGAAGCAGAACGTTCCCGGCGCGGAATATATTGCGATTGATCCGTTTACGGATGAAGAAGGCAAGACGCCAAAATCGATCTATGATCCAATCGGCATGCACATTATGATTCCGAAGACGAGCAAGCATGCAGCGGAAGCGATTAAATATCTGGACTGGATGTCCCAATCCGATGTGTTGTTTACCTTGCAAAACGGAATCGAAGGCCAGCATTATACGTTGGAGAACGGCTTCCCGAAAGCCATTACGACCGACGAAGCGAAGAAAACCTTCTATAACAACAGCGATATTGCGATTATTTCCAACGGCAAAGATTTTGGTTCGATTGACAAAGATATCGAAGCGACCGCTTACCAGTTCCCTGGCTATGAAGAAATTGCGAAGCAATCGATTCAGAACGCGCTTAAAGACGGCTATACGATGCCACGCTTCGACCGTCCGATTGAATCCGAAATTAAATACGGCACTACGTTGAAGGCCAAGGCTTACGAGATTGTGGTAAAGGCCATTCTGGCCAAGCCGGATCAATTCGGTAAAATCTTTGATGACGGCGTTGCCGAATACATGAAGCTTGGCGGCCAGGCGATTCAGGACGAGCGCCGCGCAGCTTATCAGGCTATGAAAAAATAAAGAACGATTAACAGGCAAACTCCATTAATCCATGGGGTTTGCCCCTATTTCTATAGACCAAAGGATGACGAAGGTATGAAATTGAACAACAACTACATTATGCGGATGCTTTTTTCATATCTTCCTATTCTGTTTATTACGATCAGCGTGCTGATCTTTATTTTCTTCTCGATCATTAATCAGTTCAACGTTCGGAATGCCATACAAGCGAATAACTTGACGGCGGAATATATCACGAACATGGTCGACAGCTCGCTTAAGAATATTTCGATTGATGCCCAGAAAATGATCGAAACGGGCGGAAGTCTGGACCAGTTTCTGGAGGAGCCGTCGGACCGGGCGCTGAACTACGAGGTATCTAATCAGCTTAGCAGTCTTATGGTACGGTATGGCCTTATCGATTCCGTCTATCTCTACAGGGTCAAAGACGGCAAAGTTCTTGATCAGAGCACGATTCGGCCGCTTGACCAATTTCCGGATCACAGCTTTGTGCAAAGCTCGCTTGATCAGGCCTATACGGGAATCTGGTCTTCTCCGCGGATCAGGGAAAGCATCGCCCAAGGTTCTCCTTCCCAAATACGCGTCACTTCGTTAGGTTTTAAGATTCCAAGAGATTCCGGCAGTCTTGGTTATCTAATGGTTAACGTTAAAATCACATCGCTGAACAACTATATCGGACAGATGATCGATCATACGATCACCGATGCCCAGCTTTATGACGCAAAAGGGAATTCGTTCTTTCATGCCGGGCAAACGGCCCCATCGAAGAACCGGCTTAGTGCCGATGTTGTTTCGGATTATACGGGCTGGACTTACCGGATCAGCATCAAGGGCGGACAGCTGCTTGATTTCTTGTTCCACGGAAGTACTTTGTGGGTCTTACTGGGCTTATGCGCTATCGTCCTTGCAATTGGCTCCATGTTCTATGTGACGAGGCGCAATTATAAACCGATTGAATCGATTCTACACCGGATTGACAGGTTCTCGTCTATTATTAAAACGTCCGAGCCTAAAGAGAAGGAAAACGAGTTTGCTTTTATCGATCAGGCGATTGAACGTCTCATTACGAATAATATGGCTTTTCAGGAACAGCAGCAGGAGCATATGGTCATCCGCAGGCAGCAGTTTCTGCAAATGCTGCTAAAGGGCGAGTACAAAGAGGATCAAGCCGCCTGGGAGCAGGAGTGGCATCACTTTGGGCTCTCCGCCGGTCATTTTATGGTCGCGCTCCTGGAGCTGGACCAATATGTACAGTTTGGATTGAAGTATAGTCCAAGCGATCAATCCCTGTTCAAGTTTATTGTCAGCAGCGTGGCCGTTGAGACAGCCGAGCAGAACGGGTTGAAAGTAATCGTTGAGTGGATCTCGAAGAATCAGCTGGTTATTCTGCTAATCTCCGAAGAAAGCGGGGGACTGGAGCATCAGCTGCTGCAGCTATCGGAGCAAATCAGGGCATGGGTAGACAGTCATCTCGATTTTACGGTAACGATCGGGATTGGAACACCGGCCGATGACGAAGCTTCGATTGCCCGCTCTTTTGAAGATGCGGAGGCTGCAGTCAGCCGAAAGGTATCGGTTGGCGTAAATCAGATTATTGATGCCGTTGAGGTGAAAAGCAAATCGGACGGAGAATGGTTCAGCTATTTGGAGATGATTCGTACCATTGTCCGTCAGCTGCGCATGTCGGAAGCTGGCTGGCAGAATGAGCTGAGCCGTTTATTTAGCGAGATGACCGTACATCGTCTCCGTAAAGACGATGTAGACCGGCTGGTTCACTATTTTATTTTCCATCTGGAATATGAGCTTGACGGAGCATTGCCGGAGGCGATGAAGCTATGGCTGCAGGAAGGCAAGCCGCAACTTACCGCCGCGGCGGAACAGTCGGATACGCTTATACAGCTTGAGCAGAATTTTGTTGCGGCGCTGGTGCAGCTCTCGGAGCACATTGAGGAGCTTTCCCAAAGCCGGCGCCATAATGCGCTAATGAGGGAGATCCGGGATTATGTAGCGGAGCATTTTATGGATCCGAATCTGTCTCTTACGCTGCTGAGCGACCGTTTCCAGATCAGCCCGAAATATTTGAGCCAGCTGTTTAAGGAAAGCATCGGCCAGAATTTCAGCGATTTCCTGATCGGTCTAAGAATCGAGTACGCGAAGAGACTGCTGCGCGAATCGGATGTAACGGTACAGTATATCTCTGAAATGATGGGCTATGCGAACCCAACTTCTTTTATACGCGTATTTAAAAAGATCGTTGGTCTCTCTCCCGGCCAATACCGTGAATCGGAGACGAAGGAACGCGAACGAGAATGAATGAAGAGAGGCCCGGATGAATCAATCCGGGCTTTTTGACAGGCGCGGAATGTGGTTCTGTCAAGCTTTTCCGAATTTGGTACATGCCCTGAAAGTTGTCTATTGTGCCATGTATAACGGTGTTCCTATAGTAGACCTACACGAATGGAAAGGATGCTGAAGCAACAATGAAACAGAGGTTAGCCCCATTAACGTTAAAAGGAACTATACGCCTACACGTTGCGGCCGAACTATCTTCTCCGGTAGAGCATGCGCTGCGAATATTGAATCGGGATTTGGAGACGGTCTTGGGCGCAAAGCCGGAGACGGTCGCGGATTCGGATACAGCCGAGCTTGTTGTACGGTTAGCGGAAGAGCGGGATAACGGCCCGCATCGGCCAGAGGCGTTCTGTTATCGTTTCGTCAGGACAGGAGACAAAGTCCAGATGAATATCGCCGGTATTGACGAGCTTGGGATCGTGTACGGAATACTGGAATTTAGTCGCAAGTATCTCGGCATTCAGCCATTCTGGTTCTGGATGGATCAGTCGATTAAACGTCTGAGCGAAATTATTATCCCTTGCGAAAGTTATGATTCGCCAGAAGCCAAGGTTCGCTACCGCGGCTGGTTTGTGAATGACGAGGTATGCCTGATCGGCTGGAAGGAGCCTTATCCGCCAACGCGGGAGGTGTGGGAGCCCGTATTTGAAGCGCTGCTGCGCTGCGGCGGTAATATGGTCATTCCGGGGACGGATCTGCCAAGACACGGCATTCATTACAAGCTTGCCGCAGAGATGGGCCTGTGGGTTTCGCATCATCATGCGGAGCCGCTTGGCTCTGAGATGTTTCTCCGGGCTTTCCCCGGCCGGCAAGCAAGCTATCAGCAGGAGCCGGAGCTGTTCGAGCGCTTATGGCAGGAGGCTATTGAAGAGCAGAAGGATATGAAAGTGTTGTGGGTATTGTCCTTCCGGGGGCAAGGGGATGCGCCCTTCTGGATGAATGACCCATCCTTTGATACATCCGAGAAGCGCGGGGCGATGATCAGCAAGGCGATTAAACGGCAATACGATATGATCAGCAAGGCTGTTGAAAATCCGGTATGCTGCGTCGCTCTTTATGGTGAGATCTCTGAATTGTATAAGGGAGGTTATATCGAGCTGCCTGAGGGTGTGATCAAAATCTGGGCCGACAACGGCTATGGCAAAATGGTATCCCGTCGGCATAATAACGCGAACTACCGGATTAATGCCCTGCCTGCTTCCGATGAAGCCGGAAAGCATGGCGTTTATTATCACGTTACCTTCCATGATCTGCAGGCCTCCAATCATTTGACTCTTTATCCCGGCCCAGCCGGATTTCTGAAGCAGGAGATCGAGAATGCTTTTGCGGCCGGAGCGCATGAATATTTGCTTGTCAACAGCGGCAATATCCGTCCGCATGTCTATTCGCTCGATATCATGAGGGAGCTGTGGCTGGCAGGAGAAATCAACGCCCGGCAGCATCTGGACCAATTCGTCAGCAGCTATTACTCTTCCCATCATGATGAGCTTGCAGAGCTGTACCGAAGCTATTCGGAAGCAGCCATTCCATATGGACCAAATGAAGACGATTTGGCCGGCGACGAATATTATCATCATCCCGCAAGACAAATCATCGGTCACTGGCTACAGGGGAAAGCGGCGGAACCGGATAAGAGATTGATATGGGCAGCGGGAGATGTACCGTTCCTGGAGCAGGTGAAAGCCTTTGAGGAGCGGCTGGCGCCGGGGATCCGGCAATGGAGCAGCTGGCTGAAGCGCTGTAATGCCTTGCTCGCCAAGCTCGACGCGGATGACCGCCGAAGAGCCATTGACCAGCTGCGCTTCCATGGGGAGCTTCATTTGTCGGGCAGCGAAGGGTTTTACTGGCTGTGCCGGGCTTACCGCGAATTTGCGGAGCAGCGTTATGCGCAGGCTTTTGTTTTTGCTTCCGAATCCATGTGGAGTTACCGGAGGGGACTGACCGTTTTAAGAGAATCCGAGCATGGCAAGTGGGAACGCTTTTATGAGGCGGACTGGCTGACGAATCTATTAAGCACGGTTCAGAACGTCGATACGCTGAGAAGATTTATCCGCATGCACGGCGACAGTCCGGACTTTTTCCTTTGGTATAAGGAGTATCTGATGCCTGAAACCGAGAAATATATTTACCTCGAAAATACGCATCGCAATCCGCTGTCCGACGATGAGCTCGCCCAGCGGTTAAAGTTGTTTTTTGCGAATAACTCCGAATAGGCGCAACAGCCGTTTTGCCGGCCAACCGGCAGGACGACTTTTTTAATGCCGCAATGAATTGCACCCTTTGCCAAAGGACGATGAAACCGTTTCACCTTGACATGACTTCATTCCGCTCCGGATGAAGGGGATTCCGTCCGATAAACCTTGCTGCATCAGGCGTTTTGGAATTTGGTACATGGGCATAAATGAGTCTATTGTTTCTTGCAAGAGGCACTCCCGCATGGAGCAGCCCGGTCTTCCGTCAGGAGAACCGGGCTTTAGCGCGGAAATCGGATAACCCGCCGGAAAAAAGTCTATTGTCTCCTCCGCGCGTACAGACGTATAGTCGATCTAAGAAGGTACCTCTACATTCCGATCCGGAAGGAGCGTTTAACGCGATGAGCATAAAAGAGCTTCAGGCAAAAGGTCTTGCCAATGATCCGCGTACGCGGGCTTACGTGGAGCCGGTCCGTCTTGTCTGGTCCACCGCTAATGGGGATACCTCCGAGGTGGTTAACCCGGAGGGCTTGCTGGCGGGGAACGGCGGGCAAGTGACGAAGGAAGCACCAAACGCCTGTCTGCTTCGGCATAAGGGAGAAGCGCCTGCTATTTTGCTCGACTTCGGAACCGAACTGCATGGCGGGATCCGGATTGCGGTTGTGGAAGGGCGTTTTCCGGAGCCGAAGCGCAGCGTGCGGATACGCGTCCGCCTGGGCGAATCGGCGATGGAGGCGATGAGCGAGCTTGGCGGAGAGACCAACGCGACGAATGACCATGTATCCCGCGACAGTATTATCGACGTTGGCCTGCTTGGCGGCGCCGAGTTCGGGACAACGGGCTTCCGCTTTGCGCGCCTTGATCTGTTGGATGAAGGGGAGATCGAGCTGCAAAGCGTTCAGGCCGTATTCGTGTACCGGGATATCGAATACAAAGGTAGTTTTCGATGCAGCGATCCGCTGCTGGACCGAATTTGGGAGACCGGCGCTTATACCGTTCATCTGAACATGCAGGACTATCTGTGGGATGGCATCAAGCGGGACCGGATGGTGTGGACCGGGGATATGCATCCCGAAGTAGCCACGATCTGCGCCGTATTCGGCGAGCACGTGATTGTCCCGCAAAGCATGGATTTCAAGCGCGACCGGTCTCCGCTGCCGATGTTTATGGACATGCCCACTTATTCGATCTGGTGGCTGCTCGTTCAGCATGACTGGTATATGCAGCATGGGAATGAAGCTTACCTGCAGGAGCAGCGCGATTACATAACCGGCCTGCTTCGCGAACTGATCGGGAAGGTGGAGCCTGACGGTACGATTAATGTCTACCGCCCATTCCTGGATTGGCCGGCCTCCTCTAATCCGGCCGGCGTAACGGCAGGAGTTCATGCTTTGTTTGTGCTTGGCATGCAGGCGGGAGCCCGGCTTTGCCGGTTATTCGGCGAGGTGGAGACAGCCGGGCTTTGCGAAGGGCTTGAAGGGCGTCTGCGCAAGCGTATTCCGCATCATGCGGGCAGCAAGCAGGCAGCGGCTCTGCAGGCACTCGCCGGATTAATGGATCCGGCTGCCGCCAACCGCGAGGTTATAGCGCCTGACGCGCCAAGCGGATATTCCACCTTTTACGGCTATTACATGCTGCGTGCCCGCGCGGAAGCGGGAGATATTGCGGGCAGTCTGGACAGCATCCGGGCTTTCTGGGGCGGCATGCTGGAGCTTGGGGCAACAACGTTCTGGGAGGATTTCGACATTGCGTGGATGGAGGGGGCGGCAAGAATCGACGAGCTGACTCCTCCAGGGAAAATCGATGTGCACGGCAGCTACGGCGGTTACTGCTACAAGGGGTACCGTCATAGCCTCTGTCATGGCTGGGCATCCGGGCCAACGGCATGGCTGTCTGAATATGTGTTGGGTATCCAGGTTGTGGAGCCGGGCTTCCGCAAGGTCCGGATTCGTCCAAACCTGGCTGATCTGAACTGGGCGGAAGGGACCTACCCGACGCCTCGCGGTCTCATTCATGTCCGCCATGAACGCGGGGCAGACGGCAGCATCCGGACGGACTATACTGTCCCGCCCGGCGTAACGGTTGTTGAATAATGGAATGGAAGAAGGGCTACTGATCGCAGTAGCCCTTTTTTATTTGAACGTTCTATGTCCCTCAGGCCAACTGTGATATGCGTCACAGCCGACTATGACCGGCAGATGGTAGGCTGAGGCATGAACATATTTAAGGAAGCGGTACGGGAGGGATTGGAATGAGACTGGATCCGTTTAATACAGCGAGGCCAAGCTCCTTTGCAAGGCTGGCGATGAGATTGGAATCAGACCATGAACAAATTAAAGCGATGTGCAGCGCTATATGCCAGCAAAGCATTCATCATGCTACGGGGATGAGCAGTTACGTTACGATAGAGGGCTTAATCGGACTTCGAGAAGAAGCGGAGCTGCTTCTGCGCGAGCTGAAGCGGCATTCCGTTTGGGAAGAGGAGGAGCTGTTCCCGATGCTGATGCATTATTCGCACAAGAAGATCGAGCCAACCATTATGCCTTCGTTATGGGTGCTGGAAAAAGACCATGAGCTTGCCGTCCAGTATATAGAATCGTTTGTTCAGGCAAGCAGCACCCTGCTCCACACTTTGCGGCTGGAGCCGTTAAGCGGCGCGGATCTGCAGCGGGAGATGAAGGGAGGCTGCGACTGCCTCACGCAGGGCTGCTTTATACTGACCGCTCATTTCCAGATGGAAGAGGAGCTGCTGTTTCCGCTGGCCGAGGATATTTTGACCGATATGGACTATTTGTTCTCCTGACGTCTTTTTCCAAAGTGTGAGAAATGTCATAGTGAGCCGGTTAGAATTTCTTTACGATGAAGTCATGAGGAGACGAGATCTCCGGTACGAGGAGGAGAAGAAGATGGCTGTAAAAGAAAGCAAGCTTGAAGCCCAACACTCCGCACAAGACGAAATCAACAAATTGGTGGCGCGCGCCAAAGCGGCGCAGGAAGCTTACATGCACATGAACCAGGAACAAGTGGACCACGTTGTCCAGGCTATGGCGCTTGCGGGACTTGACCAGCATATGCAGCTGGCGAAGATGGCGGTGGAAGAGACCGGCAGAGGCGTGTACGAGGATAAAATCACGAAAAATATATTTGCGACGGAATATATCTATCACAGCATCAAGCATGACCGCACGGTTGGCGTCATTGAAGAGAATGTCTACGAGAACTACAAAAAGGTGGCGGAGCCCGTTGGCATAATTGCCGGAGTAACGCCGGTGACCAACCCGACCTCCACTACGATGTTCAAGGCTTTGATAGCGGCTAAGACGCGCAATCCGATTATATTCGCTTTCCACCCTTCCGCCCAGAAAAGCAGCGCGGCTGCGGCGCAGACGCTTCTTGAGGCGGCGGTGGCCGGCGGGGCGCCCGAGTTCTGCGTGCAGTGGGTCGAGATTCCTTCGCTGGAAGCCACCCAACTGCTCATGAATCATCCGGATGTTGCTCTTGTTCTGGCAACCGGCGGATCGGCGATGGTCAAAGCCGCATACAGCACCGGCAAGCCGGCGCTTGGCGTAGGGCCGGGCAACGTTCCTTGCTTTATCGAGCAGTCGGCTGACCTGAAGCAGGCGGTGACGGACCTGATTCTTTCCAAGACCTTTGATAACGGCATGATCTGCGCTTCCGAGCAGGCGGTCATTATCGAAGCTTCCGTCTACGACGAGGCATGCAGGCTGATGAAGGACAACGGCTGTTATTTCCTCAACGAAGAGGAAACGGAAGCGGTATCCAAGCTCGTCATTCACGGAGACCATTGCGCCGTAAACGGTAAGATCGTGGGCCAGCCTGCCGTCCGGATCGCGGAGATGGCGGGGATCGAGGTGCCTGCGGATACGAAAATCCTCATTGCCCCGCTTCGCGGCGTTGGAACGGATTTCCCTCTGTCGGCCGAGAAGCTGAGCCCCGTGCTGGCCTGTTATAAAGCGGACACGGCGGAGCAGGGCATTGCGCTTGCGGCAGAGGTGGTCTCGTTTGGAGGCCTCGGCCACTCGTCCGTTATCCATTCGGGCAATGAAGAAGTGATCCGGGCGTTTGCGGACCGACTCAAGACCGGCCGGGTTATTGTTAACTCTCCGTCGACCCATGGCGCAATCGGAGACCTTTACAATACGAACCTGCCTTCCCTGACGCTTGGTTGCGGCTCGTACGGCCATAATTCGACGACCTCCAACGTAACGGCAGTGAACCTGATTAATATCAAACGGGTGGCTTACCGGACGGTGAATATGCAATGGTTCAAAATACCGCCGAAAATTTACTTCGAGAAAGGCGCGACGCAGTATCTGGAGAAAATGCCGGATATTTCACGGGTTCTGATCGTCACCGATGCGATGATGGTGAAGCTGGGCTATGTCGAGAAGCTGGAATACTACTTGCGCAAACGGACCGTTCCCGTCGCCATGGAGATATTCTCGGATGTTGAACCGGATCCGTCGGTTGAAACGGTTGAGCGCGGCACCCGGCTGATGGAAAGCTTCAAGCCGGACTGCATTATCGCTCTTGGCGGCGGATCGCCTATGGACGCGGCCAAAGCGATGTGGCTCTTTTATGAGTACCCGGACACCAGCTTCCATTCGCTGAAGCAGAAGTTTCTCGATATCCGCAAGCGAGTCTACAAATATCCGCGCCTTGGAAATAAGGCCCAGTTCGTTGCGATTCCTACAACCTCGGGAACGGGCTCGGAAGTGACTTCTTTTGCGGTCATTACGGACAAAAAGGAAGGGCAGACCAAATATCCGCTGGCCGACTACGAGCTGACGCCGGATGTGGCGATTATCGATCCGGAATTTGTATACAGCCTGCCGAAGACGGCGGTTGCCGATACGGGAATGGATGTGCTTACCCATGCGATCGAGGCTTATGTATCGGTCATGGCGAGCGACTATACGGACGGCCTTGCGCTGCATGCAATCCGCCTCGTATTCGAGAATTTGGAAAAGTCGTACCATACGGCAGACCCGCTGGCCCGCGAGAAAATGCACAATGCCTCGACCATTGCCGGCATGGCCTTCGCGAATGCGTTCCTTGGCATCAACCACAGCTTGGCGCATAAATGGGGAGGCCAATACCATACGGCACACGGCCGCACCAATGCGATCCTGATGCCTCATGTCATTCGTTATAATGCTCAGAAGCCTACGAAGTTCACGTCGTTCCCGAAATATAGCTATTTCGTTGCCGATCAGCGCTATGCGGAAATCGCCCGCATGCTTGGCCTTCCTGCACGAACGACGGAGGAGGGGGTAAACAGCCTTATTGAAGCGGTGCGGATGCTGAACCGTTCGCTTGGCATCCCGGAAACCTTCCAGGAGTTGGGCTTTGATCAAGCGGATTTCGAAGAAAGAGTTGACTATCTGGCTGACCGCGCATTCGAGGATCAGTGCACCACCGCTAATCCCCGCATGCCGCTTGTCGCCGAGCTGGCGGACATTTACCGTAACGCTTTTTACGGCAGATTCTAAGATTCATACCTGCAATTGGGGCTGCCGATCTCCGGATCGGCAGCTCTTTCTTACTTCTTAATGTCAGTCGAACGAAAGGTGTGATTAAGGTGGTATCAGGCGTCATTTTAGCAGGGGACGTTTGCGGAGCGGAGAGGGCTGACGAGCGGGCTTTTCTTGTCGTTGAGGGTCAGTACTTGCTGCATCGCCAAATTAAGGAAATGAAAAGTCTATGCGCGGAGGTCACGATTGTTACGAATCATCCTCAGCCGTTTCTTCGCCATGTAGACCGGGATATTCGAATCATTAGCGATTATTATGCGGGTCAAGGCATACTGAGCGGCATGCATGCGGGGCTAGCGCTGGCGAGATACCCGGATGTATGGATGCTAGGGTGCCACATGCCTCACCCGTCGGCGGCGGCGGCCAGCCTCTTATTGTTCTGGAGGCGGGAAGGGTATGACGCGGTTATTCCTTTGATCGGCGGCCGTATCTATCCTTTGCACGGGATCTATGACCGCGCCTTATCCGAGCCGATCGGCGCTATGCTGGAGGAGGGTCATACGGACGTCAAGTATCTGCTGCAGCAAATCCATTGGCTGAAGCTGAAGGAACCGACGTTTCGGAGCAACCAGATTGACAGCAGGTTCGTCCGTACGGTTCCCGTTCGGGAGCCGTAAATATCTCTTTCTTTGTGAGGAAGATCACAGCCGCGCACCAAGCAAAGAAGTAACATGGAGACATAGAAAACGGAGGTGCTTGAAGATGGCGATGAAGGAAAACGAAGTCAGAAGAGGGACGGCCGGCAAAGAAGCATGGCGGGGGTTCGCTGCCGGAAAATGGCAGAAACAGATTGATGTCAATTCGTTTATCGAGAACAACCTTACACCGTATGAAGGCGACGAACAGTTCCTCGCATCCGCAACCGAAGACACGAATGCGCTTTGGCGGCAAGTCAGCGGCCTGCTCAAGGAAGAGCGGGAGCGCGGCGGCGTCCATGATATCGATGTTCATACCGTATCCACAATCACCTCGCATGCGCCGGGTTATATCGATAAGGACAAGGAGAGAATCGTTGGCCTGCAGACCGACGCGCCGCTGAAGCGGTCCGTGCAGCCCTTTGGGGGTATTCGAATGGCTGCCGATGCTTGCGAGGCTTACGGCTATGAACTTGATCCCGAGATGCTCCGTCTATTTACGGATATCCGCAAGACCCATAATCAAGGAGTCTTTGATGCTTATACGACCGATATGCGGGCAGCGAGAAAAGCAGGCATCATCACGGGCTTGCCCGATGCTTACGGCCGGGGCCGCATTATCGGGGATTACCGGCGCGTTGCTCTATACGGCGTCGATCGGCTGATTCAAGGAAAAAAAGAAGAGCTGCTGCAGCTGGAAGTAGACGCAATGACGGAGGAGGTTATCCGGCTTCGCGAGGAATTATCCGAGCAGCTTCGCAGTCTTGGCGAGCTGAAGGCAATGGCTGCCGCGTACGGCTTTGACCTCTCCGCTCCTGCTGCAAACGCGCAGGAGGCGGTACAATGGCTCTATCTTGCCTATCTGGCCGCTATCAAAGAGCAGAACGGAGCGGCAATGAGCCTAGGACGCGTATCCAGCTTCCTCGATATTTATTTCGAGCGGGATTTGAGGGAAGGTACCTTAACGGAGCGGGAAGCGCAGGAGCTGGTTGACCATTTTGTCATGAAGCTCAGAATCGTGAAGTTCCTCCGGACGCCCGACTACAATGAGCTGTTCAGCGGCGACCCGACCTGGGTGACGGAATCGGTTGGCGGCATGGGCTTAAACGGAGCGACGCGGGTCACGCGCAATTCCTTCCGTTTCCTGCATACCCTCTATACGCTTGGACCGGCGCCGGAGCCCAACCTGACCGTCCTATGGTCGGCAAAGCTGCCCGAGCCCTTCAAGAAATATTGCGCCAAGGTATCGGCGGAGACCAGCTCGATTCAATACGAGAATGATGACCTGATGCGACCCTTTTTCGGAGACGACTACGGCATTGCCTGCTGCGTATCCGCCATGCGGATCGGCAAGCAAATGCAGTTTTTCGGGGCAAGGGCGAATCTGGCGAAGGCGCTGCTGTACGCGATTAACGGCGGCGTAGATGAGAAGCTTGGCGTACGGATTGGTCCGGCTATCGCGCCTATAACCTCCGAAGTGCTGGATTATGAGGAAGTTAAGCAGAAATTCGGCGTCATACAGGATTGGCTTGCCAAGCTGTATATGAACACGCTGAACGTCATCCATTACATGCATGATAAATACTGCTACGAACGGCTTGAGATGGCGCTGCATGACCGGGACATTATCCGTACGATGGCCTGCGGCATTGCCGGTCTGTCCGTGGTGGCCGACAGCTTAAGCGCGATCCGGTACGCGAAGGTCCGTCCGGTCAGGAACGAGAAGGGGATAGCGGTCGATTTCGAGATTGAAGGCGAATATCCGCAATACGGCAATAACGACGACCGTGTCGACCAGCTTGCCGTAGAGCTTGCGGAAGGCTTTATGAACAGGCTGCGCCAGCATAAGGCCTACCGAGGCGCGATTCCTACCATGTCCGTCCTGACCATTACTTCTAACGTCGTGTACGGTAAAAAAACCGGCAGCACGCCGGACGGGCGCAAAGCCGGCCAGCCATTCGCGCCGGGCGCGAATCCGATGCACGGCCGGGACCGCAAGGGGGCGCTTGCTTCGCTCGCTTCGGTAGCAAAGATTCCTTATGAGCATAGCCTAGACGGCGTATCGAACACCTTCTCGATTATTCCGAAGGCGCTTGGGAAAGAAGAATCGGCCCGGTTCAGCAACCTGGCTGCGCTGCTTGACGGTTATACGGCAAGCGGCGGGCATCATCTGAACGTAAACGTGTTTAACCGCGAGCAGCTGCTTGACGCGATGGAGCATCCTGAGAATTATCCGCAGCTGACGATCCGGGTATCGGGTTATGCAGTCAATTTTATTAAGCTGACAAGAGAGCAGCAGCTCGATGTGATTAATCGTACCTTCCACGGAGAGATATAATCCAGATCATAAATATAGGATCAAGAAAGGAGCGCGGCGGGCATGAAAGGACGAATCCATTCGATAGACACCTTTGGCACCGTTGACGGCCCCGGCATCCGGTTTGTCCTGTTCATGCAGGGCTGCGCCCTGCAGTGCCAGTTCTGCCATAACCCGGATACCTGGGATACGGCCGCAGGACGGCAGGTGACGGTAGACGATATTTTGCGGGAGATTGAGCCGTATTTGCCTTACTATCGCGGTTCAGGCGGCGGGATTACGGTGACGGGAGGAGAACCTACTCTGCAGGCTCCCTTTGTCGCAGCTCTGTTCAAGGCTTGCAAAGAGAAGTTTGGCCTGCATACCGCGCTGGACAGCTCAGGCTTCTGCGACCCGTCCCATGCGTCCGAACTGATGAATTACACGGATCTTGTCCTGCTGGATTTGAAGCAGATCGATCCCGACAAGCATGAACGGCTGACCTCACAGCCCAATGACCGGATTTTGCATTTTGCCAAGTGGCTGTCTTCCTTATCCAAGCCGGTATGGATCCGCCATGTACTGATTCCCGGCATAACCGATCACGCGGAGGATTTGCGTTTGCTAGGCCGATTTATCGGCGGGCTTGGCAACGTGGAGAAGCTTGAGCTTCTTCCTTATCACCGGATGGGCGTATACAAATGGCAGACGCTGGGCCGTCCGTATCCGCTGGAGGGTGTTCCCGTCCCAACGGAGCAGGAGGTAACGAGAGCTAGGACCATCATCCAGGCAGAATGCCATCAGGGCCTCCAACGGTAAAAATAAGGAAATATCCCCCTCAAGATCAGGTGATTCCCCGATGTTGCGGCTTTTCGAATGGCGTTATGCTGAGTATAACGATCACTCGGAAGGGGAAATGCAGGAATGGGAGCAAACAACGCGTCGATTGAAGGGCAGGAGCCCGTATTAACGAAGGAAAGCTTCGAGAAGCTGGACAGCATTATGTACAAACGCGCCTACGAAAAAGGAAGCTGCTTGTTTTGGGAAGGCGATGCGGCGGATAAGCTGTATTTTATTATAAAAGGCCGTGTCCGTGCGGTGAAGTCAACGGACAGCGGCCGTACCTTAACGCTGTATCTGTACCAGAAGGGTGATCTGATCGGCCAGATGGATCCTTTCCCGGACTCGGTTCACAGCTTCAGGGCGGAAGTAACGGAGGATGCGAAGATTGGCGTCATCCAGAGGAAGGATCTCGAGGTGCTCTTGTGGCAGCATGGCGATCTCGCCGTTGAGTTTATGAGATGGATGGGGCTGATGCACCGCCTGACGCAGACGAAATTCCGGGATCTCATGATGTTTGGCAAGACGGGAGCCCTTTGCTCGCTGCTTATTCGTCTTAGCAATTCCTACGGCAAACCTAAAGCGGAGCATATCTTTATTACGCTCAAAATCAGCAATACGGAGATGGCCGATATGATCGGGGCAACGCGCGAAAGCGTGAACCGGATGCTGAGCGATCTCAAGAAGGATGACGTTATCGCTTATGAGGACGGTCATTTGATCATTAAAAATTTGCGGTACCTGCGGGAAACTTGCTGCTGCGAGAATTGCCCGAAGGACATTTGCCGCATGTAACCCCGGCTGCGGTCAGCCGGGGCTTCTTTTCTGTTATGAGGGAATTCCCTGATTCTTGAATAGGGGAACCCCCTTACATTCAGGAAATCTCTCATCCATTACAATAGGACAATAGGTAGGCAGTATCGAATACGAAAGACGAAGGGGATAGCACCTTGAGAGAGTTATTGAAGTCTGCCGGCGATGAGCATCTGCTGCGGGACCTTCAGGAAATCCTTCGCAGAAGCGAGAGCGACTTTATTGCATTTGCCGGTCCTGCCGAGAATCACCGGAGCATGAAATGGAATCTGGTGATTGGCAGCCTGAACGGCAAAATTGAACATATGAGAATTCAGCCGGGAATAGGAATAGGCGGAATGGTGCTGCGTCATGGAACGGCTTGTCTGGTGAACGGGCTGAAAAATACGTCCCTGCTTCGGGAATGCCCGGTCATCCTGGCGGAAAAGCTGGTAACCGCTATAGGTCTGCCCGTTCCGGCAGGCGATCCCTATTACGTTGACGGCATTGTACTGCTGGGCAGAAGGAAGCACCAGCCGTTTACCGAGGAGGAAGCGCAAGGAATATCTTCTTTGCTGCTTAAGAGAGGAGACCGCTAATGATAAGAATGATAATCGTAGATGATCATGCGATGGTTCGCTCCGGATTGCGCATGCTGTTGAGCGGAACGAAGGATATGGAAGTCATTGCGGAAGCGTCCGACGGGGATGAAGGGATACGGACGGCATTAGAGCTGAAGCCCGATGTTGTATTAATGGATCTAAGCATGCCACAGGGAAAGGACGGTCTTACGGCAGCCGCCGAGCTGAAGGAGCTGCTTCCGGATACGGCTATCCTCATTCTGACGATGCATGACGATGACGAATACTTGTTCCGCGCCATCCATGCCGGAGCGGCGGGGTATGTGCTGAAGAACGCTCCCCACGAGGAGCTGCTTACGGCCATCCGTTCGATTGCCCAAGGAGACGCTTACTTATATCCGACGGCAACAAAACGGTTAATGAAAGAATACGTGGACCGGATGCAGCGGGGAGACAGCGGAGACCTCTTTCATGCACTGTCGGAGCGCGAAAAGGAGGTTCTATCTCTAACGGCCAAAGGTTATGCGAATAAGGAAATGGCCCAAATGCTGGTGATCAGCGTCAAAACCGTCGAGACGCATAAGAGCAACGTGATGGAAAAGCTAGGGCTTAAATCTAGACCGGAGCTGATCAAATACGCGATGAAAAAGGGGCTGCTTAACTTTGATTAATCATCGATCGGGGAATAAGGTGCTCGCCGAGCATGTCGACTCCTTGCTGCTCCAGCTGGAGGAGCGGATCGAGGATTCGCAATTTCGAAGCGAGCTGCAGAGCTCGCTCAAGCAGCTCGCGGATGTGAAGCTGGCGCTTGATGCGTCTTCGATTGTGGCGATGACCGACCACGCGGGAAAGATTCTTTATGTCAACGATAAGTTCTGCGAGATTTCCCGATATGACCGTTCCGAGCTGCTTGGGCAGGATCACCGGATTATCAATTCGGGCACTCATCCGAAAGCTTTTATGAAGGAGCTATGGGCAACGATATCCTCCGGACAAGTCTGGCATGGGGATATCAAGAACAAGGCGAAGGACGGCACTTACTATTGGGTGAATACGACAATCGTTCCTTTTGTAGGCGAGAACGGCAAGCCGTATCAGTATTTGGCGATCCGCAACGAAGTAACACGGCTGAAGAAGGTGGAGGAGGAGCTCCAGGAGACATTGTCCAAGGTGATGACCATTCAGGAAGAAGAACGGCGCAAGTTTTCCCGAGAGCTGCATGACGGCATCGGGCAAAGCTTGTTTTCCCTGCTCATTCAGCTGGACCGCGTCATTTCGGCCCCAGCTCACGGCGAGGAGCAGCTGCCCTTCATCCGCAATCAGGTGGCCGGCATTATCGAAGAGGTACGGAGCGTGGCCTGGCAGCTGCGGCCGTCGGTGCTGGATGATCTCGGCATAGTGCCGGCTCTGCGGACTCATCTGGAAAACTACGCCTCCCATTACGGCATTAAGGTATCGTTCAAGAGCAATCTGCGCAAGCGGCTGGACGTGCAGGTAGAGACGGTGATTTACCGGATCATCCAGGAGGCGCTGACCAATATTGCCAAATATGCGGACGTATCGGAAGCCGAGGTAGAGATTCTGGAAGACGAGAACCAAGTGGTTGCCCGGATTCTTGATCGGGGAGCTGGCTTTGACACGGCGGTGCAGACGCAAGGCGTCGGAAGATACAGCATGGTTGAGAGGGCGAAGCTGGCCGGAGGGAATTTGTCGATAGAATCGGCAATCGGCGAGGGGACAACCGTTACCCTGATTATTCCAAAATAATTTCAAAGGTGTGATTTTTATCACTTCTTCGGCTTCCGTTAAGCAGTAAGATGGAATCAAGAAGGAGATGATAAATATGAACGAAAGAGCCTTTGTTATGATAAAGCCGGACGGCGTAAGGCGGGGATTGATCGGCGAGATCGTTAGCCGCTTCGAGAAGAAAGGGCTGAAGCCGGTTTATGCGGAACTGAAGGAGCTCTCCGAGGAAACGGCGCGCACGCATTACCGTCATTTGAAGGAGCAGCTGTTTTTCGAGGATTTGATTCAATATGTTACGTCCGGTCCCGTATTCGCCATGATTGTGGAGGGACAGTCGGCAGTCGGGAACGCTAGATCCTTGATTGGTCCGACGAATCCCGTAAAGGCGCCTCCCGGCACGATTCGGGGCGATTACGGATCCGATATCGACGAGAACGTCATTCACTGCTCCGATTCCTTGGATCATGCAAGCCTGGAGATCCAGCTCTTCTTTGGAAAAACGGGTCTGCTTCAAAAGCTGTAACCTTGATATAAAACGCGAGAACACCGGAGTCTATAGGTAAAGCTTGGTCATCCGGTTTCTATGCTTTCTATTAACTTTGTGATTTTATTCACAATATATTCATTTAGGGAGAGATTATTATGTTGAAGTTTATGCGCGAGAACGTTTATGCCGCGGGACTTGTTCTTCTGCTCCGTTTATATGTAGGCTGGCAATGGCTGGACGCCGGTTTTCACAAGCTGAAAGACGGCTTTGATGCAGGCGGGTTCCTGAAAGGGGCGATTGCCAATCCCGTTATTGACCATGAGACAAATGCCAATGTCTATCCGAATTTTGTCCGGTTCATTGAACATGTGGCGCTGCCAAACGTGAAGGCAATCAATATTCTCATTCCGCTTGGCGAGACGCTAGTTGGTCTTGGACTTATTCTAGGCGCTTTAACGGCAACGGCTGCATTTTTCGGAATGCTGATGAACTTCATGTTCCTGTTCGCGGGAACCGTAAGCACGAATCCTTGGCTGATTCTTTTAGGAGGCATTGTGATGATTGCAGGGGTTAACGGCGGTAAATTCGGAGCCGACTATTACCTGCTGCCGCTGCTGCGCAAATGGACCAATAGGCTGCGTAGAGGCGGACACGACACCTTTCCTCCGGCGGACAAAGCGGCGTAACGATCATTTAGGGGTGATGACATGGACGGCAACAATCGAGAAAGCGAAATTACGAAAAACATGATCAAATACTGCTATACCTGCGAGGATGCCCATAAATGCGACACGGAGGAGAAGTGCATCGCTTGCTGGGAAGCGAAAGGCATCATGAAAAAGAAACAGCGGAATGAGCAGACGACGGAAGACCTGCTAAGGGAATATGCGCAGTAACCGGAATACGAGAGCGGCCACGGGTTTCAACCCGCATGGCCGCTCTTGTTGTTATTTCCGGTTAACTGCCCAGCACTTTTACCTCCCATAAGGTAGGCGTATACCAGTTGCTCGGATTGTTCCAGAGCACCGCATTGACGAGTTGGATTCTTATATACCGCGCGGTGATATTAACGCTGTCGGTCGTGAATCCGTACGTTGTGTTATTCGTCCGGTCTATCGTCGTATAGCTGGTGCCGTTGGTGCTGTATTCGATTTTGTATTGATGATAGCCCTCGGAACCCTTCACCATGTACCAGGAAATATCGATTTCCCTGACGCTCTTGGAGGAGCCAAGATCAACCTGCCACCAAGATGGCCAGGTGACGGCGGATGCTTTCCAGCTGGTCTGGTAGTTCCCGTCATTGGCGCTGCTTGGCGCATAACCGGAAGCCGATGAGCTGGCCGTTGCCGTCTTGCCTTGCGACAGATTCGTCAGCGTTGACGGATAGGTGACGGAGCCGGTAGCCGCATCCAAATTCCAGCTGCTGTACCATTCCAGCGAGGCCGTGCCGCTTGAGCCGTTTAGCGTTAAAGGAAGCCAGATATACCGGGAGTCCCCTAATGCGCTCGAATTCCAGCGGTCAGCCATGTAGAGATAAGAGGTTGTAGAGGTTCCTTGGATCGGCAGGATAAAGGTCGATTGGGAAGCGAAGGTCGATGGGTTGCCTAGCGGCTGAACCGCCGTCCAAGGGCCGGCCATGGAAGTTGCCGTGGAATAGCCGCCCTGATTCGGATACCAGCCGGAAGCCTGCGAGGTAATCAGGAAATACTTGCCGCCCTGCCTCACGACGGCCGGAGCTTCCCGGTAGCCGTTGTCCGCGTACCAGGTTTTGAAGGAAGCCACGCTGAGGTAGTCGGAGCTGAGCTGGAAAATTGCCATCGAATCGTTCGCGCCGCCGTTCTTGTTGGAGGCGGAGACGAGGTAGGCCGTTCCGTCATCATCCTTGAATACGGTAAGGTCGCGCGACTCGTAGTTCATCGGGCGGAAGCTGCCTTGGTATGTATAGTCTCCGCAGACGGAAGAGCTTGAAGCAACGGCTACTCTTCCAAGACTGTAATCCGTGCCGTTCTCGTAATGCATCCACATGACGTATTTGCCGGTGGAGGAATTGTAGATGACCTTCGGACGTTCGATTTTGCTCGAGGCAAGCTCGGCGGCGGAGGTCGTCTTGAGCGGATAGCTGACCCAGGCCCAGTTCTTCAGGTCGGTAGAGGAGTAGCAGACGACATGCGAGAAGTTGGCCGAATTGTTCAGCTTATCCTCGCCAATCCAGTAATAGGTGGAGCCAACCTTAATAATGCTGCCCCCGTGGGCTTGTATCGTTCCGCCCGTTGTATCGTACCATACCGGTCCGTTCGTAACCGCAACGCTGGCCGCATTCGTTACTTTTGGCAGCGCCGTAACCGCTAAGGCTAACAGCAGCGCGACGCACACCATAAGCTTGGATAACACGCGAATATGACTCATCCTCCAACAGCCTCCGCTCCATATTGGTTTTCTTCCTTTCGGTTGCGCAAGAAACATGAAACCCGTTTCATCCCTCCCTTCAGCCGGTCAAGACGGATGGCCGCATCCCGCCGACTCTAATATGTTTACAAGCGCTTTCACGGAATATGACTGGTTCATGCGGAGTGATTTGGGGGGGCGAACGTTTGCGGAAAAAGGTCAAAATTTTACACACTCGAAGCAAAAGTTGTCGCCCCGGTGGCTCCCGCATTCGATTACGATAGTGGAAAATCGCAAGGCAAGGGGCGAATAGACATGTGGAAGACGGCAATTGAAAGGGCAATCGCCACGATTGCGGGAAATGTTGATAGATTCGGAGATTCTTACCCTCATGTAGGGGAAGGCAGCCGTTATACGCTAATAGAGAACAATGACTGGACCAACGGATTTTGGAGCGGGCTGTTATGGCTCGGGTATGAATATTCGGGTGATGAGAGATTAAGAGAGGCGGCAAGAAAAACAACCGCAAGCTTCCGCCAGAGACTGAAAGACAATGTGGTGCTGGATCATCATGATATCGGCTTCCTGTATTCTTTATCCGCGAAGGCCGAATGGATCGTTGACAGCAGCGAAACGGCGAAGGAGCTGGCTCTTGCGGCTGCGGACGTCATGATGAAGCGCTGGCGTAAGGCGGGAGGTTATTTTCAGGCTTGGGGACCGGAAGGGGATCAGGTGGAAGGCGGAAGAATTATAATCGACTGCCTGCTTAACTTGCCTCTCCTCTATTGGGCCTCCGAGCAGACGGGCAATCCGGTCTATAAGGAAGCAGCCAAAGCCCAGGCGGAGAAAAGCAGCAGGTATCTGGTAAGAGGCGACGACAGCTCTTATCATACGTTTTTCTTCGACCGGCGGACGGGTGAACCGGTTGGCGGCGCGACGCATCAAGGCTTCGGCAACGGTTCGACCTGGACGCGCGGACAGGCGTGGGGCATCTATGGTTTTGCATTGTCCTATCGCTATACGCGCGATCCGTTGTTCCTCGAAACCTCGAAACGGATGGCGGTCTATTTCCTTGAGCATCTGCCGGAGGACGGCGTGGCGTATTGGGATTTCCACCTCCCGGAGGAGCAGCCGAAATACCGGGACAGCTCGGCCTCCGCGATTGCGGCAGCCGGACTGGCAGAGTTATTGTCGCATTTGGATCAGAAGGATACTGCGTTTGAAGTCTTGCGCGATGGTCTGCAGTATACGATGGAGGCACTGGTTTCCAAATATTCGACTAATGGCGACGGGGATGAGGAAGGTCTGCTGAAGCATGGCTCTTATCATGTGCGGGGCGGGCTGGCTCCGGATGATTACATGATCTGGGGAGACTATTTCTATCTGGAGGCTTTGCTCCGGCTTGAGAGAGGCATCGGCGGCTATTGGTATGAAAGGAACCGGGATCGGGACTAACCAATCCTTGGGGATGTTCCCGGTATACCGATACTGCTACAATGAGGATATATCGTATGGGAAGGCGTGCAGCCATGACGAGATTAACCTACTACCGAAGAATCCAGTTGTCCTTTCTCTTGTTTATTATTTTTCCGATCCTCGCCGTTTCGGTTATTTCATATACGCTATTAAAGCAGAACATGATAGAGAAGTTTCAGATCAGCAACAACAGCATGCTGAACGTTATAGTCGGGGAGATCGACCGGACGATAGACGATGTAACCTTTGCTTCGCATTATATCGTGAACGATTCCGAGCTGCGGGCATCCCTTAATCTGTTCGCGGATACAAGCAGGCTGAATACGTATACCGACTACACCCGTTTTATCCGGATAAAAGACAGCTTCTCGCTGATTACCTCCAAGCCGCTGAACAACAGCATTCATATGTACCTGGTCAACCGGGCGAACTTTATCCTGTCGCCGGATTCGGAGAACCTGGCGGCAATCAACAGCAAGCTGGCACCGCTCCTTAAGAACGTAAATGCAGCGAAGCCGGTTGTCCTGCAATATCTTGGTCTCCTTCATGACAATACGGATGACGACGGCACGTATTATCTTGCGAGAGTTATAGGTGACGGGGGCGGCAAGCCTTATACGGCTGTTTTGCTTGTCGGAATTGAAGGCTCCTATTTCGAAAAGCTGCTGGAGCGGGTCGAATTCGGGCAGATTGCTCTGTTCGACGGGACAGGCAACCGGATTGCGGGCAGTCCGGATATCCAGCTGCAGTCAAGCGATTCTTCGGATTCGGTATACCGGACCCAGCTGACGCTGGACAAAACCGACTGGAAGCTCGCTTACGAGACGTCGGAGGATTCGCTTTTTGGACAGATCTCTCGCGCCTTTTACATCGGAATCGGATTGGTGCTGGTGTTTACGCTGCTGTTCTCTGTTATTTCGCTCTTGTTCGCGAGGAGGCTGCATAATCCGATTCAGAAGCTGCAGCGGGTTGCCCGCCAGTTCGCTTTGGGGAATCGCGATATGCGGCTTGAAGTAAAGGGCAGGGACGATATTGCGGAGCTTGGGCATTCTTTTAACCAGATGCTTGACGAGATTGAAGTGCTCATTACGAACATCGAACAGGAGCAGGAGCAAAAAAGGGTGATGGAGCTGGAGGCCCTGTTTATGCAAATTCGGCCGCATTTTTTGATCAATACGCTTAATTCGATTAAATGCAGCCTCATTCTTAGCAAGGATCAGGTGCATAGCGGCATTGTCGATTCGTTAATGAATCTGCTGCGCGCCTATCTGAAGGTAAATACGCCATCCTCGCTTGAAGAAGAGTGCAGACTGCTTGGTTATTACGTGGATATTATGAAGGTACGCAGCGAAATGCCGTTATCCATTGAAGCGCGCATCGAACCGGAGCTGAAGAGCTTTGTTGTGCCGAAGCTGGTGCTTCAGCCTATCGTCGAGAATGCGATCGTACACGGATTGGACGAGAAAGACGAGCTTCATATCGTTGTTCATGCTTACCGGGAGCAAGGCCGTATTTATATGGCAATCGAAGACGATGGCGGCGGCATGGAGGAAGAGCAGCTTGTCTGGCTGAACAGGCAATTAACCGCTTCTTCGGACCTGGAGCTGGACCCGGATGCCGAAGATTATGCGCCGTATGAGCGGGTAGGGCTGCGGAACGTCATCCAGCGACTGAAGCTGACGTACGGCTCGGCGGAGATGAAGTTGATTACCAATGCTGCAGGCGGCATTACCGTTATTTTGTCTATTCCTATTCCAAGTCCAATTCCGTCCGGGCAGGAGGTATCCCATGTATAAAGTCATGCTGATTGATGATGATGTCCCGATGCTTAAAGTGCTGCAGCAGATGATTGAGTGGGAGCAGCTTGATTTGCATGTAGCCGCAAGCACGTTCTCCAGCGTGAAGGCGCTGCATCTGTTCAAGGAGACGATGCCGGATATCGTCATTACGGATATCGGACTGCCGAAGAAGAACGGAATCGAGCTGGCCGCGGAATTTACGGCAATAAAGCCGGGCGTCCGGATTATTTTTCTAACCTGCCACGAGGAATTTCATTATGCCCAGCAGGCGGTGAAGCTGGATGCCGACGATTATTTGATCAAGGATCAGTTGACGGCCGACCAGCTGGAGGAGAGCCTTGGCAAATCGGTTGCCCGTCTGAAGGGACGGAAGACGGAAGGCGGAACGGATTCCGATGCGTATAGCATCGAGCTGCAAAAACGCGCGTTATTCCAGATGATTATGGATGGGGCGGATCTGGAGAAGACGCGTGCTTATGCATCGCGCGCCCAAATCGAGTGGCCGTATTCGTGCTTTATGATGGGGATGATTCATCTTCGTTATTCGGATTACGAGCTGCTCTATAACCGGAGCAATATTCCGCTTATCCGTTACGCCATCTACAACATTGCGCTGGAGATTGCCCAGTCTTATAAAGGGATTACACCGTTTATCGATCCGGAGCATTTTATGGTGCTGTACAATTACCGTCAGAACCTGGCGGGGAATGATCAGGCTTATCTGCAATCGTATCTGAACGAGCTGCTCCGTCAGGTGACGGCATACCTTAGGATGACGCTGCAGATCGTTCTTGTCACGGACAAGCTGGTTCTGCAGGCCGCCGGTTCCGTCTACCAACAGATCAGAAGCGACAAGCCGGAGTTTTACCGGATGGGCCAGATGGCCGCGGCTTCGTCCTCGCAGCTGCTTGGCCAGCTCTTTTATCCGCTTCCGCAGGACTTTAATGCGGCATTCCGCGGCGAGCTTGAACGCACCATTTTGGAGAAGAATACCGTGGAGATGCGCGAGGTCCTTCTCCGTTTCGGGCAGGAGGCGGACAGCCGCAGAATCGAGCCGGAGGAATGGACCGAAGCGCTTGTTCAGCTGCTTCGCGAAGCGGAAATCCTGTTCCCGCGGAGAAAAGCGGAAGAGGAGGTCTACGCTTATATCGGCGCGGCAAGAACGATGGAGGATGCGCTTGAGCTGGCGGTCGGCCGGCTCGAGCGTCTAGCCCGGGAGCAGCTTGGCCATGCCGGAGGCGCCGCCAAATCGCGGGAGCCGCGGCTTCAGGTCATCCAAGCTTTTATCGACGATCATCTGTCGGACAACATTACGTCCATTGATATCGCGCAATACCTGTATTTGAACCCAAGCTACTTCTCCCGTTATTTCAAACGGCTGACGGGGCTTAGCTTCACGGACTATGTGCACCAATACAAAATGAAGATAGCCGCCAATATGCTGAAGAGCTCCGGCCAGACGCTCGAGACGCTAGCCGTTGGGCTTGGTTATTCCGACCGCGCTTATTTCTCGAAGGTGTTCAAGAAGTACATCGGCTTCACTCCAAGCCAGTTCAAGCAAAAGCATCAGCTGGTTCGTAAAACATAGTGCCACTAACAATGTATCAACTGATTGATAAGCCATAGATTCTTCTCTAAAAATGCCGCTCCTTGCAGCGGCATTTTGCATGCCCGGGTTACGTTGCACGTAATACAGCATATTGCAGGTTATCGACCAAGTAACACGGATTATGTTGTATTTTTTGCAGTATATTTCTCTAAAACGGTCCTAAGAATCCCAATTTAGTCGAATATGCTGCATTTCGTGCATCGTACGCAACTGAAGTACACGATTTGAGCGTATTATGGTGCAATTTATGCAATGTAGGCTGAGTGGGCGGGGGTGTCCCCCGGAACAAGGAACAAGGCCGTGCTTCGGGCGCGGCTTTTTTGCGTAACCGACACTTTGCCAGCCCTCAAAAAAAGGTCAAAATCTTCCCTGTATCGGGTCAGAATACTTCGCTTACAAACCGGCTTAATCCCTTATTATGATCTCAACATAAGAGTTGAGGTGATGGTATGGAAATCGTCAAACAAACGGCAGGCAACAATCCTGCGGCTGCAGCCGGAAAGAAATTTTGGACGCCGTCTCGCAGAGAGGCGCTGGTCGGATGGTTATTTCTTATCCCCGAGATTGTCGGGATGCTGCTGTTAAACGTATTTGCCTTAGGGTTCTCCTTATATTTGAGCTTCTCCAAATGGGACATGCTGTCCGGGCTTCCCGGCATCGAATGGATTGGGCTCGGCAACTACAAGGAGTTGTTTCATGATCCGGCCATTCTGGAGGCGCTGAAAAACAATCTGCTGTACACCGTGATGACGGTACCGATTCCGATCGCGATTGCGTTGGTGCTGGCCGTTGTTATCAACAACAGCGTTTTTCTGAAAAGCTACTTCAAGGTTGTTTTCTTTATCCCGTACATCTCTTCGATCATCGCGATTGCCGCGGTATGGAGCGCCTTGCTTCATCCGTCCCTCGGCCCGATAAATCAGCTGCTGATGCAGCTTGGCATTGACGCTCCGCCGAAGTGGCTGGTTGATCCGAAGACCTCGCTGCTCTCCATTGCGATTATCGGCACATGGGCGAGCCTCGGCTACACGATTATTATTTATACCGCGGGTCTGACCAACATCTCGAATGAAATTTACGAAGCATCCGAGATTGACGGGGCGTCTCCGCTTAAAAAGTTTTTCCGGATTACGGTGCCTCTGCTGCGTCCAACAACCTTTTTCCTTGCGATTACGATGCTGATCGGGTCGTTTAAGGTGTTTGATATCATCTCGTATCTGACGGAAGGCGGCCCTAACAATTCGTCTACCGTGCTGGTCTACCGGATCTACGAAGAAGGCTTCCGCAACTATGATATGGGTTATGCTTCGGCGATCTCCTGGCTGCTCTTCGCCATTATCGGCATCATTACGGCGGCGACGTGGAAGCTTGGGAAGGACTAAGAAAAGGAGGGATTACCTGTGACAACCAAACTGTCAAAAAGCATAATTACCGTCTTACTCGGAGCATTCTCGCTAATGTTCCTGACTCCGCTGGTCTGGATGGTATCGTCGGCCTTTAAGTTCGAGAAGGATGTTATGCGCTTTCCGATCCAATGGATTCCGGAGAAAATCAACTTCGTTTACAACTTCAAATCCGTCTGGATGGGGCGTGTTCCGTTTTACGATTTCTACTGGAACTCCTTGAAGGTTGCCATTATTACAACGCTTATTACGCTGCTGATCTCGTCGATGTCCGCCTACGCGCTGACGAAGCTGCGTTTCCGGGGCCGTCACTTGATCTTTTTGGCGATGTTGTCCTTTATGATCATTCCGGATCAGGCGACGCTCATTCCGCGGTTTCTCATTATCCGCTGGCTGGGGCTGTACGATACGCATGCCGCGATTATTCTGATGAGCATGTTCTCGATCTACTTCACGTTCCTGCTGCGGCAGTTCATGTCCGATATCAGCGATGAATATTTGGAGGCGGCGCGCATTGACGGCGCGGGACATCTGCGGACGTTCTTCTCGATTATGATTCCGCTCTGCCGGCCGGTTCTGGCGACCGTGGCGATCATCAAATTCATCTGGACCTGGAACGATTACCAGAACCCGCTTATTTTCCTCCTGAGCAAAAAGCTGTACACCATTCCGCTTGGCATTACGCTGTTCCGGGATGATTACACGAATAACTACGCGATTATGATGATGGCTGCCTTGTCGGCGATTATCCCTCTTCTGGCTATATTCATTATCATGCAGAAGCAGGTCATTAACGGGATTGCGCTAGGCGGCGTGAAAGGGTAAGGTAGTCAAAAAAGTACTCGTTACACCTCAAAATTATACACTTGGCAAAATAGGACGATCGTTATACTGGGTGTGTAGTCATTATAAAGTTCTAGGGGGAAGCAGAAATGAAACAAGCAAAACGCAAGTTTACGGCGGTAGCGGGTTTGCTGCTGGCCGGCACGGTTGCGCTTAGCGCATGCGGAGGCAACAACTCGGCGAATTCGGGAAGCGAAGGCTCATCCGGATCAGGCAAATCGGAATCCGTAACGATCAAGTATTATAACTGGGATAACGAAGCCCAAGCGGTTGCAACCGACGCCATGCTGGATGAGTTCATGACTAAGAATCCGGATATCAAGGTTGAGCATGTCGTGCTGGTACCGGGCGATTCCGTTGAAATGCTGAAAAAGCTGGACTTCCTGATCTCCTCGGGCGAGGCGGTTGACGTTGTGGCGATGCCGAACCTTGGAGCAGTCTACGAACGTGCGACGAGAGGAGCCTTGGCACCTCTGAACGATTTCTACAAGCAGGAAAATCTGGTGCCGGAAGACGAGTATTATGTGAATCCGAAAATTAACGATAACTACTACGGCATGCAGCTGACTTCGGGCTTCAACTACGTGCTGCTGAATAAGGATGCGCTGGATGAAGCGGGCCTACCGGTTCCAACCTACGGCTGGACCTGGGATGACTACCGCGACTATGCGAAGAAGCTGACCAAAGGCGAAGGCGTGGACAAGCGTTACGGTACGTACTTCCATACCTGGGAGCTGTACATGAACGCGCCGGCGCAGACGGTGATGAAGGATCCGTTCCGTTATGACGACGGTTCGACGATTTTGTCCGATCCTTCCTACAAATACTTCTTCCAGCTCCGCAAGGATATGGAGAGCGTGGACAAATCGGCCAAGCCTTATGCCGATGTGCTTGCGGCCAAGCTGAACTACCGGACGGAATTCTTTAACGAGCAGGCCGCGATGATTCTGACGGGGAGCTTTACGATTCCGGACGTAGGCAATCAGGAGCAATACCCGCATACGTTCAAGACGGCATTTGCGCCGGTACCGCTTCCTCCGAAAGGCGCTGAGCCGAAGGATTATGAAGGCGGCAAATATTTCACAAGCGGCAGTTCGGTTGTAATGGGCGAGAACTCCAAGCATAAAGACGCTTCGTTTAAGCTGATGCGCTTTATGACAACCGCGGATTCCGACAAGCGTACCGAGTTCTCCGGCTGGAAAAAAGCGGACAACAAAGCGCTGCTGGACCGCATCATCGGCGAGAACAAAGATCTGTACGATGTGGATTCCCTGCAAAGCACGTTGTTTGGCGACAACATCAAATACCTCGACGCATCCAGCGTCATTACCGTATCGACATCCGAATTGACCAAGGTCATCGACGACGGCTTCAGCAAATTTATGCTGAGCAACGAATCGATCGACGATGTGCAGAAGTGGATGGTTGATCAAGCAACGAAAGTAATTAATGAGAAAGAAAACAAATAATCGCTCATAAGCTAACGGAAGAGAGCTTCGGAGACAACCTGCCGGTTGCTCCGGGGCTTTATTTCTATGCGGGGCATGAGCTAATTGGAGGTATAAGGTGAGCCGGTTAACTTGGAAGGATCAGAAATATTGGCTGGATGGCGAGGAGTTCCGGATTTTGTCGGGGGCGATTCATTATTTCCGGGTCGTGCAGGAATATTGGGAGGACAGGCTGCTGAAGCTGAAGGCCTGCGGTTTCAATACGGTAGAGACGTATATTCCTTGGAACCTGCATGAGCCTCGGGAGGGGAGCTTCCGCTTCGACGGGATTGCGGATGTCGCCCGTTTTATTGAGACGGCGGGCCGGCTTGGGCTATACGTGATTGTCCGTCCCAGCCCTTATATATGCGCGGAATGGGAGTTTGGCGGCCTGCCGGCCTGGCTGCTGAAATCGTCCATGGGCTTGCGCTGTATGGATCATGAATACCTGGAAAAAGTTGAACGCTACTATGATGAGCTTATTCCGCGCTTGCTGCCGCTGCTGGATTCGCAGGGCGGCCCGATCCTTGCCATGCAGGTCGAGAATGAATATGGCAGCTACGGCAACGATACTGCTTATTTAGCTTACTTGAGAGATGGCCTGATTAGCCGCGGAGTGGATTGCCTGCTGTTCACCTCGGACGGTCCAACCGATGAGATGCTGCTTGGCGGTACGGTTGACGGACTTCATGCCACGGTTAACTTTGGCTCGCGCGTAGCAGAGTCCTTCGGGAAATACCGGGAGTACAGACAGGATGAGCCTCTGATGGTCATGGAATATTGGCTGGGCTGGTTCGACCATTGGAGGAAGCCGCATCATGTCCGGGAGACCGGGGACGTTGCGAACGTATTGGACGAAATGCTTCAGCAAGGGTCATCCGTTAATCTGTACATGTTCCACGGCGGGACAAACTTCGGTTATTACAGCGGTGCCAATTACGGCGAGCATTATGAGCCAACGGTGACCAGCTATGATTACGATGCGCCTCTTACGGAGTGGGGGGATGTAACCGAGAAATACAAGGCGATCCGCGGCGTGCTCGAAAAGCATGGCATACCGGAAGGAGCGCCATTCCCGGCTCCGATTCCGAAGAAAGCTTACGGTAAGGTCGCATTGACCGAAAAAGCGGACCTGCTTGGCCAATTGGAGTTGGCATCCTCCGGGCAGGTGCAATCGGTTAGCATCCGGCCGATGGAGCATTACGACCAGGCTTATGGTTTTATTATGTACTCTACACCGGTTAAAGGGCCAAGAAACCGTCAAAAGCTGCATCTTCGCGAAGTGCGCGACCGTGCCCAGGTGTTCCTGGACGGTAAGCTGATTGGCGTCGTCGAACGGTGGAATCCGCAGCCGATTGAGATCTCGGTTCCGAGAGAAGGGGCTAGACTCGATGTCCTGGTCGAAAATATGGGGCGAGTCAATTACGGTCCTTATCTGCGCGATCATAAAGGAATTACGGAAGGTGTCCTGATCGATAACCAGTTCCAGTCGAACTGGACGGTTACCCTGCTGCCGATCGAGTCCGAACAGCTCGAGAGGGTCCAATATGAGTCGGTGGAAGTAACGGCGGCACGGCAGCCTGACGGAAGACCTGCCTTCTATCGCGGATTTGTTGAGGTGAACGAGCCTGCCGATACGTTCCTTCGCTTTGACGGCTGGCAGAAGGGGATCGCTTGGATCAATGGCTTCCAGCTTGGCCGTTATTGGGAAGCCGGCCCGCAGCGTACGTTATACGTGCCGGGTCCGCTGCTCCGCAAAGGAAGCAACGAAATCATATTATTTGAACTGCATGGCGTAAACGGGCTTCCCGAAGTGACGTTATCGGATGTACCGGATCTTGGCGAGACGGCGGCGGTTGATGAGCAAGTGCTAAACTTCGTGCAGGAAGAGGAATAGAATTTAAGGCGGATCGAAGACTATTCGATTCGCCTTTTTGACGTCATTTTGAAGTTTTTTACAATCCCGCTATTCCCTAATTCCGATTAATCCTATATGATAAAAATAATTTAAAAGCAGAATAGAGAAAATCTATCGATAAGGTCGCGGAGGGATTATTCATGAATATTGAGAACATCGAAGCTTTTGTGTATGTCAATCATTACGGCAGCTTTAATAAAGCGGCGGAGGTGCTCTTCCTCTCCCAGCCATCCGTTACCGCCCGCATACAGACACTGGAGAGGGAACTCGACTGCCGCCTGTTCGACCGGCTTGGCAAGCAAATTATGCTGACCGAGAAGGGCAAGCAGTTCCTGCCTTACGCCCAGCAAATTCTTCAAACGATTCAGAAAGGCCGTCTACATCTGCAAGAGAAGGGAGCCCGTCCGCAGGAGCTTCGAATCGGGAGCACCGTGTCCGTCTCGAACTATCTGATTCCGGATTTGCTGCCGCGGCTGACCCGTTTATTCCCGCGTTTAACCTTCAAATTAACAACGGCCCCTTCGGATGATCTGGTCAAAAAGCTGCTCGACAAGGAGATCGATATCGCATTCGTCCGAAAGCTTGTTCATCCGTCCCTGCAGTCGTTCTCCTATTACGAAGATCCTATCCGGCTGTATGTCTATGAAGGTCATCCGTTTGCGGAAGAAGAACGGGTGTCCATTGACGAGATTCGCGACCAGCCGCTTGTTTTCTTCGAATGCGGCTCGCTCGATTGGCTGCGTCTTCACCGCGTATTCGAGCATCTGGAGCAGCCCCCGCGCATCGTTTTCCATGCGGATAATTCCGAGACGGCGAAGAAGCTTGTCCTGCAAAAGGCCGGCATCTGCTTCCTTCCGGGCTTATGCGCAAGGGAAGAAGTTAGCAAAGGCAGACTTATTCCGATTGAGATTGAAGAGACAAAGGGAATTTCCCTGCATACGAACCTGATTGCGCTGACGGGAGAGAACGAGGAGTATATCCAGGCGCTGCTGCCTAAGGATAATTTGAGCTTTTACAGCATTTAGCACGGACCAATAGAATCAATCGATCGATAGAGAAAGTCTATTAGCGCGGTTAGGCGGATAGATGATACATTTATACCATCTTAATTCTTAGTAAGTTTATAGGAATTATCTAATTAGACATTTAAGGGGTGGAACTATGAGTGAATTGTTTAGGCAAGCGGCAGTCGAGGATGCGGAGCGCCTGCGTGAGGTGACGTATGAAGCCTATTCGCTCATTCGGGAGCTGAAGCTGAATTGGCCAGCGGCGAATGCCGGTCTGGATCAGATACGGGACAACATTACACAGAATGAGTGTTACGTGCTGGAGGCGGACGGCGTTATCGTGGCAACGATAACCTTGTCGAGAAACGATGAAGTGAAGGCCATCACGGATCTGCCGTTTATCAAATGGTTCGCGGTCCATCCCGGCGAGCAAGGCAAAGGATACGGCGACAAGTTGCTGACCTGGGTCGAGAATACGGTTATTCGCGATAAGGAAGGGGCAGCCGCGGTAACGCTTGGAACGGCCGAAAAGCATCCATGGCTTCTGCCGATGTACCAGCGCAGAGGTTACGAAAGCATCCGCTCCTTCGACTCCGGCAACGGGGACGGAACGATGCATCTGCTCCGCAAGATTGTGAACCCGGAGCTGTTCGAGAAAGCAAGCGAAGAACAAGCCACAACAAATTAATGAAAAAGACGGGGGTACTTAATATGAAGAAAAAAGCACTAGTCGTTACAGCTGCATTGTCGCTCTTTCTGGTGGCAGCAGGCTGCGGCTCAAACAATAAATCGGACAATACGCAAGCACAAAACGGCAATAAAGCAGCAGCGAACGTATCGGCGTCCGGCAATGCCGGCGGCGACGTGAAGAAGGTTGTCATCGGTACGGGCACCGGATTCCCGAAAGTATGCTTTATTGATGAGAACGGCAAGCTGACCGGCTTTGACGTTGAACTCATCAAAGAGATCGACAAACGCCTGCCGCAATACGAATTTGACATTAAAACGATGGAATTCTCGAACTTGCTGCTGAGCCTGGAGACGAACAAGATTGATCTTGTTGCGCATGAAATGGAGAAAAATCCGGAGCGCGAAGAGAAGTACCTGTTTAACAAAGAGTCTTACGCACACTGGAGAAATAAAATCATTGTCGCAAAGGACAATAACACGATTAACTCTCTTGATGACTTGGCAGGCAAGAAGGTTCTGACTGGCGCAACCAGCGCTGAGGCGCAGATTCTTGAGAACTATAACAAGTTGCATGACAAGAAAATTAATATCGTGTATCAAAACGGCGGAGCCAATGATACGGTCAGCCAAATTACGAGCGGCCGCGTAGACGCGACAATCGGAGCAGACTTTACGCTATCGCTGATCGACCCGCAAGCCAAGCTGAAGACAGCCGGTGATGACCTGTCTGAAGCGGATATTCTGTTCGTGCTCCGCAAGAACGATCCGGCTGAGCAAGAGCTGTCCGATGCAGTGGACGGCGCGTTGAAAGAAATCAAAGCGGACGGTACGCTCGGCAAGCTGAGCACGGAGTGGCTTGGTGCAGACTTTACGGCAGACACCGCGAAATAGCATCGTGATTCAAAGTAAGGAGAGGTGAGACCGCAAGATGGAGTATGGCTTCGATATTAATTATGTGCTCGATTTTATTCCCAAACTGCTGAGTACGCTGAATATTACCCTGCTGATCGTAGCGGGTGCTATCGGATTGGGGCTGCTTGTAGGCTTTCTTGTGGCTCTTCCCCGCCTTTACAACGTACCGGTGCTTCGGAATGTATCGATGGTGTACGTTTCCTTCTTCCGGGGCACGCCGATCCTTATTCAGCTGTTCCTGTTCTATTACGGACTTCCGGAAATATTGAAGCTCGTCTATGTCGATGTATCTAAGGTTCCGGTTCTCTATTTCGTTATTCTAACGTTTGGCCTTAATGTTGCTGCTTTTATATCGGAGACAATCCGGGCCGCCGTTCTGGCGGTTAACCGGGGACAGGTGGAAGCGGCATATGCCGTAGGCATGACCGGGTATCAGGCTTTTACCCGGATCGTGCTGCCGCAGGCGGTAGCCATTGCGGTTCCGGTATTCGCCAACCTCGTCATTGCGATGCTGAAGGACACCTCGCTTGCCTTCACGCTGGGCGTTATGGAGATGACAGGCAAGGCTCAGACGCTTGGTTCGTTGTCCCAGCATTTTCTCGAAACCTATATTGCGCTTGCCCTTATTTACCTGGTGATCAGCATTGCGCTGGAGAGGCTGATGCTGCTTGCGGAACGCCGCTTATCCCGCCATATGCGTCGGGATACGGAAGTGAAAAATCGCTTGTTCACCCGGAGGAAAAAACGCGTATCGCTGGGCCGTTTAAACCGTGAGCTGAAGGAGGTGCCGCGTTATGAAGCTTGATCCGTCCTTTATATGGACCGCATTCCTGCAGCTGTGGTCGGCAGTTCCAACGACGCTGTTTATTACTCTCGTATCCGTGTCCGTCGGATTTGTGATCGGCGTAATAACGGCGCTTGCCCGGATTTACCGAATTCCGGTATTGTCCCAGCTGTCGGGCGGTTATGTGACTTTTATACGCGGGACGCCGATGCTGACGCATCTGCTTCTCATCTATTTCGGATTGCCGATGCTTGTAGACGGGCTGTCGGCGCAATTCGATCTCGGATGGAATTCCGCCAAAATCCCGATGATCGGCTTTGCTTACATCTCGTTCTCGATTACGGCAGGCGCTTATTTGTCGGAGGTTGTCCGCTCCGGATTATTGGCGGTGGACCGCGGGCAATTGGAAGCGGCCTGGTCGATTGGGATGACAACGCCGCAGGCGCTTCGCCGCATCGTATTTCCTCAAGCGCTGGCAGCAAGCCTGCCGAACCTGTCCAACTCGGTTATCGGGATGCTGCACGGTTCGACGCTTGCTTTTACCGTATCGGTTGTCGACTTGAACGCCAAAGCGCAGATCGTGGCTTCGACGAACTGGAAGTTCTTCGAATCATACGTAGCCGCAGCTTTAATATTCTGGGGATTAACGATCCTGATTGAACGTTTTACCGGTCTTATCGAAAGAAGAATCCGCGTGTACAGCAAGGGAGGGGTAGCATGATTAAGCTTAGCGGTATCCACAAGTCGTTTGGACGCCACGAGGTCCTGAAAGGGATCGATCTCACTGTTAATAAGGGCGAGGTTGTTGCCATTCTGGGGCCAAGCGGCTCCGGTAAAACTACGCTGCTGCGCTGCATCAATTACTTGGAGAAGCCGAGCGACGGAGAGATCCGGATCGGCGATTTCGCCCTTAACGCGAAGCATGCGGGGAAAAAGGATATTTATTCGCTGCGCCAGCGCTCGGCGATGGTGTTCCAGCAATACAATCTGTTCAGCCATAAGACGGCGCTCGAGAATGTCATCGAGGGACTGATCGTGGTAAAGAAGATCGGCAAGGAACAGGCACGCAAACGCGGCATCGAGCTGCTCGAGAAGGTAGGCCTCGGCGCCAAGCTGGATGCTTATCCAAGTCAATTGTCCGGCGGCCAGCAGCAGCGCGTCGGCATCGCAAGAGCGCTTGCGCTTGAGCCCGAAGTGATCTTGTTTGACGAGCCGACATCGGCGCTCGACCCCGAACTTGTGGGCGAAGTGCTGGCCGTTATCCGCCGGATTGCCAAGGAAGGCATTACGATGATTATCGTGACGCACGAGATGGGCTTTGCCCAGGATGTAGCGAATCATGTGGTATTTATGGACGGCGGCGTTGTCGTCGAGGAGGGCCCTCCAGCCGAGCTGTTCGGCAATCCGAAGGAAGAACGGACCAAACAGTTTCTGAAGCGGTTTTCAACGGAGCCGAGCTATTCGATTTAGTACAAAGAATCATCATGAGCAGCCCTCCCAGGCTGTTTGTGCGATCATTCTTTTTAGGAGGTTAAGGCATGTCCATTACAATAAGCATTTTGGATCAAAGCCCGGTTTACCCGGGCGAAACTTCAGCCGAAGCATTCGCTCATACGGTTACGTTGGCGCAAAAAGCGGAGGAGCTTGGCTTCCGCCGCTTCTGGGTATCGGAGCATCATGATTCCGAGCATGTCGCGGGCTCTTCGCCGGAGGTTCTTATCTCCTATCTGCTCGCCCGTACCAATAACATTCGGGTTGGCTCCGGCGGTATTATGCTGCAGCACTACAGCCCTTATAAGGTAGCGGAGAACTTCCATGTTCTTGCTTCCCTCGAACCCGGCCGCGTTGATCTTGGCGTAGGCCGCGCTCCCGGCGGACTTCCGCGCAGCACGCAGGCGCTGCAGCGCAACATCGTGAACCCGTTGTCGCTCACGGACAAAATCGTCGAGCTCCGCGGATACGTGGAAGGACGGACGGAGGAAGAAGGTCCGCTGGCAGGTATTAAGGCGACCCCGATTCCGGCAGTTGCGCCGGAGCTGCATGTGCTCGGTGCATCTGCGGACAGTGCGGAGCTTGCCGCAAGTCTTGGGCTGCCTTACGTGTTCTCCCTCTTCATCGGAGGAGACGAGCAAGCTGCCGTTGATTCGGTTCTTAAATATAAGCAGGCCTTTAATTATGAGCTGGGCACCGCGCCGCAAGCGATTCTGGCGTTGGCTGCAATCGTAGCGGATACGGATGAAGAAGCGGTAAGCCTGATCCCGCCGCAAAAGCTGGTGAAGGTGCATTTGGCAAGCGGCCGCAAGGTTACGCTTGGCACGATTGAGCAAGCCGAAGCTTACGGTCAGCAATCCGGCGAGGAATACACGATTGAAGAAAAAGAGCCGCTTATTGCGGCAGGCTCCAAAGAAACGGTACGCGGCAAGCTGCTTGCCCTGCAGGAAGCGACCGGCGTAGAAGAGTTTATTATCACAACGAATATTTCACCGTTCGAGAAACGGATCCGCTCGTATGAGCTGCTTAGCGAGGCATTTGCCGAAGTCACGGCTTAAGCTGGGAAGGTGAGGTGGACGAATGAGTAACGATACAACAGCCCGAAGCGCTGATGCGTTAGCAGGCCAGTTGACGGATATCCGCAGGGAGCTGCACCGGAATCCGGAGCTGTCCCACGAGGAATTCGAAACGACATTCCGAATCAAGAGCTGGCTTGAGGCAGGCGGCATCCGTATCGCGGATTATCCGCTGAAGACAGGCGTTATCGCCGAGATCGGGACGGGTACACCGATTATTGCGCTTCGCGCCGATATCGATGCCCTTCCGATTCAGGAAGAGACGGGACTTCCCTTTGCTTCGGCTGTTCCGGGCAAAATGCATGCTTGCGGCCATGACTTTCATACGGCTGCCCTCATCGGAGCCGCTTATTTATTGAAGGAACGCGAGCAGGAGCTGAAAGGCACGGTCCGGCTGATCTTCCAGCCAGCCGAGGAGAAGGCGAAAGGCGCGCGGCAGGTTATCGCCAGCGGGGCGCTGGAAGGCGTGCAGGCGATCTTCGGCCTGCATAACAAGCCGGATCTGCCGGTTGGCACGATCGGCATTAAAGGCGGTCCGCTTATGGCTGCGGCCGACGGATTTGTTGTTGAGGTTGCGGGACGCGGCTCGCATGCCGCCGTACCGGAAGCCGGCAACGATCCGGTTCTAACGGCTGCGCATATCGTTACCGCTCTGCAGTCGATTGTCAGCCGTAATGTAGGAGCGCTCGACAGTGCGGTGATCAGCGTGACGAAGCTGAACAGCGGTACGGCATGGAATGTGATTCCGGAGAAGGCCGTGCTGGACGGTACGATCCGTACTTTTGATCCCGATATCCGCCGCCGCGTCCGCGAGCGATTCGACCAGGTGGTAGCAGGCGTTGCCGCTGCCTTCGATACAACCGCCGTAGTTCGCTGGATTGAAGGTCCGCCGCCGGTTCACAACGATGAAGGGCTAGCGGAGCTGGCATGGCAGGAAGCCGAGCGATTGGAGCTGCTTCCGGTTAGTCCGGTACCTTCTCTTGCCGGGGAAGACTTTGCGGCTTACCAGCAGCAGGTTCCGGGACTATTCGTTTTTGTAGGGACGGACGGGCCAAAAGAATGGCATCATCCGGCTTTTGATCTCGATGAGCGGGCACTGCCGGTTGCGGCTGATTTCTTTGCCGGTACGGCTATTCGCGCATTATCATACTTTGCGGCTGAACCGCAAGATCCGAAGGAGGACTTCCAATGAGTGCTATCGATATTCAAGCTTATTTGGACACGCATCTTCAATTGACCCAGGCGATCGCAGGGGTAGAAGAAGCGCAGCTGAAATGGAAAGAAAACGAAGCGAAATGGAGCATTACCGAGGTGCTGTCCCATTTGGCCGATCATAATATCGTGGTATCCTTCCGCATCCGCGACATTCTTGCGGATACGAAGGCGCAGCTTCCCGCTTTTAACCAGGACCTGTGGGTGTCTGGCCAGCATTCCAATGACGGCAACGCGTCCGACATTTTGAATGCATTCTGGGCGCTGCTGCAGTACAACGGTCTGCTGTTTGGCCGTCTGAGCGAGCAGGATCTGGATAAGACCGGCATTAACTTCAAAGGGGAAACGGTCCGCGTGCGCGACATTATTCAAGGATTCACGAAGCATGTGCAGAATCATCTGGGTCAGATTGACCGGATTAAAGCTGCTTATATCGCTCAAGGACCGTCCGTTACGATTTCGACAGCAAAAGGGGGAAATGCGTAATGACAGCACGCAAACAATTAAAGCTTGGCGCGATGCTTCATGGCGTAGGTAGCAGCACATCGCTGTGGAGACATCCGGAGATTCCGTCGGATGCGAGCGTCAACTTCGAGCTGTACAAATCGTGGGTCGAGAAGGCTGAAGCCGGCAAGTTCGATCTGGCTTTTATCGCTGACGGCCTTTACATTAACGAAAAATCGATTCCGCATTTCTTGAACCGCTTCGAGCCGATTACGATCTTAAGCGCGCTGGCGGCAGTCAGCAAGCATATCGGTCTTGTCGGCACGCTCTCGACTTCGTACAGCGAGCCGTTTACGGTTGCGCGCCAATTTGGTTCGCTTGACGTGATCAGCGGCGGCCGCGCAGGCTGGAATATCGTCACTTCCCCGCTTGAAGGCTCCGCGCTGAACTACGGCAAGAAGGAGCATCCGGACCACGACAAGCGTTACCGGATCGCAACGGAATACCTGGAGGTCACGCGCGGCCTGTGGGATTCGTGGGAGGACGATGCGTTTGTCCGCGACAAAGAGTCCGGGGTCTTCTTCGACCCTGCCAAGCTGCATACGCTTAATCACGAAGGCGAGTTCTTCTCCGTAAAAGGTCCCCTGAACATTGCCCGCTCGAAGCAGGGCCAGCCGGTTATTTTCCAGGCGGGGGCGTCTGATGTGGGCAAAGACTATGCCGCTAAGCATGCGGATGCGATCTTCACCGGTCATGATTCGGTTGAAGACGCGGTTTCGTTCTATCAGGACGTGAAGCGCCGCGCGGCCGCATTTGGGCGCAACCCGGATAACGTTCTCGTCTTCCCGGGCATCGGTCCGATTATCGGCAGCACGGAGGAGGAAGCGGAGCGCAAATACCAGGAGGTTGTGGATCTTGTGTCGGCGGAAAATGCGCTCATCTACATGGGACGCTTCTTCGAGCATCACGACTTCTCCCAATACGATTTGGACGCGCCGTTCCCTGAACTGGGAGATCTCGGCCGCAACAGCTTCCAAAGCGGTACGGACAAAATCAAAGCCAATGCGAAGGAGAAAGGCCTGACGCTGCGTCAGGTGGCTCTGCAGGTCGCGACTCCTCGTCCTATATTCATCGGAACGCCTGAGCAGGTTGCGGACCGGGTTCAGGAGTGGTTCGAAGCCGGCGCTGCCGACGGATTTATGGTTGGTTCTTCGGTGCCGCATGGCCTTGAGGATTTCATTGATCATGTGGTTCCGATTCTGCAGGCACGCGGCTTGTTCCGCACCGAGTACGAAGGCGATACGCTGCGCGGCAATCTGGGCCTGCCGATTCCGGCTAACCGTTACACGAAAGCAGCTGAACACGTTTGACTCTGAACAAAAATAAAGCAGCCTTAGAGGAGATGCTGGCGTACGCGGGTTCATTGCATGACGAGCTAATCGCGATTCGCCGCGACCTGCACCGTCATCCGGAGCTGCTGTACGATACGGATCGTACGGCGGCACGGGTTGCGGGGCTGCTCGAAGAATGGGGGATCGACGTCCAGACGGGCGTCGGCCCCCATTTTGGCAAAGGCGTAGTAGGCGTGCTGCGCGGCGGGCTTGAGGGCGGCCGGACCCTTCTGCTGCGTGCCGATATGGATGCCCTGCCGATTACGGAGCTAAACGATGTCGATTATAAGTCCTTGGTCGACGGCACCATGCATGCCTGCGGCCATGACGCGCATACGGCTATGCTGCTTGGCGCGGCAAAGACGCTTGCCGCTTACCGGGAAAGCTTTGCCGGAGAGATTCGCTTTGTCTTCCAGCCTGCCGAAGAAGGAGCGCTGCCAAGTCCGCTGGACGGGCGCCTGCTCTCCGGCGGGAGGGATATGATCGAGGCGGGTATTCTCGAAGGCGTTGACCGCTGTTATGCCCTGCATGTATGGCCGGAGCTAGATGCAGGCACGATAGGCATCCATTCACGATATGCGATGGCGGCTTCTTCCCATTTTCACGTGACGTTCCAAGGGACAAGCGGCCATCACAGCTCGCCCCATCTGGCGGCGGATGCGATCCAGATGACGGGGGCTTATATTGCCGGAGTAAACGGCATGATGGCAAACAGCATTGATCCGCGGGAGCAAGCCGTGCTTGCTTTCGGAACCATGCGCGCCGGTACGGTCATTAACGCGATCGCCGAGCAGAGCATCATAACCGGGACTTTCCGCGCGTTCAGCAAGCAGACCGTTGCGGCTATTACCGCCGGACTGGAACGCCATGCGCAAGCGGCATCGCTTGCCTACGGCGGCTTCTATCATATTGCCCTTCGCGAAGGGATTGCGGTTATGAATGATAGCGAAGCCGTTTTTGAGGTTATCCGCGCAGGCACAGCTGTTCTTGGCGGAGAGAATGTGCGGCAGCAGCTTGAGCCAAGTCTGGCCGGAGAAGATTTCGGCTGGTATTTGGACCGGGTGCCAGGCGCTTTTATTTTGCTGGGATGCGGAAATGATGCGCTTGGCATACGGGAAGGGCTGCACCGGCCCAAGTTTAATCTGGATGAGTCCGTGCTTGTTCATGGCACCAGACTGCTCGTTCAGCTTGCTGCGGGATCATCGTCATAGTAGGAAGGAAACACCGATTGCTGCTTCATGCGGCAATTGGTGTTTTTTTCTTCAGAAAGTCTTGACCCATAGATGATACCTAACGGTCGATAGAAGAGATTTATATGCTATTGTGCCGCAGAAAGCCCAGTGTTAGAGTATTGCCAAGATAAATTCCTATTAAACAGATGGGATATGTTACTTTACCGGAATTTTATTGAGTCAGACAAAAATGCAGATAAGGGTGGAGTGTATATGTCGAAGAAGAGAGCATTGAAATTGGGAGCTATTATTCATGGTGTGGGCGGAAGCAGCTCAGGCTGGAGACATCCCGATATTCCGGCGGATGCAAGCGTCAATATCGGTTTCTATAAGCAGCAGGCGCTTAAGGCGGAAGAAGGCAAATTCGATTTCCTCTTTATCGCCGACGGTCTGTACATTACCGAAAAATCAATCCCTCATTTCTTGAACCGGTTCGAGCCTATTACGATTCTATCCGCGCTTGGAGCGGTTACTTCCAACATCGGGCTTGTAGGCACGCTGTCGACCTCCTACAGCGAGCCGTTTACGGTTGCCCGCCAGTTCTCGTCGATCGATCATATCAGCGGCGGCCGCGCAGGCTGGAACGTCGTCACTTCCCCGCTTGAAGGCAGCGCTCTTAACTTCGGCGGCAAGCCGCATCCCGAGCATAGCGAGCGTTACCGGATCGCCGAGGAGTATCTGGAAGTCGCGAAGGGGCTGTGGGATTCGTGGGAAGACGATGCTTTTGTCCGCGACAAAGAAACCGGCGTATTCTTCGATCCGGAGAAGCTGCATCGACTAAATCACAGCGGGGAATTCTTCTCCGTGCAAGGTCCGCTGAATATCGCGCGCTCGAAGCAAGGCCAGCCCGTTGTATTCCAGGCAGGCTCTTCCGAGAGCGGACGCAATCTGGCCGCAAAGACGGCCGATGCCGTATTTACCGGTCCGGAGTCGCTCGAAGAGGCGAAGGAGTTCTACCGCGATGTGAAGCGCCGCGTGGCAGAGAATGGCCGTAATCCCGAGCATACGCTTATTTTCCCTGGCATTGGGCCGATTATCGGACGCACGCAGGAAGAGGCGGAAGAGAAGTATCGGCAGATTGCGGGCCTGGTTACGATCGAGAAGGCGCTTGATCATCTGGGCAGATTTTTCGAGCATCACGACTTCTCGCAATACGAGTTGGACGCACCGTTCCCGGACCTCGGCGACTTTGGCTCCAACAGCTTCCGCAGCACAACCGACCGGATCAAGCGCCGCGCCAAGGAGCAAGGACTTACGCTTCGCGAGGTTGCTTTGCAGGCGGCAACGCCACGGAATTCTTTTATCGGCACGCCGGAATTCGTAGCGGATAAAGTGCAGGAATGGTTCGAAGAGGAAGCGGCGGACGGCTTTATTATTGCGTCGGCTACGCCGCGGGGTCTGGATGATTTCGTCGAGCTGGTAGTTCCGATTCTGCAGGAGCGCGGATTGTACCGTACCGAGTACGATGCCGATACGCTTCGCGGCAACCTGGGGATTCCGGTACCGGAGAACCGTTACGCGGCGGCGCGCAAACAGGCTGGAGTGACCGTTAACTAATCGAATAGGAGAGAGAAATCCGATGAATACATTCAAATCGAAACGCAAATCACTCCACAGCTCGGCGGCGTTATTGTTAGTTCTGGCACTGGTGCTGTCGGCGTGCGCGTCAAATAAAGGGAGCGGCAATAACGGCCAGCAGGCGCAGCAGCCGTCGCAGCAGCAGTCGACGGATACGCCTGCAGCTTCCACGGAAGTGAAGCAAGGCGGAGAGCTGACTTACGCTCTAGCTACCTCGCCGGATACGCTTGATCCGCACCGCAGCGGTCTGGCCGTTGCCGTACGCGTCATCCGCACGATTTATGACTCGCTTGTCGTACAGCTTCCGGACAATTCCATTAAGCCGTGGCTTGCTACTTCGTGGGAGATTTCGGATGACGGTCTGAGCTATACCTTCAAGCTGCGTCAAGACGTGAAGTTCCAGGACGGCACTCCGTTTAATGCCGAAGCGGTTAAATATAACTTCGACCGTATTCTAGATCCGGCTACGAAAGCTGCGAATGCGGCGGCCCTGCTTGCTCCGTACCAATCCTCGGAAGTCATTGACGAGTATACGGTGAAGCTGAACCTTGCTACCCCGTCGCGCGCGTTCCTGGGCAACCTGAGCCAGGCGCTGCTTGGGATCGTATCGCCTACGGCGGCCAAGAAATCCGGTGACCAATTTGGACTGAATCCGGTTGGCACAGGGCCGTTCAAGTTCGTGAAATGGGAGCAGAACGCCGAAATTCAAGTGGCGAAGAATCCGGACTATAAGTGGGCGCCTGAGCTTGTAACGAATGCGGGCGCGCCGTATCTGGACGGCATTACCTTCAAGATCGTGCCGGAGGAAGCAACCCGGATCGGCAGCGTGCAGAGCGGTCAGGTGCTGGCGGCAGAGACGGTTCCTCCGCAAAACATCGTAGCCTTAAAGGGCGATTCGAAGATTCAACTGCTTGGAGCCAATACGGTTGGCCTGCCTTATACGCTGTTCTTTAATCAGGAGCATGAGCCTTGGAACGATGCTAAAGCTAGACAGGCGGTCCAGCTGGCCGTTGACGTCGACAGCATTGTGAAGACGTTGTATCTGGGTACGTACGACCGCGCTTGGTCACCGCTTACGCCGGGTACCTTCGGTTATGATCCTTCGCTGGAGAACGGAGTGAAGCCGGATCTCGAGAAGGCGGGCGCTCTGCTGGATGAGCTGGGCTGGGTCAAAGGCTCGGACGGCATTCGCGAGAAGGCCGGCAAGAAGCTGACCCTGCATTACGTGGACGGCACGCCAAACCGGGAGAAACGCAACGATATCGCGGTCATCATTCAGCAGCAGCTGAAGGCGCTTGGCATTGCGGTTGAGGTGGAGATTACGAAGGACGTGCGGACGGTCGTTTATACCAACGGCAATTATGATCTCTATGGCAACAGCCAGGTGAACTCGGATCCAAACGCATTGTATTCGTTCTATCACTCGACCGCTCCAAACGCTCCGAAGTCGCTCACGCGTTTATCCAATCCGGAGATCGACAAGCTGCTTGAGCAAGGCCGTGTAGAAACGGACGATACGAAGCGCGCGGATATCTACAAGCAAATCCAGCATTACATTATCGACCAGGCCGTTATCCTGCCTATTTACGTATTCCCGTATACGGTAGCCGCGGACAAATCCGTGCAAGGACTTGTATTTGATTCGCTGGGTTATCCGCTGTTCAACGGGGTCTCGCTTAGTTCCTAATCGATAGGGAGGCGGCTTTTATGTACATTGCTAAGCGGATTTTCTCTTCCCTGCTGGTAATCGCGGGCACCTTGGTGCTGGTGTTCGCGATCCTGTATGTCCTGCCCGGCGACCCGACGGATTCGATGATTGATCCGTCGGTTGCCACGGCGGAGCAGATTGCGAACCTGAAGCACCAGCTGGGAGTGGATCAGCCCTTCTATATCCAGTTCATCCGCTACATAAGCGATATGGTGCAGGGAGACTTCGGAAATTCCTTGTTAAATTCCGAGCCGGTGCTGGATAAAATTCTGGAGCATTTCCCCGCAACCCTGACGCTCACGGCGGCAAGCGCGCTGGTCTCGGTTACGATTGGCCTTGTTCTTGGCGTATTGTCCGCCGTTCACCGCAACGGTCCCATTGATTACCTTGCCCGTCTCGTCGGATTGTTCGGCATCTCGATGCCGACCTTCTGGTCGGGCATTCTGCTTATTGTGCTGTTTAGCCTGCAGCTTGGCTGGTTTCCGGCCATGGGCTCGGACGGATGGCGCACGCTTGTGCTTCCGGCTCTTACGTTAGGCATTGTTGGAGCCGGCTTTATCGTAAGAATGGTCCGAAGCAGCATGCTGGACATTATCGACGAGCATTTTATGCTGACGCTGCGTTCCAAAGGATTGTCCGAGCGTGCCGTGATGTATAAGCATGCGCTGCGGAATGCGCTTATTCCCGCGGTTACGATGATTGGCATGCTAATCGGGGAAATGCTGGCGGGAACCGTTGTGATTGAAACGGTGTTTTCCCGGCAAGGCATCGGACGGATTATAGGGGACGCTTTGATGGCGAAGGATCTGCCGGTCGTGCAGGGCGTTATCTTTTTTACCGCGCTGATCTACGTCCTGGTGAACCTGCTTGTCGATTTGTCCTATTCGCTAATTGATCCGAGAGTAAGGCGCTCGGCATAAGGTTAAGGAGAAAGGAGCCAAGTACGTATGCGTGAAGCGGCTACGGCCCGTACACTCCCGTACAAAAGAAGCGGAATACGCCTGACGGCTATCCGTTTCAGACATTTGACGTCAAGCAATGTGTTCCTGTTTGCGGCAGCCCTAGTTATCTTGTTTATTGCGGCATGCGCGGTTGTACCATCCTGGATTGCCCCTTATTCGCCCACCGAGATGTTAACGGACAGCATTATGCAGCCGCCAAGCGCGGCCCATCTGTTCGGGACGGATTATTTCGGCAGGGATATATTTAGCGTGGTTGTATACGGCAGCCGGGATTCGCTGTTTATCGGCTTCGCTTCCGTTCTTGTCGGGGGACTGGCAGGCGGGGCGATTGGCGCTTTGTCCGGTTATGCGGGTGGCTGGATCGATGCGGTGCTGATGCGCTTCAACGATATTTTGATGACCATCCCGGGCATTCTGCTAGCGCTTGCGATTGCGGGCGCGCTTGGCAAAAGCCTGTTCAATATCGTGCTGGCGGTAGCCATAGCCTCCATACCGGGTTATGCCCGCATTATGCGGTCGCAAATTATGAGTATTAAAGGCCGGACGTTTATTCAGGCTTCGCAGGTTGCCGGCGCATCGCCTTTCCATATTTTCTGGAAGCATGTATTGCCCAATTCGCTGTCCCCGTTGCTCGTTATGGCGACGATTGGCATCGGGACATCGATTCTGACCGGGTCGGGGCTTAGCTTTCTTGGCCTTGGCGTGCTGAAGGAAGTGCCGGACTGGGGAACGCTGCTGTCGCAGGGGCGCGGGTATTTGACGGTTGCCTGGTGGATCTGTACGTTCCCGGGACTTGCGATCACGATGTTTGTGCTGGCTGTCAATATGATCGGCGACCGGCTGAGAGATCAGCTTGATCCGAAGAAAAGCGCAAGGTAGGAAGGGGGGGCTCTATTGGAGGCGTTGCTTAATATTCAGGAGCTGTCCGTAGGTTTTCGAACTAAAAATGGCTTGCTTGAAGCGATTACGAATATATCCTTCTCGATACAGCCGGGGGAAACCGTTTGTCTGGTCGGAGAATCCGGCAGCGGCAAGACGGTCACTTCCAAAGCGATTATGCGGCTTATTGATTACGAGAAAGGTTCCATCACGCGGGGAAGCATCCTGCTGCAGGGACGGGATATTGCGGCGCTGCCTGAAGCGGAGCTCCGGCAATTGCGCGGCAAGCGGGTAGCGATGGTCTTCCAGGAGCCGATGGCCGCGTTTGATCCGGTGTTCACCATTGGGCAGCAGATTGTCGAGACGATCATTCAGCACGAGCGGGTGAGCCGGCGGGTCGCCTGGGATAGGGGCATTCAGTTATTAAACCGCGTTGGTATCCCCGAGGCGGCAATCCGGATGAAGCAGTATCCCGGCGAGTTGTCCGGCGGCATGCTCCAGCGGGCGATGATTGCGATGGCCCTCTCCTGCAGCCCGGATCTGCTAATCGCCGATGAACCAACAACGGCCCTGGATGTTACCATTCAGGCTCAAATATTGAAGCTGCTGCAGGAATTGCAGCAGGAGCTAGGAATGTCGATTCTGCTCATTACCCATGATCTTGGCATTGCCGCGGAGATGGCGGACCGGATTGTCGTCATGTACGCCGGACGGATTGTTGAGCAGGGAACAGCGGAGGAACTGTTCGCAAGACCCCGTCATCCGTATACGAGAGGACTTCTTCAATCGATTCCTCCTCTGGACAGCGTACGCGGCGAACGGCTCTATGCGATTCAGGGATCTATTCCGTCACTTGCCGCGCTGCCGGAGGGTTGTTTGTTCCATCCCCGGTGCGAATACGCAACGGAGCGATGCCGGGCGGAGGCTCCGCCGCTTACAGATCAGAGCGGAAGCGAGGTAGCTTGCTGGCATGCGGAGCAGGTTGCCGTGAAGCCTCTCGTATCCGGCAAGAGTAAATCTTCTTTCATCCGGGTTGAGGAATCGGCTTTAGTTGGTGAAGGGGATACTGCCAGCGCTGCACCTCAAGCAGATAGCGACACGTTATTCGTGGCCGAGCATCTTCATAAGTATTATCCGGTGAAGAGAAAAAGCTTTACCGCTCCCCGTACCTACATCCGGGCGGTTGACGATGTCTCTTTCTGCATCCGGCGGAAGGAGACGTTTGGTCTGGTTGGCGAATCGGGAAGCGGCAAATCTACGCTGGGCCGGGTTCTTTTGCAAATGGAGCAGGCGACTTCAGGCAAGGTGCTGTTTCAGGGCAAGGAGCTGACCGGATTAAATGGCGCGCAGCTTCGTCCGTTGCGGAAGGATATGCAGGTTATTTTTCAGGACCCTTACGGTTCCTTGAACCCTAGATGGACGATTGGCGACAGCATTGTCGAACCGCTCAAGGTACATGGCTCATGGACGGCAGACGAGCGGAAAAATCGCGTGGAGGAGCTGCTCCGGTTAGTTGGGCTTGACCCTTCGAGTGTCGGTAAATACCCGCATGAATTCTCCGGCGGTCAGCGGCAGCGCATTGGCATTGCCCGGGCAATTGCCTTGAATCCAAGCTTTATTCTTGCGGATGAGGCCGTATCCGCTCTGGACGTGTCGGTTCAGGCGCAAATCGTTAATTTGCTGCAGGAGCTTCAGCAGAAGCTGGGTCTGACTTATTTGTTTATCGCCCACGGCTTGCAGATTGTAAGACATATTTCGGACAGGATTGGCGTTATGTATCTGGGCAAGCTTGTGGAAATCGCGCCAAGCGATGAGCTGTTCCGCCAGCCTGCTCACCCTTATACGAAGCTGCTTATCGAATCGATTCCGCAGCATGTCCCTGGGCAGCACGGCAGCGCGGCATCGATTCAAGGCGAAATCCCTTCGCCGGCAAATCCGCCAAGCGGCTGCCGGTTCCACCCCCGTTGTCCGTTCGCGACGGAAAGATGCAGGAAGGAGCAGCCGGAGCTTCGCCCCTTAGGCGAGGATCGTTATGCGGCTTGTCACTATACCTTATTATGAAGCAGGCGGAGCTGAAGGAGCCGGCGGCAGCATCCTACCCGGCATTCTGGCCGGTGCTGACGGCTATTTTTATCGGATCCTTTGTCGGGATGTATCATGTCGTCTCGCTTAACGTGTCGCTGCCCGGTTTTATACGGATATTCGGTACGGAGCTGCAGACGGTTCAGTGGATGATGACTGGCTTTACCTTGGCGAGCGGCATTGTTGTTCCTATTACCGGCTATGCGATGGAGCGGTTTGGCTGCAAGCGGCTGTTTCTATTTGCAATCGGGGGAATCACGGTCAGCTCGTTTTTATGCGCGTTATCCTGGAATGTCGGAGCGCTTATTGCGTTTCGTATTGTGCAAGGACTGTTTTGCGGGCTTATCCAGCCTGTGTCGCTTGCCTTGATTTACCGGACGATTAGGCTGGAAAAGCAATCTTTTTCCCTTAGCGTGTGGTCATTCTCCACGGTATTAGGCACCGCCATTGGCCCGTCGCTCAGCGGCTGGCTGCAAAGCTTCGATTGGCATCTTATTTTCCTGGTGACCGTACCGGTCGGGTTCGTCGCCTGGATTGTAGGGGCGGTTGTTATTCCGAAGGATTCGGCTAACGGTCTCGCCCGATTGGATTGGCCCGGGCTGCTGCTTGCAACGGGCGGAAGTCTCGCGTTGCTGCTGCTATTCGGCAACATGACCGTATGGGGCTGGAACAGCCTGCTTACTTGGACGATGCTGCTTGTTGGCGTCGGCGGCTTTGGCCTATTTATATGGCAGGCTCGCCGCAGCGAGCATCCTCTATTGCAGCTTCGGCTGCTGTTAAACCCCAGATTTTCGCTGAGTCTGATGGCCTCTCTTATTCTGTCGTTTGGACTTTATTCGGTTGTCTATTTCATGCCTTTATTATTGGTTGAGATGAAAGGCTTATCGCCGTTCAGGGTTGGTCTTCTGTTCCTTCCCGCCGCGGCATGCTTAACGGCTGCCACGTTTGCCGCCGGCAAATGGTATCACAGATTGGGACCGGCCAAGCTGATTATGATCGGCTGCGCGATTCTGGTTGTGAGCACCTATTATTTCAGTCAGATGCCTCCAGAAACCAGTCTTATTGCGATTATCGTATGGCTCGCCATCCGCAATACCGGAACCGGTCTTGCCTCAACGCCAACAACAAACGCAAGCATGTCGTCCGTTCCCGAGGAGTGGATTGGGCATGCGTCTGCATTGCTCAATTGGCTGCGGCAAGTATTTAGCGCAATGGCGTTAGGTCTCTGCACGTCTTTATTTTATTCCCGGCTGTCGGTTCATCTGGCTGATTCAGGCGGAGGAGAAGAGGGGACGAAGGCATATAGTCTAGCTTACATGCACAGTATTCACGATGTGTTTTTCGTATCCAGCATTATTGTTGCCTGCGCGATTCCGATTGCTTTGCTGCTGGGCAGACGGATGCCGGCACCACCGCTTACGACGCCAAAGGAGAGTGAAAGCTTATGAAATTTATATGGTTCAGCCTGGTAATGAATTTGAAGAACCCGGTGACGGGAGAGCATTTCACGACCAGCGAAAAAATCGAAAATATAATCAAGCAGGCGGTGCTTGCCGAGAAGCTTGGTTTTGAAGGATACGGCATTGGAGAACGGCATGGCACTCCGTTTCTTTCTTCTTCTCCCCCGCTTCTGCTGACGTCCATTGCGGCAAGAACCTCGCGCATCCGTCTGCTGACGACTGTAACGGTGTTAAGCGTATTGGATCCGGTACGGGTCGCCGAGGATTACGCTACGCTTGATCATCTGTCCGGCGGAAGACTGGAGATGATTATCGGCAAAGGCAATGATCCGCGGCATTACCCGCTCTTCGGAATTACGGAAGAGGAGCAATGGGATTCGATGGAAGAGCGTTACGAGCTGCTGCGGCGTCTTTGGCAGGAGGAGGGTGTGACCTGGCAAGGCCAATACCGTCCGCCGCTTCATGAGGTGACGACGCAGCCAAGGCCTCTGCAAAAACCGATTCCAATCTGGCACGGGAGCGCGTCCAGCACCCGCTCCACCGAGCTTGCCGCCCGTTACGGCGAGCCGATCTTCTCCTCGAACAGCTTCCATCCGCAGGCCAAATACAAGGATCTCATCGATCATTACCGCGAGAGACTGGCGTATTACGGGCATGACCCGCGGAAAGCGGTTGTTGGTTCAGGCGCGGGCAGCTTGTATATCGCGAATTCGACGGAGGAGGCTATTAAGCGGTATCGTCCTTACTATGAGGCGTTCCAGGCAACGGCCGCCGCCCAGCATAACCAATCTCCGTTTACCTCGCTTGAGGACAATATCGCCAGAGGGCCAAGTCTGATCGGAAGCCCGGAGCAGATTCTCGAGAAAATATTAAACTACCAAGCGGCCTTTGGGCACCAGGTGCTGTCTCTTAGCGTAGACGGCCTATCCGAAGCCGAGCAGCGGGAGCAGATGGAGCGGTTCGCTTCGGACATCGCCCCCGTGCTGCGCCGGGAAGTGCCAAGCTGGGTTTGGGAGGAGCAGGGAAAGGGAATTCCTGTATAAATAGTTGTTGGAGTAACAAAAAGCCCCTATCCGAGAATGGGGCTTTTTGTTATTCATTCTAGAACAGTTCTTTGGCACTAACCAATCCCCGCAGTAGACTCCCTGATGATAGGTTTCGTAAAGATATGAGAAACCTGATAGGGCTGTTCAGGATCGTTAATCCTTGACAGCAGCATCTCCGCAGCTTTCACGCCCATTTCGTTGCTATAAATATGAACAGTCGTAAGATGAGGCTCAACGATCATGGACTCAGGGCCGTTATCGAAGCCGCAAACGGCGACATCATGAGGAACAGAGATGCTTTTGTTCTTCAGCGCCTTCATGAAACTGACGGCGATAAAGTCGTTAGCGCAAATAAAGGCAGAGGGCAGCTTCTGCATCTCGTGGAGACGTTCTTCAAGCCAAGTTGGCGTAGAGAAGAAGAGACGATCGTCTTCTACTATACATTGACCGGGATCAAGTGGGATTCCAGCCTCGTTGAGAGCCCGGTTAAAGCCCAGCCAGCGTTCATTAAAGCTGAGACAATGGTTATAATCTCCGATAAATCCTAAGCTGTTGTATCCGCTCGCTATTAATTTCCTTGTCAGCTGGTATACGCTGTGTTGATTCTCCATCAGAAGAATATCAGCTTTAAATTCGGGATAACATACCGTGGAAGCGCAGTCTATAAATATTGTAGGCACGCCAAGGCTTGTAATCATTTCGCTATAAGCAAGGTTAAACAATTCAATACATATGATGCCGTCTACATTCGATACATCAAAATTATTCGGCAGCGATAACGAGGCTTGATCCACCTCTCTAATAATGTGAAAAGAAAGGTTATAGCCCTCGGCGCTGATTTGCTTTTCCAAGCCGCTGATCAGAGTGGAGCCGAAGTGGGATGTATTCGGAAGGTTAGCCGTCAATAAAGCGATATTTCCTGAATTTTTGGATAACAGCTGCTCGCTTTCTAGATAAGAAAATTGTTTGTATTTTAACTCAATAGCTTTCTTAATTACTTTATTGCGTGTTTCCTCAGGAATTTCGCTTCGGCCGTTTAGCGCCTTAGAAGCGGTATTTCTAGATATGCCTAGCGCATCGGCGATATCTTGAATGGTTACCTTTTCCTTAGTCATGCAGATATGTTCACCTCTTGCATTTCCCCTATTTGTGATTTTGTAAACTTATTTCATCCATGTAGGTAACTCAAATGTACAATAGTTTATAGTAAATAGCAACGTTAATTTTACAAATGCACAATTTACTTTACAATCACACATCTGTTTAGTGTTCAAAAAATAAGAAAGACCATGCAAAATGCATATTGATTGGTCGGAAAACGCTTCGGGTAAAAAGCGTTTTGACTATAAAACCGCTAATTTCCCAATAAAAACCAACAAATTTTATAGGAGGTTGAGAAAAATTAGTTGTTTATGAACAATAGTAGGTTATCAAATGCGCAAATTATTTTTACAAAATGTATTGACGTTTGTAAAGCTGTTTGGTAAATTGTAAATGCAGCAAGCGAGATGCAATTGTTTAATTGAAAGCCCTTACTGCACAAAAAATAGAACACTTTTGTAAATGGACGGAGGTAAGCCTAACACATGGAAGCCAAACAGGCTCAAATGGTAGCAAAGCCCGGTAACGCAGCACTTGATTATTGGAGAAAGCATTACTTTCTCTATATCTTGCTCGCTCCTGCGCTTATTCTGACACTAATATTCAAGTATGGTCCGATGTATGGTGCTGTTATTGCCTTCAAGGATTTCAGCCCGATTAAAGGCATATTGGGAAGTGACTGGGTAGGATTGTATAACTTCGAAAAGTTTCTGTCATCGCCGAACTTCGACGTTATTTTTATGAATACGCTTAAATTAAGTTTTTTCGGTCTTATTCTCGGTTTTCCGATACCGATTCTTCTCGCGCTTATGTTGAATCAGATCCGGCATACTGGCGTTAAGAAAAATATTCAATTATTTTTGTATGCCCCTAACTTCATATCGGTTGTTGTTGTGGTAGGGATGCTGTTTATCTTCCTATCCCCGACAGGTCCGATTAATCATTTGATTACCTTGGTGACAGGGGAACCTGTAATGTTCATGTCCCGTCCCCAGTATTTCAGGGGTATCTATATTTTGTCCGATATTTGGACAGGAGCAGGCTGGGCCTCCATTATTTACGTAGCGGCGCTTGCAAACGTTGATCCTGAGCTTCATCATGCGGCTAATCTGGATGGAGCGAACTTGCTTCAGCGCATTCGGCATATCGATCTGCCGACGATTCGACCTATTATGGCGATTGTATTTATTCTGGCGGCAGGCGGCATTATGTCGATTGGTTTCGAGAAGGCTTATCTGATGCAGACGGCAATGAATCTTCCGACATCAGAGATTATTCCAACTTACGTGTACAAAATCGGGTTGCAGTCCGGTGACTATGCTTATTCTGCGGCAGTTGGATTATTTAATTCAGTTATTAACGTAGTGTTGCTTATTACCGTTAATTTCATCGTAAAAAGGCTGAATGAAGGCGACGGCCTCTACTAAGAAAGGAGATATACGCATGACTATTAAGCATTCCAGACTGGATCGCCTATTTCTTATTTTTAACGGAATCTTCCTCACGCTTGCTGTCCTCGTCGTCGTGATCCCTCTGCTTTATGTGGTGGTCGCCTCCTTTATGGATCCGTCTGCACTGCTGAGTCGAGGCTTGTCTTTTAAGCTATCGGACTGGTCCCTTGAGGGGTACAAAATGATACTGTCCAATCCGGCGATGATTCGCGGCTTCGGCAATGCTGTCTTTTATGCGGTTTCTTTCTCCCTCCTGACGGTGGTAGTTTCCGTCTGTGCCGGATACTCTCTGTCCGATAATCGGTTGAAGGGAAAGGGGGTGTTCATGACCCTGTTCATCATCACGATGTTCTTCAGCGGAGGGTTGGTACCTACTTATTTGCTTGTGAAAAATCTTGGTTTGCTTAATACCGTATGGGCAGTCATTATTCCGGGGGCCGTGAATGTATGGAATATCATCTTGTCGCGGACGTTCTTTAAAGGAGTGCCTCTAGAGTTGAAGGAAGCAGCCAATGTCGATGGGGCTTCCGAGATGAGGATTTTCATGCAGGTCGTTCTACCGCTGTCGAAGCCAATTGTGTTTGTGCTTGCGTTATACGCTTTTGTCGGGCAGTGGAACTCTTATTTCGATGCGATGATTTATCTCGACAATTCGAATCTCCATCCGCTTCAGCTTGTTCTTCGGTCGATTCTTATTCAGAACCAGGTCGAGCCGGGCATGATCAATGACCAGCTTGCGGCAGCAGAGCTTAAACGATTGTCGGAGATTATCAAATATGCGGCTATTGTCGTATCCAGTGTGCCGCTTCTTATTATGTATCCGTTTTTCCAGAAGTACTTTGAGAAAGGTGTCATGGTCGGTTCCCTCAAGTAGGAACGGATCTTCACATACGCATGGCCATGCGAAAGATAGAAATCATTCATTCATTATTATTGGGAGGTCATCGGTAATGAGTACAATGAACAAATCCAGATTGGTATCCAGAACAGCTACGGCTTCAGCACTTGCTTCAATCCTTCTACTATCGGCCTGCAGCGGTGGAGGCGGAGGAAGCGCTGCCAGCAAGAAGCAGGACCCAAGCGGTAAAGTAACCCTTAACTTTATTACACAGAGCTCAGCCATAGCTCCGGCTGATCCAAACGACAAGCTTGTTAACAAGAGGCTCGAAGAGAAAACCAATGTTCATATTAACTGGAAGAACTTTACGAATGATGTCTTTGTTGAGAAAAGAAATCTTGCTGTAGCAAGCGGCGACCTGCCGGATGCGATCTTTAATGCGGATTACAGCGACTATGAACTTCTAAAGCTTGCTAAGAATGGCTCGATTATTCCGCTCAATGACCTGATTGATCAATATATGCCAAACTTCAAGAAAGTACTGGAGCAGGCTCCTGAGTATAAAAGCATGATTACCGCTCCTGACGGCAATATTTATGCCTTCCCTTGGATTGAAGAGCTGGGAAGCGGCAAGGAAAGAATCCAGGCCGTGGACAGCATGCCTTGGATAAACGTGGAGTGGCTGAAAAAGCTGAACCTGAAAATGCCGACCACGACGGAAGAATTGAAGAAAGTACTAATTGCCTTCAAAACGCAGGACCCGAATGGCAATGGGCAAGCGGATGAAATTCCGTTGTCCTTCATTAATAAGCCTGGTGCCGAGGATCTGGCTTTCTTATTCGCTTCCTTTGGATTAGGTGAAAATCCAGATCATGCGGTTGTATCAAATGACGGCAAGGTAATTTTTACAGCTGCGGATGAAGGTTACAAGAAAGCTGTTTCCTTTGTGAATGAGCTTTATAAAGAAGGCTTGATTGACATTGAAGCCTATACACAAGACTGGAGCACTTATTTGGCGAAGGGGAAAGATCAGAAATACGGATTGTACTTCTCCTGGGATAAAGCGAATATTTCCGGAGCGAACGATTCCTATGAAGTGATGCCTCCGCTTGCAGGACCTGACGGGGAAATTAACGTAACGAGAACGAATGGCCTTGGACTTGGCCGTGGCAAGATGGTCGTTACAAGTGCGAACAAGAACCTGGAAACGACAGCGAAATGGGTCGATCAGCTCTATGATCCGATTCAATCGGTACAGGACAACTGGGGAACTTACGGCGACGATAAGCAGCAAAATATTTTCGAATACGATGAAGCAAGCAAGATGCTGAAGCATCTGCCGCTGAAAGGTACGGCGCCGGTTGAGCTTCGCGAGAAAACGAGCATCGGCGGACCACTCGCAATTCTGGATTCCTACTATGGCAAATATACAACGATGCCGGATGATGCGAAGAGCCGGTTGGATATTATCAAAAATATTATGGCTCCGCATATGAAAGCTGACAATGTCATGCCTAGCGTATTTAACTCCATAGAAGAGCTGGACCGTCTTACAACGATTGAAACAGATTTGTTCGCTTACGTGCTCAGAATGCGTACGGAATGGTATCAGAATGGCAAGATCAATGAACAGTGGGACGATTATTTGAAAGAGCTGGACCGCCTTGGTCTGCAGGAATGGCTCAAAATTAAACAAGACGGTTACGACAGAGCGACAAAAGGCTAAATGCAAAATGCAGCGGTAATGGCCGTGTTCCGGCAAGGGAAACTGCCGGGCAGGGCCTTCTTTTTTGAAGAAAGAGAAAAGAATGGAGCAGGGGAGAGAGGCAATCATGTCTATACTGGCTAAACAAAACTTCAGAGGTGCATACCATGTCTCGCCGCAGGCCAACTGGATGAACGATCCAAACGGGATGGTCTTTTACGAGGGTGAATATCACTTATTCTATCAGCATAATCCCTATGGAGATACTCACGGGCCTATGTACTGGGGACATGTGGTGAGTAAGGATCTTGTCACTTGGGAGGAACGCGACATTGCACTGGTACCGGATGAGCATGGCGTGATCTTTTCCGGAAGCGCAGTAGTGGACTGGGAGAATACAACGGGATTGTTTCCGGACGGTCCGGGGCTGGTTGCCATATTCACTCATCATCTGGATATTGAAGGCAGCCACCCGATTCAGCGCCAAAGCCTGGCTTATAGTACGGACAAAGGAAGAACGTGGGTGAAGTATGCCGGCAACCCGGTTCTGACGCATGAGACATTTATTGACTTCCGCGATCCGAAGGTGTTCTGGCATAAGGAAACGAGTCGCTGGGTGATGATTATTGCCTGCGGTCAGACGGTTTGCCTCTATCATTCTCCAGACCTTATAAACTGGACGTTTGGCAGCGAGTTTGGTGACGGAATCGGATCACATGACGGCGTATGGGAATGCCCGGATTTGTTCCCACTGGCTATTGATGGTGATGCATCCAATACGAAATGGGTCATGCTTGTGAGCATCGGGGCGGATCCCGCTTTCGCGGAAGGATCGCGAACCCAATATTTCACCGGCGACTTTGACGGGGTTGCCTTCACTCCGGATGCGGCTTCCGAGGCAGTTAGATGGGTTGACCATGGCCGCGATAACTATGCCGGTATCACGTGGTCGGATATTCCTGAATCGGACGGTAGACGTCTGATGATTAGCTGGATGAGCAATTGGCATTATGCCAATCAGACTCCTACCGAGGGTTATCGGGGAGCGATGACGATTGTTAGGGAGATGTCGCTTGAATTAAGAGAGGGAGTAGTTACTTTGGTGCAGAGGCCGGTTGCAGAGCTGGAATCGATCAGAAAGCCTAGGCTTGCGCTGCGAAACGCGACGATTGAAGAAACAGGACAGGCGCTGCAGAAGCTGAAACTTGTCAGTTATGAAATTCAAGCTGTGCTTTCAACGGATTATTCATCAGGATTCATGATCCGGACTGGGGCTGCTAACGGGACCGTTGTTGGTTTCGATGCCACTTCGCGCAGCGTTTATGTAGACCGTACCAAGTCCGGTGAGCATGGATTCCATCCGTTATTCTCCGGCATTCAAGTCGCTAAGGTTGTGACTTCCGGCGAAAGCATAGACCTTCGTGTCTTTGTTGACTCGGCATCTGTAGAGGTATTCGCCAATAATGGGCAAGCCGTTATAACGGATCTTATTTATCCTGATCCGGATGCAACGGGAATCTCGTACTTCACGGATAACGCCAATGAGGCTCTTTCCTCCCTGTCTATTTACGAGCTCATTCCTGATACAGAGGATAATGTGAATTAAGAGGGGGCATTAAGTTATGCGCATTGGAGCGATTGAAGCGGGTGGTACCAAATTTGTATGCGGGGTTGGTAATGAGCATGGTGTGCTCGAGCATTCAGTCAGCTTTCCGACAGAGCAGCCAGAGGCGACGCTTGGCAAGGTGATTGACTATTTTCGGGAAAACCAAGTAGAGGCCATTGGCATTGGATCCTTCGGACCTATTGGGCTTCATCCGGGCAGCCCTTTATACGGCTTCGTGACAACAACGCCTAAACCGGGCTGGGCAAACTGTGACTTCGTGGGGACATTGAAGCAAGTGTTTCGTGTTCCATATGGCTGGGATACCGACGTTAACGCGGCTGCTTACGGGGAATCCGTATGGGGGGCTGCGAAAGGGCTTCGGAGCTGTCTGTACTATACGATTGGTACTGGCATTGGAATCGGAGTTTACGCAGAAGGCCAATTGGTACATGGCCTTGTTCACCCGGAGGGAGGACATGTGCCGGTCAAGAGGCATCCGCAAGAAAACTTCCGGGGATTATGCCCTTATCATGGTGATTGTCTGGAGGGCATGGCGGCTGGTCCGGCTCTCGAGGCACGCTGGGGAAAGAAGGGGGATGAGCTTCCGGCAGATCATCGCGCCTGGGAGATGGAAGCCTATTATATCGCCCAATCTATTACAGGAGCTATTCTCATGCTCTCGCCGCAGAAGATTATACTCGGCGGCGGTGTGATGAAGCAGACGCATCTGTTCCCTCTTATCCGTGAAGCGGTGAAGCTTAATTTGAACGGCTACGTTAGCGCAGCTGAAATTACAGAACATATCGATAACTATATCGTCGCGCCGGGGCTAGGGGAGCAAGCTGGATTATGCGGAGCTCTGGCGCTTGGACTGCGGGCTTATCAGCAGGCACATGCGAAGGCCGGTGCGATTTAATAGACAAGGACAGCGGGATTTGCCGGAGGAGGTGCGGCAATTCCCCGGTTCTTTTTCGAGATGCGAGATTCAATAAGAAAAGAGGGATGATGATGAAGGCAAAGAGCAGATCAAAGAGTTGGGCGGTTGGGGCGGTACTCTCCTGTGTAATGGCCGTTGCTTCAGTTGCATCGGTAACGGCGAATCCGGAAACAGGCTGGACGGCTAAGGCAGCAGCGGATGCAGGCATAAAAGCAGAGTCAGCTCCGGATACTCTTGTAAGCGCAACCAATGCTGATACGAATCTAACAAACTGGCAAGTGAAAGGAAGAGGCCATCTGGAAAATACAGAGGAGGGCTTGCTGCTGACATCCGATCCGAAGGAAAATGTAATGGCGATATCCGGCGTCGCAGCGGATAATTTCGTGTACGAGGCGGATGTGAAAGTAACCGACATGAAGGCGGATGCCACATTGGTATTTCGGTCCAATGAGGACGGCTGGGCTTCTTATATGCTGCAAATCGTACCTGATGCAGGTCTTATCCGCCTTAGAGATGAGGGCAGTGACACAGCCTTGAAGGAAGAACGGAAAGTTGAACTCAAAGCAGGCGAAATTTATCATCTGAAAGTCATTGCAAACGGAAGCAGCCTGAGGGTCTATTGGAATGGTCAATACAAGCCTGTTATTGACATTAATGATACCGCTTACAAAAAAGGTTTCCTTGGGTTGAATGTATGGGACGGCTCAGCCCTATTTCAGAATATAAAAGTGAGTGAACTGAAGAGCAATCTGGGAACGGCTATCTCTGTCTCCGGCATTTGGGAGCCGGATTTGAAAGGCTGGCAAGGAATAGCTCAAGATAAAGCGGCCGTTCAGGTTTATAATCAACAAGCGGCTGACTTTGTATATGAAGGCGATATCGCCTTCGACGCCGGGCAGTCTGAAGCAGCTCTTGCTTTCCGAATGAATGAAGATGGCACAGAAGGTTATTTGGCTGCATTATCAAAGGATAGCAACGGCGTCGTTGCACGTCTGCTGAAATTGGATGGCACCGTAATCGGTACCTCCAAGCAGGTATATTCGACGCAGGATGATGCAAGGCATCATCTGGAGATTACAGCCAGCGGCAATCAAATTACCCTTTATGTAGACGGCTATGCGGATGCGGCTGTTCAAGCGATCGACAGCAGCTACCTGGAAGGGAATGCAGGACTTGCCGTCCTGAAGGGCAGCGGTTATTTCCAGAATGTATATATGGTTCCGACCTCCGATTATTACACGGAAAGTTACCGTCCGGATTATCATTATTCGCCGGCCCGCGGTTCAGCGAGCGATCCTAACGGGCTTGTCTATTATGAAGGGGAATACCATCTGTTCCATCAGGATGGGGGAACTTGGGCACATGCGGTCAGCGATGATCTGGTACATTGGAAAAGACTGCCGATAGCCTTGCCCTGGAATGATAACGGGCATGTCTGGTCCGGCTCGGCGGTCGCGGATCTGAATAATGCTTCCGGTCTGTTTACTGACTCGGGCGGCAGCGGCCTGATTGCCTACTATACCTCGTATAATCCCGATGCGTATAACGGCAATCAGCGTATTGGCCTTGCCTACAGTACCGATAAAGGACGAACTTGGCAATATTCGTCTGAGCATCCGATCATCATTGAGAATCCGGGCAAGCAGGGGAATGATCCTGGCGGCTGGGATTTCCGCGATCCGAAGGTCGTCAGAGATGAGGCGAATCACCGGTGGATCATGGTCGTTTCCGGCGGCGATCACATTCGCTTCTTCACCTCGGCGAATTTGATCGATTGGACGCATACCGACAGCTTTGGATACGGCAGTTATGTGCGCGGCGGCGTATGGGAATGTCCGGACCTGTTCGAATTGCCGATGGAAGGAACAGGAGAGAAGAAATGGGTGCTGATGATCAGCACTGGCGCCAATCCTGCAACGGAGGGCTCCGATGCTGAATATTTCATCGGCCAGTTGACGGCAGAAGGCAAATTTGTCAACGATAATACGCCTGGAAAGGTGCTGAGAACCGATTACGGCAAGGAATTCTACGCTTCCATGTCCTTCTCGGATTTGCCGGACAACCGGAGAATCACGCTCGCCTGGATGACGAACTGGGACTATCCGTTCGCTTTTCCTACTAACGGCTGGAAGGGCGAGCTTACGATTCCAAGGGAGTTAACGCTAAGGAATACAAGTGACGGAGTGAGGCTTGTGCAAGCTCCTGTTCGGGAGCTTCAGTCTTTACGCACGACGATGTATACGACCCTAAATAAACAGGTAACGGCAGACAGTGCGAATCTTCTTAAGGACTTGTCGGCAGGAGCCTTTGAGATCGAAGCGGAGATTGAGATCAAGGCCGGCAGCGCTGTAACGGAATTCGGCTTTAACGTAAGGGAAGGGGCTGGGAGCAACAAAACCGTTGCAGGCTATCGGATTGCCGATCATCAAATGTTCATCGACCGGAGCAATTCCGGCGTGACAGACTTCTCGGACAAGTTCTCGACTTATCAGGAGGCACCGCTAAAGCAGGCAGCAAAGCGGGTGAAAATGAATATTTTTGTGGATGAATCCTCCATTGAGCTGTTTGGCAATGACGGTGAGGTTGTGTTCTCCGATGTTATTTTTCCCGATCCTGCAAGCCGCGGCATGAGCTTCTATACGAAGGGCGGACCCGTTACGATCGTATCGTTGAAAGTACACGCCCTCACAGATACCTGGAATGTGCTGAAGGATGCCGGTACCCTAATTGTCATGGACACCAGCGACAAGGAGCTTGGCGTCGGTCAGAGACAAACGTTGTATGCGGCGGTTGACTCCTTGTGTTACGCTGGAGGCAAAGGTAAAATGCAGCGGTTAAAGTGGGTATCCAGTAATCCAGGTGTGGTGAGCATCAGCTCCTCAGAGCAAGGCAAGGCGACACTGCTGGCGGGCAGCCCGGGAGAAGCTTTAATTAAAGTGTCGACCCCGGATGGCAAAGCTTACGCCAGAACGCTGGTCCGGGTGTATGACGGGCAATTCGTTACGAATCTGACCGGCTGGAAGCCGGATCTGTCGCTGCCCAGCTGGGTAGTTACGGAGAACGGTATTCGGGGCAGCTACTCCAGCGATGCGAATTATATCGCTCAAGAGACGGCGGGCAATTTCAGCTATGCAGCGGATATGAGGCTTGGCGAGGATGGAGGGGCTGGTTCGGTTCTGTTCCGCGCAAGTGCTGACGGACGCAGCGGATATTACTTTAATCTGGATCCAAATATGAAGGCTTACCGGTTGTTCTATAAGGTTGGCGGCGTTTTCGAAGACCGGATGGTGCTTGCGCGTGTACCTGCCTTTCTTCAGAGGGGCATAACTTATCATGTGAACATTGAAGCAAACGGTCCTCATATCATAATTTCCGTCAACGGACAAAGTATCATGGACGTTCAGGATGGAACCTTTGCAGAAGGACATTTCGGCGTGAATGTGTTTGGAGGACAGGCGTCCTATCAGAACGTTATGGCTGCTAATATGGAGGAGGCTGATCTGACTTCCGCAGTCTTGACTAATGAAGCGACAGGCAAATCCCTGTTCGTTAATGGTCAACAGAATGGAGAGCAGGTAATGATTCAGGCCGGGGGAACTTCCATATGGACGCTAGTACCGACTGGTGATGAACAAGGCTCCTATTCGATACGGGCGGAAGGCGGAAAGGCGCTTGATCTCAATACAGGACAGAATTCCATTCAGCTCTACAGTTACCTCGGTTACAATAATCAGCGGTGGATTATTAGCCCGAATTCGAATGGGTCAGTAACGATCACATCCGTACACAACGGCAAGGCGCTTGAAGTATCGGAGGACGGAACAGCACTTACTCTGAATGAAGCACAAGCAGGGCTGGCGCGGCAGGAATGGATAATGGAGCAGAAATAGACTAATAACTGGCTTGTAAAAAAGGGAAGCAGCGGTCAGATGAGATCGCGTGCCTCCCTCTTTTGTATGGTTTAGTGATAAGCCGGCGTCTCGATGCCGCATGGTCCGCCGTCCGGATTCGCTTCCAGCGACAGCTCGGAGCCGTCCGCCTTGTAGAGCGGATTGTACCAATGCGAGATGGACATCGCGCTGCTGTTCGCGTAGTGGGAAATAAACGCGCGGCGGAAGCGGTCTTTTGTTTTATTCCGGTAAGAGCCGTGAATCAGATTGCCGTTAAAGAACAGGATATCGCCGGGCTCCATGATGGCTGCAACGGGCTTTTCCTCTTTTGGCGGCTTTACGTAATGGTTCGTGAACGATTCGTTCGAATCGGACTCTTCCGGGCATACAATTTCATACGTATTTGTCTTCGGAACAAGCAGCATGCAGCCGTTTTCCTCGTCGCAGCGGTCGATAGCCGCCCATGCCGCAATACAGTTGCCCGGCTCCACTTTGAGATAGAAGTTATCCTGATGCAGCGCTTGACCTCGGGAGCCCGGAGGCTTGTAATAGAACATGCTTTGCGCAGCCAAAGCCTCTTCTCCGTACAAATCGTGCATAATGTCGAGAACAACCGGATGCAGCATGTAATGCTTGCTCAGATCGTTGTAACGGTGAGGATGCATCACCCGCGGGTAGCGGCGAAGCGGATCTTCCTGCTCTCCGTCCAGAACCGGCTCGAAGTAGCCGGGAATGGGGGTAAGGCTGATTTTATCGAACTCGGCCTGGATTTCCTCGATCTCTTCCTTGCTCCAAACACCCTTAACGATTACATATCCTTCTTTCTCGAACTGCTTCATTTGCTCCTCTGTAAGCACTTTAAGCGACTGGTTCATTTGTATTGCCCCTCTCCTTGTTGTGTGCTGCTTCTTGTCTCTAATTGTAGGGCGTAAAAGGGAAAGGTAGAAGTCGCGATTATGCTCAATACTGCATGGATTCTGCTATTATACTGGACGAATGGAGGCTGGCGCGTTACCCTTAGAGTAATGAATCGGAGCGGGGTGGAGAAGGTGGAGAAGGAATCGAAGAACGGCGTCGTAACGGGACATTTTTTGGAAAACGATTCTTATTGCATGGTGCGTCCTGCCGGAAGGGAGGATTGGCTGCTCGTTTATACGCTGGATGGTCAGGGTTTTTTTCGGACGCCTGCGGGAGAGAAATTATGCAAGGCGGGGGAGCTGGTACTGCTCCGCAAAAGGGTTCCTCATACGTATGGTACCGTAAAAGGAGATACGTGGAACTTTCTTTGGGTGCATTTCAATCGGCTCCCGGAGTTGTCTTTGCTTCCCGATGAAGAGGTGCTGCTCTGCCCGCTGCCTTCCAGCGAGCTGCAGCGAAGGGTGATCCGCATCTTTCGGTCGTTGCTGCATGACTCAAGGGCGCAAGGCGGATTCTGGGAGGAGCTATGCGATAATCAGCTAAGTGCCTTAATCCTGCTAATGGCCGGGCAGCTAGCGGACAAGCTGGATTACCGCGTCAGCCAGGTGATGCGGATTTTATCCGCGCAGATGCAGGAGCCGTTATCCATTAACGAGCTGGCTGCACGGGTAGGATTGTCCGCTTCCCGGCTGTCCCATCTGTTCAAATCGGAGACCGGACGCTCCATCGTGGATACGTTAAATAATATGCGTCTCGAGCAGGCGGTTCTGCTTATGCTGCAGGCCGGCCGGACGGCCGGGGAAGCAGCCTTCGACGTTGGCTTCCAGAGCTATAATCATTTTGCCGCCTTGTTCCGCAGGCGGTATGGCTGCGGTCCGGCGGAGTACAAGCGGAAGGCGGAATCTATGCCTATACCCGAGCCTTGAATTGACTTGGCGTCAGGCCGACAAATTTCTTGAACTGCCGCATGAAATGCGTCTCATGCTCGTACCCGCAGCTTGCCGCGATAGCCGATACGGAGAGGGTGCTGTTCTTGAGCAAATATTTGGCGAGCTCCAGCCTGCCATTAATCATATCGGTTACGACGGAGCAGCCGAAAATATCCTTATAGAGATGCTGGAAGTAAGACTTGCTCAGGTGCACGCGGTCAGCCAGCATCTCTACCGTTACATGGCTTTGCGGCGAGTTGTACAGCTCGTCCCGCAGCTCGGAGAACTGCCGGATATAACGGCCCGGCCGCTCGGGATGCTGGGAAAGCTCATGAAGATTGCTCAGCTTCATCAGAAGCGCCCGGATATCCGTATCCAGAATTTGATCCCTCAAATGCCCGCCTTGCTTTTGAACCCGGTGGAGCTCCATAATGCTTCTCGAGATCAGCATCGGGTCAACGGCAGGGACAGGAGTATCCAGCGGAAAGTTCAGTTCGGCAAGCAACCCCCTGAGCTCTTCTCCCCGGCAATGAAACCAGTCGTTAACGAAAGGCAGCTCAAACTGCATATACGAATGCGGCGTATCCGGCTGGAACAGGATAAACGAATCGCTGTCCACAAGAATACGCACGCCCCGTATGATTACCTCGGATTTCTTCTTGAACAGAACAAAAGCGTAATCCCCCGATCCGTTAGGCCGGATAATCGAAATTCCGTGAGGATGGACAAACCGGTAGCCGCAGCTGTCTAATCGGATGATCGTCAGCAGCTCCTTTCTTCAAAAAAAAGCACGATAGGTCAGTTTTTTCTCATTATAGTGAATTGTAGGCGCTTTCTCAATCCCATACAATCTCCTTATAGAACTATTTATTATCGTCCTGTGCGCGGGTGGGAGCTGAAGCAAGCATGACAATCACAGAATCTGTCAGTAAAAGGGAACGAGACGGCTGCAAGGGCTGCTCGGCCGATGTCAGAGTGACGGACGAGCAGATTGAGCGTCTGATCTCCAAGATCAAACCCGATGCCTGCGTTACGGACGAGCTGTACGCGCTGCGGCTCGCCGCATGCGAAGGCTGCGCAAGCATGGCTTACGATACGACCTGCATGCATTGCGGCTGTCTCGTACAAGTGCGAGCCAAGCTGAAGGATAAAGGATGCCCGCATCCGCATCAGGCGGTTCGGGCGTTATGGGAAGCAAGCCACTAGCAAAATGCTTACGAGGCAAGAACCATCATAAACAGTGATCCAGCTGTTTATGTAATCATTATTATTGGGAGGCTAACTACAAATGAACAAGGCAGTTGTCCATGCAGACTGGTCGATCGGCACGATTAACAAGAACATCTACGGCCATTTCGCCGAGCATCTTGGCAGATGTATTTATGAAGGCATGTGGGTAGGGGAAGATTCGGAAATTCCGAACACGGACGGTATCCGTAACGACGTGATCGAAGCGCTGCGCAATCTCAAGGTGCCTGTTCTGCGCTGGCCGGGCGGCTGTTTTGCCGACGAATATCACTGGAAAGACGGCATTGGTCCCCGCGAGACGCGCAAGAGAATGGTTAATACGCACTGGGGCGGCGTTGTGGAAAATAACCATTTCGGAACGCACGAGTTCTTCCGTCTATGCGAGCTGATTGACGCCGAGCCTTATATCTGCGGCAACGTGGGCAGCGGTTCGATTCAGGAAATGTCCGAATGGATGGAATACATGACGTTCGACGGCGATTCCCCGATGGCGAACCTGCGCCGTCAGAACGGCCGGGAAGAGCCTTGGAAGCTGAAATATTTTGGCGTGGGCAATGAGAACTGGGGCTGCGGCGGCGAGATGCTTCCGGAGCATTACGCGGATCTGTACCGCAACTTCCAGACGTATGTCCGCCAATACGGCGATAACAAGCTATACAAAATTGCCGGCGGCGCCAACTCGAGCGATTACCGCTGGACCGACGTGCTGATGAACAAAGCGGAGCGCTTTATGAGCGGTCTGAGCCTGCATCACTACACGGTTCCGGGAGAATGGGCCGACAAAGGCTCCGCAACGGAATTTGACGAGAACGACTGGTTCGTGACTATGAAAAAAGCCGAATATATGGATGAGCTTCTGACTCGCCACAGCACGGTAATGGATCGTTACGACCCGAACAAACGCGTTGGCTTGATCGTTGACGAGTGGGGTACTTGGTTTAACGTGGAGCCGGGCACCAACCCGGGCTTCCTGTACCAGCAGAACACGATGCGCGACGCGCTTGTTGCGGCGATTAATCTGCATATTTTCCATAAGCATTGCGATCGCGTGCAGATGACTAATATTGCCCAAATGGTTAACGTTTTGCAGGCGGTGGTTCTGACGGAAGGGGACAAAATCCTGCTGACGCCTACGTACCATGTACTTGAAATGTACAACGTCCATCAGGATGCCGAGGCATTGGCGATTCATGGTCAATTCGGCAAAGTAAATGCCGACGGCAAAGAGCTGGATCAAGTTGGCGTTACCGCGTCCAAGAAGGATGGCGTTATCCATGTCAGCCTGTACAACCTGCATCCGTCCGAGCAGTCGGAGATCAGCCTTGAGCTACGCGGCGCCGAAGGCAGCTTCAACTGTACGGGCAGGCTGCTCGCAGCGGATGCGATTCAGGCCCATAACACCTTCGAGGAGCCTTCCAAGGTGAGCGTGAAGGCATTCTACGAAGCGAAGATCGAGAACGGCAAATTGAGCCTCAATCTGCCTGCTGCATCGGTAGTTACGCTTCGTTTGGAGCAATAAACGATTAGAGCCGATAAGTCCCTTTTGCGGGGCTTATCGGCTTTGTTTTTTTTTGCAGGGGTACAAGAGGTCTGAGGCATGACGCTTTCTAAGTTGGATTTCCTCCAGTTAAAAAATAGGTTCTTTTAATTGCACCTAGGCATCTACGCTGGATTTCATCCCGTGTAATCTCCTATTTAGAGGTTAGTTGGGAGAAGGGAGCTCATTATGATGCATTAAATCCAACGTAGATAAGGAAGTAATGTCAGATGCAGTAATTACGTTGGATGGAATCCAACGTGGGGTCCAAAAAGCGTTCAAACGGTGACGCTTTGCTGAAGGTTAAGGTCCCCAAGGGACCTTAACCACCCGGAACAAGCAGCAAAAAACGATCATACGGAACGTTCGTGGAAGCTTAAGGTCCCTAAGGGACCTTAAGGCAGTAAACTTAGCCGGCGTAGGTCGTGTTAAGGTCCCTTAGGGACCTTAACCATGTGGAGCAAGCAGCAAACAACGATCAAATGAAGCGTTTGAGGAAGCTTAAGGTCCCTAAGGGGCCTTAAGGCAGTAAAATTAGCCTGCGTTGATTGGGTTAAGGTCCCTGAGGGACCTTATTCATCCGGAACAAGCAGTCCACAGCCTGCAAAATTCCCCCAGTAAATGAATAAGACCCCGGCAGGGTCTTATTCAGCAATAGTAGAGTAATTTGAAGTGTAATAAGACCCTGGTAGGTTCTTATCTCCCTTCGTGCGTATCAAAACTGGCCTGATTAGAAGGCGGGCAGATGGAATAAGACCCTCGCAGGGGCTTATTCCGCCATAGTAGGGTAATTTGAAGTGTGATAAGACCCTTGCAGGGTCTTATTCGCCAGCGCGAGTGACGAAACTGATCCATTAAAGGTACTCGTAAAGAAATAAGACCCCAGCAGGGTCTTATTCATAACCAGTAGAGTAACTTCAGATAGAATAAGACCCCAGCAGGGTCTTATTCCTCCACATCAATCTGCTATCCTCGCAAATTGCTGCCCGTCGTAATCGTGCGGTCCTGAAAGTTCTCGACCGAGGCACCTTTCTCGTAGAAATGCGGGACGTTGTCCTGAATGCCCTGGCGCGTATAGAACGGATCATCGGCGGCCAGAGGGAAAGTGACTTTTTTCCCGGTGCTGGCGGATTTGTAGATGCCAAGAATCAGCTCCAGCGTCGCGCGGCCGCTATGTCCGTCAATCAACAACGATTCCCCGCCCTCGATCGCGGACAGAACGTTATGGATCTGTCCGACATGCCCTTCGTAGGCAACCTCCGGCAGGTTGTCGTAATAGGCTTGAATTTCAGCGGAGAGAGCCGTATTCGGAGTCGGGAAGCCGTTATCCATCGAGCTGGAAGTGACAAGCTTCCATGGCGCGGAGATCCGTGCTGCTTTGCCCTGGAAAATAAGCTGCTGCTCCTCGCCGTGGTGGACGACGGAGCTCGTAATTTGGCCAAGGCCGCCGCCGGCGAACTTTAGCATCGCAATCGACAGGTCTTCGACTTCCGCATTATCATGCGACGTATTGCTCATGAATGCCTGCAGCTCGGCTGGCCGGCCCATCATCCAGAGCAGCGCGTCGATATGATGGACGGCATGATTCAGCGTACAGCCGCCGCCTTCCTTCTCCCACGTGCCGCGCCACCACAGGTCATAGTAGCAGTGACCGCGCCACCAGAAGGAATCGATCTGCGAGTGGACAACCGGGCCAATCAGCCCGCTGTCGAGCACGGACTTCAGCTTCATCATCGGCGTGCGGAAGCGGTTCTGGGCTACAATCGACAGCAGCTTACCGCTTTCCTCAGCCGCCCGGTTCATGGCATCGCATTCTTCAAGCGAGGAGGCCATCGGCTTTTCGACCAGGACATGCTTGCCCGACTTCAGAAATTCTACGGCAATCTCGGCATGCGTATAAGGGGGCGTGCAGACGGAGACCAGATCGATATCCTGCCCCAGCAGCTGCTTGTAATCGCTGTACGCCTTCGCCTCCGTAAGTCCACACTGGGCAATACGGCTCTCGGCTTTGTCTACGTAAATATCCGTAACCGCAACAATCCGGCATCTGTCCGAAAATTTCTGATAGGCGTCGATATGGGCTCTACTGATAGCCCCGGATCCAATAATGGCGATTTTCAGCATCTTCATCTCTCCTATTCCATGCGAACCGCAAGATTTTGGGCTAATACGCTAAGCTCGGCAACCTTGAAAGCATGCTCTTGAGTCATGGCATTTTCCGTACGGTGGATGCAATCGAGAATAAGCTGACCGAAGAACGGATAGCCGACTTGGCCTTTTACCGAAAAATGAAACTCTCCCTCGTGGTTAGCCATATATACCTGATTGCCCTCGGTACTCTTGGCAAGATCCACATATTTGCGGACTTCGATATAACCGTCCGTGCCAAGAATAAGCGTCCGGCCGTCGCCCCAAGTGCTCAGCCCGTCAGGCGTCAGCCAGTCCACCCGGAAGTACGCCGCTGCACCGTTATCCCCCGTTAGCATAACGTCGCCGTAATCTTCAAGCTCCGGATAGTCCTTATGATGATAGTTGGCGATGCGAGACTGTACGACTTGCGCGTCCTTGGCTCCCGTATACGACAGGAACTGTTCGATTTGATGGCTGCCGATATCGCAAATAATGCCGCCGTATTTTTCCCGTTCGAAGAACCATTCCGGTCTGGATTGCGCATTCGTCCGATGCGGACCCCAGCCCATAACCTGCACAACCCGTCCGATCGCTCCTTGCTCGATCAGCTGGCCAGCGAATAAAGCTCCTTCGTTATGGAGTCTTTCGCCGTAATACACCATGTATTTGCGTCCGGTCTCCGCGGAAACCCGCTTGGCGTCTTCCAACTGCTCCAGCGTTGTGAGCGGAGCTTTGTCCGTAAAATAATCCTTACCCGCCCGCATCACCCGAAGGCCAAGCGCGCAGCGTTCCGAAGTAATAGCCGCGGAAGCAACCAGCTGAATACGGGAATCGGCGAAAATCTCTTCCTCCGAAGCGGCAACCTTCACCTGAGGGTAGGTCTTAACGAACCGGGCAACCTTGTCCGGATCCGAATCGTACACGTATACAAGCTCGCCGCCTGCTTCAATCAATCCGTTGCACATGCCGTAGACATGCCCGTGGTCCAGCGCGATCGCCGCAAATTGGAATTCCCCGGGCGTTACGACCGGATTCGGTCTGCCTTGCGGCGCATAATTCATGCCATCTGATTTATTCAAGCCAGAAACATCTCCTTTAGTGGAATTGCTTCTAGAATATATGGAAAAAGACATCCTTTGTCGCTCAATTTTGCGGTAAAGTGTTTATATCTTGCGGTTATCTTGAAAGGGCGGGAAAACGGATGGTTCAAGCAAAAAGATGGTTCGAATACGAGTATCGCAGAACGTCAACGGACTATTTCCGCGAGGTGTTTCATGCCCATTCCCAGATGGAGCTTACCTATGTGCATGAGGGCAGGGGACTGCTCATTATCGACGGGAAATCGTATTCGATTGAGCCCAATACGCTGCTTGTGTTCCCGCCGTTCCAGATGCACCGGATTCAGATTCAGGTAACGGAGGCGGAGCCTTTTATCCGCAGCGTGCTGCTCTTCGAACCGGCTGTGCTTCATGGGTATTTGAATGATTTTCCGAGTCTAAAAAGCTTCTTCCAGCGCTTAATGCTGCAGCAGGCAAATGTTCATCCAGTGAACGCAATGCCGGAGAGCGAGCCGTTTGTTGCTTTGCTCAGGCAGTTCAGCATAACGATGGGCGGCAAGAGAGAGGCAGATTTCGAGGAAAACATGGGCGTTTTCCTGCTCAGTCTTGTGCATCAGCTGAAGCAAAGCCCTGACGGTGAATCGGCTTATCTGAAGAGGCATAATCTTCATGTGGAAGAGATTATCGGGTGGATCGAGAAGCATTATATGGAGCCGTTCCGGCTGGAGGACCTGGCTGGCGAGCTTCATTTGTCGCCTTACCATGTGGCGCATCTGTTCAAGGAATCCACTGGCACGACGATTGTGGCTTATACCCAAGCGACGCGGATCCGGCATGCCTGCTCGCTGCTTCGCAAGACAACCTTGCCGCTATCGGAAATCGGCTATAGGGTAGGGATTGCGAACCCCTCGTATTTCAGTAAAATTTTCCGCCAGATCATGGGCGTGGCACCGCTGACGTATAGGCAGCATCTAATCAAATAATGAGGTGAAACGATGATTCTTTTTCAAGGGAAAGAGGTAGGTCTTCGCACGCTTGAACCGGAGGATGCGGGATTGCTGGTCCGCTGGCTGAGTGATCCGGCTGTGCTGGAGTATTACGAGGGCAGGGACAGGCCGCTTGACGCGGCATTGGTTCAGAAGCATTTTTACGAGGACCGGGAAGAAATCATGCCTTGCATTATTCAATATAAGGGCACCGATATCGGCTATCTGCAATTTTATGAGATTGGGGAAGAGGAAAGGGAGATTTACGGACTCTCGAATGAATCAGGCAGCCTCTACGGGATGGATCAGTTTATTGGCGAGACTCGTTATTGGAACATGGGAATTGGTTCGGAGCTCATTAAGGAAACGGTTCAATATTTGATCAAGGAACGGGGAGCGCGGAAGATCGTCATGGACCCGCAGGCCTGGAATACAAGAGCGTTAAGAGTGTATGAGAAGTGCGGCTTCAAGAAGGTGAAGCTGATGGAGAAACATGAATGGCATGAGGGGGAATACCGGGATTGCTGGCTGATCGCGTATGACGCGGGGGAGGCGCTGTCAAATGACCTGCTATGACCACATAGCTCTGCGGGGTTTCACACACATAAGAATTGATTGTCAAAACTAGTCATTTCAATTATTTCCCAATATCGCGATTGAGAATCATTATTGACATCTACCCTCTAAGTACGTAATATTGAATGTGGAAAGTTTATTGATAACGTTTCTCATTTGATATCGGGGTGGATTAATGAAGTTTAAATTAACTGTTCTCATTTTCATTTGTATGCTTCTATTGCCATTCGGTGTATTCGCAGATCAAGCATCTGATGCATTAACGGACGCTAATAATCATGTTGTAAAGGCTGCAGAATCGGCCAAGCAAAATGATTTTGTTCTTGCCAAGCAGCAATATGACCAATTTAACAAAAGCTGGTACGTCTTTGAACAGGATATAAAATCCAAATCTAAAGGCGCCTATCGCAGTATTGAAGAAACAATGGGCGAAGTTCAATATGCCTTTGCCAAGAATCCGGTTTCTAAAGATCAAGTCGTTCAAAGCCTTAACAAACTAATAAACATCAATCAAAAAGTTATAACTGGCGATTTTTCTTCCTTTACAGAGCCTGTCTCTTCCGGAAATGCAACGATTAAAGATATCCTCCAACTGCTCGACCAAGCGAATGCGGCTCTAGCCCAAAATGATGTGGAGACGGCGAAAGCCAAGATCGAGGCGTTTCGTAATTCATGGCTGGATGTCGAGGGTATCGTCCTCACGCAGTCCTCTAAAATTTATGGGGATGCGGAACGAGATATGGTATCCTCGTACGCCTTGCTTACTTCAAATCCTCCCCAAATCGCGAAGTCCGCACAGACACTGAAGGACATGCGCGATTATCTGGCACCGCTGGCCAATAAAACCGGCTACGGGATGATTGATGTCATCACGATCCTGCTTCGCGAAGGACTTGAGGCACTCCTGGTAATCGTCGCTCTTCTTGGATTCTTGAAGAAATCAGGCCATGGAGAGAAAAAGAACTGGATCTGGTATGGTCTAGGGGCAGGCGCACTGGTTAGTGTTATTCTAGGCATCGTTGTCCAGCAACTGTTCGCTAAGGGTACATTTGGCAATAATAACTTCTTGATCGCTGGCTGTACCGGACTATTTGCTGCGGTAATGCTTATTTATATGAGCTATTGGCTGCACAGCAAATCAAGCCTTTCCAACTGGAGAGCTTATATTAATGGCAAAAGCACCAAGGCGCTTGCTTCCGGAAGCCTATGGTCGCTTGCCATTCTCTCCTTCCTTGCTGTCTTTCGAGAGGGAACGGAAACGGTGCTCTTCTTTATCGGCATGGCTTCCTCCATTAGCCTGATCAGTTTATTATCGGGTATTGCAATCGGGCTCTTGATTTTGATTGTTGTTGCCTTCTTGATTATAAAAGTTGGCGTGAAAATTCCGATGAGACCTTTTTTCCTCGTCTCCAGCATTCTAGTATTTTATTTATGCTTCAAGTTTCTTGGCATGGGAATCCACGGACTGCAATTAGCAGGCGTATTGAAAGCTACGCACTCGGACAGTCTCCCGGTGGCCGATGTATTTGGTCTGTATCCAACTTGGGAAAATATCATTCCTCAAGGTATCCTTCTGCTGGCTGCAATCCTTGTCGTTGTCTATAAACGAGTAAAAGAGTTAAAGATTCAACAGCAGACAAATATAAATCATATTTAATCGGGGGTTATTCATTTGAAAACATTAAAAGGGTTAACAGTACTAGTAAGTTTGGTTCTTGTTCTTGCAGCATGTTCGTCGAATTCGTCGAATTCGAGTTCGACCGCAGACGGCGCAAAGAAAATGCAGGATACTTTAACGGATATGCAGAAGAACGTGGATGCGAACGATGCCGCAAAAGCAGCAAAGAACGCTGAAGAGCTTGAGTCGAATTGGGAGAAGTTTGAAGACGATGTAAAGGCTAAGCAAGCCGATGTATACGGCAAAGTTGAAGATCCATTGGGCGCGATTCAAACCGGAGTTAAAGAAACTCCGCTGGACCAAGCCGTGCTTAAAGAACAAATCGTCAAATTAAATGACGCCCTTAAAGAAATTAAATAATCAAAAAGGAGCCGGTTCCCGGCTCCTTTTTGAACGTAATGGCTATAAATCTCCCCGTTTCAATAGTCCATTATGCGCAAACGGTTGCTCATATTTTTGCCGATTCTGTCGAATAGTAAATTTCTTCTAGCCTATCATTGACTGTAAAGCGTTTTCATAATAGGATGAGGGTAATGAACTTAAGCTGATAAATGCCTAACTTAAGGGCAATGCCTTCCGGTTTTTACTGCAAAAGCCGGAACAACCCCGCTATCTCTTCTAACCCAAGGGATAGCTTTTTTTATCGGCGGAAAGGAGCTTTTTGCGTCTTGTTGTGCAATCGTTTGCCCAATTCGAATGTACTAGGGAGGATTACGCGCATATGATGAAGCATGTAAGGAACAGAAAACAGACAAGAGTATGGTCGCTGCTGCTGGTGATCATGATGGTTATTCAGGTGGTGGGGCTGATGCCCAAGCAGGTTCAAGCAAGCGCTGTCAGCGGAACCTATGCGGAGGCTGGCACGATTCATTTTGTTCTGCCGAAATCGTCGGTCAGCATTACGGCCAAAGGCGATTTCAACAGCTGGGGCGATCCGGCCGTAAAGCTGACCGATGAGGACGGGGACGGTACTTACACGGCAGAGGTAACGGGCGATGCGCCAAGCAAGGCTTACGGCTACAAGTTTCTGGTGAACGGCAACTGGCTGGACGATCCGAATCTGAGCGTGACTTCGGATGAGAACAGCAAGATTCATCTGAGCTATACGCCGCATTTCAAGGTGGCGGGAAGCTTTGATGCGAATGCTTTTGCCGACCAACATGAAATGGTGCTCAGTGAGGGCAATTATACGTTTGCGGCAGAATCGCGTGCGGACGGGACTTATACGTATAAATTTATTTCGGCGGCTGACGGGCTGCCAAGCATTTGGTTCCAGGATCCTGCGAATTCGGAAACGTCGAACGGAAACAGTAAAATTCTCGTTGGCGAGCCGCCGGCCAATGCTCCGGTTGCGGATGTATTCGTGAACCAGCCAGGTGGCAGCGCCAAATGGGTGGTTGCCGGTTCCTTCCAAGGGTGGAATAACGCTTCGGCGGATACGCTTATGAGGCATCTCGTCGGCGAGTTTTACGCTTATTCGACCGTGCTGGACGCGGGTCATTACGAGTTCAAGCTGGTCCGACAAGGTACATGGGACGGTTACTCGGATAACGGAAATAACTTTGCTTTTGATCTGGCGGCTCAATCGAAGGTGAATTTCTATGTCAACGACGAGCTTGGAAAAGTCCGGATCAGCGTGCCGGGAGCAAGCGGCATTCCGCAATATACGCCGGCTCTTGGCGCAGCAGACTGGCCGAGGCTAGTTGGCGACATTCAGACGCAGTTCGGAGAAGGCGCTTGGGCGCCTGATCAAGCAAAGCAGCTCTTTGTCGATTACAACTTCGATGGCTCGGTCTATAAGCTGCAGCGTTCGCTGCCGGCAGGCCGGTACGAGATGAAGGTTGTTCAGGGCGACAATTGGTCGGCGAATAATTACGGATCGGGCAACGACAATTTTATTCTGACGACACTGGATCCGGCCGATATCACGTTCAGCACCGTGCCTGCGGAGCGGACGATCGTGACGAATTACAAGCCGGCGGACAGCCAGTTTGACGGGATGATCAAGCGCGACAAGCTGCTGTTTGATTCCCGGTCGGTTACTTACAAGAAGCCGTTTGGCGCGATAAAAGAAGGAGTCGAGGATGTCACGCTCCGCATTGCGACGGAAGCGGGCGACGCGCAGGTCGTTCGCGTGGAGCTGAGCAATCCGGAAGGTCTCGCTTCCGCGTTTGATATGCACAAAGCGACTTCCTTTGACGACAAGGATTATTGGGAAGTGACGATCCCGGGCTCGACGTTCAAGGGCATCGGGGTATGGGGGTATAAATTTATCCTGATCGACGGAACGGCGAAGGTGGAATACGGCGACGACGGTTCGCGCGGCGGTACCGGCACAACGGCGGATGAAGGCGTGCTGCCTTACGATCTGACCGTTTACGATAAAGATTTTACGACGCCGGATTGGATGAAAAATGCCGTTGTCTATCAGATCTTCCCTGACCGCTTCTATGACGGCAACAAGGACAATAACCGGGCGAAGACGGAGGACGGCTACCGCGGGCCTGCAGATGGGGATGCCGCAACGGCCGGCGTGACTTCGAAGGGCGGCTATGAGCTGCAATATTTTGACGGCGGAGTGGCCAATGATCCAACGCCGGATCAGGTGGACGGAACATGGTCGACCGTACCGGAAAATCCGGACCGGATCTCGCCGGAGCAGAAGCCTTACTTCCCGGATGCGAAATCCGACGGCGTATGGACCAACGAGTTCTACGGCGGCGATATCCAAGGGGCTTCGCAGAAGCTGGAGTACCTGAAGTCCATTGGCGTAAACGTCATCTACTTCAACCCGGTTGCCTGGGCAGGCTCGAACCATAAATACGATGCAACCGACTACGAGCATCTGGATCCGATGTTTGGCGAGCCGGTGTACAATACGCCTGGCGATCCAAGCTCCGGGCTGGATTACGAAGCGACGAGGGTAGCTTCCGACCGCGTTTTCACCGAATTCGCGAAAAAAGCCCATCAGATGGGGATTATGCTCATTGTTGACGGCGTGTTTAACCATGTCGGGGACGATTCGATTTATTTTGACCGCTATGAGAAATACCCGGAGATCGGAGCTTACGAGTTCTGGGCAAAGGTGTACGACAAGGTGAATGACAATGGCTTAGAGCTTGATGCAGCGAAGCAGCAGGTTATTGATTCCTTTACCTCTCAGATCAACCCGGCTACGGGCAAGCATTATGCTTATCCGGAAGATTTCGATTTTACAACCTGGTTTACGGTTACGAATGAAAAGGTAGACGGCCATTACAAGTACGAAGGCTGGTGGGGCTACGATTCCTTGCCTGTTATCGATGCGCCGACGCCTGCCGCAGGCGATACCGAAGGCCTTCCGGGCAACCATGAATGGAACGTTCAAGGTTACCGCGATCTCGTTATCGGCCATAATCTGACGGGCAAGACGGATGAAGAAGCTTCCGCGATGATGCAGGAGGCGAACTCGCAGCGCTGGGGCTGGATGGGGGCAAACGGATGGCGTCTCGACGTTGCGCCGGATGTATCCGCGGGCACTTGGCAGAAGTTTCGCGAAGCGGTGAAGTCGACGGAAGGCCGCAAGGACAGCAATGGCGAGACCATTCCGGAGCCGATTATTCTTGGCGAAGAGTGGGGAGTAGCTACGCGGTTCCTGCTTGGGGACCAATTCGATTCGGTGATGAACTACCGCTTCCGCGGCGCGCTGCAAAGCTTTATTCTTGGCGGCAACGCCCAGCAATTTAACGATGCGCTGGAGTCGATCCGCGAGGATTATCCGGCCGAGGCTTGGGAAGTGATGCTCAACCTGGTCGATTCCCATGATACGATCCGTTCGATTACGAAATACGATAAGCCGGAATGGGAAGAGGAGCATTTGGCGATCGCGCCGGAAGCTTCGGATAACGCGCTGAAGATGCAGGCGCTGACGGCGATCTTCCAAATGGGTTATCCGGGCGCTCCAACGATTTACTACGGGGATGAGGTTGGTCTTACGGGTACGAAAGATCCCGACTCCCGCCGTACGTTCCCTTGGGAGCGCGTATCGGAATCCGGTGGAGAGTATACCGGGGTTGGAAAATATGCGTCTCTGTTCGATACGTATCAGAAGGCAGGCACCGTGCGCGATAACAATGAAGTTTTCCGTACAGGGGAGCTGAAGACGGCTTATAATACGGGCGATGTCATTGCCTATGCACGGAAAACAGGCAGCCAAGGTGGCCTTGTCGTGGTGAACCGGGGCTCCTCGGATGTGTCCATTCAAGCGGATGTGGCAGGCTTCCTGCCTGAAGGACTGACGCTGAAAGACCAGCTTGGCAGCAATGCGGAAGCATCTGTTGCCGGCGGCAAAGTGACGCTGACGGTAAAAGCGATGACCGGTCTCATGATGACGTCGACGTCGGAGCTGGTTCAGGTTCCGCAGGTGCTCGATGTGCATGCGGCCGGCGGCAACGGGCAAGTGGCTTTGACCTGGAATGCGGTAGCCGGCGCTTCCGGCTATAACGTCTACCGCGCGGCGATTGAAGGCGGACAGCTGCAGCTGGTAGGACAGCCGGAAGATGCAAGCTGGACCGATACGAATGTCGTGAACGGCAAAAAATATTACTACACGGTGACGGCCGTGACGGAGGATGGAGAAAGCCCGCTCAGCGAATACGGCTCGGCAACGCCATCGTTCCCGGTCAGCAGCGTGGAAGTAACAAAGCAATCGGAGGAAGTAACGCTTGGCGTTGGCCATAAGACCTCCGACATTGAAGTAACGATTGATATTCCCGGCCTGACGGACAACGCGGCTTATGCGGGCAAAGAAGCGCCAAACGTCATTGGACGCCTTGCGTTCTATAAAGAGGGCGCTGGCAAAGCAGCGTCTGAAGATACCAAGCTTCGCTATAAGTCCGATACGGAAGACGGAAAGAAGGTATACTGGGCTGCTTTTGAACCAACGGAAGCGGGAACGTATCATTATTTTGCCAAAATATCTACGGATAACGGCGAGTCGTTTGCCGAATCGGCTGAGGCAGCGGTGCTGGTTCAGGCGGACAGCTCGGATACGGTGGCTCCGAAGGCTCCCGTGCTTGCGGAGATTGCTGTAGAATCCAACCGCGTGCTGTTGAACTGGACGGAGGATCCCGAGGAAACCACGGTGGATCATTACGAGATTTTCCGCAAGACGGCAAACTCGGGATATTTGAAAATTGCTTCGGCAGCCAAAACAGCGTTGTCCTATGTGGACTTTACGGTCAGCAACGATACCGCTTATACGTACAAGGTAGCTGCCGTAGACAGCGCATATAACCGGGCTTACTCGGGCGAACAATCGGTAACGCCAAAGCTTGTTATGGTCGATGTGAAGCTCCGCGTTCATTTGCCTAGCTATACGCCGGTTAAAGACGATATTTATTTGGCGGGCGATCTGAACGGCTGGAATTCGGCAGGCAACAAGCTGATCGTTCCAAGCGGCGCCACGACTCGCGATGTGGTCGAATACAGCTTCAAAATGATGGCAGGCAAGTCGATCCAGTACAAATATACCCGCGGCACCTGGGCGACGGAGGCATTTACCTCGCATGCCCGCCTGGCGAACGATACCGTGGATGCCGGTAACTATGCGTACTCCTCGACGGATACGAATATGAGGCTGACGATCAAGAACCAGGGCGGCAATACGATGGTTGTCGACGATTACGTCCTGCGCTGGGTGGATATGCCGATGATCTTGACGATGCCGCGTATCTCTTATGGCGATGATATCTCGTACGATACCAAGGAAGAGTCGTTTACGCTGCGTGCCAATGTGCCGTATGGCGTGGACTTTACGATCAACGATCAGCCGCTGGCTGACGGAGCAATGGATGCCTACGGCAATGTGTATGCGGAAAATATTCCGCTTGAGCCGGGCGAGAACCGCTTTAAGCTTCACATTGAACCAAGCGCCGAGACGCTGGCGCAGGATTGGTACACGGATAAAGGCCGCGCTTCGCAAGCGACCAAAACGATGGAGCTTGTGATTACAAGAGACGGCGGCGAGGGTAACGGCAACGGCAATGGAAACGGCAGCGGTGGCAACGGCGGCGGAGTGACGCCGGGCAGCTCTTCGGTGACGGTAACCGAACATCAGCTGAAGGATGCGGTGAAGCAAGCTGGCGGCAGCAAAGTAACCGTTGCGGTTGATGGAAAAACGGAAGTACTCCTGCCAGTAGGAACTGCTGAGCTGTTAGCCGGCAAACCGCTGGAGCTTAAGCAAGGTGATCTGACGCTGCTCATCCCAAGCGGGATGCTGCAAGAGCTGGTGAAGAAAGCGGGAGACTCTGCGTCGAGTGCTGCTTCGCATATTGTCCTGCAGCTTAAGCCGCTTGATGCAACGGCGGAGCAGGATTTGCTGAAAAAGGCTGCTGCGGCAGATGGTGCGGAGTTAAGCCCGGCTTCCGCCTTAGTTGATTTCCGCCTAGCGCTAGTGGATGGCAATGGCAAGGAAGCGGCGGTATTAAGCAAGTTTGACGAACCGCTGAAGCTGACATTCAAGCTGGATAGCGAAGCCAATAAGAAGTTGACCGGTATTTATTACGTGGCGGATAGCGGCAAGCTGGAATATGTCGGAGGAATGTTAAATGCAGACGGTACAATGACGGCAGATATTCAGCATTTCTCCAAATATGCGGCATTGGAGTATGCGAAGACTTTTGGAGATGTTCCGTTGACTCATTGGGCTTGGGAAATGATCAGGGAGCTGGCATCCAAGCATGTGATAACAGGCGTAACGGCCGACCGGTTTGAGCCGGAACGAAGCGTAACCCGTGCCGAATTTGCAGCGCTGCTTGTTCGGGCAATGAACCTGCAGGCGACCAAGCCGGCTGGCTTCGCGGATGTAGCAGCCAGCAGCTGGTATGCCGATAGCGTTGCAGCTGCGGCGGAAGCGGGCATTATTAAAGGGCGTACCGCTACAACCTTTGCGCCAAACGCAGTCATTACGCGCGAAGAGATGGCCGTTATGCTCAAGCGAGCGTACGAAGCGAAGAGCGGCAAGAAAATGGAAGACGGCGCGGAAGGCAACACCTTTACCGATTCCGCCGCTATCCATGACTGGGCGAAAACGTCTATTGATGCAGCCGTTAAGCTTGGCTTCATCAATGGCAAGGGCCAAGGCAAATTCGACCCGCAAGGCAACACTACCCGAGCCGAAAGCGCGAAGGTGATCTACAAGCTGCTAGGCTTGTAGAAGAAGGAAAGCTGTCCCATATGGGGCAGCTTTTTTGCGTCTTGATGGTGGAGCTGGGGCAGTAGCAGGCAAAAAGCCTGCTGCTCTATGTTAAGAGGAAAAACCCGAGTTGCAGCGGATATGAGCTGGGATAGCCGTATGCGAGGCTCTACCTCACATACGGATTCTGCCGGATCATCTGCACAAGGTTCATCGCCGAGGCGGGAAGCGGCTCGTTTTTGCGGGTGCAGATAGCGATGGTGTTCTTGAGATCGATCCCTTCGACATAGACGCGGGCGAGCTCGCCGCGTTCGACGTAGTCGCGGACGACAAGGGAGGAGACGAAGTTGGCGCCGTAGCCTGCGATTACGGCAGTAATCGCTTCATGTAATCCGTTGAATTGGAGGGAGATGGTCGGAACGGCGGAATTGTAGGTGCGGCATAAGGACAGCAGGCGTTCCCGGGTCGAGCTGCCTTCCTCGCGCATAACAAACGGCTCCTTCATCATCTCAGGCAACGTGACCCGCTGATTGGCAAACGGGTGGGCCGGTGCAACAACAAACCATAGTTCATCCTGAAACAATTCTTCCGTCTGAATCGTGTCCGGATAATTCTCGGCTATTCCGCCAAATATGGCGATATCAACTTCGACGTCCAGAAGCTGCTGTAAGGCTCCGCTGGAATTTGTCGTCGTAATATTCATTTCGACCTGCTCGAACTGCTGCTTGAACTTTGCGATCCAAGCCGGGATAAGGAAGTGGGAAGGCAAATAGGTAGCGGCAAGCCGGATGCTGCCGATGGTGCCGCTCCGGTAGTTCACGGCAAATTGCTCGATCTGATGCTCCACGGCAAACAGTCTTTTAGCCAGCAAGGAAAGCTCCTCGCCTGCATCGGTTAAAGCGATTCCTCTTCCTTGGGGCTTGAAGAGATCGAGCATCAGCTCTTTCTCAAACTTCTTGATCTGAGCCGTAATAGCAGGCTGGCTGATGTTCAGCAGCTCTGAAGCGCGGGTTACGCTCCCCGCTGCGGCAATCGTATGAAACAAACGCAAGGCATGCAAATTCATAACGCAGCTCTCCAGTCCATCTATATACAAAATATATAAGTCGAAGAAAAACATATATTATTCTTATCATTATAACTCGCTTACTATGGAAGCAGAAAGTCAATTCAAAGCGAGGAGAAGTGATTATGATGAGTACATTGCACATTTGGGAAAAAGTTGATGCCTACCTGACGGAGCAGCTCATTCAGCAGGATTCCATTCTGGAGCAGGTGCTGGCGAACAATAAACAGGCCGATCTGCCTGCCATCGATGTGGCGCCGAATCAAGGGAAGCTGCTTAGCCTTTATGCTCAGATGATTGGCGCGGAACGGATTTTAGAGATTGGTACGTTGGGCGGATACAGCACGATCTGGATGGCAAGGGCACTGCCGGAGCACGGAAAGCTGATCACATTGGAGCTTGATCCCCATCATGCATCCGTTGCCGGGCAAAATATCGCATTAGCCGGACTTAGCCCAAAGGTAGAGATAAGAGTTGGAGAAGCGCTTGAGCAATTAGCAAAGCTGGAGGAGGAAGGGACGGCGCCTTTTGATCTCATTTTTATTGATGCCGACAAACCTAATAATCCCCATTATCTGCAATGGGCGCTGCGCTTCTCCCGTCCCGGCACGGTTATCATTGCCGACAATGTCGTTCGGGAGGGTGAAGTAACAAACCGACATAGCACGGATCCCCGCGTTCAAGGCGTACGCAAATTCATGGAACTGCTGGCGGAGGATCCGCGAATGACCGCAACGGCTATCCAAACGGTTGGATCCAAGGGCTACGACGGCTTTGCGCTGGGGATCGTGAAGAGTTAACATCCCCCGATTTGGATGTGCCACTGTCTTTCCGCTACAATAGAAGAAACGAAACCGAAGGAGTGGATGCAAGAATGGATCACTTCCGTGCTTTAGTAGCGGATAACAATGGGGAAGAAGCACCAACGCTAACGATTAAAAATCTGGCTGCCGCCGATCTGCCCGAAGGAGAAGTAACCGTTCGAATCGCCTACTCCAGCGTGAACTATAAAGACGGGATGGTTGGAATATGGGGGCGAATGATAAAGAGCTACCCGCATATCCCGGGCATCGACCTTTCCGGCACCGTAGCCGAATCTACGGATCCGCGCTATAAGCCGGGGGATGAGGTCATCGTAACGAGCTATGGTCTTGGCGTAACGCATCATGGGGGATACAGCGAGCTGGCACGGGTTCCCGCAAGCTGGGTTGTTCCCCTGCCAACCGGGCTTACCCAACGAGAGGCCATGATCCTAGGAACGGCGGGCTTTACGGCGGCGTTATCCGTTCAGCGGCTTGAGGATAACGGACTAACACCGGAGAAAGGTCCGGTCGTTGTCGCGGGCGCTAGCGGCGGGGTAGGCAGCGTTGCCGTCAACATACTGGCCAAACGAGGTTACGAAGTAACGGCCAGCACGGGAAGACTCAGCGAAGAGGCCTATTTGAAAGAGCTTGGCGCAACGCATGTCATTCACCGGGATGAGCTGACGGAAACGGAACGCAAGCCGGTCCGGCGTCCGCTCTGGGCGGCAGCGGTGGATCCGGTTGGGGGGAAAACACTTTCCTACCTGCTGAGCACGCTCCAATACGGCGGATCCGTTGCCACAAGCGGATTAACCGGCGGCGTTGAAGTTGAGACCTCGGTATATCCTTTTATTCTTAGAGGGGTGAACTGGCTTGGTATCGATTCGGTGGAATGCCCGATGGAGCTCCGCAGCCGGGTTTGGGAACGACTAGCAACAGACCTGAAACCAACGATGCTAAGCAACACGATCGTAAACGAAATCCAGCTGGAGCAGCTTCCGGAAGAGCTTGCTCTCATTCTGCAAGGACAAGTGCGCGGCCGGACAATCGTAAAGCTTGGATAAAAAAGAAAACCCGCTTGGCTTGCCGTATCGATTGTAACGGCAGGTCAAGCGGGTTGTTATTGCAAGGACGGAATCACTTCCAGTTCTGCTCAATAAATTCGTCGCGTCCGGACTGGGCGCGGTCTTCTTTGTAATGCTTCGGATTCTTCTTGTGATAATCCTGATGGTAATCCTCCGCCGGGTAGAACGTCTCCGCCTCACGGATTTCCGTTACGATTGGCTTGTCGAAGCGCCCGGACAACGCCAGCGCCTGCTTGGAAGCAAGGGCGAGCTCCTTCTGCTCCTCATTATAATAGAAAATAGCGGTACGGTACTGGCTTCCGCGGTCCTGGAACTGTCCTTCATCATCGGTTGGATCAATCTGGGGCCAGAACAGCTCAAGCAGGCGTTCATAAGGGAATACCGCCGGATCGAACGCAATCTGGACGACCTCGAGATGACCGGTTGTCCCTTTTTTAACCTCTTCATAAGTCGGATTGGCCAAATGGCCGCCCATATAACCGGATACGATTCCGTGAATGCCCGGAAGCTCCTCGAACGGCGTAACCATACACCAGAAGCATCCACCGGCAAAGGTTGCATGCGTAAGCGACATTTTACATAACCCTTTCTTTTGTTGCGTTGACTTGCCATTCTTTATTTTCTAAAAGTAACTTGTCCGGCGCAAGAAGTCAATTTCGGCGCTTCTACACGCCAATAAGCCCCATAACCCTCCGCATACAGCCGGAAAGCAATGAGGCTTAAGACTTAAGCGATAGCTCCGTCTCTAATATATAGAATTCGATCTGCGTACGAAGCCACCGCCTGATCATGGGTGATCAGGATAATCGTACGGCCTTCCGCATGCAGCTTGGTTAAGAGCGCCATGATTTCTTTTCCCGTATGCGAATCGAGCGCGCCTGTAGGTTCATCCGCGAGCAGTATCGAAGGATTTGTTGCAAGCGCTCTCGCAATTGCGACCCTTTGTTGCTGCCCCCCTGACAATTCCGCCGGACGGTGATGCAGATGCCCGCTCAGCCCAACCGATTCGAGCGTATCCAGCACCGCTTTTTTTCTCTGATGCCCGGGAACTCCCCGGTAGATTAACGGCAACTCTACATTGTCGTAGGCTGACAAGGTTGGTATCAGATTATAGCTTTGAAAAATAAACCCGATCCTCCTGTTGCGCACATCCGCCAGTTGATTATCGCTCATTGCCGATACCCGTCTGCCCTCCAGCACATAAGTGCCGCTGTCGGCAGTGTCCAGGCAGCCCATGATATTCATGAGCGTAGATTTACCGGAGCCGGACGGCCCTTGAATGGCAATAAATTCGCCTTCCTGCACTTCCAGCGAAATATGCTGCAAGGCCGTGTAACGCTGCCCGCCCATTCGGTAATGCTTCGTAATCTGCTCCATTTGAACCAAGGACATCCTTTTGACCCCTCCTAAAAGAATTGGCGCACGCTCTTTGCGCCAATTCTTACTTCGTAAGCATTTACCTACTATAGAGGCTATTCAAAAAGCTTGTTCAATTTTCCGGTTTTTCCGGCTTGTTTACACTTAAGTTCTGCGGGCATTCAGCTTGCGCAAATGGATAATGCGATTGTACATCTTCCGGGTCGGAAGCTTCTTGAAGGGAATAGCCTCAGGGGTTGTATTCACTTCGAGAATCCAAGGATGCAACTGCTGGTCCAGCGCAATGTCGAAGCCTAGCTCGGTCAAGAAGGGATACTGGGCTTTAAGCAGATGCGCGCATTCGATGCACAAGCTGTTCAGCTGAGAAGAAACCTTGCGAACCAGCTCAGCTCCTCCATGGGATGCAATAACAGAACTGAAGGTATATACATCGGCGCCTTGCGCCCCGTTGGTTACGGCCATGCCTTGCTGGGCAACCCGGGCAAGTATGCCGGTCATTTGCCAGCGCTCGTATTCGTTCAGCTGTACCTCGATCCGCAGGTCGTAGATCCGGTTTTTGAATTTCGACAAATGGATGCCGCGTTGAATAATGTATTTGGTGCCCTTAATTTTGTTCGTTAAGGAAGCAACAAGCTGTGCCCAGGTCAGGTTTCTTCTCCTTCTTGCTCCGAGCTGATAGGAATAGGTGCCATGCTTGTACTCCACCCGCATAACCCCAACGCCGTGGGATCCTCTGTTTGGTTTCACATAGACCATTTGATAGAGCCGCAGCATGCTTTTCAAAGAGCTTTCGCTAAACAGGAGGGTATGCGGAACATGACTACGGGTTGAAGCCTTTCGGTTAAGAATAATGGTTTTGGCCCATTTGTTATATACGCCTCTTCTTTTTCTCATAAGGACACAATCTTCCTCCGTCTTCCTGACATGGTAGTCTTACAGAGTTAAGATATGCTTGCCCTTTCTGCCGCGAGTGGGCTTTATACGAGGCGATTCTCTTTTGGGGCGCATAGGATGGTAGAATGATCGACCGAAATGGAGGATGCTTCATGCCTATTTCTATGAATACGCCCTCTCTCCGCGCCAAATGGGAGGAAGTGAGACAGCTGTATCCTTGGTATAAAGAGATGACCGGGGATAATAATGACAATTTCAATTGGGAGGAAGTTCCGCTTCTCACGCAGGACAGACTGCTGCCCTATTACGAGAGTGACGAGAGGACCGTTCCGCTAGATTGGAATGTCTACCGGACTTCCGGTACAAGCGGCAATAAAAGAAAAGCTATCTATTATGATGCAAGCGACGAGGATGCTTATATTCAGTATAAAAAAGAGATGTTTGCGGAGCTCCTCAAAAACTATGAGGTTTCCCGGGCATTAAGCGATATGGGGACGGGTCATGCGGAAGCTACGGCGGTGCAAATATTCGAAGAGCTAGGACTTGCCTGCGAATCGGTTCCTTTTGGCCTGCCTGCAGCCGCTCATCTGATCCGTATTGCGGAGTATCGGCCGGATGTGCTGTACACGATGCCTTCTCTCCTTGACGGGATGCTTCGCGTTGCTCCTCCGGATTTTCATTGGGGCCTGAAATGCGTCATTCTGGTCGGGGAGCCGGCACCACCCGCGTGGCGTCATCGGGTTGCGGAACGTCTTGGCATTACCGAGCAGGATGTAATGGATACGCTGGGCAGCATCGAGATCGGAACGATTGCTTATTATGACCGGTCGATCCAGCGGTATGTTGTTATGGACGGCATTATAGCCGAAGGCGTGGAACCTGCAGAGGCAGGGTTGCCGGACGTCGAGCTTCCTGCCGGAGAGCAGCTCCTGGTACTAACCTCGCTTGTAAGGCGGCGTTTTCCGGCGCTTCGGTTCGTCACTTATGATGTAGTCCGGGATTTAAAGGTGGAGGAGCGGGACGGAAGGCGGATTACCACCTTTGATGCCATTGTGAAGCGGGTTGGACCGGAGCTGAAGCATGGGGAAAAAATCAGCATTTACGATATCGAAAATGCTATCTTCAACCATGTTCGGCAAGCCGTGGTGAAGGTGCTTGTGAACGGCAATAAGCTGCAGGTCAACATTACGACAACTAGTGATTTGGATGAAGACGTGCGGACTGCGGTTCGCGATGAGCTGCATAGCACCATCCCTGCGATCGGAGCGATGATTCGGGGCGGGCTGCTGGAACAAATGGATGTTTTGTTTATTGGCAAAGATACGGACTCCGCCGCGCCGGAGGGAACGGGGAAAAAGCCGATTAAGCAGAAAAAGCTGTTTGTGCAGCAGAGCAGCGAAGGAAGGGATCATGGATGAGCGTTTACAATAATATCGCGTCCATGATTGGCAATACCCCGATGGTGAAGCTTGGGAGACTGTTTGGTCATGCCGATTTTGAGGTGTACGCGAAGCTGGAGATGCATAATCCCGGCGGAAGCGTAAAGGACCGTCCGGCAAAGGCTATGCTGGAGGCCGCGTTATTGGATGGCCGAATTAAACCCGGTTCCGTTATCGTGGAGTCCAGCTCGGGCAATCTGGCGGTAGGACTTGCGCAGCTGTGCAACACGATGGGCTTCAAATTTATTTGCGTGGTAGATCCCAAAACGACGGAAGCGAATCTCCGCGTGCTCAGGGCTTACGGCGCGAGAATTGATCTGGTCCAGAAGCCTGATCCGGAGACGGGAGAATTCGTGCCGGCACGGCTTGCCCGCGTTCGCAGGTGGCTGAAGCGGCTGCCGGATGCTTATTGGCCCAATCAATACGGCAACAAAAACAATGCCTTGTCCCATCAGCAGACGACGATGGCGGAGATGGCAGCCGATCTTCCCAAGCTGGATTATTTGTTCTGCGGCGTTAGCACCTGCGGAACGATTCGGGGATGCGTGGACTACATCAGGGAAAACGGACTGCAGACGAAGGTTATTGCGGTAGATGCGGAAGGCAGTATTATTTTTGGCGGGGAAAAGGGAAAGGTTACCCGTTTGCTGCCTGGACTTGGGGCCGGCATTAAGCCGGGGCTTTGTCCGGACGAAGGTATTCATGAGATTGTTCGCGTGAACGACCGAGATTGTATAGCAGGCTGCCGTAAGCTGGTTCGCATGGAATCCATTCTGGCTGGAGGCTCCTCTGGGGGAGTGATATCGGCCGTTGAAAAATACAGTCCGTTCATCGAGCCCGGCTCAACCTGTGCGGTGCTGCTGCCGGACCGGGGAGAACGCTATTTGAATACCGTTTACGACGATTCTTGGGTATCGCGGATATTCGGCGCTGATTTTACGTCCGGTCTGCATAAGCAAGGAGGGATTATTTAATGATTTATTTGAATGAACGGGATCTTGAGAGGATCGGCATTAACTGGCAAGCATTAGCCAAACTTATTGGTGATGCGGCGGCTGCTTACGCCGCAGGCGAGTGCGCGCAGCCGATAAAGCCTTATCTGAAATACGGAGATGAACGAAACCGGATTATTGCGATGCCTGCTTTTGTCAGCCGGCCGGTGCGGGCTGCCGGGCTCAAGTGGATTGCCAGCTTTCCGGGCAATATTGAGAATGGACTGCCGAGAGCGAATAGCGTTACGATTCTGAATGACCCGGATACCGGCGTTCCCGTTGCGATGGTGCAGGGAAGCCTCATTAGCGCTATCCGGACAGCGGCGGTGAGCGGCGCCATGCTGCGCAAGCTGGTTGCGGGGAAAAAGTCGCCGCTGCAGGTGGCGTTGATCGGCATGGGGCCAATCGGGCGGATGCACGTGCATATGCTAAACGGCCTGCTTGGTGACCGGATCAGCCGAATTTCCGTTTTTGACCGTCGGGACGTTGAAGTGGAGGAGTGGTTGAAGGGAGTTCCAGCCGTTATTCCGGTCGAGAAAGCAGCGTCCTGGCAGGAAGCTTACCGGGGAGCGGACGTTGTGTTTACTTGCACGGCTGCGCCGGAGCGCTATATCGATGAGGCTGCCAAGCCCGATGCGATTCTGATGCATGTCTCGCTGCGCGATTATCAATTGGAGGCATTGTCTAACGTAGGCACTATCATCGTCGACAGCTGGGAGGAGATATGCCGGGCGGATACGGATACGGAGCGTATGCATTTGCATGGGGGATTGCAGGCTGAAGATACGATGACGCTGGCCGATGCCCTGACGCTTCCTCTGGATCAAATCATTCGTCCTGCGGGACCAACGTTATTTACGCCAATGGGGCTTGCGATCTTTGATGTTGCCGTAGCGGCGCATTATGCCGAAGCTGCGGAGCGGCTTGGCGTGGGTCTGAGACTAGAATAGAAAGAAAAGGGCTGTCCCGGTAGGAACAGCGCTTTTCTTCGGAGCAGCGGAGTTTTAACGAAACGTCATATTCTTATTTTCGCTATTGAAGCCGATGCTGAGTGCTAACGAAACGTAGTATCGTTATTTGGTCATTTTAGGCTGATTTAACGAGAGTTTTTCTTAAATAGCGTTTCTATGTTTCGTTAGAATTTTGAAAGGGCACAAATGAGCGGAATAAGAATATGTGGTTTCGTTAGAATTGGGGTTAAAATACAGCAGCCCCGGAAGTGCTCCGGGGCTGCTGTATTTTATTATTTTGCCGATCGCAAGTAGAAACGGCTCGAGTTCTCCCAAATGCCGCCCGGCTCCAGGCTGACGAGACCAATCTCATCGGCCGGCAGATCAACGTTTGGCGCATTAACCAGGTTAAGCTGCGGCTCAGGGCAGAAGAAGCCTTTTGTCGCGTTATTATTCCATACCATCCATTGCTTGAAGGCCGTACCCGCATCATAAACGAGAGCAACCTGCTCACGCGCATCCGTCAGCACCATTTGGTTGCGGCCGTTGCGCGGTTCTGCCGTGTAATGGTTGTCCATTGCTTCCCAATAAGTAGGGACGCCCGTTGTTTGAATAGCCTGTTCGCCCTCGGAGAGCGGAAGGAACTGACCGGTAGGCAGCATACGCTCGCTCATTTCCCAGCGTTTGCCGATCGTTATCGTGAAGGAGCAGTCTTCCGGCGTGCTGTTTGGCGCGAATGGCGCGTTAACGGCGGTATGGAAGGCAACCATGCAAGGCATGGCGTCTTGTCCTTCATTATGTACGGAAATATGCTGAAGAAGTCCGGTATCGTTCAAGGCGTAACGCAGACGAAGGGTAAAGACATGCGGCAGGAATTCGAAGATCGGATGCTTCTCGTCCACCGACAGCTTCAGGGATACGTAGCTTTCCGTTTTGTTTACGCCGTAGTCTTCAACTGTCCAGACCGCCGTATGGGCAAAGCCGTGCAGATGGTTGCCTGTCTTAGGCTCGTTAATAGGGAACGTATACGTTTTGCCGTTGAAGTCGAAGGTACCGTCTTCATAACGGTTCGGCGGGAACAATACCGGAATCCCGTGAACGCCGGGGTTCGCTTTAAACGCTTCCATTTCTTGCTCGGCTGGCTCGCGGAGAATATGATAGCCTTTGCTTGTGTCGCGGAACGCGATCAGATTCGCGCCAACGCCAGGAAGCACGGCGGCTTCGTAAGAGCCCCATTGCAGCCATACCGCAGGCTCGCCTTTATATTGTTCCTCGAATGCTTTTCCTTGCGTGCTCATTGATAATGCCTCCTTATAATCAACCTTCCCTTAGAATAACAGGATGAACTTGAACAGACAACCGCCGCATTCCAGGGCTGGAATGCGGCGGTTGTCCGTACAGGCAGAGCTTATGGTGTTATGCGCAGCTCGTTGTTGATCGTGCGTTGAGTGAAAAGCTGCTGCAGCACGTATTGTTTGCGCCTAGGTACCGGTACTTGCTTCGTCTCGTGATATTCCGAGCCAAAGTATACGACGCCGCCGGCAATGGACTTGATCTTGCCGATATTAATGTAGCAATTCGTATTCACCGGATAGAAGCTGCTATTTGCGGTGAGCTGCTGGATCTGTTCGGCAGTCATTCTCTTCTTTATGTTGTAGTTTCTGCCGTGGAAGCTGACTAGACCAAGAGTACCAAGCTTGAAGTAAAGCACATCCGATTCCAGTTCGAAATCCTCGTAGACATTTCGGCCGCTCAGCGTAGTATTCATCATTCCGATTCCCCCTTAGAAATGTGAACTACTGATTTGATAGCGCTTACATTATATCACGCCTATTCATGGTTGAAAAGACATTTTTTTATAGGCATCAGAATGTTTGTTTAAAAGCATTGTGAAGACCGGTGGCTTATGCTATGTTCACTTTACTGTACCCTACCTAAAGAAAGGTTGTTGAGCAAATGAGCAAGAACCAGACTTTTGCTGGCATTTTATACGTTGGCTCTTATGGAGCCGAAACAGAACTGACGATTCTCGTATGTGCTTATGACGGCGCTGCGGGCAAAATTTCGGTCAAGCAAGAAGTGGCTAAAGTTCAAAATGCATCCTATCTGGCCGTTGATCCGGCTGGCCGTCACCTGTATGCGGTAAGCGAAACGGGGCAGACCGGCGATGATGCGGGAGGCTCGGTTGTATCCTTTGCGATTGAAGAAGGAAGCGGAGCGCTAACGGAGCTGAACCGCCAGCTGACGCATGGTGCGGATCCTTGTTACATAACGGTTGATTCCGCGAATAACGCTGTATTGGTTGCGAACTATACCGGAGGCAATGCGGCGCTTCTTCCTATTCATGAAGACGGCACTCTTGCACCGGCAACTTCCATTGTCCGTGAGGAAGCACCGCTTGGTTCGAACGCCGCGCGTCAGGAAGCTCCTCATGCGCATGCCATTGTCGTAAACGGTAATTATGTCTATCTAAATGATCTTGGCACGGACCAGGTCCACACCTTCCGGATTGAAGAAGGCAACAAGCTTGTGAAGCAAAGCTCCTGCAAGCTTCATTCGGGCGCCGGCCCGCGCCATATTGTTTTCCATCAGAGCTTGTCCACGGCTTATGTTATGAATGAATTGGATTCGACGGTAACCTTGTTGAATGTATCGGCGAACGGGGAGCTAGCGCCTGTTCAGACCGTATCCGCTCTGCCGGAGGGCTTCTCGGGCTACAATGATGCTGCGGATATTCATCTGTCGCCATGCGGCCGTTACCTGTACAGCTCAAATCGCGGTCATAACAGTATCGCTGTATTTACCGTTGATCAAGCAGACGGAAGACTGACGCTTCTGCAGAACGCTTCTTGTGAGGGCGATGCTCCGCGTAACTTCCTTGTGCTGCCGGATGGCAGCCAGCTGCTAGTCGCGAATCAGAAGACAGGCAATATCGTGTTGTTCTCCGTTAACGAAGAGACTGGTCATATCCGATCGGAAGGTACGATACTTGAAGTACCAAGTCCGGTATGCATTCGTTTGGGTGCTGCCCGGTAAGCTTGGATAATAGAAAGAAGGAATCGGCATGTCCGGCAATTCGGCGAAAATTTCTCCGGCAGTCAAGCTGGGGACGGTATACTCTATTCTTTTTGCTATCAGCTCTGTCCATTTGCTTAATGATGCCATGCAATCGGTCGTATCGGCTCTATTCCCGATTTTTGAGGATTCGCTTGGTTTAAAATTCGGCCAGATCGGCTGGATCGCTTTTACTCTTAATATGACGTCATCGGTCTTGCAGCCTGCTGTAGGTTTATTGTCGGATAAAAAGCCCGCGCCATGGATGCTTCCGGTGGGGATGGCCTGCAGTCTGGTCGGGATGGTAGGCCTGGCTTACGCGCCAAGCTTCTGGATGCTGCTGCTTGCCGTCGTATTTGTAGGTTTTGGCTCGGCGGTCTTCCATCCGGAAGGGTCGCGCGTTGTATTCTTTGCCGCGGGCGAACGCCGCGGCCTTGCGCAATCGATCTATCAAGTCGGAGGCAACTTCGGCCAGGCGCTTGCTCCGCTGATGACGATTTATATTTTCGTACCGCTTGGCCAACGCGGCGCCGTGCTTGGGACTTTCCTTGCGATAGCCGCTATTTTGGTACTGCTTCGAGTTGTGCCATGGTATGGAGCACAGCTGGCTGAGAAGGGTGCGCCGATTAAGAAAAAAGCAGCCGGCGCTGTGCCGGCGGTATCCCCATATAACAAAAAGGTTATCGCCTTTGCATTAACTTTGCTGCTTATTCTTGTTTTTGCCCGCTCGTGGTATGCGGCGGGAATTGGAAGCTTTTTTAACTTCTACATGCAGGATAAATTCGGGTTGTCTATCAAAGCAGCTCAGGTGCCGCTCTTTATCTTTATGGCGGCAGGCGTGCTGGGGACGTTCTTCGGCGGTATCCTTTCCGACCGGTTTGGCCGAAAGCGTATGATGATGTTCTCGATTGCCGGTTCCGCGCCATTCGCCCTACTGCTGCCTCATGTCTCGCTTGGCTGGATTTATCCGGTTATTTTCGTACTCGGATTTATTCTGCAGTCAGGCTTTTCCGTCAGCGTTGTTTATGCACAGGAGCTGCTGCCCGGCAAGGTAGGCATGGCATCCGGCTTGATTACGGGTCTTGCTTTTGGCATGGGCGGGCTTGGCTCGATTGTGCTTGGTACGGCAGCCGACCATTATGGCATTTTGGATACGATGGTGGCCTGCAGCTTCTTGCCTTTGATTGGATTGTTATCGATTTTGCTTCCGAAGGATCGTAGAGAATAAGATGACAATATGTTGGCTTCAACCACGCGTCAAGCTGGCATCTGGCGGCTGCCGTGTAACGATCAAAGCCGAAGGCGGACCGCTTGCGGTCGAGTGGGTTAGGCTGGAACGGTAATTAACGGAAACATTTGACAAAAAATGATAGATTACGATATTATAGAAATAATTTTTGAGCGAAGCACGCCAAAAGCCTTACGGGTTTTTTGTGTGCTTTTTTTCTATGCAAAATTGCGAATATGGGGGAAGCAGGCAAAAAACAAAGGCGTAATAGCGCTTAAAAATCATAGGGGAGATGATAGATTGTGAGAAAAAGATGGATTTCTATTGTACTAGCTAGTGTCGTTACGGCAGGGAGTTTGGTTGGATTAGGATTAACCGATAGCGAGCGGAGTGTTGAAGCGGCTGCCAAGCCTTCGTTCAAGGATATCGACGGGCATTGGGCGGAATCGTCCATTGAAACAGCGGTGCAGGCTGAGGTACTCAACGGTTATCCGGATGGGTCGTTTAAGCCTAATAACACCATAACGCGGGCCGAGCTGCTCAAAGTTATGGCCATGACTTTCAAAATCGAAGTGGGCACGGGCGGCTCGAACTGGTATGCGCCTTATCAGACAGCGCTGAGCAAGGCGGGCATTTACTTGGATGGCGATTACCCGGGCAATCTTAATAATCCGGCTACTCGCAATGAAATGGCGAAGCTGGCTGTGCGGGGAGAGTATACGGAATATCGCGGGAAAAAGTTAAGCGCGGCGGAAATGATGTTCCGCGCCGTGAACAAAGGGATTTTGTCACGTTCGGGGACAAAAGCGGAGACGATTAACACCGAAGGAACAACAACCCGCGCGGAGGCCGCGGTACTGGTGACAAGGCTGCTGAAGCTGGCTGACGGCGGTAAATTAACGGTTGACCAAGGGGCATCCAGCGCAGCGGAGATTGCTTGGCATCGTCATAATATGATTACGATGTTTGATCAGAATGATTTGGTGAAGCTTCCTTATTCCGTGGATATTAGTAAGAAGTATAACGTGACGATAGATAAGTTGATTGTTTTGGATCCTGCGGATACGAAGGGGTTTCTCTCAGAATATTTAAAAGGTACAACATATTTTCCAGCTAATAAGCTAGAAAAACCAAACGACGAATATCTTTTTGCATATAAAATAATTGGCAAAAACCTTGTGGCTGATGGTTCAGGGCAAGTTATGCGAACTAGTTTTGAAATGTACACGGAAGGAAGCACTGGGACAATATTACTCGATACATCATATGTATACGATGACGGTAAATTGATTGAAAGAGAAGGACTGTTCTATAACAATCAAGAGTTTGGATTCCATAAAGTCAATAGCATAGCCCATAATTATGTCTTTAAATTAGTACCTAAAAAGTACATTCAAGATCAAATTAAAGAATATGGAGGAGTTCCGATTCACCTTGAGCGTTATAATGTCGCATTTGGAAAGCAATCACAATTTTATCTGACGGATGTGAAAGATAAATGGGCACTGTAAGAAGATTATTACCTCAACTTCTTGTTTTATCAATATTGATAAGCCTTTTTAGCTTTCAATCTGTTTCAGATGCTGCAGCAGAAACATCTATTAAAAAAACAGATTCACTCTCATTTAAAGCAAGCCAAAAATATAATCCAAGTTCCACTTTGTCAGGGATAACGGTTGATTTAAATATTCCAACAGGTTATAAACCTAAAGCATATCAACTATGGATGATGGTTGCTGATAGTAGTGGGAAGGTAAAGTTAGTACAACAATCACACCAATCAGTAAGTTCAAACAATAGCAACTTTTCTTTAAGTGGCAAAAGATTAACTTTAAACAATATCAAAGGAACAAAACTTACAGTGACAGCAAACGGGATACCATCCAATATGTATGCTGTCATAAATCGTAGGTCAAATGGAAAGGAGTGGGTAGTAGAAGGTAATGGGGTTGGGCCATATAATGTGACCCCGGCAACTGGAGATTCTTGCTGGAGTGGCACAGTTTCAGTTTGTCCAGGGTTACTACCTGCTAAAGATAATGGAGGAAAATTAATTGATGGTAGGCTCCGTACATCTGATGGCTGGATTAAAGCCATAAGTGATGGTGTTCCTGGCCCTGATAATTATATTTCTCCTATAGATTCAGATTCAGTATATAAAACAGCATTAATTCAAGAAACTATTAATGTAACAAAAGCTACACCATCAGGATATGCGCAGCATAGAGTAGATTCCTTTGGTAAAGGAATAGCAGGTAAAGGTCAATTAACAGTATCCACACCACCAGTCAAGGCATCATTACTTGATAGTGCAGACTGTACAGGATGTTCAGGAAATGCAATAGGGAAAAAATATACTATGGAAACAAAGTTGAACTGGTCTGCAAGTACTTACTACTACGAAGGGGAAGTTCGTGTTACCTACGAACTAATTGCTGAACCAACCACACCAACCGTATCCTGTGACTGTACGGCAGAACCTGACACTATCAACTTCGCTGACAAAGATGTTCCAGTTACAGCTACGCTGACTGCCTCTCTTGCAGGAAAAGGCACTAAAACCGTCAAAAACTGGACGGTCTATGGTCGTGCCGATGATGGCAGCCAGTACATGACTTCAACCGTCGGGTATGGCTTGGATAAGATCGAGCAGAATTTCAGCTTTACCATATCGAAGACCAAGTTAGATGGCGTTGATAGTTATACAGAAACGTGGGTCATGCGTGTCCGGGTAAACTTCACAGACGGTACGACAGCTGAACAGCCGATAGAGTGTACAACAACGGTTACGAAGCCGGGTGCAGCCACGCCTGATCCGGGAGGGACACCAACACCGCCGCCGGCTCCGCCAGTCACTGCTGATATTGAGTTTATACCTAATACCATTATTACAGGTGATCAATCAACGTTGGATAACAATTCCGATGGATATACATCCATGAGTTGGACGTTTTCCAACAACTTGCAAGAAGTAATACCGGATGATAGTCAATACCGCTACCCTAACTTAAAATTCGATAAGCCTGGTTTCTATCAAGCAAAAATCATGGTTACCAATGGATCAGAGACGAGATGGGATACAGCTTCCCTGCAAGTATTGGATCCCAAACCGGTTGCAGTGGTTACAGGGCCAACGACGGTTATTCAAGGAAGAGATTTCTCAAACATCTTCCATCTGTATAATTCGTATACACCGCTTTCCGAGCGTGGGGTTACCATTGATTTTACGAAGAATCAGACGCGCTACAAAAAGGTCGAAGATTCCGAATATACAAACGGATGGCCTTCCAAGGGCCCAACAACTCTTGGTGATTATTCCGTAGAAGGCAAGGTTTTTGATTCGCAGGGACGCGAGAGTGACTGGGGTTCGCATATCTTTGAAGTTGTCCCCGATCAGCCGCCAATCGTAAGCATCATGACCCCGGAACAGACCTATCGTTTTAACGAATCGATGATCTATATTGATGCTGAAAGCGTAGATGGCGATGTACTTGCAAGCATGCAAATCGAAGAGCGTTACGATCATGATAATGACGGCAACTATGAAGAAGAGCCCTGGACTACCATTTATACGGGACCATTTAAGGATACGTTTCCCGTTACTTATACGACCGTAGGGAAGAGGCAATACCGTGCAAGCGTGACGGAGGATTACGGGTTGTCGGCAATATCCGAAATAGCCGCAACCAACGTTCTGAACTACGCTCCGTTCGTAGATTTTGAGGTATCTGGCCTGACGCGGCAACCCGATCAGGGTGATGACAGCGCACCTGAAGATTTGGCCTATTCGGGCGAATCGATTATGCGTTCGTGGAGGCTAATCCAGCCCTACACAACAAACGCTAACAAGCCGATCGGCTGGAAAACAATTAATGGCGCCCTGCAAACCAAGAATGCCAAGATGGCGGATTTCTTTATTAAGTATCCGAATATGGGCTTAGGCGCAAATAGCCGATCTAAGTACGAATTGGCTGCCGATCTAACCAGCCTTCCTGTATGGGGACTGCCAGCCGGTGCAGTTGCCGTACCGTACATTTATGCCGGTCATCGCCTCTACTCGCGTGAAGGTGGGGAGATGGTAGAACGTTATGCGAAAAATGGCAAGGAGATTAGCAGATTTTCCTTGTCTGAAGTAAGAAATCTGACCTATTTGGGAGCTGATAAGAACGAGAGCTTTTATTATGGGGCGTGGGTAGGTGACTCATCAAAAGCTACTGCCTATGAGATCAGGAAAATCAACAATCGCGGTCAACTCTCTGCCAGTTATACCATACCGATATCGACAGGTATTTCTTACGTGATGTATTTCGAGGTTTCGGATGACGGGCAATATCTCTATCTGGCTTATCGGAATAGAGTTGGCGTCGAACAAAATTACTGGAATGTACATGCCGTCAAATATTCCGTTTTTGATAAGTCTGTAAGATGGGATGTCAAAACAGGCGACATGAAATACAGCCCAACGATCCTGCAAAACTATAAAGGCGTTGTGGATTCTGACGGGGACTTGTATTTAACTTGGGGTACATACACAAGTTATGATGGCTTTGAAACCTATGCCATGGCAGTAAACGGTGATACCGGTGTCATGGGCTATGATGTAAGGACGAGCGCTCAATCCGATCCATCTTATATGGTTGCCAGTCCTCTGAATAAATCAACAAACACCAAAAATTTGTATTTCACCGTCTCCGGATACTATTCAAACATGTTTAATAGCGATACGGGCATGAGTACGGATATTTATGGATACTACTGGAATCGAACAACCGGTCAATTAAGCACGCTAGGCTACCCTGGTATTTCCGGCCCTAATCGATTTGGTATGGAAAGCTGGTATTGCGACGATTATCCCTATTGTGATTCGTTTACTGCTCAAAAATCTTGGGGTGGGACAACTCCAGTTGTTTATCCGGATGGAACGATTTACTCGACTACCGTCTATAATTACGGCGACTATAAGTTCGACAGCAATCTTAATCCTATTGCCTCAGCTTACGACGGTAAGAAATACACGTATCAAAATAACAGAGGGAACAAGATTTCTAACGGCAAAGCTTTTTTGATGCCGAGCGGTTTGTTAGCTTATCCTATAAATGGAGCTATTGCGAACTATTCTGAAGCTACTTATAAGCCGTACGCTGGTATAGTAGCTGCAGGCAGGGCGCCGGTGGACTTTTATAATAACTACTATGGGAACAAGACGTATTCAAGCGAGATATTAGATAAGGGTTATTCATTCCCAAGCGGTGCTTTGAAAGATCCGACTCTAAATACATCCATACTTCCGGATGGATCGTTTTATGGATTTTCGGCTACTTTAGGAGGCTCTACGATTCAATATGTCTTTCCGTTTGTACCTGCAAGCGGCAACGGCGATTATCCGAAGGTCATCGATGATAATACCGTTGAAGTTGTTGACGCAGCGTGGGCAGGTCTTTGGTACGATCCGGCAACTAAGCTGAAGAACGATCGCCTCTTCTTCAACGTCGCTGTAAACGATGCAGCGAACGATAAACCAATTGGCGCAGCGATCCATATCCAAGATGGAAAAAATATGTATGCGGCCGAGTGGACGAAGGACAAGCTTACTTTATTTAAAGTCGCGGCGGGTACAAAAACAGCTTTGCAATCGGTAGACTATCCAAGATCGCCGTTTGTAACGTATCCATTTGAGCTTGAAGCGAGTAACGGCACTTTGCGGGTCTATATCAACCATGCAAAATTAATTGAAATTTCAGACACATCGTACAGGCAAGGTTCAGTAGGCATTCTGTCTCTTGGTCAGCAGCAAGCAAAGTTTAGCGATGTTAACGTCAAGAACTACGGGGATTATTATATAGAAGAAACCCATCAATCCGTTCTGGTGGGAGAAGAGATCAAATACGAGACCATTTTTGATGATATCGAAAAAGATCCCGAGTTGGCCGAAGAGTGGAGCTACCTGCATGATCCGGATTATTTTGCCAATTCGCTTGGGGCGAGTGCGTTTGACGGGAAAACCTTCGAGGTTAAGCTTCCAACGCTGGACAAGCCTGGCCTTTACCATATCACGCTTAAAGCAAAGGATAGTCCCGGCATGGATGAATATGAGGCGTGGTCGGAACCGGTAACCAAGGAGCTTTATGTGCACCGCCGTCCAATTGCTCGACCGGATGTCCGATTTACGGGTATTGTTTACCCAGAAGGGGAGACGCTTGATTACTCAACATTTGATACCTCCTATGATCCGGATATCCCGGATTATTTGGCGGACAGGAAGTTCCGGACCAGATGGGCCGATGAAACGGCTTGGACTGCCGGGAAGAGGGAGCTCTATACCCGACCTGGTGTGGAGCTCATTATTCAGGAGCAAGTGCAGGATGGCTTTGGCGTATGGTCCTACTGGGTGGAGACTCGCGTCTACAAGGAAGCGCTCCCGCCTGCAAATCAGCATAGGCCGCAGATGATTATCACCTATCCTGGAGGAACATTGGCCAGCCCGACTCTGCTTGGAGGAGAGCCAATCCTGCGGTGGACGTACAGCGATGCCGATCGTGACCCGCAAGAGCAGTTTTATCTGAAGGTGTCCTACGTTGATAATGGGGCAACCATTATGGAGGGGAAATACCCCGGGAACGATACCTCGTTCATTCTTGATGAAGGAATCAAGCAGGGACGAAAAGTAAAAGTACAAGGCCGCGTCTATTCCAAAGGGTACTGGTCGGATGACAGCAATATCGTATATTTTATTCTGAACACGCCGCCAGTGACGCATTTGCTGTCTTTTAACGGAGCCAAGGCTTCAGAACCTATCTATACGAATAATAATCGACCGCTGCTGAAAGTATCCGTTACCGATGTTGATAGTCAGCCGGTGTCCAGGGTTGATTACGAGGTGTTTTACAACGCGGGTTCAGAGCTTGCGGTAGACACAAATAGCGCGGTCAGCGCAACCTCTTATACAACCCCGGCATTGCAGGAAGGACTGCATAACTGGAGGGCAAGAGCAAGCGACAGCTTTGCATGGGGCGGATATTCGGAGAATGGCTATTTCTTCGTCGATACGGTTCAGCCGGATGATACGAATGAGCAGCTTGAGATCAAGCCAACATCGGTAAAGGTTACGTTTAATCCGTTTAGCGATGCGGCACCGTCATCCGGTCATGCATCAAGAGCCTTCTATATGCAAAAGGTGAATGATGACGGTTCAACGAACAATATCGATTTGAACAATAATGGAACGGTAGAATCCAGCATTCCGCTCTCGAACGGAACGACCAGTTACACGGTAGGAGGGCTGCTAGCCGGTGCGAAGTACCGGCTGATGGTGGTGGATTGGGACGTGGCAGGGAATATGGGCCAATACGAATATATATATTTCTCGACGAACCGCCCGCCAACCGCAGATTTTGACTGGTCGCCAAAGCCGGTATACGAAGGGGATGCTGTAGTATTTACGACTGCCGCATCCGACCCGGATAACAACGATCTGGCTATTACGTATAAGCTGACCAGTCCAACTGGCGTAACGAGAACCTTCACCTACAGCTTCAAAACGCCTTATCCGTCTATAGGCCCAAGCTTGCGAATGACGGAGACGGGAGACTGGACGATGCTTCTCACGGTCAGCGACGGCATGGAAACCGTGCAGACTGAGAAAAAGGTAAAGGTACTGGCGCTTGGATTAACGGGTTACGTAAAGCATACCGAGCAGTGGGATGAGAAACGGAAGGAATTCAACAAGAAGCAGAGCGGCAGAGAGGATTCGCCGCGGGGGTATAACGTATTCTGGGCAGGTGAGAAGTTCATTCTGTCAGCATCAACAACAAACACGGGAACTGCAACAAAAGCAGACCGGGTTGAAGTTGCGATGAAGAGTTACTCCGCATCGTTAACGTCTTCGAATAGCTCCCGTACTAGTTGGCAAAGCGAGCTGTGGGAAAAAACATTTAACGATTTCAAGAAAGGACCGCTAATCTTCGAGTTCACGGCTTATTACAATAATGGCATTGTGAAGCGGGATACTGTGGCGGTACAGATTGAAGGCAATGTCTACGATATCGTAGGCGTTCATAGGGTGAAATAATACAAAAAGGCTGCCCCGTTCGAGGGCAGCCTTTCTTCGTTATCCGGTTTTGATTTTCGTGAAAAACTTGCTGATCGCATAATACGCGGCGCCTCGTACGGCCGACTGATCCTGCAGCTCCGCGAAAAGAATCCGAAGCCGCTCGCGATGGTAAGGCAATGTCCGGCGGGTAACGGAAGATTGCACCGCTTCCTCAAGCCATGTTTTCGCCCGGCTCATACGGTTGCCGATGATCACAACGTCGGGATTGAACACATTAACGATGTTCGAAATACCCGCACCCATATACTCGCCAATCTTATAGAATAACGCGCGGACTCCTTCGTTGCCAGCTTCCGCTGCGTCAAGAAGATCCTCTAAATTATCGAAGCCAAGCGGAGCAGCTTGTTCGAGCAGCGCATTTTCGGAAGCATAAAGCTCCCAGCAGCCTTCATTGCCGCATCGGCAAGGTTTGCCGCTATATTCAATGGACAGATGCCCAAGCTCGCCGGAAAATCCGGCTGCTCCCTTATATAATTCTTTATTAAGAATAATGCCCGTACCGATACCAATCCCGACGCTGACATAGATCTGATGGGCGATACCGCGGCCAATCCCGTATTTCTGCTCGCCTTGCGCGCCAGCGTTTGCTTCATTATCTATTGTAACCGGCAGTTGGAACCGTTCCTCCAGCATTTGCTGAAGCTCGACATGCCGCCATTCCAGGTTCGGGGCAAACAGGATAGAGCCCTGGTCATCCACGATACCAGGCACGCCAATGCCGATTCCCACGATTCCGTAAGGGCTGTCAGGTGCTTTTCCAATTAATTCTTCTATGCATTGAATCAGTTCCTTCAAGGTGAACTCAAGCTGATGCTTCTTGAGGCTTCGCTGCAGCTCGGCTACCACATTACCCTCAAGGTCAGCAAGCACCCCGCGAATGTAGTTAACGCCAAGGTCGATGCCAACGGCATAACCAGCCTTACCGTTAAATAGGAGCATAACCGGTTTACGTCCGCCGCTTGATTCCCCGGGACCAATCTCTATTACCAGATCACTGTCGATCAAATCTTGCACTAAATTGGAGACAGTTGCTTTGTTCAGTCCTGTAAGCTCGGAAATTTGCGCCCTGGAGAGGGGGGCCTGTTTCAGTACGGCTTCCAGCACGATGGATGTATTTATTTTTTTAATAAGGGTCAAATCGCCTGTCGTAGTTACTTTCAACTGCAATTGCCTCCGTCCATGTCGTCCATTCAGCCTATTTTATCAGAATTTGCCCGTGTATGGCTGTAGTAAACATATTAACACATAAACTTAGTTTGTTTAATATACAAACTAAGGATGGGAGAAATGAAGTTAGATGAGGGTTTGGGATTCGTCCAAAGCTGGACGAACAGTAATGAGGGATTTTAAACGATGTAGAGGAGAAAAAGGGGTAGCCCTATTGAGGTAAATCTGAGAACAAATCTACCTCTTATTTATGTTGACGCTTAGAAAGGATAAAACGTTTAAATGCATTGATTTCTTTTAATTCTTCTTCGGTCCAATCCTCGCCGCTTGTTTCTTCTTGATTAGGATTAAACGTAAGATCCATCCCATTTTCTTCGATGAGATTGCTCTTCTTAAGTCCAAACCTGTTCGCGATCTTTTCAATTGCGCCCATGCGAGGCTCTTTCAGGCCCGTTTCCCAAGCAGAAACTGCTTTATTAGTAACACCTGCAATATCAGCGAGATCCTGCTGCGTTAGGTCGTATTTTTCACGTAGCTTTTTTAAATTTGCGCTGATACTCAACGTAATCACTCCATACTTGTTATAAGGTAATTGTACAAAAAAGGTTAATTGAGATCAATCTAAAGGTAGATGAAACCGTGTTTTTAACGTTGACAATCTACTTTAAGAAGAATATTATGGAAACAACTTAGACAGAAGAGAGGATGATGCCTTATTTAAGAATGGATTTCTATGAAAGGGTGATATTTTTTTGATAATCAGTCTACTTTAAGTAGAAATATCTTCCGATAGTAGACGGATAATGGCTTAACCAGTAAAGCAGGGACTGCCTTGGGGTAGGAGCCAAGACAGTCTTAAGGCAAATCTAATTATTGATAGTATAGCAAATATTGCGAGATATGAAAGGTTCTAATCAAATATATATTAGGCCCGGCAAAGGAGAAATCGGGGATGAATGAAAAAACGATGGAAGAAAAACATGTTATTCATCAATTAAATAGATACAAGCAAATTCAGGCTAGAATCCAGGTTCTTGATCATTATCCGATAGGAGCCGATTTGACGATGAGACGGCTTAATCAGGATGATAAGCTGCAGGCTCTGCATCAGCGTTTACGGGGGATGCCAAGCTATAAATACTTATCTAAACACGAACAGAAGTTGGAGGCAACGGCAAACGCCTATTTGTCCAAACAACGGACTGGTCTCAAAAGTCAGCTTGCCGAGCTTCCAAAGGATGCGGCAAACGAAGAGGACGAGATGCTTCTGGCTGAGCTGCGCGGGAAAATCAAGAAGGTTATTGCTGCGCGAGGATACGATGATACGAAAAATGATTTTGACGCGGTCCTTGATCGCATAACCGAGCTGCAGTATTTGCAGGAGGAGCTTATTCAGATCGACACCATCCTGATGGCGCTTGAATGCTATAAACCGAATTTATCCAAACTGCTTCGCTTGAGGTATGTTGAGGGAGAGTCGGTTGAAGAAACGATCAGCCTTCTGGGTATTGTGGAACGGACGTATAAACGTTGGAGAAAGCAGGCCATTGAGCAGTATATTATTCTTTCCGCTTAAAGTTGTCCCTGAGGTTGTCCCCTTGAGTGTACTGTTTTGGCAAGTCAACCCATGCTAATATGATAGTATCAAACGAAATGTTAACCAGTAGCCAGCGCCCCCCTAGGGCGGCTTTTTACTTGGATGCCAGGCTGCGGAAGATCGTTCCGCAGCCTTTTATCGTAGGCTAACATTATCGGATGATGAAGGGGGAGGATGATGCACTATGCACTAACCAGCGGTTTGGGTGAAAAATAAATGGTTTGATTGGGCAAAGCTTTGCGAAGGCGCAAGGCTTTTTTTGTTGTTCGAGGAATTGTGACTATGTCGAATTGATCATTGGAGGCTGAACATTATGGAGCAACCAGAAATTCTTCACCTCGCCGCCCTTGTGGCGGCTTTTGTCGGAGTAATTAAAGGTTATGGAGTCACGGCAAAACATAGCTCAGTCATTGCAATTGGTATAGCTGCTATTTTGGTATTGGTACCTTCTGCTGTACGGGATATTATCGTTAACATTGCTACAATCGGGCTCACTGCATCGGGCGCGTACAGCTGCGTTAAAACGAAGGATAGAGGCAAGGGTGCAAACTAAATCACCATTAATATAGAGCAGCCTTTTTTTAAATATACGCACTGCTTATTTAGCATGGTCATTGGCTCTAAACCCTATTTCCAAATTATTTTCAACTTGCAATAGGAACGTATGTTTGGTATATAATAGGAACACATGTTCTTATTATATAGTCGGCCTATATAGAGCGAAGAGTATCGCTTGTTTTCTGGCATCTTCAAATATGAGGATCAGCTATTATCAGGAGGGTAGTGTGATTCGAGTGATCTTTACATTTAAAGAAATTCGCCTAGCGAACCAACTGGAGGTTAGTGACGTTGCTGCACGAATAGGTGTTTCAAATGACTTATTATTGGAGTACGAGAAGGACAGCCGCTTGATTCCATGCAGCATAGCCATGAAATTATGCGCTCTTTATCGCGTACCTACAATCGATCTGATTCATATCGGTAAGCTGCCGGATTAGAGTTGGCAGTTTTTTATTTCCCCTTTACTTCAGTGTAATGAAGCGAACGAAGGGGAATATTACTCCTGAAAAAATGTTAAAAAATATTTAGAACAATCTTAGTTTGTTTAATAGACAAACTAAGTTACCCGTGCTATATTATTGGTGAGCGTTTTCAAAACACATTTAGCTAACGAGAAGATTGAACTTATACTCGTACATTTTAAAGGAGGATATTCATCTCATGACGTATTTCGCTAACATCGGCAAGATTCAATTCGAAGGCAAAGGCTCCGACAATCCGCTTGCATTCAAACACTACGATCCAAAACAAGTGGTTCTGGGCAAAACAATGGAAGAGCATCTTCGCTTTGCGGTTGCTTACTGGCATACTTTTAACGCTAACGGCACGGATCCGTTCGGTAACGCTACGATGTTCCGCGGCTGGGACAAATTCGACGGTCTTGACCGTTCGAAAGCACGCGTAGAAGCTAACTTCGAATTCCTGGACAAAATCGGCGCGCCGTTCTACGCGTTCCATGACGTGGATATCGCTCCTGAAGGTGCTACGCTGCAAGAAACGAACAAAAACCTCGACGTTATCGTCGCTATGCTGAAAGATCAACAACAACAAACCGGCAAGAAATTGCTGTGGAATACCGTTAACATGTTCTCCAACCCGCGTTATGTACACGGCGCTGGCACAACTTGCAACGCTGACGTATACGCATACGCTGCCGCGCAATTGAAAAAAGGCCTTGAAGTCGGTAAAGAACTGGGCGCTGAAAACTATGTATTCTGGGGCGGCCGCGAAGGCTACGAAAACCTTCTGAACACGGACATGGGCTTCGAGCTCGACAACCTTGCTCGTCTGTACCACATGGCTATCGCTTATGCAAAAGAAATCGGCTTCGACGCGCAATTCCTGATCGAGCCTAAGCCAAAAGAGCCTACTAAACACCAATACGACTTCGACTCTGCAACAACAATCGCGTTCCTGCAAAAATACGGCCTGAAAGACTACTTCAAGCTGAACCTTGAAGCTAACCATGCAACGCTTGCCGGTCATACTTTCGAGCACGAAATCCGTACGGCTGCAATCAACGGCATGCTGGGCTCCCTTGACGCTAACCAAGGCGACCTGCTGCTCGGCTGGGATACCGACGAATTCCCAACTGACCTGTACTCGACTACACTGACGATGTTTGAAGTTCTGAAAGCCGGCGGTTTGACTCGCGGCGGCGTTAACTTCGATGCGAAAGTGCGCCGTGGCTCGTTCGAAGATCAGGATCTCTTCCTGGCTCACATCGCCGGTATGGATTCCTTCGCTTGGGGTCTGAAAGCGGCTGCGAAGCTGATTGAAGAAAGAATCTTCGACCAAATCGTTGAAGACCGTTACAGCAGCTTCAAATCCGGCATCGGCGCTGACGTTGTTGCAGGTAAAGCTTCCTTGGCTTCCCTTGAAGCTTACGCTTTGCAAAACAACCCGATCGTTAACAAATCCGGCAAGCAAGAGCGCATGAGACTGATGCTCAGCGAAGTTATTTTCAGCGTTTAATGGCTGAGAAATAACTTAGGCAACGGGAGGATTATGTCAATGAGTTATGTAGTTGGTATAGATTTAGGCACAAGTGCCGTAAAGGCATTGCTCGTTGACAAGAACGGAACGGTAGCTGCGGAAGCATCCCGCAGCTATCCGCTGTTCCACGAGCATTCCGGCTGGAGCGAGCAAAAGCCGGAGGATTGGGTTCAAGCCACAATCGAAGCTTTAAATGAAGTTGCTTCCTCCAATGGCGTCGCTGCCGACCAGATTGAAGGCATCAGCTTCTCCGGTCAAATGCATGGCCTTGTACTGCTTGACGCAAACAATAAGCCTGTACGCAACGCAATCCTGTGGAACGATACGCGTACAACGGAGCAATGCCGCGAGATCGAGCGTACGCTTGGCGACAAGCTGCTTGGCATTACTCGCAACCCGGCGCTTGAAGGCTTTACGCTGCCGAAGATTCTGTGGGTTCGTCAATACGAGCCGCAAGCGTTCGAGCAAGCGAAGCTGTTTGTGCTGCCGAAAGACTATGTTCGTTATGCCCTGACAGGCGAGCTGCATATGGATTATTCCGATGCTGCGGGTACGTTGCTTCTTGATGTTGCGGCAAAAGAATGGAGCAGCGACGTGCTCGCTGCATTTGGCCTCCCGGCTAGCTTCTGCCCACAGCTGGTAGAATCGCATGGCCTCGTAGGCACGCTGCTTCCCGAGATTGCGGAACGTACCGGCCTTCAGTCCTCGACAAAAGTATTTGCCGGCGGCGCCGACAATGCTTGCGGCGCGATTGGCGCGGGCATTCTGTCCGAGGGCCTCACGCTGTCGAGTATCGGTACTTCGGGCGTTATTCTCGCTTACGAGAACGACAAGAACAAAGACTTCCAAGGCAAGGTCCATTTCTTCAACCACGGCAAAGAGAATTCCTTCTATGCCATGGGCGTAACGCTAGCCGCAGGCTACAGCCTGAGCTGGTTCAAGAAAACCTTTGCTCCTAACGAATCGTTTGACGAAATGCTGCAGGGGGTAGGCGAAGTAAAACCTGGTGCAGGCGGATTGATCTTTACGCCTTACCTCGTTGGCGAACGTACGCCTCATGCCGATCCGGCTATCCGCGCAAGCTTTATTGGCGTAGACGGCTCGCATGAGCGCATTCATTTTGCCCGTGCGGTAATGGAAGGAATCACGTTCTCGCTTAACGAGTCCGTTGATCTGTTCCGCAGCGTTGGCAAAACGGTCGACAAGGTTGTTTCCATTGGCGGCGGCGCGCAAAATCCGGTATGGCTGCAAATGCAGGCGGACATTTTTAACGCAACGGTTGTTGCGCTTGAGAATGAACAAGGCCCGGGCCTTGGCGCGGCAATGCTCGCAGCTTACGGCTGCGGCTGGTTCGACAGCCTTGAAGCTTGCGCGGAGCAATTCGTGAAGCATGCGGCTTCGTACGAGCCTCAGCCTGAAGCGGTTGAGACGTATAAAGGTTTGTTCCGTATTTACCAGCAGGTTTACGCGCAGACGCGCGGCATGAACGAAGAGCTTGTTGCTTACCGCGGATAATCTCCGCACCATATAACGCGAGTTGATACCGTTTCTTCCGGTTAGCCGGGAGGAGCGGTTCTTTTTTTTAGGACAAAAAAGGCCGTACCCGGGAAAGGTACGGCCTCTTAAAATGCTAGGACTTGCTTTCGGATACGACTTCTTCCTTCGTATCGGAGACTAGCTCCTTCGCCGACGTCTTGAACTCATGCAGCGTACGGCCTACGGCCCGGCCCAGCTCGGGCAGCTTGGAAGGTCCAAAAATGATCAACACGACAACAAGAATCATCATAAGACCCGGGAAACCAACGTTTTGAAGCATACGATCATCTCCATTCTATTGTTATCTTGCATTTTAAACTCTAACTCTATAAAAATCAGTCTTGGTTATGATGGCTTGGGAAAGCGGCAACGGCTTCGATTTCGATCAACCAATCCGAGTTGACAAGGCTTGCGACACCAACGGTAGAACGTGCCGTTTTGACGGGGTTTTCTTTGGTATTGAAGTATTTGGCGTAGGCTTTATTCCATCCGTCAAAATCGAACTTGCCTCCTTTTGCGGCATCGGGCGCTATGTATACGCGCAGATACGTGACGTCCTTCATGGAGAGGCCTTGCTCTTTCAGCAAGGTCTCGATATTTTTAAGGACGCTGAGGCCTTGTTTTTCGGTATCGCCGTAACGATCGTAGATCGTTTTGCCTTCCTTGTTCACGACGGAAGGGACCGTGCCGCTTGTTTCGAAGGTTGCCGTGCCGGCCGGCATCGCTACAGCGCTAGAGATCGCGGAAGATGGATTGCCGTAAAATTCAGGCTCGTGAATAGGGGCGAGCGGGTATTTATTAGGCGTAACCGCCGCGTATACGCTGGCCGTTGCGGCGAGGCAGGAGATCACAATCGCACCGGCTAGCACTTTCATTTTTCCAGTCATCTTCATCATAGGCTCCTCCTTTGGCTATTCCTTCATGACGCGCTCATGGATATCGGTGACAACCGAACGCGCGGATTCAATGCCGCCCGCCATCCAGGCCGTAATGTAACTGATATGCTCGCCTGCCAGATAGACGCGGCGGTCCGGCTTGCATAGCACCGGATAGTTGGTCTTGCGATCGTCTTCCGAGTAGGAAACCCAGCTGCCTTCGTTATATTTGATCGTCTTCCAGTTCACGGAGAACGAAGATTCAAATTCGTTATAATATTGCGGGTGAATTTTGCCGCCTTGTTCAAGCGCATGCGCTTCGCGTTCTTTAAAGGATAATGCGCCAATCTTATCCGCGTTGGAGCCTTGGGCATAGTAGCCGAGCAGCAGACCCTTCTTGGCAAAATAATTCGTTGGCGGATAATAGATCGACGAGATATCCATATTCGTCAGCGTATTGCCGCCGTAGATTTGGTCGTCTTCCTCCCAGAACCGCCGTTTGAACTGCAAACCGATTTTACCCGCGTTCGCGTATTTCGTATTGTTGATGGCCTTGGTCATCTCCGGAGACAAATCATGCTTGATGTTCTTCAGAACGGAGAGCGGGATCGTGCAGATCAGGAAATCGCCTTCGATTTGCTTGGCTTCGCCGTTCAAGAGATCGGTATAGGTAACCTGCACCTTATCTCCGACATGCTTGAACTCGGTCACTTCGGATTGAAATTTAATCCGGTTGCCAAGCCTTTTCTCAAAAGCCTTCGGAATCGCGTCAATGCCGCCCACAGGATGGAACATCATCATTTGCTGATCATAGCTGTACTCGCTTGCGAAGAAGTTGCCGAAGCCGGAATTAATGATCGCCTTCATTTCGAACGGATCACGGATGACGCCGGCATCAAGCCTTGAGCCAGGTTCATCCTTATAGCCGCCGCGGGATGAGCCCTTGTAAAAAAGGTCGGCGTCGAGATTGCCTTCGGAGCGGAGATAAGCGACGATTTTGTCCTTCTCCTCCGCGGAAACCGGAAGGTCCAGTCCAGGCTGATTGATGGACTTGGCGAGCAGCTCGTTGACGTAACCTCTTACATCGGCTTTGGCGGCCCGTTTGCGGACGCGGGTGCCGGACAAGGCGCCAACGTTCTCATTGTAATAGTAGGCACTTTCGTTGACGTTGTTGAACGGCTCCATCGCGATGCCGAACTCGCGGCAGTAATCCATCGTAACGTGAAACTGAGGAATACGCATCGGCCCTGCGTTCAGGTACATGCCGTCATCAAACCGCGCAACCTGCTTTTGCCCGCCAAGCTCAGTTACGGTCGTGCCGCGGCGGACCGACCAGTTCCGGCCTCCGGAACGGGCGCGGGCTTCAAGGATCGTACAGTTATAGCCGGCTTTGCCAAGCTCATAAGCTGCCGTCAGGCCGGCGACGCCAGCGCCGAGTATAACGACTTTTTTGCCTGAACGGTTTGTGCCCTTCAGATCCCAGCTGGATGGAGGCTCATACTCCGCCGCTTTCAGCGTCTCCGGCGAAAATAACCCCATCGTCCCCATTACGCTAAACACGGCGGCAGCACCGCCGATTTTGCCGACTGTCGTCAGAAATTGTCTGCGCGACAGCTCGTTTGGCGTCTCTTTTGTTTCCATGCCCGTCAACTCCTTCGCTTGATCGATTTGCTCGTCTCGGAAAGAAATGTAGCACGGTTTTTCAAGCCTTCGCCAACATTTTGTTAGAAAATCTTACATAAATAAAATTTATTGCTAAGATAAAAATAATCAATCAAAAATAGAGTTTTAGGTAATTATAACCATTTATAGGTGCGGGCAGAGACTCCATATCTCATAAAAACGCAGGCTAATCAAGCATTTGAACACAAAGAATGTTCGTTTTGTTCGTTTACGCCCATCTAATTCGGACAAACATACCAGGGCTAACGGTCCCATTGACGAAGAAACAGCCCGCTGATATATTTCGAATCAAAGAATCCGTGTTAGAAAATATTACATATCCGTTAGGGAGGCGTTAGACGATGAAGGACAAAGTGATGAGTATTGGAATCGTTAGCGACTTAACTGGTTTGACGGAAAGACAAATTCGATATTACGAGGAGAAGCAGCTGGTTTTTCCGGTGAGGAGCAAAGGAGGCGCGCGCAAATATTCCTTTGACGATGTTGACCGCCTGAAGGAGATTCACGACAAGCTGAGGGACGGCTTCCATACCTTTGAGCTGAGAAAGCCCGGAAGGTTGTGCGGCGAATGAAGGGGATCGAGGAGACTATGACGCTGCTTGGACATTTGACGGAGCTGCGCAGCCGGATCTGGAAGATTCTTATCGTGGTGCTGGTGTCGCTCGGAGGGGGACTGTATCTATCGCCGAAAGTGCTTCGTTATCTGAAAAGCGTACCGCCTGGCTCGGAAATGACATGGAACGTATTCTCGCCATGGGACGGCATCCGCATGTATATGTCGGTTGCGCTCGTAATCGCCTTGGCGGTATCGCTGCCGTTTATTTTGTACCAGCTGTGGGGCTTTGTGAAGCAGGGGCTCCATCCCGGAGAGCGGAACGCCGCTTTGCGGTATGTGCCGTACAGCGTGATCTGCTTTTTCACAGGGCTGGCCTTCGGTTACTTTGTGGTTTTTCCGATGAGCTTCTCCTTCACTTCCAAAATAACAAAAAGCATGGAGCTTGTAGAAACGTATGGGGTTGCTCAGTATTTCGGGTTTATGTTCAATATTGTGCTGCCGCTCGCAATTGCATTCGAACTGCCGGTTATCGTTATGTTTCTGACCAAGATTGGAATCCTGACGCCTAAAGCTCTTCATAAAATGAGAAGATACGCGTATCTGGTGCTAGTCGTCGTAGCCAGCTTGATATCTCCGCCGGAGCTGATTTCCCATCTGATGGTATTTGTTCCTCTTGTGGTTTTGTACGAGATTAGCGTTCTCTTGTCACGGATTGTATACGGAAAAAGAAAGGCCGCGGCCCTTGCGGAAGTTTCCGGAGCTTAAAGCATAGCATACCATTAACAGCCTTGGCTTATAGCCAGGGCTATTGTTAATTTCTAAGAGCTTATAGGTTTTTATAAACTTTGCTTAGAATTCTCCGGATTGAAACGAGCCTCCACGCCTAAAGAAAGCGAAGTCATCTTACCTTGTGCGGAAAAGATTAAAAGCTTTTGCTTTTTATCCGCTAACTGAACTGCCGCAGACAGAAAGCGAGCAAATACGGCAAAATCACGGATTTCCTGCATGCTTATGAAGTTGGTAGTTATTTGCATGTAAGGTATACTAACATCATAATCGAGCGAGTCCAGAGGAGGGCTACATATGCCGCAAACATTCACAAACAAATGGAAGTGGAAAATCTCGGTAAGCCAGAGGCTGACATTATCCTTCCTTGCAATCGTTATTATTTTGGCGGCGAACGGCGCGCTCAGCTTTAACCGGATGGGCAAGCTGACAAGCAATGCGCAGGAGATCTCGCAGGTGTGGCTGGCTAATATCAAAGCCATTAACGAAATCAATTATCTGAACGAGCATATGCTGACCATTCAATACAAGATGGCGTGGGAAGGCAATCCGCTGAAGCGCAAGCTGCTGGAGGAAGACGGCGAATATACGATCGTTGTTCTGCAAAAGAAGCTGCAGGAATTTATGTCGCTTCCGAAATCGGGCGATGACATGAATTTGTCCCGTAATCTGGAGGGGGAGTGGAAGGCCTATCTGGCGTTATACCGGAATGTCATCCGTTACTCCAATCTGGAGGAGGAGAAGCAGGTCGGCGATTCCCTGATGTCATCGGAGCAGTCTTTCAGTACGATGCAGTCTTACATAAACACGCTTATCCGGATTAACGAGGAAGGGGCGAAGGCTGCCGAGCAATCCAGCGAAAAGATTAACCGCGAGGCGGTAGTGACCATTGCCATGAGTCTCGGTGCCGCGCTTGTCCTGGTTCTCGCCCTGCTCTATTACGTGCGCCGGACGATCTCCCTGCCAATCAAGCGCTCCTCGGATGTTATTGCCGAAGTGGCCGCGGGCTCGCTTTCGGTTGCTATTCCGAAGGTAAGGAGCAGCGACGAGATAGGGGTTATGGTGCAAGCGCTGCAAGGGATGGTTGACTCTCTGCGGACCACGATGCAAAGCGTGCAGACGGCTTCAACCAGCATCTCCGCGGCTTCGGAGGAGATGCTCGCGGCCTCCGAACAAAATGCCGGCACGGTCGAGCAAGCTTCAGCTATGTTCCGGGAAGCGGCATCGGGCTCGCAGGAGCAGCTCCACAGCTTCGAGGAAATTTCCCGCTCAACGGAAGAAATGGCTCATGGAACGCAACGAATTGCGGAAAGCAGTTCTATCGCGGCGGAGCTCTCGGCAAATGCGGAGCTGCAGGCGAAGGAAGGGGCGGAGGCGATAGGAGAAGCTGTCCGGACGATGACGGACATCGATGGCACCGTTCAGTCAGCATCCGAGCATGTCGCGCTGCTCGAGAGCCGCATGAACAACATTGGCAGGATCACCGATTTTATCGGCTCCATATCCAAGCAGACTAATCTGCTCGCGCTTAATGCGGCAATTGAAGCGTCAAGAGCGGGTGAAGCGGGAAAAGGCTTTGCTGTTGTCGCGGAAGAGGTTCGCAAGCTGTCAGTCCAGACGGCGGCCTCCGTTTCCGATATTGCCGGTGCTATAGGCATGATTAAGGAAGATATGATCCTGACCGTTCAAAAAATGAGCGCTAGCCGAGCGGAAACGATAAAGGGTCTGGAAAAAGTAAACGCGGCGGGCCGCTCCTTCCGTCAAATTACGACCGCGGCAGGAGAGGTGTCCGGCAAAATCGGCGAGGTTGCGAACGCTGCCTTGCAGCTTGCCGCAAGCTCGGAGGAGGTGTCCGCCTCTATCGATCAACTGACCGAAATCGCGCGCCGTACTTACGATATTGCCAGGGAAGTCGCGCAAAGCGCGGACAAACAAACCGCCTCGGCTGAAGAAATTGCATCTGCCGCAGGCGGTTTGACCGATATCGCTCAAGATTTGAACGAATTGGTTATGAAGTTCCGTTTCTAACAATCGTCTAATAACGTTTAAAGCCGCTCCATATCGATTCCGGCTTTACCCCCAGTTCTCCGGCTATTAATTCGGCCGTAAGACGCTGGGGCTTTTTAATTTTGCCGTTGCGGATTTTGGAGATGGTCGTAAGCGATATTAAGGTTGATTGCGCCAAAGAGGTAGCCGTAATGTTTTTGCTCAGCATCAGCATGCGAAGCTTGTAGGCGGCATCCTCTTCCCGCGCCGACTGAAGCGTGCCGGTCAGCAGAACGACATAACCCTTGAACTCTTTGTTGCCGTAGAAGAAGGGCTTGATAATAACCGTTGTCATCCGAAGCTGATCGCCAAGATACAGCCTCACATCGGTCTGCTCGGTTGTGCCGTGAGCACGCGCGTATTCCATGATGCGGCGAAGCGGTTTGCGGCTTTCTTCTGCGATATGATCGAATACGGACTGGTTCACCAGGTTGATTGGTTTGAAGGGCGAATAATACCGGGTTGCGTTTGTCATACGGAACTGCTCGGATATTCCAACGCTCATCAGAACTTGATTATCCATCGCATATTCTTCGATGTATTTTTCCTCCGATAAATCCTTGCAGATTATAATGAAGCAAGTCTGTTCGCTTGACGGCAATCGGCGGCTGGTAAAGCGTACGGGAATGGAGGTGGTCGATTTGGAGATCAACTCTTGTTCGAGCGACTGTTCATGATCCTCGCTGAGCTGCGTCATAAGTCCGCTGAAGGTGGAACCCCTTCTTAACAGCCCGTCAGGGTCTGCATCCATCAGCTCCGCTTTTTTGTATCCGGTCAGCTTGGTAAAGGCATAATTAATGTCACGTATATACCATCGATTATGCTCAAGCTCAACGATAAACATCGGATCAGCCAGCAAATAAAACACGTTCTCCATAGTTTTGTCACCTTCCTGGAAGTTATTATGTGATTGTCGCTATAATATGACGTATGGTGTAAATAAACCTAACGTATAAGGGTATAACTTAAATTATATAAAGTTTTGTTGAAATGACAACACCTTTCATTCATAAAAGTGGGGAATGTTAGGGAATCTTAATATATTGGAAGCCTATCGAAGGAGATGAGATGATGAGTTCGGCTATTTTATTTGATTTCGCTGACTCCTTTAGCGCTGCGCTTGCGCGGGATACCCTGCAGGAGCTTGGATACGAGCCGTTAATGCATGAGGGCAACCGACTGCATATTCATGTGGACGGCAGCGACTTGACCTCGGCGCTGGAGATTGCCATGTCTCATGGCGGCCAATTGGTGGATCAGTCTGCGATCCAGAACGAGGCTGTCACGGATACGGCTTATTCCCTGAATGCCATTACGATTCCGGCTCATATCGTGAATGAGGATTGGGTTGGGGCAGAGGAAGCAGCAGACCTGCACAATTGGGATGACGATGCGGATACGAGCAATGAGTTTTTGCCGGATCCCGGTGAATACAGCCACTTCTCGGGAGATGTGCACACGTAATAGGGGCAAAAAAGGAAAAGCGCGGCTTCAGCTGCTTAAAGCAGCCGATGCCGCGCTTGTTCCTGCGCTGTGGCCCGTCGTAAATGCGGCCGTAATATTGTAGCCTCCCGTATAGCCGTGAATATCGAGCACTTCCCCGCAGAAGTAAAGCCCTTGGGCGAGCTTCGACTGCATCGTTTTTGGATCGATCTCCTTCAGATGCACCCCGCCGCCAGTTACGAAAGCTTCCTCGATCGACAAAGTTCCGTTAACCGCCACGGGGAATTGCTTCATCCGTTTGGCCAGCTCGCGCCATGGTTCCTTCGGAATGTTGTCGTACGTGATATCGCCGTTAAGCTCGCATTGTCGCAGCAGGAGCTCGAGCAATCTTTCCTGCACATAGCCTTTCAGCACGTTTTTGACAGCCTTCTTGGGATCAAGCTTGGCTAGTTTCAGCGTCTCGTCGAAGATTTCGGCCTCCGTACGGTCCGGTAGCAGATCAATGGTAACGAGGGCCGTCTGTCTGCCTCCCTCGCTTTCGGAAGCTTTCCTCAGCTCCTTAACGACAAACTGGCTGCAGCGCAGCGCCGCCGGTCCGGATAAGCCGAAATGAGTAAAGATCATATCGCCTTCATGGGAGACAAGCTTCTTATTCTTGGCATTCCATACGGTCAGCGTAACGTCTCGGAGCGACAGACCTTGCAGCTCCTTGCTGCGAATCCATGGCTCTGCCGAGGTGAGAGGCACCTCCGTCGGGTATAGATCGGTAATCGTATGCCCGGCTTTTTTCGCCCATGGATAGCCATCGCCCGTTGAGCCCGTATGCGGAACGGACTTTCCGCCGGTAGCGACAACGACGGACTTGGTATGGATAATTTCGTTGGAAGCGAGTCTGATGCCGGTAACGGCGCCGTTCTCGTACAGCACTTCCTTCACCGGCATATTCGTTCGGATCTCCACGCCTTGCTCCTTCACCTTCCGGATCAGAGCATCTACAACCGTCTTCGCTTTGTCCGATACCGGGAACATCCGCCCTCGGTCCTCTTCTTTCAAAGCAATGCCCATCCCTTCAAAGAAGGCAATAATCTCCCGGTTGCCGAATTGATTTAGAGCGCTGAACAGAAACCTCCCGTTTCCGGGAATATTACGGATCAGTTCATCCATTTCATTGGCGTTGGTTACGTTGCAGCGGCCTCCGCCGGAAATGCCCAGCTTGCGTCCAAGCTTGTCCCCTTTATCGATAAGAAGGGTAGACGCGCCAGCGCCGCTGGCGGCAACGGCGGCCATCAGACCGGACGGCCCGCCGCCGATAATAATTACATCGAACATCGTTACATTGCTCCTGACTCATACGTTTTCTTCTTTAACGTATTGTAACATTCTTTTTCTTATTTATTGAAATATAATGATGACAACTTTAAACCCATAAAGGAGCGAACAACGCATGGAGCGTACGGATTGGCGGTTCAGCGGGGCGAACGGGATCGAAATTTACGCAAGAGAATGGCTGCCGGATAACCGGGAGCCAAAAGCCGCGGTTTGCATTGTGCACGGCATGGGAGAGCATGGGGAACGGTATTCGGCGGTTGCGGAGCGGCTTACAAGCGACGGTTATGCGGTGCTTGCTCACGACCAGGAGGGACATGGCCGTTCCGCGGGAAAACGCGGACATCTTTCTTCTATAGAAACGGCGGTCCATAACACAGGGCTATTGCTTGAGCAGGCCAAAGACCGGCACCCGTTGCTTCCTTGCTTTCTTTACGGCCACAGCATGGGCGGCAACGTAGCGCTCAATTCCGCGCTGCGACTTAAACCTTCTATTGACGGTCTCATTCTGAGCAGCCCGTGGCTGCGTCTGGCGAAAGGCCCCAATGCCGTTATGAAGGCACTGGCCAGATTGATTGTGCGCTTTGCGCCTAAGCTGTCGCTGTCAACGGGGATCAGTCCCGACGATCTGTATCGCCCCGGTTATGATCAAGCGGTCACGTTCCTCGGAGACCCTCTATGCCATAGCGCCATTACAATTAGGACCTTTCACATCATGACGGATGCCGGCGAATGGGCTATTATGCATAGTGACGAGCTGCATGTTCCGGTGCTGCTGGTGCACGGGACAGGAGATAAAGTGACCTCGTTTGAGGCGAGCAAGGAGGTAGCGGAGCGCCTTGGGGACAGCTGCAAATTTGTTAAATACGAGGGTGGATACCATGAATTGCATAACGATATCTACGCCGTTCATTTATTAAATATTATTTCCAATTGGCTGGGAAGGCGATTGTAAAATAATGAGAGTTGTGATTTAATCGGACTATCAGGTGAATAGGTGAAGACAGGGTATTTTTCATAACATGACGTGTTTTCGTTGGGAGACTGATCGTTCGTGTTGAAAGAATTGCTGTTACAATTCTTTATTACGCTAGTACCTGCCTTTGCCTTTCAGTTATGGCATAATTCGAACCGCCATTGGCGGAGAATTCCCGTTATTATAGGGCTGTCCAGCTGTATTGCGATGGCATTGTGCATGTTGTTTACGAGGGACTATTACGGCTGCGAACTTAATTTTCGGCTTATGCCTTTGTTAATCGGTTCTTTATACGGCGGACCATACTTTTTATTGCTGCTAAGCGGTGTATATACGGCACTTCGGATCGAATCTCTCGACAGTATGGGGGAGACGGTGGTGTTTGTCTCTTTCATGCTAGTCTACGTTGTCTTTATGCCGTCTATTATAAAAGCGTTCCAGCGGGCAGACCGACGGCGCAAGATCAGAATCGTCATGCAGCTCATCGTGGTGATGTGCGCATTTGTTGTTTTGTCCTTCACGGTTGCTGCAGTTACGACAAGCATGCCGATCAATCTCGAATTTGTGCTGCTGGCATTCCTTACTGTCGTGATGACGGTCATTTCCTCGTGGATTTCGGTGTACACGATAGAGACGTTTAAAGAAAACGCTCAATTGCATTACGATGTGAAGCGGGTGTCGCAGAGCTACCGGCAGGAAGTGGAGAAGCTTGAGCAGTTTATCAATCAGACGAAGATTGCGGTTGTTCTGGTTAACCAACACGGCAAAATCACGCATCTGAACGAGATGGGGGTTCAGATGCTCGCTGGCGGACAACATATCGTCGGCCAATATTTCTATGAGTTTTTTGATAACGGGCTTGAGGACTCCAATGCGAAGCTGCTGCGCGAGGCGCTAAACGGGCAAAGTCTTGTTCATGAGTATCCGCAGGTGGAGAATGGCAGAACGCTGCTCAAGACCGCCTTTTGCATCCGGAACCTTCAAACGGATTCCATTACGGGGGCAGTCCTCACCGCGCATGACATAACGGAGCTGGCGCTGCTGCGCAGCGAGGTTGGCAGAATGGAGCGTCTTAGTCTAATTGGGCAGATGGCGGCAAGCATTACGCATGAGATTCGCAATCCCATGGCGGTTATCCGCGGCTTTGTGCAGCTGATGCGGGAACGGAGCCCGGAAAATCAGCAGGCCTATTACGGTATCGTGATGGACGAGCTGGACCGGGCGAATACCATCATAAGCGACTTCCTGTCCCTAGCCCAGAACCGGGCGCTTACGATGGAAGCGAGCTCGCTGCATGATATTATCCGGGAAATGATTCCGTTATTAAATGCCGACGCCAATCTGCGGGGTCAGACGATTGAGGTTGAGCTATGCGATTTCATGCCTGCCATTCATCTGAATGAGAAAGAGATCAAGCAGCTGCTCCTCAATCTGGCGCGCAACGGGATGGAGGCGATGAGCGAGAAAGGCCGCCTGTCCATCCACACGGCATACATAGAAGAAAAAGAGGAGATCGTCCTTCGCATACAGGATCAAGGCGTGGGTATCTCCGACGAGCAAAAGCAGCGCATCTTCGATCCGTTCTTCTCGACGAAGACGCAAGGAACGGGTCTGGGGCTTCCGCTTTGCGTCAGCATTGCCGAACGTCATAACGGCCGGATCAACGTCGAATCCGAGCAAGGCGTCGGAACGACGTTTATCGTCTCGTTTTTCCAAGCAGTCGGCCTAAGGGGAGAAGAAACATAAAGCTTATGCCGGACGCGCATACTATCGTAGTTCGTACAATCAGCTATACACGGGAGGACAACTACGATGGTGAAAAATAAACAAGGCAACTCAATTGAACAAACCGAGCAAGCAAGCAAAAATAAAGCCGGAGCAGCTGCCCCTGGCGAAGCCGGCTACGATAAAAAGCTGGACGGGCCGAACCGCCCTTCGATCTAAAGGAACGGCTAATGAGCAAGGGCAAAGAGGACGATCCGTCGCTTGATCCGTTCGAAATCTCCTTCCTTCCGGAATTCCGCGAGGGAAGAGGCCCGCGCGAGCCGTTCGTCAACGAGCATGGCGTAGTGATCGGCGATCACGACTATGATTCGCCGAATTCGCCGCTTAATGAATGGAGCACCGAGACGGATCCGGCCGTTATGGCCGGCGACCAGTGGGTTCATCCTTTTAAGGATATCGGTTTCCAGACTGCCGAGAACCGGGACTATTTCGAACGGGGAATCGCGCCCCAGTCGGGGATTTTTATGCATCAGGACAAAAACAGCGCCTACCGGGCCGGAGATCCTATTCCTGACTCGGAGGAAGCGCCGCAAAAGCAACCGGAGTGACATTTGCTCCGGTTGCTTTATTTTCATCGCGGGCGGTATAATAGTAACTAAATTTAGGTTATTAAAAAGGAGAGTGTTTTCAAATGTCTATGTCATTTGAGAGATATATGCTGGATATGGTTCAACCAATGCGCGATGATCTGACCCGGATCGGGATCAAAGAGCTTCGCACGCCTGAGGAAGTTGCGGATGCGATTCCTGATGCTAAAGGCACTACGCTTGTTGTCGTTAACTCGGTATGCGGCTGTGCGGCTGGTCAATGCCGTCCGGGCGTAGCCGAAGCGCTGCAGCACGATATTACGCCGGATCACTTGTATACCGTATTTGCCGGTCAAGATAAAGAAGCAACGGCGAAAGCACGCGAGTACTTTGCTCCGTATCCGCCGTCTTCTCCTTCGATCGCTCTGATGAAAGACGGCGAGCTGGTTCATTTCATCGAACGCCATCAAATCGAGAACCGTTCCGCTGCCGAAATCGCGGCTGATCTGACTGAAGCTTTTGACCGTTACTGCCGTTAATCGGCAGGTGGAGTAGGGGGAGCCTGGGCTATGAGTTTACAACAGGAAATAATCGAGCGCTTCGGCGTACAGCCGGAGATTGATCCTGCTGCGGAGATCCGCAAGCGCGTCGACTTCTTGAAGGAGTACGTGAAGAAGTCCGGTACAACGGGCCTCTTGATTGCGATTAGCGGCGGGATCGACAGCGCGGTTACGACTGGCCTCTGCAAGATGGCAACGGATGAATTGTCTGCCGAGACCGGCCGGGAGTATATGACGCTTGGCGTGTTTCAGCCTTACGGGGAGCAGGTCGATATTGAGGACAGCTATGCGACGGCGGAAGCGTTTCAGCTGAAGCATAAGGTGGAGACGAATATCGGCGAAGCGGTGGACGAAATCGCGCTGGAAACCGAGCATGCGCTTAAAGCAATCGGGATTCACCGCCATCTGAGCCGCGGCGGCAAAGGAAACGTAAAAGCAAGAACGCGGATGGTTGTCCAATACGCGCTTGCTTTTGATCTCAACCTGCTTGTTGTTGGCACGGACCATGCGTCTGAAGCCATCACCGGCTTCTTTACGAAATGGGGCGACGGTGCGGTTGATATTACGCCGCTCAGCTCGTTAAACAAGCGTCAGGTCCGCCAGCTTGCAAGCGTGCTTGGCGTACCTCAGAGCATTCTGGACAAAGCGCCAACTGCCGGACTTTGGGAAGGGCAGACCGACGAATCGGAGCTTGGCATTCTGTATGACGAGAACAGCGCTTATCTCGAAGGCAAAGAGATCGGAGCGGAAGCGAAAGCGAAGCTCGAGAAGAAATATTTGCGTACCGAGCATAAACGCTCCCCGATTCCGGGGATCTGATTCAAGCGATGATAGCAGGAGTCGGACATGACGTTACGGATATGGACCGGATTGAGGCACTGCTTGCGAGCAAAGCGGGAGCCCGGTTCCTAGAACGGATATTAACGAGTCGGGAGCGGGATCTGGCCGGCAGCTATGAGGGCAAGCGTCTGGCGCAATTTACGGCGGGTAGATTCGCGGCGAAGGAAGCCGTAGTGAAGGCTTTGGGCTGCGGAATCGGAGCCAAAGTCGGGTTTACCGATATCGATATTTTGCGCGGACCCGAAGGGAAGCCGGAGTGTACGTTATCCGGCGGTGCCTGGGAGAGGCTTGAACTGACGCCGGATGGGCATCGCATTCATATTACGATTACTCACGATCGCGCGATTGCGTCTGCGGTGGCGATTGTGGAGCAGACGGTATAGATGAAATAATAGAAAAGGCTGATCGGTAAGCGGCTGTTTAAGCTGGATACCGGTTCAGCCTTTTCGTCTGCATGAGTTAATCTTTTTTCTTGCCTGCCAGCCAGGCTGCCAGACCGGCAATTTGCTCGTCCGTCAGACGATCCTCGAAAGGCGGCATCGAGGATCCGCCATGCTTGATCTGCTCGACAATCTCGGGTTCGGTCATGCGCGCGCCTACTTGTTGAAGATTTGTTTGCGCTCCCATCCGCCCCTGCAGATCGGAGCCGTGACAGCTGACGCAGTTCGCTTTATATACAGCTCCGGTCTTCCCGGGAGCATCCATATGGCTGGTGGAGATCGCAGAGCCGGAACCGGAACCGCCGCTGCCGCAGGCAGCGAGAAGTACGGCGAGAACGGAGGAAGCAATCAATCCTTTTGCTAGCATGATTTTCCTTCTTTCGTGTCCAGATTATAATAAATCTAAAAAGATTACCAATATGATTTTATCTTTATTGCTTATATAATAGAGTAAATAATTTGCGAAAGCCAGACAACAGGGGTAGTCATGGATACGAAAATACAGATATTACAAAGACAATTCGATCATTTGAAGATCGACGTCATTATGGCTGCTTATTCGGAGAGGGAAGCCGGCTGGCTGAACAACAATGATGAAATCGATTATTACAGAGTTTTCTATCTATTGGAGGGACATGCTGTTCTCGAGACAAAGGGAGTAGGCTACGATCTGACGCCGGGTAGAATTTACGTGCTTCGCCCAAAGCAGAAACTCAGTTATAATATTGCGATCAAGCAAAAGATTAAGGCCTATTGGTGTCATTTCCGTGTTCGGAATGCGGATGATATGAAGTTTATGAAGCTTCCGAAGCTTCCTTATTCCTCATCCGTTGCCATTCAGGATGAGAGTCATGTGGTTGAAATTATGCAAAAAATGATTCAAGCTCAAGAGTTCCCGACCGTATCGACCAATCTCAGGCTGCATTCCGGCATACTGGAGCTGATAGCGTATCTATTAGATCATAGCTCCTGGGATGATTTGAATGATGCTTATTTTATCGGCAATGAGGTTGGAAAAGAAAAATGGGATGATGTCCTCTTATACATCGAACAAAATTTGCATCATAACATTCAAATCGAGGATCTGGCTAAAGTTGCCTATCTTCATCCCAATTATTTGATTACCTCCTTCAAATCGATCATGGGCTGCTCGCCGATTCAATACGTAACCGAGCGGCGTCTTGAGCTGGCCAAAAAGCTGCTTAAGGAGACGGATTTGCCGATATCCGAAATTGCCGGCAAGGTAGGAATGCTGAATCATTATTTGCCAAGGCTGCTTAAGCGGCATACCGGAATAACGCCGAAGCAATACCGCCGGTTTATGAAGCAGGAGCTTCCGAAGGCTCTGGAGGCTGCCGAACACAAAGAGGTGAACAACTAGACAAATGGAAGCGATTAATAAGGAAGAGGCAAAGGCTTACTTCAGCCGCGAGCTGCTTGCCTGGTACCGGAGAATTAAGCGGGATCTGCCTTGGCGGATGAATCAGGATCCATACCGCGTATGGGTATCGGAAATTATGCTGCAGCAGACTCGGGTGGATACGGTAATTCCTTACTACGAGCGGTTTATGAATAAATTCCCTACGGTACGCGCGCTTGCCGAAGCGCCTGAGCCGGAAGTGCTGAAGTGCTGGGAAGGACTCGGTTATTATTCGCGCGCCCGCAATTTGCAGGCTGGCGCACGCGAAGTTGTCGAACGGTACGGCGGCGTAGTACCGGATGATAAAGTGGCGGTGGCGGGGCTTAAAGGCGTTGGCCCTTATACAACCGGCGCGATTATGAGTATTGCCTTTAACCGGCCGGAGCCTGCGGTAGACGGCAACGTCATGCGGGTTTTGTCGAGGTACTTCTGCCTGGAGGACGATATTGCGAAGCCTGCGACACGCATCGGTATCGAAAAGCTTGCGGTATCGCTCATTCCGGAAGGAGCTGCCGGCGATTTCAACCAGGCGCTGATGGAGCTTGGAGCGCTTGTCTGTACGCCAAAATCGCCAAGCTGCCTGCCATGTCCGGTAATGGAGCATTGCGAGGCCCGTCTTGCCGGCCGTGAAACGGAGCTGCCTATTAAGACAAAGGCGAAGCCGCCCCGTGGGGAGAAGCGGGTTGCCGCGATTATTGCCGGTACGGGCGTGAATGAAGGCAAGATTCTGGTGCGCCAGCGTCCGGAGACCGGATTGCTCGCGCAAATGTGGGAGCTTCCTCATTTGCTTGTGCCGAAGGAGCAGGAGAAAATCGTTGATGCCGCTCCCGAGACAGACGGCAGTACGGCGGCTGCGGGCGAGTGGTTGACCCGGTCGATGGAAGAAGAGACAGGCCTCCTGATTCGTCCGGAGCGCTGGTTTATGGATGCGGATCATGTATTCAGCCATATTCATTGGAAAATGAGAATTTACCTGGCCGACCTTGGTACACTTGCTGGGGCTGCCGAGACTGCGGCCGCTTACGAAGCAGGCGGGAAGCAAGGCGAATATCGATGGATTGGTCCTGAGGATATGGAAACATTGGCTTTTCCGAATTTATTCATTCGCATATTGCGGGAATATTGGACGTAAAGGGGACGGTTGAGATGAGTAAGATGCTGGAGTTGCTGCTTGAGCACAAGATTGTGGCGATTTTGAGAGGCATTGAAGACCATCAAGCGGATGCTGCCGGACAAGCTATGATAGACGGCGGCATTCGTCTGATGGAAATTACGATGAACACGCCTGGCGCAGCCGTGATGATCGAGCGTTGGCGCAGCCGCTTTGACGGACAGGCCTCGGTAGGAGCGGGCACCGTGCTGGATATGGAGATGGCGAAGACGGCCGTTGCCGCTGGCGCGCAATTCCTGATCTCGCCGAACCTCGATGAAGAAGTTATCGCCTACGGACAGGAAAGAGGAGTTTCGGTATGGCCGGGCGTCATGACCCCGACGGAAATCGTAAAAGCCTGGAAGGCCGGCGCCGAAGCGGTAAAGCTGTTCCCGATGGGAACGCTTGGCACCAAATACTTATCGGAAATCCGCGGACCTCTTGATTCCATACCGATTATGGCGACCGGCGGCGTAGACTTGCACAATATCGCCGATTATTTTGCCGCGGGTGCCAATGCTGTCGGAATGGGCGGCAAGCTGCTGAATCTGGACTGGGTGCGCGAGGGCAGATTCGATCTGATAACGGGTCGCGCACGCCAGTTTGTTGAGGCCGTAAGCAAGCTGTAGACGCTGCTGAATATTAGTTTGCCCGAAGATGGCTGTCCAGCCATAGCTTGGCCTGCTCCAGCATCTTGAGCGTGATCTGATGGTTGACTCCGCTGTACTCGACCATACGGAGACGCTCGGGAGCGGCGCAGGCCTTTTTATCCATAAAATAACGCTGGCTGTGAATCGGTACCGTTGTATCCTCTTTTCCGTGCAGCAGCAACAATCCTCTCTCATCCTCGAAATTTAATAAAGAGATCGGATCATGCTTCGCGAGAGCGATACGTTCTTCTTCCCCTAAAGCCGGCTTTCCGGCGTATTTCAGATACGCTTCATAAAACTCCGTCCATGCGCAAGAGCCGTTAATAACGACGGCTGCCGCAACATCCGTATTTTTTGCGAAGGCTCCCGCTGCCACGAAACCTCCAGCCGAATGTCCGATAATGCCGATTTTGCCGCCGCTTGGCTCGCCAAGCTGTTCAGCCATTTCCACGGCTTCCTTGGAGCCTTGCAGTACAATCTCCAGGAAGCTCTGTTCGAGCACGGCGGGATCCGCATAATTCAAAGCGCCTCGATAGCCGTGATGGAGGAGCTCCGGAACGATGACCGTATAACCCCAGCCCGATACGATGGATGCGAAAAATAAATAGCTTTCCTGCGTGGAGCCCCAGCCATGATATAAAATGACGGTTCCCCCCGATTGCCCGATGGGATCAACCTGCAGACAGTCGACGCCGGCAAGACGGACTACCTTATGATTAGTGCCGCTCATTCTTTTACTGCCCCCGTTCTTATGTAAGCTCACCTCATTAGACTACCATGCTCTCCCTATAAAAACAAAGTGCCTGCGGCACGGGGCCGCAGGCTGCAAGAGAGAAATATAATAAAGGGGGGTCATGTCTATTAGTATAGATTGCGTAAATGAAAGGAGTCTGAGTGCAGTGTTACAAGAACATTACAATGCGGTGACTCTATGAGCATTTACTCAGACAAGCGGTATAAATATATAAAGTTCTTTAATTGAAAATAAAGTTTTTTAATAATTCCCTAGGGTCAGTTTCTCAATCTATAGTGCTGTCGGTAACATCGGCGGCCTTTTCTGGCCTGTATTTTTCATATTGTTTTATAATAACAAACCCCATAATGCCTAGGAAAGTGGCCGCGGCTGCCAAGCAGAATGAATTGCGTGCGCCTACCCATATATCATGAGCGGGGGATTGAAGAAATCGTGCTGTAACTACAGTGAACAATGAAATTCCAATGTTCTGCGCAAGTCTTTGAACAGATCCAATCGTTGCTTGATGCGAGGGCCCTACGGCTTCCATGATAGCCGCAATGTTTGACGGTTGGAAAAGCCCGGCACCTACTCCATAAACAAAAAGCAATGAGCAAACTATAGGTAATTGCCCGTTCGGCAGAAAAAAGATAAGAATCAGCAGTGGCACTAACATACAGCAAAGTCCAACTGTCATTAATCGGAACGTGCCCCAGCTCCTCATTAGTCGGCCGGCAATATTAGAGGTCAATACAAGGCCCAAGGGTAACATTAAATTTACCAACCCGGATTTCCAAGGGGCATAATAACGTGCTTGTTCCAAATAGAAAGGTACAACAACCATGCAAAGGCGCGTAACACCTCCATATGCAAAGATGGTATATAAAGAGGCGGTGAAAAAACCATTCTGAAATAACGATAATGGAACGATGGGACTAGCCGCTCTTTTTTCTCTTCGGATAAACAGGAACATAAGGATTGCAAAAATCAGAATGTTGATAGACATTCTGGAATGAGGAGAACCTAACCGAGAGCATCCATAAACTAATGAAAAAATAGAGGCTGAAAGCAAAAGGCAACCGGATAAATTTAACGGCGTTTTTTTGCTTACCGGTACTGCTTTTCCTTTTAAGACATAGCGGCATGCAAGTAAACAAAGGAGACATATAGGGATATTGATCAAAAATAACCAATTCCAGCCTATTGTGGATAAGATGACTCCACCCGCTACAGGTCCGAGAACATGCCCGAGTCCGAAGAATGCGGCTAGAGCCCCCAGCGCTTCACCTTTTTTGACAGGGGATACTAAGGTTGTTATTAGAGCAGCAGAGGTTGCCTGAAGCATGGCAGCTCCTATCCCTTGCAAGATTCGAAATGAAATTAGCTGGATCACAGTTTCTGAAAAAGCACAAAACAGGGAGGCAAGCGCAAATAACATTAATCCCATTGAATAAATTTTCAAACGTCCGTAACGGTCACTTAGTCTGCCGAAGACTACAATACAGCTGCATATGACAATAGTATAAAGAGAGATGGTCCATGCTACCGTTGTGACAGAAGAATGGAACTCTTGAACAAGAGAAGAAATCGCAACGTTAAGAATTCCTGAGTCTAAGGTTGTGAGAAACATACCTACCCCAGCAACAAGTACTATAGCGAGATAAGAGTCAGTCTGATCTAAGCGTTTATTTGCCGAAATCTTCATACTTCTCCTCCCGGTCGAATGTATGCCACTAATCAAGATCTTTTGTTAAATGTATTTTAAAGCAGAAGGGGTTATAGTTCTAATATATAAAATGTATTATAATTATAGTTTATAACTATAAACAACAGGAATGGATATTGATGATACTAGATAAAAGTAAGAGGATGGAGCTCGGCCATATATAACGTACCTTCAGGCTTTAGGGATGTGCTGATTAACTCCGCCCATCGGGTCAAATCAGGAAGCCAGCACAGAACACCATACGACGTATATACGATATTGAACTGCTCTCCTTGAAGCGCCTCCTTGGCGTCATAAATGTCCGAGCACAGGAAACGGACATCAAGCCCAGTCTTTGGTTCAATGATTTGGCCCAAGCAATTGCTTCCTCGGAAAAATCCGCCCCTGTCACACGAGCACCTAATCTGGCCCAAGATAGCGAATCTTTCCCGAAATGGCATTGCAAATGAAGCAACGTGCGACCAGCTACATCACCAAGCTCGGCCTGATCCAGTCCCGACAGAGAACTCTTCCCTGCCAAAAAAGCGTCGATATTATAAAACTTTGACTTTGCGTGAATAGCAGTCCGATCGTTCCAATTCAATCGGTTCATCTTGCGGTAATTTGGTAACGGTTACCCCTTCTTTCCAAAAGAATTGAGAATATTAAAATGAGAAAGCAGCAGTGAGAAGAGATTATCTTTGAAGACTACTGAATGAGCGGTGGTTTCGACGAATCGCTTAAAATAAGTAGATTCTAATCCCTCTTAGTTTATTCTAATTGGCATTACGCGCCTGATTTGTCTACCATAGGTACATAACCTTTTTTTCTGCTCCTCTAAAGCTGCCGGGTAACCGCTCTAGAGGAGCTTTTTTATAGTATAAGCACCTCGTGTCGGACGACTAGAGCATTGCTCCATTAAATGATGAGCTGTCGTTTTCTTAACGAAGTCATTAAAGTCTTCCCAAAATTAGGAATTAACTTTGATATCATCATCTAAGTAGTACCGTATAGTGTTGAAAAACCAGAATAAATGGGAGCGTTACGGCGGTCGTCTACGATTATATACGATCGAAAGACTGCGAATTCTCGCTGCACGTGCGGCAAATGCTCATCGACATCGATAGGCAGGCAGACGAGATATTCGCCCGTATCGAAAAATTGCCTCTCGTGCTATGCCACCGGGACTTCTGGGTAACTAACTTGGATATATGGTGAAGGGAAAATCGCGCTTATTGAATCTTCTAAGCGGCTAGGGACGGCTGGTCTGATTTCCTTAACCGGAGGTTGCTGCCGATAATCCCGCTCAAAATAATGAGCACGCCAATCCACTGCGGCAAGCTTATTGGTTCCGCCAGCACGATAGAAGAAAGGATCACGACAATCGGCAATTCGGATGCGGTCAGTATCGTTCCTAATCCCGAGCCGACATGCGGCATGCCAATCGAAAACAGAAGGGGAGGAAGCACGACCCCAAATACGCCTAGCGCTAATCCGTACGGGAGCAGCCCCGTTACAACATTCCAATCCAATAAAAAGGTCGGCGGGAATACGATAAATATCGTTATAAGGCCCCCCGTGGAAAGAAGCGCGCTTTTTAACAGGGGAGGAGTTGATGGTTCAACCGTGCTGCTCAAAAACACAAAGGTAGAAAAGGTTAACGCGGCAAGCAATCCCCACAGGCATCCCGTCCATGACAGCGACATATTTTCCTGAAACAGAATGTTGGCAGCTAGAACGGAACCGATCAGCGTGAGCGCTATGGACATCAGCTTACTTCTTGTCGGCTTTCTCTTAAGCAGCAGCCACTCCAATAACGTTCCAATCCAAACGAATTGAAATAAAATGACGATAGCGAGCGAGGCATTCAGTGTCTGCAAGGCTTGATAATAAAAAACGCCCGTTAATCCAAACGGTATTCCGGACAACATTAGTTTTAAGGTTTGTTTGCGGGTTGGCGCTTTCCTGTTAACCAGCAGAACAATCAGCCAGCTTAGGACCGCTCCGAAAAGATACTGGCCGCCGGTTACCGCGGACACGGAAAAACCCGCCGCATACGCCAGTTTTACAAAGGTGGACAAGACCCCGTAACAGCAGCCTCCCAAACATACGATTAACGCGTAGTGCCATAATTTCATGATGATCCTCCTTTTTTGAACGCAAAAAACCACACAAATGACGCGTACCGGCAGTACGGGCCTTTGTGTGGCGAAAATAGAGATTGCTCTCCAGAAAAGTCCACAGCTTCCCTAATGAGTTTTAGTATTGACGTTTCGGTTACCAGTATAAAAACATATCCCGAGCGTTGTCAATGTTTAATTATTCCGAGGACGCGAAGCAGCAGGAATAGAGGCAGCCGCATTTTTTTCCGTTTCATGTGCGCGTACTTCCAAGCATGCTTATCGATTTGTTTGAGCTCCCAGCTTTTATGTTTCATCTGCTCTTCAAAGAAAAAAGGATGGTCTAACAACTCAGTCACTTCCCTTTACGATTAAGTTGATCGAACGAATGTTTCCATTATAAAAAAAGAAGTATGACAGCATCCTGTCACACTTCTTCGTAACGGTTTAACATTTTTCCAATTTTTTCTTTGATTCGTTGCCTAAGCGCAGGCGGTTCCAGAACAAAGGCGTCCTCGCCAAAGCCAAGCAGCTTTTCAATCAGCCAGTCCGTGTCGATCGTCTGAACGATCGTTAGCGTAAGAGAACCGTCATCATTAAACTGCTTCTCATCCAAATAAAATTCATCAAGCACCCTTGCAAGCGAACCGCCTGTGAAATGAATGACGGCATGCCTGGTCTGCTCCTGCCCCTGATTGCCGCCGCCGGATAAAATATCCTCGGTATGGATGTTATGCTTCCGCTCGAAGCATTCCGACAAGGCCAGCAGCTCCGACATTCTTGTTAGCTTAAACACCCGATAGTCATCCCTGGAGCGGCAGTAGCCGTACAAATACCAGGCGTCGTATTTAAGCAGAAGACTAACGGGCTCGACTACTCGGTCCTGACGTTCGTCCTTCGCATTCATGTAATGGAAGCGGACAAGCTGACGGCCGTTAATGGCGGAGTGGAGAGTGCGAAGATGCGCCGTGTACGATCTCCAGCTGCCGAGATCCATCGTCAGGCTTGGGGCTTTGCCGTTATCGGCCTGAACGGTCTTCAGTCGATGAATCGTCTCCTGAACCCGCTCGTCCTCGAATAAAGTAGTCGTGCTCTTGAGAAGGGTAATTAGAGAGGCGATGTCATCCGAACTGAGCAGGCTTTTGTCCATCTTGTATTCCTTCATAATGCCGTATCCGCCGTTAACGCCCTGATAGGAGACAACCGGGATGCCTGCCGCGCAGATCGCCTCGATGTCCCTGTAAATGGTTCTTTGCGAAACGCCGTATTTGCAAGACAATTCCGATGCGGATACGACTTCGTTATTAAGCAGCATATAGATGATCGATATCAATCTTTCCAGTTTCAAGAATACATCACCGCCCCATTGTATTGCGCTGTTAAGATCGTAGTGCAAGGGGATTCGTTTTGTCTATAAAATAAATAGCCTTGACCAGTTACGGCCAAGGCTATTTAGGTCAAGCATTAGAATGGAAGCTCGATTGCAACCTCGCGTTTGGCGGCGGAGGAGCGGAGCACTCCATCGATAATGGCTTGCTGAATGACGATCTGCGAACCCGGAATAGGGGCAGGGCGTCCTTCGCGCACGGCTTCGGAGAAATCCCGCACCTTCTCGTTGAAGAGGTTAAGGTCGGTGTTCGTAACCGGAATCGGCGTCTCGGTCTGTTTGCCCATAAAATCATGGAACAGCTTCATTTCGCCGACGCGGCCATCCCATACGCCGGACCAATTGCCCGTGCCGTAAGGATTTACTTTAAGTCCGCCTTCCGTTCCAAGGAACATGGTGGAGCCAAGCGTATCCATATGCATGGCCCAAGAGATCTTGAATTGAAGCACCAGATCATTCTCGAAGCGTACAAGCGCTACTCCAAAATCTTCAACTTCGAATTTGCTCGCTTCCGGATGATGAACGGGATTAGTGCCGAAATAATTGGATGTATATGCCGATACCGTAAGCGGCTTTGGATAACCAAGCGCATTAAGCGCCATATCGAGCGAGTAGCAGCCGATATCCGCCATAGCGCCGGCTCCGGCGAGCTGCTTGCTGATAAACGTGCCGCCAGGCATGCCGCGTCTGCGGCCGCCGCCGGTCTCCACGTAATAGACCTTGCCGAGTTTGCCGGATTGGACGATTTCGTTAACGACCTTCATGTTAGGGTCGTAACGAGGCTGAAAACCGATTGTCAGCATATTTCCCGTTTCGTTAGCGACTTGAACCATATCAATCGCTTCGTCCAAGGTAACGGACATCGGCTTTTCGAGCAGGACATTTTTGCCTGCGCGCAGCGCGTCAACGGTTGTTACGTGATGGGAGGCATTTGGCGTACAGATGCTGACCCCGTCCAGATCAAGCTCAAGGAGCCTGCGATGATCATCGAAACCGATGGCGCCCGGCAATTGCTCGCGCGTAACGAATTGATCCGCTTTACCCGGAATAACATCGGCAACGGCGACAATCTCAACATCGTGAAGCTGTTTGTAGGCTCTTACGTGAGCAGAAGCGATACCGCCGCTGCCGATAATGCCAATACGTTGCATTTTTGACATGAATCTAATCCCTGCCTTCTCATGAACTGTGGTCATTGGAAGCCGAACTTTACTGCAGATTGATTTTTCTGATCTTCTCCATAGCAATCTTAGGCTCCCGGTTAATCGTAAGCAAGCCGTTAACCTCTTGCTGCACGTCCGTAATTTGCGTGTAGCAGAATCCGCTTACATAATCGAGATTCTTGATTGCTTGGGTAATTCCTTCATAACGGGCCAAAAATTCTTCTTCATTTTTTACTTGGTTGCCGTAACCCCAACCGGATTCGCTTGTAAATGCGATGCCGCCGTATTCGCTGATGATCACCGGCTGGCCTTTGTAGCTGTACCCGTTAGCGAACGGATAGCGATGTTTGTCATGCGCGAAGTCGTTGCTGAGCAGCGCATCCTTGTCTTTGTATCTGGCTTCAAGAACGGGACCAAGCTCCTCGTAATCATGAAGCGTAATAATATCCGAAATCGTATGCTCCCAGCCGTCGTTCACGACTACAGGTCTCATTTGATCGTAGGATTTGGTCAGGTGATAGATCGATTCGGTGAATTGCTGCTGCTTCCGATCGGTGAAGATTTGTCCGATTCCCCATGATTCGTTAAACGGTACCCACGTCACAATGGAAGGGTGGTTGTAATGCTGGCGGACAACTTCCATCCATTCCTTCGTGAACCTGTCTACGGCATCATCTCCGAATTCGTAAGTGGCGGCAATCTCCGACCAGACGAGAAGGCCTTTGCGGTCCGCCCAATACAGGTATCTCGGATCCTCGAGCTTCTGATGCTTACGCACGCCGTTGAAGCCAAGCGCCAGCGTTTTATCGATATCCTCAATAATGGCTTCTTCGGAAGGCGGAGTCAGATGCGTATCTTCCCAATAGCCTTGATCGAGCAGAAGGCGTTGGTAGAGCGGCTGCTTGTTGAGCAGGATGCGGTCGCCTTTAATCTGGATGCGGCGCATGCCGAAGTAGGAGTATACGGTGTCTACCGGCTGGCCGTCCTTCTTCAGAATAACTTCCACATCGTACAAATTCGGATGATTCGGATGCCAGGAATGAATTTTCCATTCATTCACGTCGTTCATGACGCTTAGCTCGACATTCAAAAACTTGCGGTCAACATTGGTTTCCGAGGAGCGGATCAGGTTTCCGTCGTAACGAATAACGGTTTGGAGCGTCAAGCCGTCGAAGGAACGTACCGTGCTTCCAAGCTCGTATTCAAACGTAACCGCTGCTTCTTCCAGCTTTGGCGTAATTTTAGCTCTGTTCACATGGTTGCCGTCGACATATTCCAGCCAGACGGACTGCCAGATGCCGGTTGTCTGCACATACCAGCAGCCGTAGTTCTTCTCGATCCAGCGCTGCTTGCCGCGCGGCTGCATCGTGCTGTTGCTGTCTTCGACGCGGAGCGTGATGCGGTTATCTCCGCCAACCAGCACGGCATCCGTAATATCGAAGGAGAATGCCGCATATCCGCCTTCATGCGAGCCGATATACACCCCGTTTACCCACAGCTTAGCCAAATAATCAACGGCCTGGAAATGGAGGATAACGCGTTTGTCTCCCGTTTCTGCCGGGATTTCGACATTTCGCTCATACCATACGCATGGATGGAATGTCTCCTCGCCAATGCCGCTAGCCTTAGTCTCGTATGTAAACGGGACTTGAATCGTCCGGTCCGCATCCAGCTTGCTGTACCATTTGCCGCGTTCGCCTTCAAACGAATCATCGAAGCGGAAGCCCCATTCGCCGTTTAACAATTGCCATTCGTCGCGTACCCACTGCGGACGCGGATAATCCTTCACATACTTGTGCGTGCTAGCCATAATCTTCTTTTCTCTCCTTTTAGTTAACCGTAAGGTTAATTTAATAATGAAATCAAGATGATTCTAGTTCATATTATGTGGAAGGATAGTCCTTATGTCAATATATAGGTTAATTTATTAATATTATAGTTAATTAATAATTTGATATTAGGAGATGGATACAGTTTTACAAAATATGCTAGTATAAAAAGGTGCTATCTCAAAGCGGAAGGAGAGCGAGTGATGATGAAACAACTGATTGTTGGAGATGCCGAACATGAACTGACGATTACGCGACGTATTCTGGAGCGCTTGCCTGACGAGCATATGGCTTGGAAGCCGCATGAAAAATCGATGACGTTGGGAGGGCTTGCCACGCATTTGATCAACCTGTTGAACTGGCAGGCCGCTATTTTACTTTCCCCCGAACTCGATATGTCTACTGTATCGGGGCGGCGGGAGGCCTTGCAAAAGCGCGAAGACGTGCTGTCCGAATACGATGCCAACGTTGCCAAGGTTATCGGCTTGATCGCCGAATGCGATGAGAACAAGCTTAGCGAAGAATGGATCCTGCGAAACGGTGACCATATTATTCTGCGGCAGCCGCGTGCAATGGCGCTTCGTTCCTTTGGCTTAAGCCACATGATTCATCACCGTGCGCAGCTTGGGGTATATTTGCGGCTTTTGGATATTCCGGTGCCCGGCCTCTATGGTCCTTCGGCGGATGAATAAACCAACGGTTATTATAGTGAACGGATTCCCGGGCGCCGGTAAAACAACGCTCGCCAAACGGCTTTCCGAGGATTTGAGGCTTCCCTTGCTATCCCGGGACGGGATCTACGAGACTCTGTTTGATGCTCTGGATTGCGATACGCATGGCTCTCCGCCGCTCTTGGCGCCGGCCGCTTTTACTTTTCTTTATTCCTTCGCGGGTACGCTGCTGGCTGCCGGGCAATCGCTTGTTATCGAAGGCTTCTTCGGCCGTCCGGACTTAAGAAGCGCGGAGTTTCTTAAGCTGAAGCGGGAGTATGACTTCGAGTCCTTCCAAATCATGTGCACAGCTGATGGACAGGTGCTCCTGGAACGCTATTATGCGCGTATGGGATCAGCGGATCGGCATAAGGGTCATAACGACAAGGGATGGATTGAGCAGCCAGGCAACAAGGAACGGGTGTTAAACGAGAAGCTTGCGCCACTGTCTATTGGCGGAACGGTCGTTGAGGTCGATACGGCAGCAGGGTTCGATTATGTTGATTTACTGAAGCGAATTCGCTCCATATAAGGAAATAGAGGGTCAAAAAGCCGCGTGCATCGCATCGCGGCTTTTTTGCGTTCGCAACGGACACTTATGCAATAATCGGTGTTACGGTTAAAAAAACGTTTTCCTATTTAAAGACTTCGCGTTAAAAATTCAATAAGATAGGTTTAACGAGTACTCGGAAACAGTTAAAACCCCTTTTCAAACGGAGGCTATTATGGAACGTAACATCGCCGGAATGGAGCGGCTGTCGCCCTTTGTCCGCTCTGTAAAAATAACGAGATCGGACTACCTTGTGGGCGAATGGGTAGATTACGATCACGTGTATACCTACATCGAACAAGGAGAAGCGGAGATCCTGCTGGATGGCGTCCAGTATCGGTTAAAGGCAGGGGAAGCTATCCTGTTTCCGCCGATGAAGCTCCATTTTATCCGGTCCGTGTCGTGTGAGCCTTTGGTTCAATACATCTTTCATTTCGATTTATTCCATTGGGAGGATCAGAGCAAATGGCAGGAGACCGGCGTTTCCAAAGGGCAGCAAGTCCAGATTAAGCCGGAAGAAGAGCTGTTATCATCGCTGTATCCTATTTCGTTCATTCATCCTGCCCATAGACTAGAGGTGCACAAAAGATTTCATATCCTTCACCAGGAGTTTCTGAGCAAACGCCCCTACCATCAGCTGTTTATGAAGTCGCTGGCGCTGGAGCTGCTCATTTACTTCTTAAGAAATCAGCATGAGTCCTACGAAGGGAAAGGCAAGAAGACAAAAGGCTGGGCATCTATCGAAAAAGCCGTTCTTTATATTCAACAGGAGTTTGCCAATCCCCGGTTAGACCTGGAACAAATCAGCCGGCAGGCTGGGGTATCGACCAATCACTTATCGTACCTCTTTAAGGAGCAGTTGGGAGTTACTATTCATAAATACGCCACTTATGTTCGGATCGAGGAAGCAAAAAGAAAGCTGCTTGAGAGTAACCTCTCTATTACTCAAATATCGGAAACGGCTGGCTTTGCATCCATCCATGCGTTCAGCAGAACATTCAAAGCCATTACAGGTTTGACAGCCAGTCAGTTTATTGAGACCTATTCGACAAGCGGCAGAGCTATGTCCAAGGAGGAGATTACAAATGAATAACAAGAAAATCGTCTTTACCGCTCCATGGCAGGTCGAGGTTCATGAGGATGCCTTCCATATAGAAAAGCTGGGAAAGCACGAGTTGTTGGTAAAGAAGAGATTTACCTTAATCAGTCCGGGAACGGAGCTGGCCTGTTTATCGGGTAATGAAGGCTGGTTTGCGATGCCTGGGATTCCCGGCTATTCTTCCGTAAGCGAAGTGATTGAGATTGGTGAAGAGGTGCAGGGCTTTAAGCCGGGCGACTATGTGTTTCACTATGGAGATCATAGCCTGTACTCGGTCATTTCCTTAGGCGGAATACTTTTGAAAGCGCCGTCAGAGCTGCCGCTCCACTGGGTGCCGTTCACCCGGATGGCTTCCGTAGCGATAACGTCACTTCGGGTATCCGAGATTGAGCTTGGAGACTATGTGGCCGTAACCGGCTTAGGTCTTATCGGGAATATGGCCGCGCAATTAGCCTCTCTGCAAGGCGCTTCCGTGATCGGAATCGATTTATCGGGGCCTCGGCTGGAGGCGGCGACAGCAGCCGGAATCGCGTATACTTTCCCGTCAGGCCCTAAGGTTCATGAGCGTATAAACGAGATAACAGGCGGAAGAGGAGTGTCGACGTTAATAGATGCCACCGGAATTCCGAAGGTGGTAACGGAAGGACTGCCTTGGGTCGCGAAATACGGCGAGGTTGTGCTGCTCGGAAGCCCGCGGGGCGAATATCAAGGCAATATAACGGAGCTGCTGAACTATGTTCATTTGGACGGACAAGGCTGCATGACGTTAAAAGGTGCTCATGAGTGGAGATTCCCGGTGGAGCAGGGTGCGTTTGTGAAGCATTCTTTAACCCGGAATTCCGAAATCATATTTGAGCTTATGAAACGCAAGAAGTTGGCAATTGAGCCTTTAATCAGTCATATACTAAAGCCGGAACAAGCCGTTCAAGCCTACGAAGGGCTTAGGAACGACAAGGATCATTATCACGGAGTATTATTCGATTGGTCCTAAATTAAAGGAGGTTTAATAATGATGCCTAACCTTCCAGTCGCCGTACAGCCTTACACCGTCCGTGATCAACTGAACAAGGATTACAGGGGAACATTAAGAAAAATAGCGGACATCGGCTATAAAGCTATTGAGCTTGGGCCGCCGCCTGAGGGAATTACCGTTGCCGAACAAAAACTGCTTCTGGACCAGCTTGGGTTAAAAGTGATCGGATGCCATACTTCGCTGGAGCAGCTTGAATCGGATCCGGACAGTGTGGTTGATTATTTGGAGAAGGTAGACGCGGAGAAGTATGTCGCCCTGTCCCTTGGCTTCGAATCAAAGGAAGATTTACTTGGCAAGGCTGGTAAGCTGAATGAAATTGGTACCCGATTAAGTCGAAGAGGCGTGCAGCTGTTATACCATAATCATGATTGGGAATTCAGGAAATTTGACGGCGAATATATACTCGATATTTTGCTGCGGGAGACCGATCCTTGCCATGTAAAAATGGAGCTCGATACGTATTGGGTTCATCGCGGGGGCTTAAATCCGGCAGAATATCTGCTTAAGCTTCGTGACCGTTGTCCGTTGCTGCATATCAAGGATGCGGAGGCTGGTGAAGAAGCATTCTTTGCGGAGATCGGCGAAGGGGTGTTGGATTTTCATTCCATCTTCCAAGCGGCAGAGGAGATTGGGACAAAGTGGCTTGTGGTTGAACAGGATTTGTGCCGCAGAGATCCGCTTGAAAGTCTGGCGATCAGTTACGGCAACTTGACCAAATAGTAAATCGAGTAGCAGGATTAAACGAGTTGATAGCAGGATCGTTACTGCCTCTCCTTCCGGCGATTCCCTATACTAGACTATATGTTTATTTAGGAGGAGAGTTTGTGAAGGAATCGTTGGATCCGAAGCTTGACGTGCAGATGTCATGGTGGGGAATGTCGGGCCTTGCGGCCGCGAAGGGGCGAAGCGTTGAGGAACAGGTAGAGATGATTGCGGAAGCGGGCTTTGACGGTATAAACGGATTTATCCCGGCTCCGCAGGACGAGGAGAAATGGAGACGTCTTCTGGAGCGTTACGATTTGTCCTTTAGCGTAAATGCGTACCCGAAAACGGCTCAGGACATGGATCAGTTTCTAACCAAGGCGAAAGAATACGGCGGCATTCAGCATATTAACGCGCAAGTTCTGACGCCTTTCCTCATCAACGAGCCAGCCGTTCAACTGCTCAGCTCCATGGATGCCTTATCGCGTCATGCCGGAATTCCGGTATTTATCGAGACTCACCGCGGTACGATTACCCAGGATTTGCTGCGGACGGTGGATTATATTAAGGCGCTTCAGTCTCTTCGTTTGACGATTGATCTGTCTCATTATGTGGTGGCTGGAGAGCTTCATACGATATCCGATGAAGCGGAGCAGCTGATCCAGACCGTTCTGACCCGCAGCGCGGCTTTCCATGCGAGGGTATCCAACGGCGAGCAGGTGCAGATTGACGTGGGGAGCAACGGCGAGCATCCAATGCTGCAGCATTTCGAGCGTTGGTGGAGCTCGGGCATGAAAAATTGGCAGTCGAAAGCGGGAGCGGGGGATGTGCTGCCTTTTGTCGTGGAGCTGGGTCCGCCTTCCTATGCGATAACAACGGATGAATACGCCGGACGTAACCATGAAATAAGCGACCGTTGGGAGCAATCGAAGTTCTTTATGAGAACGGCCAGAAGGCTTTGGTCGGAAATAGGAAAATAGATAATAGGGAAATAGAACAAAGGGATCATCACAATGAAGTGATGATCCCTTTGTTTGTTTATTTGGCTGCCGGAAGCGGAAGCAAGGCTACCCGATAATGCGGGATAATCTCGATCCGGTGGAAGACCGCAATTTCGACGCCTTCGAATCTTTCAACCTGCGCCTGGTTAATAAACGTATGCACCGTTCCTTTGCGCAGCGGTGTAATAGTCAGATGCAGCGTAGATTGCTCCAGCTGGGTGTAGAAATCTTTTAAGCCAATGCTCCAGGTTTTGCCGAAATGAATATGGTCGGTCAGAAGTTTGCCGTTCAGGAACGCTTGGGCGACATCGCCGTCGTAATCGATTTCGAGCCATACATCCTCTACATGGGAAGGCCAATCATTGCCGGCGAATTGCAGCAGTGCTGTGTGGTCGGAAGGCCTCGTGACAGCGATCTCCGGCGTATAGGCGGGAACCTCGATTGAATACGTATGGAACAAGCCCACCGTCTCAAGCTTAACAGCCATTCCGTTATTTGCGATAAGCTCAGGCATTGGTGCCGGGAACAGGGACACTTTGCATGCCGTGCTGCCTGGCGAAGTAAATACGAGCTGGTTATGATGGGCAACAACGGGACAGCTGCTGATTGCGACCGTAGATTGTCCCGATAGATCGAAACGGTAGGTCTGCAGCGCATCCTGGCGGGAAAGCGTCATAAAGCGGACCGGCTTGCCGTCTGTCGTCCGGAACGAAATTCCCTTGTTTCTGCCAACTGCCGGGCGAATAACGTAGCTGTCGCCGGCTTCGCTGACTTGACCGTCATGAATGTCAATGCCGGACAAGGGGGCTTTAGCAACTACATACTCGGGTGCCAAGCCATCATGGGCGTAGAAGAAAATAATCCGCTCGCCATCGGAGGCTTGTACTTCCGTCAGCAGTTGGGCGGTTGAACTGATCAAGGTAATGCCAAAAAGGTCAAGGTTGAACGGTAACACGACACCGGTGTTGCCCGGCAGCAGAGCTTCTCCTTCCTGCGGGAAAGAGACCGGGCCGCGGGCTGTTTCCAGTTCAATGCGGAACGGACGCTGCGGCAGATCGACTTGGTCCTGGAAGTTGTTGAGGAACGCAAAGCCGGAGCCGTCCTTTTGTCTTACGCACCACCGGAGCGTCGAAGTATCGGTTACCTCCAGATCGGATTGGCCATCCGGCAGAACCGTTGTCATTGGAGCCAGAATAGACCCAAACGATTCCAGGAAAAGGGACAAGGAGCGAATGCGGTCATACGATTCTCCGACACGGCCGAATTCTCCTAGAGGCGACTGATAGTCGTACGTGATTTTCGGCAGGAATTGCTCATTCATGTACCCTTTTCTGCCGACCGGGTTAGAGCCGCCGTGGTACATGTAATAACCGACCAGGTTGCTGCCGCTTGCAAGCTTCACAAGCGTCATCGCTTCAATGCTGGCAGCGGGAACGGAAGGGCGGGCGTTATAGCTGACCTGCATGCCGCCGGCCATCTCGCAATAAGCGACAGGATATTCGTTGGTATCAAAGTTAACGGGTTCAGCCGGTACAACGCGCAGGTCCCGGAACATAAACTCCCGGCTTGGCGGTTGATTCGGAATCCAGGACGTGTAGGCGTAGCCGGCCAGCATCGGGAGGAAGCCTTCCTCCGGAACGGCAGCTCCGCCCCAAGCCGTTGCGGTAAAGAATAGAGGTTTAATCCCCGCAGCCTCGGCGATTTGGCGGAGCTCTGCCAGATGCTCGTTGCCGCCGGTTCCGGAAGACAGGAATTTGCCGGTCTTATATCCCCAAGCTTCGTTTGGAGCGCCGCAATGCATAAATTCATTCTCAAGCTGAACGGCGATGACGGGCCCGCCCTCCTGATAGAGGCTGCCTTTCATTTGTACCGCAATTTCCCGGTACAGCTTTCTGGCAAGCTTTAAATATTCCGGGTCGTTAGAGCGGATCTCGATCGGTTTGGCGAGCACCCAGTCCGGGATGCCGCCGTTACGGACTTCGCCATGGCAGAACGGGCCAATCCGCAGAATAAGCGGGTACTCCAGCTTTGCGCATAGATCGATAAAGTGACGCAAGTTACGGCTGCCGCTCCAATCGAATACGCCTTCTTCCTCCTCGTGGAAATTCCAGAAGACGTAGGTTGCCACAATATGAACGCCGCCGGCTTTCATTTTGAGCAGCTCTTCCTCCCATTGGAGAGAGGAGAAGCGGGAGAAATGAAACTCGCCAACGACGGGAATAAAAGGCTTGCCATTCCTCGTCATATAGTAATTGGTGAACCCAAAGGATTCTCCTGTTGGACTGCTGCCGCCTTTACCGCCCATTTTGCCCGGCCGAATCTCTACTTGCGCGCTGTCCGTAAGATTAAGCTTGGTAATATCGGTCATTGCAGGTATAGCCTCCTTATGGTATGTTCGTAGCGATGAATTCTACTGTTTCGATAATTTTATAGATGCTGCAATTTTCTTTAATTGTAGGGCAATCGCTAGACTGCGAGGTAGAGCTGATATGGCTAAAAAACAAACCGATTATGCTATTTATAATGAACGCCCATACGGGATTTTAATTGCGGGTTATTATAACGAAACTGCTGATTATGCCATCCAGCGTCCCTCGGGCAGCAGAGATTGGCTGTTGATGTATACCGTCTCCGGCGAAGGGCAGGTTCAAAAGAACAACCAAAGCACCGTTACGTGCCGAGCTGGGGATGTTGCCGTGCTTATGCCGGGTATTCCTCACCACTACGGAACAAAAGGGTCGTCATGGGAATTTATTTGGGTTCATTTTATCCCGGATCCGGAATGGAGCACGTGGCTAAGGCTGCCCGGTTCGGATAAGCAGTTTTTCTTCCGGCATGTGGGGGAGGGGGAATCTCGCGACAGCATTCACGAAGCGTTAGTGCGGATGGTTCGGCATGAGGCTTCAGCGGGAAGCTCGGGGCTGCACCGACGTCTGGCGGAAATGACGCTGGAGGAGACGCTGATCTATATTCAGCAGACTTGCCCGGCGGAGAGTTCCGTTACGATGGATCCGAGAATTGCTCAGATTCTAAGGGAGCTTCAGCTGTTCCCTGCCCAAAGGATCAGCCTGCCGGAGCTGGCGAGGAAAAGCTGCTTGTCCACCTCGCGGCTCTCTCATTTGTTCAAAGAGCAGGTAGGGGATACGGTTCTGAATGTTTTATGTAAAATCCGGCTGGAGAAAGCGGCCCAGCTGCTGACGGGGACAAACCGGCAGGTAACGGAGATCGCCTCGGACGTTGGGTTTGACTGCACGATTTATTTTACACGCAAATTTAAGGAGACCTTTGGCGAGACCCCTTCGATGTACAGAAGGCGCGAGCAGCCCGCTGCTATAAGAAAATAGAACGAAAAAGCGGCCGTGCGAGATTGCACAGCCGCTTTTTCGTTCATTTAGGCAATGGGGAAGCAACAATTACTTCTATATTGTGGTCTTGCAGCAGCTTAGCGAAAGGAGCGGGAGGATTAACGTCCGTAATAAGCAGATCGATAGCGTCAAACGCGCATACGCGGTGAAACAGGCTTTTATCGAATTTGGCCGAATCGGCCAGCATAATGACCTGATTCGCCCGTTTGATCATTTCTCGCTTAAGATACGCTTCTTCCTCCGTAGGGGTGAACAAACCCTCGGTTGTAATGCCGCATGTGCCGAGAAAAAGCTTGTCTACCCGGATGTCGTTCAGCATCTCGACCGTGCGCGGCCCAAAGGCGTACCGGTGCCAGGAATTCAGCATGCCTCCAAGTAAATGGGTAGCAATCTGCGGCTTGTCGCAGAGCACGCCGGCAACGTCGATCGAGTTCGTGACAACCACATTTTCCGTTGTGGACATAAACTCGGCGACATATTGCGTTGTGGTTCCGGTATCCAGCATGACATACTCTCCGTCCCGGATAAGGGAGGCGGCCGTCATCGCGATGGAACGCTTGCTTCCTGCTTCGGTTAATCTGTCTTTGTAGCTGCTCACCGATCTGGTCATGGACGAGAGAATCGCTCCGCCCCGCACGCGGACAATCAGGCCATCCGCTTCCATCTTGACCAGATCGCGCCTTGCGGTATCGTAGGATACTTCGTATAAGGTGCAAATATCCTCCATGCTAATATTCCGGTTCAGCTTCATATAATCAACGATTGATTTAATCCGTTCCTCTTGCGTCATCATTTGCCCACCTTTTATGTCTTTTCTCTATTATAAGCAACGATACTTTTTAATGACAAGCAATCTGCATGTTTCGCTTGCAGAAATAGCGGTTATATATTTGTTATAATTACTAAATTAAGTGTAACAATTAAATTGGCGTTGATATACCGCATTTCATCTTTTATACTGGTGGAGATAGAACAGAGCGGAGAGGGAGTGCAAGTCATGAGTATTGTTAAAGTCGGATTAGTAGGCTTCGGGCTATCGGGCCAGGTTTTCCATGCTCCGATAATACAGTCGGTTGAAGGGATGGAGATTGTTAAGGTCGTGTCGAGCAATCCCGAAAAGGTAGGTCAACACTTGCCGGATGTGGAGGTTATCGCCTCGCTTGCGGAGCTGCTGGCCGACGAAAGCATCGATCTGGTTGTGATTACATCGCCTAACCAGACGCATTATACCTTTGCGAAGCAAGCCTTGCTTGCGGGCAAACATGTTGTTGTGGAGAAGCCGTTTGTTATTTCGTCGGAAGAAGCGGACGATCTGATCGAGACGGCAAGGAAACAAGACAAGCTGCTCAGCGTCTACCAGAATCGCAGGTGGGATAACGATTTTCTCACCGTCAAAGGCCTTATCGAGGCTGGAGAGCTGGGAGAGATCGCATCCTACGAAGCGCATTATGACCGTTACCGTCCGGAAGTATCCAATAGATGGCGAGAAACGGCTGGTCCGGGTTCGGGCATGCTGTACGACTTGGGATCGCATTTGATCGACCAGGCGCTGCACTTGTTCGGGAAGCCCGATACCGTATATGCCGATCTTATGGCGCAAAGAGCAGGCTCCGAGGTGACGGATTATTTCCACTTGATCCTGAGCTACGGCACGAAAAGAATTATCCTGCACAGCGGTTCGCTTGTGTTGCGGCATGGTCCCAAGTTCCAGGTGCATGGCAGCAAGGGCAGCTTTATCAAATACGGCCTGGATTCGCAGGAGGACATGCTGCGCAAAGGCGGCTTGCCGGGCCAGCCGGAGTGGGGCATGGATCAGGAAGAATGGTACGGCGAGCTAACGGTAACGGTTGACGGCAAGGCCGAGACCAGCAAGGTGAAGACGCTGCAGGGAAGCTATGAACGCTTCTACGAGGGTATAGTTCAGGCGATTACGGCGAATAAACCTGTACCCGTTGCGGCCGAAGATGCCAGAGACACGATTAAGCTCATTGAGCTGGCCATTCAAAGCAGCGCGGAGAAGAAGGCTTTGCCTTTCCAATAAAAGATGAAGTGCCTGGCATGAGGATGATCAAATTCTAAGGCCGGGCATTTTTTTAGCGAATAGGATGAAACCACTTTTTTACAAGATCGTATTGTAGTAAAGTAATTTTACCTATACTAGGAAGATGAGTAAACGATGGAGGGAACTTTGCAAAGTGGAATCGGACAGGAATAAGGACAGTTTTTGGAGTTTATTGAAAAAAGGGAATACGTCTTCGGCAACGGCGGCAGTCGGGAATACGGCAGTGGCCATCGTAAAAGGCGTAGCTGCGGTGATGACGGGAAGCGGCGCGATGTTTGCGTCCACCATGCACTCCATAGCGGATGCGGTGAACCAGGGCTTTGTATTTGCGGGCAGCGTGCTTGCCGAGAAAAAGCCGACGCCTAGATTTCCGACCGGATTCGGCCGGGTAATTAACCTGTTTTGCATGATTGCGGTTATTGTCGTTACGGTTATGGCTTACGAAACGATCAGAGAGGGCTTTCACTTGTTGGCCCACCCGTCGGAATCGCATGGCTTCTGGATAAACTTTATTATCCTGCTTATTTCCATTGGCGTTGACGGTTTTGTTTTACATAAAGCGATGAAAGAAATTGTTCATGAATCGCGTTCGGAGGCGAAAGGTTTTGCCATTGTTGCGGCGGCGTTCAAAAATGTCGGACGGGCTGCACCTCCGACGCGTCTCGTATTTTATGAAGATTTGGTTGCTACGACCGGTGCGTTTCTTGCGCTGATTGCCGTCGTTGTCACCTCGCTTACCAGCTTTACGCTGCTGGATGGCGTGTCGACTATATTGATCGGGCTTCTTATGGTGGCGGTAGCGTTCCGCGTAGGCTACGATAACATGGTTGGCCTGATTGGCGTGGCTGCGCCGCGCGAAGTCGAAGAGAAGGTTGCGCAGTTGATTTTCTCCCATGGGGAAGTAACCGATATTTATTCGATGCGAATTTTGCAGGAAGGCCGCTATTACCACGTTGAAGGTCTAATCGAGCTGAAGCGGGGGATGACGCTTGCGGAAGCCGATGATATCAAGTTCAAGGTGAGAGATACGCTCTTGCTTGATCCGGCAATCGCAGACGTTACGATAGGCATTATCGAAGATAACGGAGTCCGCAACTGGCAGCCGCAAGAGGCTGGCGTATAAACAATGGAAGGTGCTGTCCCAGGGGCAGCGCCTTTTTCTATGCTCCTCTCTGGAGATAGGTAAGTTCGATCTGTTACAATAACGTCAAAGAGGTGAAGGCATGCTAGATTCCATCGATAATCATATTTTGCAGATGCTGTCGCAGAACAGCCGGATTTCATATACCGATCTGGCCAAGGAAGTAGGGCTGTCGGGGGTTGCGGTGAAGGAACGGATCGACAGGCTTGTGAATCAGGGCATTATCGAGCAGTTCTCGATTGTCATCAACGCGGAAAAATTGGGAAAGAAGATATCCGCCTACCTGGAGCTGGAGGTTGAGCCTGCGCATCTGGACGAGATTCTGGAGTCGCTCAAGGCCAACGAGCGCGTGGTTGTTCTCTATGAGATGACCGGTCCTTGCCTGCTTCACGTTCATTATCTGGTGGAGGATATGGACGAGGTGGACCGGTTCATGCACGAGTCGATCTATTCGCTAAAAGGGATACTGCGCGTTGAGAATCAGATTCTGCTCAAGCGCCATAAGAATCAGGACGGCCTTAATATTTAAGCTGCCGTGACAGGAAGAACCGCCGGGTGGCAGCCCGGCGGTTCTTTTTTGCTGAGTAGAATAAGATGATGGCTTAATTGGTTTTGGACAGCTTGGATTGATAGAAGCTTGCGGAATAATCGCTGATGACTGCTTTGCCGCCTGACAGCTGTACGGGAGCGGTCAGCTTAATCTTTTCACCGTTATAGGTTGCGGTTGTTTGGCCGATTGTCATGGACAGGGTATTGCCGTTATAGCTGATCGTTACGGTTTGCGTTGGCGTATTCCAGCCGACCTTGGCTCCAAAGCTTTCAAAGGCGCTTCGCAGCCCTAAAGTCTTCTGTTCCGATTCGCCGAACTGACCTTTTGTAATAACGGCGTGAACGCCCCAGTTGCCGTCAACGACCTGCGTAATCCCAAAGTCGGTGGACACGGACATTAGGGAGTAGGCTTCATCCTCCGTCAGATCCATTCCTTTCATCAGAAAATCCTTTGTTTTAAACGCGGCGTCCTTCATGGCCTTGTCGATAGAGGAATTGTTGTAGATGTCCTTCTGGGCATTTTCTCCGAGCTCTGCCAGGTAGTTTGCGTAGCTGAAGCCGTGTACGACCCATTCATTCTCGTTCTCAAGGAGCGGGTAGCTGAGATTGTTCAGCTTTTTGTTCAAATCCGCTTTCTTATGCAAAATCACTTGGATGTCGCCGGTCACGGATGTCTCGATGGCCGTTCCGTTAATTTCAGCATCTCCTTGGCCGGCATGCGGATCGCCAACCTGCAGAAGGGCGCCGGGAACGGATACCGGGTAATACATCGTTGCGCCTTCCGTTACGCGCCAGTCGTCCACATTGCCGCCGAAGTAGGATGGAGGGACGGAGTCAACAACGTCTGCTTCTTTCGGCGCAACGCCCATCGTGCCGAAATGGAGTCTGACCGGAACCTTAACGCCTTCCAGCACATTGAAGTTTTCTTCGACGGTATGATGGTCGACAATAACGCCCGGATAATCGATGGTTGGATGCACCTTGCCGTCGGGATCGGTCTGCGGCGTCCATTTGAAGCTGTACAGCGCCGTAGCATAATCGGTAACGCCGTCCGAGCTCATCTCATAGATCGTGACCACTTCCCGTTTCTTTGGTTCTTCCGCCATATCTCCGTACAAGTAGCCCCAGTTGGCGGCAGCGTTGACGCCAAAGGTTTTGCCTGCGTACTTCTCATTGCCGTTCGGACGGAGCTTCATATCCAGTATTTTTACTTCCAGCACGTCGCCGGGTTCCGCTCCTTCAACCGCGATTGGTCCGGTCATAATATGTACGCCGGGTCCGCGCAGCGCTTCGTTCTTCTCGACTTGATCCCAGTGGAAAATATCCTCCACGCCCGCATCGCCTTCAATCATTCTCTCGTAATCATCGCCGGAATGATGGGTAATAGCCTCGACCGTTACGATATCGCCGGAGTTCACGGTAAGGACCGGATCCCCTTTCCCGATATTGCCCCAGCATACATTTTCTGAATTTGCGGCAAGGTAATGCGTCTTTGGCAATGGCTTCGTGTCAGCATTTGCAACATAAACTGGCGAACTGAACACCATTAAAGCAGATATAGCTGTACCAACCTTCCATGAAAAACGGTTTCTCATGCACATTTCTCCCTTTTTGTTTTCTTTTGTGTAAGTTTTCCTAACATGTTAGTGAGACTGAGTATAGCAGAAGAATATGGGATTAACAATATAAAGTTTTCGTCTATTTTAAGTTTGATAAATTAAGCAATTATTGTTTTAACGTTTAAAAAGTTAATCTTCTGTCTGCGAGCAAGAAAAATTCCTAATCGTTATGGAGGCGAGAAATAAAGCACAATAGGTCAGTTCATAGCATAATAAGGGCTTATCAAGCCGCCTCTAGTACCGGATAATTGAAGCAAGAGCTTTATGCTTTAAGGAGGACTAGTTCATGTCAGCAGAACAAGGAAAGAATCAGCCCTACGAGGCTTATCTGTTTGTGCATTTTACCGGCGAGCATGAGAATGGCGAGCAGGTGTATTTTTCGGTCAGCCGGGACGGGCTCCATTGGAATGATCTGAATGACAGCCAGCCGGTATTGCAATCCGGCATAGGCGAGAAGGGTGTGCGGGACCCGTTTATTATCCGCTCTCCGCTTGATAACAAGTTTTATATCATTGCGACGGATCTCCGCATTGCGAATGACAAAGGCTGGGATACGGCGCAGCATCGCGGCAGCCGGTCGATTATCGTCTGGGAATCCGCGGATCTTGTGAATTGGTCGAAGGAGAGAAGCGTGGAGATTGATCTTCCGGATGCGGGCTGCGTTTGGGCGCCGGAGACGATCTTCGACGAGGAAGCGGGTGAGCATCTGATTTTCTGGGCTTCGATGACAAAAGAAGACAATCTGGAGCCTAAGCAGATTATTTACAGCTCCCGGACGAAAGACTTTGTTTCCTTCACGAAGCCGGAAAAATATATCGAGCGCGGCAATCACGTGATCGATACGACGATTATCCGGGAAGGAAGCACGTATTACCGTTATTCGAAGGACGAGACTACCAAATGCATAACGGTTGAGAGCAGCGATTCCTTATCCGCTTCCTCGTTCCGGGAATTGCATTCGCCTGTTTTGGACGAGCTGTTTGGAGTGGAAGGGCCCGAAGTATTCAAGTTCAACGACCGAAACGAATGGTGCCTAATGGTCGATCAGTATGCAGCCGGCAAGGGGTATCTGCCGCTTATTACGAAAGACTTGTCCAGCGGGCAGTTCCGTATTCTGAATCCGGATGAGTATAACCTAGGGGCTGCGAAGAAGAGGCATGGATCGTTCCTGAATCTGACCGGCGCCGAATACGAGGCGTTAGTGAAAGCCTGGGGCACGCCCGGACAATAAGAGAAAAGCTTAGCATGGAGCCATCCATGCTAAGCTTTTTTTGTTGGAGTTGCCTTTATATTCTCAATCCATTACAATACTGAATAAACGTTCAGTATCGAATTCGGGAGTTCAAGGCAGGTGAGTCGGGTGTGAATAAGAAGCAGCAGCAAACCGAGCAGACGAAGAGAAAGATAGCGGATGCGGCGCGGAATTTGTTCGTGCAGAAGGGCTATAAAGCAACCTCCATCGAAGATATCGTCAAAGCGACAGGCTGCAGCGCCGGTAATATCTATTATCATTTCAAAAGCAAGGAAGGACTGTTCCTGCATCTGATCGACGATTGGAACACGGAGTGGGAGGAGACTTGGCTGGCGAAGGAGCCGCAGTACAAGACCACCATCGATAAGCTGTACGGCATGGCCGAGCATCTTGCGCATGATCAGCTGAATCATCCGCTTACCAAAGCCGTTGACGAGTTCTTCAACAATGCGGAGAAAAATCCGGAAGTCGAAGAGCGCATTAACGAGATGGTAAAGGGTTATATTGACTTTAACCGGGATTTGCTGCAGCGGGGAATCGACAGCGGCGAATTCCAATCCTCGAATGTGACCGGACTTGCGATTATTTTGGACAGTCTGATGTACGGCCTGAATCAGCACACGCGAACAATGGAACGGGAGGAAGCTCTGGCGGCTTACCGGCTGGCTATGGACGTGTTTTTGCACGGCATTGCCACACCGGCCCGCTAGGCCTTTTTTTCTGCAATAATCTAGAATGAATATTCAGTATTCGAACAGCTTGGAAATCGGGGGAATCATACAATGACTTTATTGCTTAAAAATCGGGGTGCGCTGCTTATCCTGATGTTTAATTTATTGCTAGTGTTCACGGGGATCGGGCTTGTTATCCCGATTATGCCGAAATTTATGGAGACACTTGGCATTACGGGAGGGATTGTCGGCTTGCTCGTGGCGGCGTTCTCGCTGACGCAGCTCCTATTCTCGCCGCTTGCCGGACGGTTGTCTGACAAATTCGGCAGGAAAAGGATGATCGTTATCGGCATGCTTGTGTTCGCCGTCTCCGAGGCGATGTTCGGGTTCGCGGAATCCTCGGTATTATTGTTCGTATCCAGGCTGCTTGGCGGGATTAGCGCCGCTATGATTATGCCGGCCGTTATGGCTTACGCGGCGGATATTACGACGAAGGAAGAGCGGGCTTCGGGCATGGGCTTTATTAATGCGGCCATTACGACCGGCTTTATTATCGGTCCCGGCATTGGCGGTTACATTGCCGAGTTCGGCATACGGGCGCCGTTTTACGCTGCCGGCGTGGCGGGTGTCCTTGCAGCCGTCATCAACCTGATCATTCTTCCGGAGTCGAAGCCCGTACAGGATGAGGCAACGGAAACCTTGGTATCCGGGAAGGAACAACGCGGCTTTCTCACGCAGCTCCGTTATTCGTATCGCGAGCCGTATTTCCTGGCCTTGATTATCGTTTTTGTCATGTCGTTTGGACTGGCGAATTTCGAGACGGTATTCGGATTGTTCGTCGACCATAAATTCGGCTATGAGCCGAAGGATATCGCCTTTATTATTACGTTTGGTTCCATTGCCGGAGCGGTCGTTCAAGTCACGATTTTCAGTTGGATTCTGAGGACGTTTGGCGAGCGGCGGGTCATCTCCATATGTCTTTTGTTTGCCGGATTGTTTATCGTACTGACGCTCTTTGTTCACAAGTTCTGGATGGTGTTTGCGGTGACGTTTATTATCTTCCTCGCGATCGATATATTGCGCCCGGCGATCAGTACCCAAATGTCGATGGTGGCGAAGGACCAGCAGGGCTATGTGGCGGGCTTGAATTCGGCCTTTACGAGCCTTGGCAATATTGCCGGCCCAATCATCGCCGGATTCCTGTTCGATGTGGATATTAATTACCCTTACACGCTTGCTTGCGTCGTTCTCCTTCTATGCTTCGTTTTGACGTTAAGCGATAGAAAACGCGCCTTGCAGGAGGCCCGGACGTAATCGGGGAGGGCTCAATCAGCTGATGTCGGTTTTTTTTAACCGATGTCAGCTTTTTTATTTTAACGACATTATCAAAAAAAATAGGAACTTATCCCAAAAAAAGAGGCGCTTACCCGCAGTTTGGTAAGCGTTTACACTTTAGGTGTCGACAAGTTCAGCCGAGAGGGGGAGGGCTAACCGTTTCAAGCTTCGCCAGCAGCCTCCGTCAGTCACAATCAATTCATTGGGATGAATAGGATGGTGTCAGCATGGACAGTTCGAAGGGGATAAAAAGAAGAAAGACGGCTTCATTGTTGTTAGCCGGCACGCTTATGTTCAGCGGTGTGGTACAGATCCTTCCTAGCAAGGCATCGGCGGATGCATTAACCTTTCATACGCAGGTAGGAGGCATCTTTGACGGAATGCCTTTGTTTGACGGAGTGCCTTCTCACCTGGACGCTTTTGTGGATACTTATTTTAACTACGTCGGCCTTGAAGGTGCCGCTTTATATGCAACGGGCATCCGCGATAACTACACGTTTGTGATGGACGATAATCCGGTCAAAGGCAAGACGGTGCCGGGCGGCATCGCGGCGGCGGATAACGTATACGGCGTATCGACCGATTTTCCCGCTCTCGTAGGCCTAGGCCAATCCTGGAACAAGGAGCTGCTGACGCAGGTCGGGCAAGTGATGGGCAGCGAGAAAATAAGCCAGAACAACGTTAAGCAAGGCACGGCCAATATTCATAACGGTTCGAATGCATCCAAGCCGATCGCTTTTACCGCCTTGTCGGATTTGCGCATTAACCCGCTGAACGGACGTTTCCCGGAAGGATACGGGGAAGACCCTTATCTGTCGGCAACGATGATTGACAATATGGCGGCGGGGCTGTCTGGCACGGACCAGAACGAAAGCGACAACGGTTTTTGGATTCGGGCTATCGTGGGGACGAAGCACTTCTCCATGTACAATGCGGAATGGTTCCGGCAGTCCTCCAGCACCGCGGCGGGAGCAAGGGCGATTTACGAATACCAGACCCCGTCCGCGTTCAAAGGGCTGGAGTCCGGTTCCGTATCGGGTATTATGACTTCCTTCGGACGCACAAACGGCATTCCGAATATTATTTCTCCTTATATGATTCTGGGCGATAATGTTGCGCGCTACGGCATGTACTCGTCGCCGGACTTTAACGGGGAACAGCATCTGTACAACACAAGCTTCGGCAATGGCTACGACACGCAGTATACGCTCGACCGCAAGCATGCGCTGGCGCTTATGGTGCTCGGTCATTCGGAATCCGTCCGCGCCTCCGGCACGGATAAGACGGATGTCGTAACGCTTGCCAACGCGGTAAAAGACGGCTTATACGGCATCACGCTGCAGGATGTGCGGGATGCGGGCAGACCGCTTGTGAATCAGCTGGTCCGCGCGGGGATTTTTAACGAAACGGACGCAAACGGCTTTCCTAAATATTATCCGTTCGCCAGCCAGGCGAAGGATGTATCGTCGAGCCTTACAAGCTTCAGCACTGAGGCCCATCAGGAAGTAGCTCAGCAGGCCGCAAGGGAAACGGTTGTACTGCTGAAAAATACGGACGGCGCGCTGCCGCTCGATAAAACGAAAAAAGCAGCGGTTGTTGGAGCATACGCGGATATGCGCATGAAAGCCCAATATTCGGCAAGTACGCCAAGCCTTCCGGCTGCCGGCAAAACGCCGTTGTTCACCATTCTGAAGACGATTGGCGCATCCAAGGTGCAGTTCAATACGGGCGGCGAAGTGATCGCGCTGAAGTCGAAGGTTAACGGCAAATACGTGACTGCCGGAACGGCGGCAGGGGGGCAATTATCGGCGGACTATTCGACATCTGATAATACCTTCACCAACGCTCAGCTGTTCGAGGTCTATGATTGGGGCCAGCAGGCGGCAAGCCTTCTCTCCAAGGAAAACAGCCGCTGGGTTACCGCGCCAACAACGAATAATGCGGCAGTTGGCAATACGGCAACGGCAAACCTGCTGCTGACGGGTTCGGATTGGTCCAACCTGACGTCGGTCAGCAATAACAGCACGATTCCGGCTAAGCTGCGCATCGAAGGCAATTCGGACAATTCCGTCTCGATCATTTCCGGCGGCTTGGCATTCCAGACCGGCGTATACAGCGGCCGTTATGTCACTACGGCAGCGGACGGAAAGATTGCTACGGGAGCTGCGGCAATCGGCAATCTCGCGAACTATAACTCGCGCGGCACGGATGCCAAGTTTGAGAAAACAACGGTCAAGGAAGCCGGCGCGGATGCGGCAGCTTTGGCGGACACCCAGGATTATGCTCTCGTATTTATTGGCGCGCATCCAAGCAACAGCGCGGCGGAAGGCAATGACCGGGCAGACCTTTACTTAGGTGCCAACGACTACAAGCTGGTGAAAAATGTTGCCGCGGCTTTCGCAGCCAAGAACAAGAAAACAATCGTCGTTCTGCTAGCCAGCTCGCCGGTCATTATGGAAGAAATTCAGAATGACCCTAACGTATCGGCAATTGTGGAACAGCCTTATTCCGGCGAATTCGACGCGCAAGGGCTTACCGATGTGCTGTACGGCGACTATGCGCCAACCGGCAGATTGACTTCTACCTGGTACGCGGATATGTCGGCTTTGCCTGCAATCGATAAATACTCGATTCCGGAAGGCAGCGCAACAACGCTTAGCCAGATCGATCCGCGTTACACCGTGGATATGTCGAATGCCGATCCGGTAGAAACAAAGCTGACGTATATGTATACTTCGGCGCCTGTTACTTACCCGTTTGGCTATGGCTTGGGTTATGCGGACTTTACGTACAAGGATTTTTCGGCTCCATCAAGCGCAAGCAGCACTTCTCCGTTTAACGTATCCGTAGAGATTACAAACGAGGGCAGCATCGCAACTTCCGAGGTCGTGCAGCTGTATGCCCGGAAAAACGGCTCTGCTTACGGAGCCGAAGCTCCTCAGAAGAAGCTTATCGGCTATGAGAAGGTATCCCTTACGGCAGGCGAGCACAAGGTCGTTACCTTGAACGTCGATCCTAAGGATCTTGCGATCTGGGATGTGAACAAAGGCGATTACATCGTAGAGGATGGCTCGTATTCCCTGATGGTGGGTCATTCTTCGGACGATATCCGCTTTACGGGCAATATCGCAATCGGAGGCGACCAGCTTGCATCGCTCTCGGCGGTAAATAAGTTTAACGTTTTTGACCATGCATTCGCGTCCAGCAATGTGGCGTATTCGGAAGCTTCCAAAGCCCGGACGGTGGCTAGCCTCAGCGAAGATAAGATCGCTGGCGAATACTACACCGTTAATTCGAAGAAGCAAGGAGCTTGGGTAGCTCTGCCTAAGACCGATTTTACGGGCGCCCAAAAGCTGGTTGCCAGCGTTGCAAGCAACGGCAGCGGCGGTCATATTACGCTTCGCGCGGATTCGCCGGCGAATGAGCCTTTTGCAACTATTGAAGTTCCCGTTACCTCCGTATCCACGTATACAATGCCAACCGCGGCGGATCAGACGGTACGCGAGCTTGGCTTTGCGGAGGTGGAAGCGGCGATTGATCACGCACCGGCCGGTCTTCATACGGTTTATGTGGTGTTTGATTCGCCGGATATCCGGATTGATACTTTGCAGGTTACAGAGAACGAGTTGACCATCAGCTCCCCGGCAGCGAATGCGGTGCTTCCAGGTGCGGAGGTAGGAACTCCTTATGAACAACAGTTGAATCTAAGCGCAATTGGCGGAACCAAACCTTACGCATGGAGCGTAACCGGGCTGCCTGACGGACTTTCCTTCGATCCTGCCGCGGGCAAAATTACGGGTACGCCTGCCGAAGGAAGCAATGCTGCCAGCCCGTATACCGTTACGATTACGGTAACCGATGCGAATAATACGGCAATTGCGGTGACCAACACTCTGGCCGTTCATCATGCGGGTGTCCTCACGGCATCCATTACGGGTGCGAGTCAGGTCTATTCCAATGCTCCGTTCAGCCTGACGGTTGGCTTAAACCACGTATCCGTTCCGCTTCTGGCACAGGATATCCGGATCAGCTACGATTCCAGTGCCGTAGAATTCCTAAGCGCGGAATCGCTGGTAGACGGAGTCAGCATTGTTGGCACAAATACGGATGAACCAGGCATCGTGCGCGTCCTGGTCGTAAGCGAAGGACCGGATCATGCGGTGACGGCTGCCGGCGACGTGATCAAGCTGAATATGAAAGCCAAGCAGGTATCGGGCAATAGGGCGGCGGTGTTTGCTATCGCGAGCGCGGAATTCTCCGATGCCGCAACCGAGATTACGGCTGAAGCGGGCGATGCCTTGAGCGTTCAAATTCTGTACGTGAATACGCAAGCCTTGCTGGATATCATCACCGAAGCGCAAGCCTTCCATGATGCGGCGGTTGAAGGTACGGCTGTTGGCCAATATCCGGCCGGATCCAAAGCTACCCTGCAAGCAGCCATTGACGCAGCGGCAACCGTTGCCGCCGGAGCGCCAACCGAGCAGCAGGTACAAGACGCGGTAGCGGCGCTTCATACGGCGCTTCAAGCGTTCAAGCAGCTTGTTATAACGCAGGTTGTCGGCGACGTCAACGGAGACAACAGAATCAGCGTGCTTGACCTTGCTCAAGTATCCGTCAATTACGGCAAAACTTCCGAGTCCGCGGACTGGAGCTCCATTAAGCGGATGGACCTCAATAATGACGGCGTTATCGATATTTCCGATCTTGTTATCATTGCGCAAAAAATTCTGCAAGCTTAATTAAAAATCATAGGCAAGCAGGAGGAGGGAGAGTCCCTTCTCCTGCTTTTATGGGGGAGAAGAAGGATGCTGCGGAAATGGTTCCTCTCGACGTTGGTATTAGGAATGTTGCTTGCCGGTTTGCCTGCTGCTGTAGTGTCTGCCGCTGCGGCTTCTTACGAAATTAGCGCCGACCAGACAAGTGTTGGCGTGAATAAGGCGTTAACCGTAACAGTAAAAGCGAGCGAGCTGCAAAACGTGTACGGTTACGAGATTGTTCTTTCATACGATACAACCAAGCTTTCCTTACAATCCGCAAATAACCTGCTGCCCAAAAACAGTGCGGCAGAACAAAACGGCTTTGCCATCTCTCCGATTAAATCCGGTAACAAAGTGACGTTTGCTTATACGAAAGTAGGCTCCGCTACAGGCTCGGAAGGGTCAAAAGCGCTGGCCGCGTTTACCTTTGGCGGCCTATCGGCGGGCAAAGCATCCGTCAAGATTGAATCGGTTAAGCTTGTCCGTACGGATCTGACTTCGGAGAAGCAAACGCCCGATAAATCGGTTCAGGTTTTTGTTGTGAATGCCAGCAGAGAGTTTACGGATGTTGCGGCAGGCTTCTGGGCGAGGGATGCCATTACGCGGGCTGCCCAGATGGGCTTTGTGAACGGTTATCCGGACGGAACGTTTAAACCGCTCAAGCAGGTTACCCGGGCGGAGTTCGTAACGATGCTGGCGCGGGCTTTGGAGCTGCCAGTAGCGGAGCAGCAAGGCACCGATTTCAAAGATAATGAAAGAATAGGCAATTGGGCGAAGCCTTCTATCGCAAGCGGAGTTTCCGCGGGCTGGATCAAGGGCTTCGAGGACGGGACCTTCCGTCCGGATCTTCCGATTACGCGGGCGGAGATGACGGTTATCGTCGTGCGTGCTCTTAAGCTGGATACGGCGCAGACTGGGCAGCTTGCATTCGCGGATGCCGCAAGCATTCCTTCATGGGCGAAGGATGTTGTAGCCGCGGCCGTAAAAGCAGGCCTCGTAAACGGACGGGGCAACAACAAATTTGTTCCTGAGGATTCGGCCAACCGGGCGGAAGCGGTAACGTTGATCTTAAGAATGGTGGATGAGCGGAAATAACGGCGCATTGATTTTCCGTTCCCCTTTGTCCCATAATAATAGCGGAAAGGGGAACGGAAGATGCGTTACCACTACGAGTTTGTCGAGACCCAGGACGATTTGCCGGTCCGGCTGTTTGTGAACAGCGTAAAGGACATCCGTTTTCATTGGCATAAAGAGATTGAGCTGATCTATGTCCTCCAGGGCGCCGTTACCGTCTACGTCGACCAGCGGCAATACCGCTTGGCCGAGGATGATATTATCGCGATCAACAGCATGTCCGTGCATAAGCTTGAACGCACGAACCTGGACAATGTCCTGCTGACGCTGCAGTTTGGTCCGGAGCTTCTGGATGACGAAGGGACCTTGTTTGACTGCAATTCCATGAGCCAGACGGAGTACAACCGGTACCGCTATGACCGGCTTCGCCGTTGTCTTGCCCGGATGGTCTGGGAGTCGAACAAGAAAGGGCCCGGTCACCGCAATTATTCCATGGGAAGCCTGCAGACGCTGATCGGCCACCTGACCCGTTATTTCACGGCGGGAACCGGCGTCGGACCGCAGGAAAAAGGAAAAGACTATGACTATATGCGGCTTAACCGCATAATCCAATACGTAGACAAGCATTATAACGAGAAAATCACGCTTCAGACGATTGCCGACCAGGAGCACCTCAGCCTTCATTATTTTTCGCATTTTTTCAGCGATAAAATCGGCATTCCGTTTCAAAAGTATTTGACGCTTATCCGTCTGGAGAAAGCGGCAGCGCAGCTATCCGATACGGATAAAAGCATTACGCAAATTGCGCTGGATTGCGGCTTTGCGAACGTGAAGCTGTTCAACCAATACTTCAAAGGGAAATACGGAAGCACGCCGGGCTCTTACCGGGATACTCTCGCAAACGCCAAGATGCCGGACCCGGCTAGAAAGCCGCTGACGACGGAAGAGTCGTCAAGCGGCGACTACTACGAGACGGATACGATCTCGGCGATGGAGTCCTTGTACCGGTATTTGAACGACAGGGAAGGCAGTCCTCCGGTAGAGCATGATTTGCCTTCCGATATGCGGGTTGTGGTCGACGTTCAGGCAGATGCCGGCATCCGTGAAGAAGTTTTCCTCAAGCATTGGAACCGGGTCACAACCGCCGGCCGCGCGGTGGAAGGGCTGCGGGAGGATTGGCGCCGGCAGTTTGCCGGCATGCAGGGGGAGTTTCCGTTCACCCATATTCGGTTTCACGGCATCTTTAACGACGAGATGATGGTGTATTCGGAGGATGAGGACGGCAAGCCTGTCTATAACTGGGCTTATGTAGATAAGCTGTACGATTTCCTGCTGCAGTCGGGCATTCATATTTTTGTCGAGCTCAGCTTTATGCCTGCTCTGCTGCGCCGTTCGAACGAAACGATCTTCTGGTGGAAGGGAGGCATCTCTCCGCCGGCGGATCAGGAGAAGTGGAACGGACTTGTCCGCGAATTCGTCAGGCATTGCGTGAACCGTTATGGACTTGCGGAAGTGAAGAAGTGGTATTTCGAGGTGTGGAACGAACCGGATTTAACCGATGTCTGCTGGTCGGGGACGAAGGAAGAGTATTTCGCGTTCTATGAAGCGACGGCAAATACGATCAAGTCCGTCTCGCCGGAACTTACCGTAGGAGGGCCGGCGCTAGGCTACGGCTCGTTATGGAACGACAGCTGGGCGGAGCAGTTTATCGCGTATTGCCGCGACCGGCAAGTGCCGCTCAACTTTTTCTCGTTCCATGTTTATTCCGAGTATCCGTTCCAGAAGAAAGAGATCGGCAAGCTGACGACCATTATGCCGCCTTCTTATTTTTTGGACAGCATCAACTTGCTGAAGGAGAAGATCGGCTACGGTCAGCCGCATACGCCAGAGCTTCATATTACGGAATGGAACTTCTCGCTGTATGACCGCAATTTGCTGCATGATACGATGTTTATGGCGCCGTTTATTATTCATCATGCGCTGGCGACATCGGGAGCGGTGGATTCCATTGCTTATTGGTCGTTTACGGACGTATTCGAGGAAAGCCAAGTGCTGCCATCGATGTTTTATGGCGGATTTGGGCTTATCAACCGGGAAGGGCTGCGAAAGCCCGGCTATTACGCGTTCCGACTGCTATCTAGACTGGGCAGCCGGATTATCGCGCAAGGGGATGGCTATATCGTCACTCGGAACGAGAATGAAGACGTGCAAATCTTGCTGTACCATTACGTTCATGTTGATTCGCTATACGCGAGCGGTGACAGGACCGGCTTAACCGAGCTGAACCGGTATTCGGTCTTTGAGGAGAAGGGGCATAAGCGGTTCCGGATTGCCCTGGAAGGCTTGTCGGGCAGCTACAAGCGGACCCGGCATGTGCTGGACCGGGAGCATGGCTCGGTATTCGACGAATGGATTCGACTAGGCTCGCCGGCTTTTCCGACGGAGGAAGAGCTGAAGTACCTGCATAGCAGAAGCGGGCCGGATATGCGGACGGACAGGCTGAAGCTCAGTGAAGGTTATGCGGAAGAGGCGGTTGTGCCACCGCATGGGGTTCAGCTGATTATACTGGAGAAGCAGTATGGATAAGGTGCTAATTACGCCCCCGGGGATTACCCGGGGGTGTTTTTTGTCGTATACGGAAGGCCTCCGGAGAACAAGCTGGGAGTAACGAAGGGGATACGGCAAGAAACAGACCTGATCCCGGCAAATAAGAACGCGAAAGCGGTATGGATTGATTTTATACTAATAAAGCGGTTTCATAGACCGACTACAACGCAAGGGGGAGACAGAGATGGACCGGTTCATGAATTGGATGACCAAGAGGTTCGCTCCGAAGGTAGAGGCCTTCACCAAAAATATTTGGGTAGACTCAATCCAGTCCGCAATTATGGTAATCCTGCCTATGATCTTTATCGGCTCGCTCGTGACGCTCATTTCGATTCTGAATAATTACATCCCGGGCATGCCGGATTTGACGCCATTTACGACTTTCAGCTTTGGACTGATCGGTATATTTATTGCCTTTCTTACGCCTTATTTCGTCATGCAGAAGAAAGAACGCCACAACATCAAGCTGATTGCCGGCGCAACGGGCATATCGCTGTTCCTGATGCTGCTTAAGCCAACCATCGGCGATGACGGGACGATTAAGTTCATTCTGGAGCGGTTTGGCCCGTCCGGCATGATTACCGCGCTGCTCGTTGGAGTTGGCGTAGCCGCGGTCATGAATTTGTTCCACCGCTTCTCGTTATTCAAGAAGGATACGAAGCTGCCGGATTTTATCGTCGAGTGGTTTGATTTTCTGGTTCCGATTGCTTTGTTGCTCGCGATTGGCTGGGTGCTGATCTATCAGCTGCACTTCGATATTTTCGAAATGATCGTCTCGGTGTTCGATCCGCTTAACGCGATCAGCCAAAGCCTGCTTGGCTTCGTTCTGTTCAACTTTATCGGGGTTGTCCTCTTTTCGTTTGGCGTGAGCCCGTGGGTCATGTCGCCGCTCTGGTATGCTATCTGGTTCCCGGCTATCGAGGAGAATGCCGCGCTGGTTGCCAAAGGTCTCGATCCGATCAACATCAATACGTTCGAAACGTTTTTCTCCGGCTGGGTAGGCGTGGGTGGCCTCGGCGCAACGCTGCCGCTTGTCGTGCTGTTCCTGTTCGCCAAGTCGCAAAAGCTGAAATCCATCGGCAAAGCAACCATCGTGCCTTCGCTCTTCAACATTAACGAGCCGGTTGTGTACGGTGCGCCTGTTGCCTTCAACCCGATTCTGATGGTTCCGATGTGGATCAACGGCATCGTTATTCCGGTCATCGTCTATTTGGCGCTTGATTGGGGACTGGCCGATATTCCGGCACAGGTATTCCAGCTTTGGTATACGCCGCTTGGCTTGTCCACTTACCTGATCTCCGGCTTCAACGGGTTAATTCTGCTCGCCTTTGTCTTGATAATCATGTTTATTATCTGGTTCCCGTTCTATAAGGTTTACGATCTGCAGGAGCTGAAGAAAGAGCAGCAAACGGAAGAGGCTCCAAACGTTTAAACAAATTTGCACAGCAAGAAAAGGAGGTTTTCTACTCATGAAAACATCAGCGGAATTATTGTCTTTATTGACCTTGGAAGAAAAAGCTTCCCTTGTTGCAGGCTCAAATATGTGGATGACGAAAGGCATCGAACGCCTCGGCATCCCCGCGATTCATATGTACGACGGCACAAACGGCATCCGTAAAACGAACAGCGACGAAGAGATGGGAGTTACCGGGCAAAACATTCCGGCCACCTGTTATCCGACAGGCTCGGCTATCGGTTCGTCCTGGAGCACGGAGCTGCTGCATGAGGTTGGCGTTGCGCTCGGCAAGGAAGGCCGGTCGATGGGCGTTGAGCTTCTGCTGGGCCCTGGCATTAACATGAAGCGCACGCCCCTTGGCGGCCGAAACTTCGAATATTACTCCGAAGATCCTTGCTTGTCCGGGGAGCTTGGAGCCTCCTTTATTAACGGTCTGCAAAGCGAAGGCGTCGGCGCGTCGGTGAAGCATTTTGCCTGCAACAATCAGGAGTTCGAGAAGATGGTTACGAGCTCCGAAGTAGACGAGCGGACGCTGCGGGAAATTTATCTCAGCGCGTTCGAGCGGATCGTCGAGAAGGCGAAGCCTTGGACGCTCATGTGCTCCTACAATCTGCTTAACGGTTCGTATGCAAGCGAGAACGAGCATCTGCTGCATGATATTTTGCGCCGGGAGTGGGGTTACGACGGGGTAGTCATCTCCGACTGGACAGCCGTTAATGACCGGCTTCGCGGCCTCAAGGCGAGTCTCGATCTCGAGATGCCGGGACCTGCGGATTATAATGCGAAAGCGATCGTTGAAGCGGTCAAAAAGGGCTCGCTGGAGGAAGCGGTATTGGATAGCAGCGTTCGCCGCATTCTTGATCTGGTCGCGAAAACAACCGCGGGCTCGGAGCAGGCAGCCGAAGCAGCAGACTATCATGAGCTTGCGCGCAAAGCCGCTGCGGAAAGCATCGTGCTGCTGAAAAACGATAACGGCATTCTTCCGCTGGACCGGGAAACGCTTGGCAGCGTCGCGGTAATCGGCCGGTTTGCGAAGCAGCCGAGAATTCAAGGCGCCGGCAGCGCGAACGTTACGCCAACACGCGTAGATATTCCGTATAACGAGCTTGAGTCGCTTGCCGGATCTTCGGTCAAGCTGTCTTATGCCGACGGCTATCCTCAGGAAGATGTTATAGATGACCGTCTTATCGCGGAAAGCGTAGCGATTGCGGCAGCTTCCGAAGCAGCTATCCTATTCGTGGGCCAGCCTGAATTCGCGGAATCGGAAATGCATGATTTGAAAGGCATTGAGCTGCCCGTTCATCAGGTGAAGCTGATTCAAGCTGTAGCTGCGGTTCAGCCCCGCTGTATCGTGGTAACCAGCAGCGGCAGCGCTTTGGCGATGCGGGCTTGGGTGCAGCAGGTTCCTGGCGTTATTCATTCCTGGCTTAGCGGTCAAGGCAGCGGAAAAGCGGTCGCCGATATTTTGTTTGGCGCAGCGAATCCATCCGGCAAGTTGTCGGAGACGTTCCCCGTGAAGCTGTCGGACAACCCGTCCCATATGCGGATCCGCGGCGAGAACGGCAAGCTGCATTACCGGGAAGGCCTGTTTATCGGGTACCGGTATTACGATAAAAAAGAGCTGGCGCCGGAGTTCCCGTTTGGTCACGGCCTGTCGTACACTTCCTTTGGTTACTCCGGTCTGAAGACCGTTCAGCAGCCGGACGGCCAAGTAGCGGTAACGTTTACGGTAGCCAATACCGGTTCTGTGTCCGGTAAGGAAGTGGTGCAGCTGTACGTTCATGACGAGGAATGTAAGTGGACACGGCCAGAGAAGGAACTAAAAGCTTTTGCCAAGATTGAGCTGGCGCCGGGCGAGGTAAAGGAAGTATCTTTTGTGCTGGAGGAACGTGATTTTGCTTACTACAACACGAAATTCGGCAAATGGGTGGCCGAGACCGGGTACTTCCTGATCTCCGTTGGCAGCTCGTCGCGGGATATCCGTCTGCGTGGACGTCTGCATTGCGACTTTGGCGAAGAGAAAGCAACCTTCCATCAATTTAGCTTGTTTATCGATTGGCTGAATGATCCTGTGGCGAAAACGGTGCTCGAGCGTTTTCTCGACGAGATGAACGCGAATATCGTGGACAAAATTCAGCTGAACGACGAATTTGTCGGCTTCTGGGACGACTTCCCCGTCGTAAAGCTGATTCAGATGTTTGGCCAGAGCTGGCTTGGCGAACGTTCTCCAAATGAAGTGATTGAAGAGCTGATCGGACAGATCGAAGGGGAGCGCATGGCGCTCGGAAGCAAGTAAAGGAAGAGCCGCATTGCCGTTTATGGCGATGCGGTCTTCTTTTTTTACAGCAAGTCATTTAAATATAACCAAGCCATCATTGAAAAGTTCTGGGCGCCTTGGCACAATGACGTTAGTTGCATGTGGGAAGAAGGCGTCTTTTATGATGAGAATGGTCAGGATATTGAAGAGTAAAGCATTTATTGTCATCGCGCTTGTAATCGTGCTCGTTTTTTTAAACAATACAACGTATTTCGCCAAATCGCCGGGCGGCGAGCCTTTGCTGCTTGCTGATCGCGGAATGGCGCAGACTTTTACGATGGTGGGTATTCAAAATGATACTTGTACGGCGGAGCGAATCTACGAGCCGGAATATCCGTACTTGGAAAATACGATTGCCTCAATGGAAGCCGCTTTCGAAGCCGGGGCCGATATCGTTGAGTTCGACGTACATATCACGAAGGATGACCAGTTTGCGGTGTTTCATGATTGGACTCTGGAATGTCGTACTAACGCCAGAAATGCCTGATCCCTTATCTCGCCGTTGGATGGACTGGGTATGTGCCTTCGGCATGCAGCCATACGGAAGTACATATTCCGGAGAAAATCGCCCCGTTCTTATGGGGATGGCCAGAAAAGTTTTTGGATCGCATGGAAAAAGCGGATAATCGCGTCGTAATCGTTGGCGGCGATGGCAGCGAATTTTCCAGCGGTTTTGATACGGTGGAAGACTTGAAGCGCCTGCCAGATGGATATTCGGATGTCATCTGGACGAACCGGATTGACCGGATTGCTCCCCGATATAACCGGTAAAGGGGATGATAAACAGCTTTGTTCGTTACTTGAGCAAGGCTGTTTCTTTTTTTTGACTAAATCCGATTAATAAGGTTGGAAAAAGGAGAACAAGTTGAGCCCGGCTACATATCCTGATAGCAAGCAACACATTGTGGCAGCACGAGAGGGGCATGCGTACAGATGGGCAGAGAGTTTACAGCGCTGTTTGACGAATGGTCGGAATCTTATGATCGGACGGTTGCCGGGGAAGATGTGGAGTATAGGGAAGTATTTGCGGGCTATGACCGCATCCTTGAAGCGGTAGCGGAGAGGGTTAGCGGTACGATTGTAGAGTTTGGGGTAGGCACGGGCAATTTGACGGAGAAATTGCTCAAGCGGAGCGATAAGGTGTACGGTATTGAGCCCTCGGAAGGCATGCGCCGGGAGGTGTCGAAGCGTGAGCTGCCGATCCGGCTTCTGGACGGAGATTTTCTGGAGTTTCCGGAGCTGCCGGAGCGGATAGACGCAATTGTGAGCACTTATGCTTTTCACCATTTGACGGATACGGAGAAAGACCAGGCAATTGCCCTTTATAGCCAGTTACTTGAACCAGGCGGGCGCGTGGTGTTTGCGGATACATCCTTTGCAAGCACGGAAGAGCGTAATGAAATTGAACAATCTGCCCTTAAAGCGGGATTTCTAAATTTATATCAGGATTTGCGCACAGAGTATTATACCTCTCTCGATGTCTTGAATAAGCTGTTTACGAATCACGGTTTTATGGTCAGCTTCACCCGGCTCAACCGTTATGTCTGGATGCTGGAAGCCGTCAAGCTGGCCTGAATCGATTGCACCTCTAGGCGGGAACAGCAGAGGAGAGATGCTTGCATGGCTATTTATCGCAATGTGCGTGAGCTGATCGGAAATACACCTATCGTTGAACTGACTCGTTTTCCGTTACCCGCAGGGGTCCGGTTATTTGCCAAGCTGGAGCTAATGAATCCCGGAGGGAGCGTCAAGGACCGCTTAGGTTTGGCGCTGCTGCGTGATGCGGCTGAGCGGGGCGTGCTGAAGCCTGGAGGAACCATTATCGAACCAACGGCAGGCAATACGGGGATTGGTCTGGCGCTTGCCGCTGTTGGCACGGGTTATAAAGTCATATTTGTCGTACCTGAAAAATTCAGCATCGAAAAGCAGACGCTAATGCGCGCGCTTGGAGCGGAGGTCGTTAATACGCCTACAGAGGACGGGATGCTCGGGGCGATCCGCAAAGCGGAAGAGCTGGTGTTGTCTATTCCGGGAGCGTATTCACCGGCGCAATTCTCGAATCCGGCGAACCCTTTGGCTTATTATGACACGCTTGGTCCTGAGCTGTGGCAGGAGCTGGACGGGAGAGTGGATGTCTTTGTGGCGGGAGCGGGAACGGGCGGAACGTTTATGGGTACGGCGCGGTATTTGAAGGAGCAGAATTCGGCCGTAAAAACGGCTATCGTCGAGCCGGAGGGCTCGATATTGGCTGGCGGCAAGTCCGGACCGCATCGGACCGAAGGCATCGGCGTGGAGAAGCTGGCTCCGTTTATGGATCCCTCCTACTTCGATGCGATTCACACCATTACCGACGACATTGCGTTTGCCCGGGTGAAGGAGCTGGCAAGGGTGGAAGGCCTGCTTGTCGGCAGCTCCTCCGGCGCGGCGCTTGAAGCTGCTCTCAGAGAAGCGGAGCTTGCGCCATCGGGAAGCAACATTGTGACGATATTCCCGGATGGTAGCGAGCGTTATCTGAGCAAGCAGATTTACGGGGGATAGAGGAGGAGGCTTGACGTTGAAGCGATTAACGAAGCTGATTCACGGCGGAACGCCGGTTGACCCGCACACCGGCGCCGTTAACGTACCGATCTACCAGACGAGTACGTATAAGCAGGAGGATGTTGGCGTGCACCGCGGTTACGAGTATTCCCGTACGGGCAATCCGACACGGCATGCGCTGGAGGAGCTCATCAAAGAGCTCGAGGGGGGGGCGCGCGGACTTGCGTTCAGCTCCGGCATGGCGGCGATTCATACGGTGCTGTCACGCCTGGGCAGCGGGGATCATCTGCTTGTGACCGACGATGTCTATGGCGGGACGTTCCGTATTGTTACGCGGGTGCTTGCCCGTCTTGGCATTGAGGCCACCTTTGTGGATACGGCAGATCTGGATGCGCTTGAGCAGGCGGTTCGGCCGAATACAAAAGCTTTGCTTGTCGAGACGCCAACCAATCCGCTGCTGAAGCTGACGGATATCGAGGCGGTCTCCGCGTGGGCGAAGCCGCACGGGTTATTATTTATAGTAGATAACACGTTTGGCACGCCGTATTGGCAGACACCGCTTGCGTTAGGCGCGGATGTCGTTGTCCATTCGGCGACCAAATATTTGGGCGGACATAGCGACGTGGTTGCGGGGCTGGTCGTTACGGCAGACGAGAAGCTAGGCGAAGAGCTGCATTATATTCAGAATGCCGTTGGCGGCGTTCTTGGCCCGCATGATTCCTGGCTGCTGATCCGCGGCATAAAAACGCTAGGGCTGAGGATGGAAGCGCATGAAGCAAATGCGCGCGAGATCGCAAGGTTTCTTGCAGAGCATCCGGCCGTCCGAAAGGTCTACTACCCCGGCTTGCCGGATCATCCGCAGCATGAGCTGGCGAAGCGGCAGGCGCTTGGCTTCGGTGGGATGATCTCGTTTGATGTGGGAAGCACCGAGAAAGTAGCGGAGGTGCTGCGAAAAGTTCGGTACTTTACGCTAGCCGAAAGCCTCGGCGCCGTGGAAAGCCTAATCTCCGTTCCGGCCCGGATGACGCATGCGTCCATCCCGAAGGAACGAAGAGAACTGCTGGGCATCACCGACGGCTTGATCCGCATCTCGGTCGGCATCGAAGACCGGGAGGATCTAATCTCGGATTTGGCCCAGAGCCTGGAAGGCTAGTAAAGCCGGTTCCGCTCCAATCGTACCAATTTGCTTTAACCCTCTCGCAGCACGAAATTTCCTCTATATCGACGTAGTGTCTCCAGATATGACCCATAGCTAACTAGAGTCCCGTCTTATCAACGGGCTTAACGCTGCGCCGCGTCGTTATGCAATCCCCCGAATGGATAAGCCAATATAGCAAAAGAGGCTGTGCAGATCTTACCTGCACAGCCTCTTTTGCTATGCGGCCACCCCTACAAGGATTTTCTTGGTTATTGTTCTTTATTTGACAGGTTAATGGCAAACGGAGTGTTTGTATGTTCTGGAGAAATGCTAATGTTCGCTTTTGCTCGGGGATTCCAACTATATAACTCTAATTCAAAGGAATCCCCGAGCAACGGCGATCGGAAGAACATACAAACACGCAGTTTGATCTTTAACCTAAGTAAACTCAGATAAATACAATCCAAAAAATCCTGACACCCCACCTAAAAAAATGCGCCGTGATAAACGTCCCAAATTTCGTTTACAATGAAGGAAACATCTTATCGGGCCGGATCGGCGGCCAAGGAGCCAAAGCGGATGCGATCCTTTTCCTTATCCTCGCTTCTAAGGCAGTACCGTCCCCGCAGACTTCGTACCCGAATTCTGCTGGCCGTAGTGTTATTGTCGGTGCCGCCGCTAATCATTCTTGGATATATTTCCTTTAATATTTCGAAAAATACGATCATGCATAACCATCTGGACAACAACAAGCATAATCTGCAGGCGGCAAGCGAAGTGGCGGATCTTCTGTTCCGGAACGTCATCAATATGCACCGGCTTATTCTGGCCAACGATCAGCTTCGCGACGAGCTGAAGGCAAGCGCAGCGGACGAAAGCCACGTGCTTGATATCCGAACCGCCAACCGCCTGCAAAATCTCGTAGTGCGCAACTTGATCGATACCCGTCACATCGATTCTATCTGCTTGTTCGACCGGGGCTTCCACTCCGTCTGTTACGGCAGCGTGGAAGCGAACGCGGGAATCTATGACGATGAGACAAGCCGTTCGGTGATTGGCAAGACGGATTGGTATAAGCGCGCGGAAGCGGCGAACGGCAGAGAAGTGTTTTTCAGCTACAACGTGCTTCAGTCCATTAATTCGGGGAATGCCGGGTCCTCGTTCTCCAGCGTGAAGCTGCTTCGCGATCCGGCGAGCTTCCGCGTCATCGGACTGCTTATTATCAATTTGAAGAAGTCGATATTCGAGCAGGCGATGGGGGATGACGGGGATTTTATCGTGCTGGATACCACTGGCAAGTTTTCCCGCAGCGTCTATGCCCAGAATGCATCCATTGAACATCTGATCGACCGAGAGGTTGGCGAGGACAGCGTCCTGCGCGAGCTGCATCAGCATGGTTATTTGACGGTTGGCTACCGCAACGCAACGACCAATTGGACCTTCCTTCATATCGTCAAAACAAACGTGCTGCTGCAGGATTCGAACCGGATCGGTACGGTTACAATGCTTATTGCGGGTTTTATCGCGCTTATTGCGATTATTTTGTCCATGTTTGTATCGGGAAGTATTACCCGGCCGCTCTTGCAGCTGAAAAAAATGATGGTGGACTGGTCCAAGGGCTCAGGCGCCTCGGTTCAGGTTATCTCCTTTGAAGAAGACGAGGTCGGAGCGATAGGCGAGACATTCCGCAAGATCTCCTCCGAGAACAAACAGCTCAGCGAAAGGCTTATTCATTCGCAGCTAAAGGAGAGGGAGGCGGAGCTTCGAACGCTGCAGGCCCAGATTAAGCCGCATTTTCTCTATAACACGCTGGATTCGATCTATTGGATGGCTATTCTGCAGAACAACACGGATATCGCGAAGATGACGGTTGCTTTATCGGAGAGCTTTAAGATTAGCCTCAACAAAGGTAAGGAAACGATTCCGGTATTCAAGGAGCTCCAGCATATCGAGCATTACATGACGATACAGAATCTCCGCTATAAATCGCGGTTCCACTATATCGTTGATGTAGATCAGGGACTGATGAGCATCGAGATTCTGAAGCTGATCCTGCAGCCGCTTGTCGAGAACGCCATCTACCACGGCCTTGAGCCCAAGGTTGGGGAAGGAACGATCCGGCTGACGGGCAGAATGGAGGAAGGCACGGCTGTTTTTACCGTGGAGGACGACGGCGTTGGCATGGAGGATATTCAGGCAACGGAAACAGGGTACGGGCTAGTCAACGTCAGGGAACGAATCATGCTCTACTATGGTCATAGAAGCTCGTTAACGGTGCGGAGCGAACCGGGGAAAGGAACAATCGTCGAGATCCGGTTCCGGCCAAATGAAATCAGAGAGGGTTGAGAGTCATGTTAAAAGCCGTTATTTTCGACGATGAATATATCGTTACGCAAGGGCTTCGAATGATGGTGGACTGGTCCCGTTACGGCATTGAGCTGGCCGGTACGGCCGCCGACGGTCTCTCCGCTCTGCAGATGGTCCGGGAGCTTCAGCCCGATATCGTGATGACGGATATCCGCATGCCCGGCTTAACCGGATTGCAGCTGATTGAAGAGATCGCGAAGGAAATGCCGGATACCGCGTGTATCGTGTTCAGCGGCTTTAACGAGTTCGAATATATCCGCAAGGCGCTAAAGCTTGGCGTTATTGATTATTTGGATAAGCCCATCACGCTTGAAAAAATCGACGAGGCGATCAGCCGGACCATTGCCCGCATCGGCTATCAGCAGGAGCATACGCAGCTAAAAACCCAAGTGGCCGCAAACAAGGAAGCTTTGCTGGAGAAGGCAACGCTTGATTTGCTGCTGCTTGGCGCGGAAGCCATTCCTGCCTGGAGGTTGGCTTATGGCGAAGCGGAGGCCAAGCAGGTTATCGGGATTACGATCCTTGCCGCAACCGGCAAGCCGGATCCGCTTCTCGAGGATCATCCATCCTACCGCATGGTTTCTTTCCCGTACGGGAAGGAATGGATAATGGCGGTCTTCCACAGCAAGCTGCCGGCGGATGAATTATGGGAGCAGCTGACGGTTCTCTCACCGCAAATGCAGGAGACGGTTGGCTCCGGCCAAACGTATGCCGATCTGGCGGAAGCGGGGGCGAGCCTGAAGGAAGCCGTCCGGGCCCTTCGTTACGCGGTATTTCTGGAGGAGAAGGGCTGGACCCGGTTTGAGCCTGCCGAGGAAAGCCTGCCGAAGGGCCTTAATGAACGGGAGGAAGAGATTGTCTTCTGCATGCGAACGGGAAACAAGGAAGGGCTGCTTCGCCAATTGGAGGAATACAAGCATTGGACGGAAGCGGAGCGGTTAAGTCCGGAGCTGGTTGAACAAGAGGTGCTGAAGCTAGCTTACATCGGGTATCAGGTAGCGATGGAAGCGGGCGGGGAAGCGCGGACGCTTGTCCCGCACCGGGAGCTTGGCGAGATGTCGTCAAGGGACCGGATGTTCGAATGGCTTCGGGAGCAGATGGAGCTGCTTCATAACTTTATGAGGGAAGACAAGCATGCCGCGAAGCATAATGCGGTGGAGAAGGCGCTGGCTTTTATCGAGAAGCATTACCTGGAGTCGTTCACCCTGCAGGAGGTGGCCGAGCATGTCGGCATGAATGCCACCTATCTCAGCTTGCTGTTTAAGGAGAAGGTCGGAACCTCGTATATCAAATACGTCACCAAGCTGCGGATGGAGCAAGCGAAGATGCTGCTGCACAAAGGCATGCTCGTCAACGATGTGAGCAAGAAGGTGGGCTATTATAATTACAGGCATTTTACGGAGCTGTTCAAGAAATATGCGGGCGTAACGCCGGGGCAATTCCGTGAAGGGCATGTCGGCGGCAAAACGCATGAGCAAGCGCAGGAGGTGGAGGAGCATGAGTAGGCCGGCTGCGGCAATGGGCCTAATAACCGTGTTATGCGTACTTCTCGTATCCTGCTCGGGCGGCGGCTCGTACGGAACCAATGAAGATGAACAAATTACGGATCCTACCCGGGTTATTCATTACGTCTCGTCGGATCTCGAAGAGCAGCAGCCCCGGATTATCAGCGAGCAGGCCAGGGAATTCGAGAAGCAGCATCCCAACATTAAATATGAATTCGAGAACGTCAACACCTCGGATCTCGTTCAGAAAATCCAGCTGCTGGCGGCAAGCAACGACCTGCCGGAGGTCTTCTCCTACGAATCGGGCAGACCGCTCGAGCAGCTGGCGGACAACGGATTTATTTTGGATATCGAGAAAGTGTTCCGCGAGCTTGGGCTGCAAAACGAATTAAACCCGGCAGCCGTGAAGCTGCTTAAGTCGATGGTCCGGGATAAAGGGCTGTACGCTCTGCCGCTTGAGATCAATATCGAGGGTTTTTGGTATAACAAAAATCTGTTTGCCAAATATGGCCTGGCGGTTCCGGAGACCTGGGAGGATCTCCTTCACGCAGCAGAGGTATTCCAGTCGCATGGCGTTCAGCCCTTCTCGCTGGCGGGCGGCAATAAATGGCCGATTACCCGGCTCATTAACAGCTACGTCATCCGGGTCTACGGCTATGACGCGATGCAGCGGGTAGCCCGCAAGGAGCTTAAGGTAACGGATTCGGGCTTTGTGAAGGCGGCCGATACGATTCAGCGGATGGCCCAACTTGGTTATTTCGGCAGGCATGTGAACACAACCGAGACGGACGAAGCCACAACGATGTTCCTCGAAGGAAAAACCGCCATGTATTATACGGGAAGCTGGAGCCTCAGGGATTTTAACAGCACGATCAGAAACAAGATCGGAACGGATGCCATCGGTTTGTTTAATATTCCTTTGGTGAAAAACGGAGCGGGGACGAAGGATGACTGGCTGATGAACGCGGGGCTGACCACTTCTTTATCGGCGGCAGCGTATGACGATACGATGAAGGATTGGCTGAAGGCGGTGTTTACCGGCTACGGGGACAAGGCCATGCAGGAATACGGCGTAATCTCCGGCTTTAACGTGCAGAATATGCCGGAGGATGTGCCTAAGCTGACGCAAATGGCGCAAGAGACGATCGACAGCGTCAAGAACGGCGCTTTATGGTTCGAGGCATTATTTGATGCCGATACGCAGACGGTTGCCTGGAATAATGCGCAGCTGCTGATTGCAAGCAAGGATTATACCGGGAAGATGTATATGGAAGACTTGCAGGCGGCATTAGACAAGCAGCAATAAGCAGGAATAACAAATCCCGCAGACCTGATCTTGGTTTGCGGGATTTGTTGCGCTTGTCAGCCTTTGACCGCACCGGCCGTCATGCCGGCAACGATTCTTTTGTTGAAGAAGATAAACAGAATAAGTGGCGGAAGAGAGATCAGAATAATATCCGCGAACAGCAGATTCCAGGACGTATTGTACATGCTGGTGAAGTTGTACAGGGTCAGCTGGATTGTGGCGTTTTTGGCTCCCGGGAAGAAGTAGAGCGGATTCACAAAGTCGTTGTAAATGCCAACCGACGACAGTACGATAACCGTTGAGGTTACAGGCATAAGAAGCGGCAGAATCATCTGGAAAAACATCCGCAGGCTGCCGCAGCCATCCACGATTGCCGCTTCGTCAATCTCCCGTGGGATCGTCGCCATAAAGCTGCGGTACAGCATAACGGCGAACGAAATGCCAAGCGCAACCTCGACGAGGACAATCCCGGACATCGTCTTGAACAGATGAATCGAGTCCAGCACCCAGATCGTAGGTACAACGGCGGGCGGAATCATAAGGCCGGCCATCACAAGGAACTGAATGATGCCGGACCAGCGGTCATTGCGCCGCTGCAGCACATAACCGGTCATTGCGCTGACCACCACGAGAATGGCAATCGACAGCAGGGTGATAAGCGTACTGTTTACGAAGGACCGGATCACCATATGGTCTTGCGCGATAAGAACTTCCTTGTAGTTCGACCATTGAAGGGTCGTTGGCCAGCTTAGATCAAGCTGAGCGGCGTCCGTTTTATTTTTCAGCGAGTTGATAATGACAAAACAGAACGGAATCCAGAAAATAACGATGGACAAGACAATCGCAGTAACCTCGAAAACAATTCGTTTCGTGCCTTTCAGCTTCATTACAGATCAACCTCCCTTTTGGACAGAAGCTTAAGCAGGGGGAAGGCCAGCAGGGATACACCGATAAAAAGAATCACGTTGCCCGCCGTCGAGAGGCCATAGAAGCCGCCTTGATATTGTTTATAAATGATAGAAGCGATCAAGTCCGTGCTGAAGCCCGGCCCGCCTTTGGTCATCGCCCATACGAGGTCGAAGGAACGGAGGCCCCCGATAAAGGCAAGAATAATAACCGAGTTCATCGCAGGTGCCACAAGCGGGTTCGTAATATGCTTGAACCGGTCCCAGGCGTTGCCGCCGTCGATCTGAAGCGCTTCGTAATATTCTTCGGGAATGGACATAATGCCCGCGATAAAAATAACTGTAGCCATGCCAACGCCCTTCCACACGTCAACGAAAGCGACGGACAAGAGGGCGATACTCGTGTCGCCTAGCCAATCGGGACCAACGATGCCCGCAAGCGCCAGGCTTTTGTTAATCAGGCCTTGAGTCGGATGCATCATGCTGCTGAACGCAATGCCTACGGCAATGGTAGAGAGCAGCGTCGGGAAGAAAACAACGGAACGAAGATAACCTTTGATCCGGAGGCCGGATGTCAGCGCGACCCCCAGCAACAGTCCGAATACGACTTTGAGACCGCAGGTCACTACCGCATAGATTAAGGTGTTGCGGAAGCCGATATTAAGCGACGATTCCGAGAAAAACGTCTTATAGTTGTCCAGGCCGATGAAATCCCAGTCCACCAGATCCCATCTTGTCATACTGAAGAAGAAGGACATGATGGTAGGCAAGAGGAACAGCACGAAATAAATAATACCCGCGGGCAGCAAAAACTTGTACGTATAAAACCTTTTGGAAGCCTTTGTTAGGGAAGCCTTCTGCATGGTGAATCTCTCCCATCTTACTATCTTTGCAAAAAGCCCTGTCCTGCCTTAAGGAGCAGGGCAGGGCTGCTATGACTGCCTACCACATCAGAAAATATAAGTATTTCGAGCTCGAAAAACTCATTTTCTGATTGGCGATAAAACTACCATTGAAACGCGGTCGCTCATCTTCGGATGACTTCGATATAAGGTTTATCACCAGTCTGCGATGCCAAGCTGCTTCGCTTGCTTCTCGACGTCCTTGTCGTATGCTTTGGCATTGTCCTCCGGCGATTTCATGCCTGCGCCGACTTCAACCGTCAGCTGCGGCAGGCTTGGTCCTTTGAGCGGAGACAGGAACTCAAGCGCCGGCGCGTTGTTGCCGTTATCGAAGTAAGGCATCATTTCTTTTACGCCGGCGTAAGCGTCATCCGGCAGCGTTGCGCCCTTGATCACGTAAGGACCTTCAGGTTTTGCTTTTGTTGCCAGGAGGGCCATGCCTTCAGGCGAAGCGAAGAAGTTGATCCATTTTTTCGCGGCTTCCACGTTTTTGCCATCCTTGTAGATCGCGATTCCGGCTGGCATCCATACGGTCAGAGCCGTTTTGTCCGCGCTGTCGGCAGGCTGGGCGAATACGCCGATATCGTCGATTTTGTCCGGATACGTTGCAAAGATGTTCGTGAGAGCGAAGGTCAGCATCGGGTACTGAACGCCTGTGCCGTCAACGAGCATTTTGAGCGCCTGGTCATACGTGGTGGCGAGATAATCCTTGTTCATGTAATCCTTCATCTCGGCAAGCTTCTGGAAGCTGCGCAGAGCGGCAGGCGTATCGGCGAATTTGGCTTTGTTATTGGTGAAATCGTCGGCAAACGTTGGAGCGTCCGCCGTTACGTTAGCATAGTCGGCCAGCACGATCAGCTGTGAGGTCCAGCTGTCCTTGTAGGAGCCGATGACCGCTGTTTTGCCTGCTGCTTTGATTTTCTCGTTGTTGGCTTTCAGCTCATCCCAAGTTTTCGGAACGGACAAGCCAAGCTCCGCATAGACCTTTTTGTTATAGAGCCAAGCGCCTGCCTGCGAAGCGCCGCTTGGTGCCGCATACGTTTTGCCGTCAACGCTGACGGTTGGCAGGAAGGAGTCCACCACATTTTGCATAAACGGTTCGCTTGTCAGGTCAAGGAAATATTTCTCGGGCTGCAGCGCTTTGAACAAGGAACCGGAGTTGTAGAAGCTCAAGTCGTCCATTTCGCCGGTTGCCAGTCTTGTCTTCACGAGGTTGTCGCCTTCGTCGCCGCCCGGGCGGAGATCGAATTCGGTCTTGATGTTGTAGCGCTTCTCGATTTCGTCGGCTACCGCTTTAATGCCTTCCGTAGAAGTCTGGTTGTCGATCATCAGCTTCAGCGTGACCGGCTTCTCGTAGCGTTCGGAAGAGGCGTCGCTTGTTGCCGCCGGCGATTCGGCTGCCGCGGTCTGGCTTGCTTCCGGGGACTTGCTCGCATTAGCGTTCGCCGCGTTGCCGTTATTATTGTTGCTGCCGCATGCCGTCAAAGCGGATGTAAGAAGTACGGCTCCTGTCAGGGCCAGAATCGTTTTCTTTTTAGATTGTGCCATTCAGATATACCCTCCTTGTTATGTTCGAGCGTAATCAATCTGTTTCTATTCGCTAGCGGTTCGGGTTTCCGGAGCCCTGTGGACCTAAGTGTAAAGGCTCTCATGACAACTTGATAAGCGCTGCTTTTTTTGGCTCTTGTCGGATTTTTTTTGACAATGCCGTAACGGCGCGGGGTTTGGCGGGGCGATCCAAATTAATCGTACGCGGGACCCAAAAATCGCTGACATCCATAAGAGGATCATCTAAAAAAATCGGATGCTTATCCAAAAAGGCCGGCCTTGTTGGAAGCGATGCAAGCGCATACGATTGTAGGTATAGGAAGATAAGGCAGCAGGATACGGGAGGGATTTATAGATGTTAATCAATCAAACGATGGTCGATAAAGCGGAAGCGTTAGTACCTGAATTAATGACAAGCGTGGTTGAGCCTAGGTCCGTTGTTGAAATCGTGGCGGATGAGGAGGCTTTTCAAGGTTGGCGGGTTGAGCAGGCAGAGGCTCAGGCGTGGAAGGAGCGGGTGCTCGGAAAAGGAGACAGCTTTATTCTGGATTTTGGCGATCACCTTGTTGGTTATGTCAGCTTGAAGGTGAAGCCCGTCGGCAGTCCCCCGGACGCTCCTTTAAAGCTGAAGATGACCATTGGGGAGATGCCCTGCGAGATTGCGGAACCATTTGAGTCGTACGACGGATGGCTGAGCAGCTCCTGGCTGCAGGAGGAAACGATCTTTATTGATGTCTTGCCTGCGGAGATCAAGCTTCCAAGACGGTATACGTTCCGTTATATCAAGGTGGATGTTCTGGATACGTCGAAAAAATATAACGTGTCATTCGAGAAAGTAGAGTGCACGGCGGTTACGTCCGGCGATGTCGCCCGCGTTGCGCCGCTGCCGGAAAGCGTGTCCGGTGAATGGTCGGAGATGGACCGCATTGCGGTCAAGACGCTGCAGGACTGCATGCAGACCGTATTTGAGGACGGGCCGAAGCGGGACCGCAGACTGTGGATCGGAGATTTGAGGCTGCAGGCACAGGCGAATTATTTGACGTTTAACAACCATGATTTGGTGAAGCGCTGCTTGTATTTGTTTGCCGGCATGCGGCTTCCGGACGGTGCGGTTGGGGCTTGCGTCTTTGAGAAACCGCATGCCCATGCGGATGATACTCGGCTCTACGATTATGCGCTGTTTTTCGTGGCTTGCTTGTACGATTATTATGAGGCATCCGGGGACAAGGAAACGCTTGAAGAGCTGTGGCCGATTGCCATGGAGCAGCTGGAGATTGCCGTGAAGAGGCTGGACGAGCGGGGAATCGTGCGTGATGACGAGACCTGGTGGAGCTTTATCGACTGGCATCCGGAGCTGAACAAGCAGGCGCCATCGCAAGGCGTATTGATCTATTGCCTGAAGCGCGGCTTGGAGCTGGCCCGTACTCTTGGTCTGGCAGACAAGCAGCAGTATATAGAAGAACAGATTACACGGACGGCTGAGGCGGCCGTTGCTCAATTATGGGATGAGGACGCGGGCTTCTTCGTCAGCGGCTCCGACCGTCAGATTTCTTGGGCATCCCAAATCTGGCTGGTCCTTGCGGACGTATTGCCGGCGGAGGATAACGTTGCCTTGTTGGAGCGCCTGTTTGAGGAGCAGCCGGCGATCGGAATGACAACGCCGTATATGTACCATCATCTGATCGAGGCCTTGTTCTCGGTTGGCAGCAGGGAGAAAGCCACTCGGCAGATGCAGGCGTATTGGGGCGAGATGATCAAGGACGGGGCGGATACGTTCTGGGAGCTTTACAACCCGGAGGACAAAAAGCTGTCGCCGTACGGCAGCAACCTGATCAACAGCTACTGCCACGCATGGAGCTGCACGCCAACGTATTTTATTCGGAAGTATCTGATTTAGTTGGGCAGCACCAAACAGAGAAAGACCGCTTCGCGGCCGGGCACAAAATACCCGGAGCGAAGCGGTCTCTTCTTTATTTATACGGAATGGTCACGGTAGACTGCTGGCCGTTGGCGCTGCTCGCATTGACTCGAAGCGAGGATGCCCCGTTGCCAATCGCGCTCCACACCTTAATCGTAATGGTGCCGTTGTTCATGTTCGCGAAGGAGCCGGTTGCCGAGGTTGGTCCGCCGCCTTGCGTATAATCCTCCCAGCCGGTTACGTCATTGGTTGCGAAGTAGCCGTAGGTTTCTACCCTTGTCGCGCTTCCGTTGCCGTTAAAATCATACGTTATCTGTACTTGAATGCCGTTGCCGACGCTAGTCCCGGAGTCCAGGAACAAGTGGAAGGCGGTTGCTTTCGTCGCGTCGTAGGTGCCGGTAATGCCGGTAATCGTGTACGTGGTTGCGCTATGCGGATTACCGTCGTAATTCGCTCCGCCCGCACTCGCGATCGCATCGCTAGCTGCCGCCGTTCCTGCCGTGAAGCTTAAGCTGGAGCCTGATTTTACATAAAGCACATTGCTTGAAAGTGAAGCACCGGCGACGGTGTAGCTCATAGCGTTACTCGTGCCGGCTGAGGTTGTGACCGTTACGTTATAGCTTCCTGCCGCAAGACTCGAAGGAACGGTCGCCGTAATCGAAGTATTTGACCAGCTTGTTACGGCAGCGGTAGCAGAGCCGAATTTAATAGCAGACGTGCCTTGCGAAGCTCCGAATCCGCTGCCCGTTACCGTGACCGTGCTACCCGAAGAACCGGAAGACGGGCTGACGCTGGTGATCGAAGGTCCGCTTGGTACAACGACCGTTCCAAGCGAGGAGGCGACAGAACCGGCCGGTACGTTTAAGGTTGCGCCATCCGAGAAGGTTACCGTGATAGCCGAGGTTCCCGGATTGTATGCGACGTAGTTGCGGGTCGTGCCTTTTTTGAATACGCCGTAGGTCGGCACATTAGCCGTTACGGAAGTATCCACCTGACCAAGCGCCTGCATGTTATACAGGAAGCTGTACGTATGCGCTTTGGTCTCGCCGTCCTCCGGCGTGTAGTTCGGATTCGCGTTAAACAGGCTAATCGCACCGTTCGCATCATACAAAGCTTGGTATTCCCAGAATATATCCGGCCACATATTCCAGGCATTGCCCCCGCGTTCGGAGGCTGTCTGCGCCAGGAAGGCAACGGAATAGGAAGGCTTGTAGCCAAGATACGCGGAGGCAGCCGTTACCGGCAAAATATTAATGCCGCGGATCGCCTGCACATCCGCCGAGAACCAGGTTGCATAGACGGACTTACCGCCCCAGATCATCGAAGAGTAGTTGTGGTTATAACCGCTTTTGAAGTTGGTTCCATCGATATTAAACCAATATTCGTTCACCGCGTTGACCTCGGTCGTATACAGGTAGATCCCCGCATCGCGGATGGCCGTATTACCCGTAGCCTGCCCCCACAGGATCATCGCAGACCAAGCATTAATCGCTTCCGATGACGATTCCTGGTTATTGCCGTCCGCAAATTCGGAGTTGCCCGACGCCCAGGAATGGCCGGCATAAGGATCGAAGTTGCGCATGTAAGGGAAGCTGGTGTCGGAGCGGTCCCAGTTGGCAAAGTCTTTGATCAGCATATTTACCATGCCGCCGTAGTTAGCGGCTGAAGCCCAGGTTGGATTGTTGCGGGCCACCTCAGCCGCTGCGCGCACCCAATAGCCGTAATGGAAGTGATGGTCATTCAAGGAATCATTCGAGCCATAGCTCGCCGGATAGCCGATTAAGGTACCCCAGTTGCTGTTGTAGTAGAACAGGTTGTTGGTTTTTGTTCCGGCAGTCAAATTGCTGCTCAGCGTTGTCTCGAGATAGTTCTCGAAATTCGTAACGGCTGCCGTATTGCCGGCCTGCTGTGCGATCGGGAGCAGGTTGGCGATCCGGCCCAAATATTTGCCAAGCCAATACGTATCGGTTGCCCCAACGGTATGGTTCGCTTCGGTTCGGACGGACTCGATATAGTTGTTCAAGGTTGCGTTGTTATAGCTGCCAACGGAAGGCAGGTAAGGGAGAATGCCCTGATAAGTAAGCGATGTTGTAAAAGAGGATCCCGATACCGTCTTCATCGTTCCTCTGACGCTGTCGTAGGTGTAAGGGAGCAGCGAGGCCGATGTATTTTTCCACTGGCTTGGATAAAGCGCCATAATCGTGCCGGTCTGCGTGCCTTCCATGGCTTGCGTTGTGACAGAGTAGGTAGTTGACACCTTGCTGGTCGAAGAGTTGTAGGAGTAGTTCGAAGTTGTATTGGTTACGAAGGAGTAGGCATACTGCTTGTAGGCATTAAGAGTAGCCGCCGTATTGTCCGGAAGAACGGCAACCGAGAAGTAGCTTTTGCCATTTAACGAGTTGGTAAGCGTAGAGGTTCCAATGCCAGACCAGGTGGAGCCGGTAGGTCCAAATAACCCGTAGTGATGGCCGTTAATGGTTACGCCCAGAACGCTGCTCGAAGCGCTGCCGGACCAGACGGCTGGTGCGGACGGGAAAGTGAGCTTAGGCAGGCCGCCGGAGTATGTACCGTAGATAAACGGCAGGCCGTGTCCGGTTGTAATCCGCATGGTTCCGCCGCTGCTGAACAGCATCGATACCGTCCAGTCGGAGAATGCGTCTACCTTAGCATCAGGGAAGTTCGATTGGGCGGAATGGCCAAGGGTGAAATCGTTGACGTACGCGCCAAACATGGCGTCCGCGCTGCCGGATTGCACCGGATAGCCGATGCCAAGCCCGTCTGCTTTTGCCTGAACGGCAAGCGGGTGAGGGAACATTACGTCCGAGTAAGCCTTCCAGGCGAGGGAGCTCCACCAGTCATTGGTTGGCATGGCCCCAGTCACATTAGAGGTTTTGTAGATCGTTGCGGGAGGTCCCGTCTGTCCTGCAGGCAGGCTATTCGTATAGCTTCCCGCGCCTACCGCAATCGTAGCGGCCGCTGCCGGCGAAGTAAACGAGCCTAGTATAGTGAATGCAAACAATGCGGTTAATACCATCAGTTTGGTCCATCTCATATCCTTCTTCATCAAGCTCCTCCTCAAAAAGGTCTGTGTTCTGCATTCTTCACCGATGCCATGAAGTTGTGCCCGGACACCCCAGTCAGGCAACATCGCCTCCCTTCGTAGGTTAAGGACGACAAAAAAAGAAGACCTATTCTCCATAATCCATTGATTGCGGAACCGTCTTCTGTCGTTTACAGCATGAGATAGATTCTGTTTAGATGTCTAAGATGAGGGCAAAACGGAAGTGATTGCGATTGATGTGTGTGCGTAGCGAAACGAAGAGGAGTGTGGTGATGCGATTTTCGAAAGTTTTCGTAATTTCATCTTGATTATGGTCGTGATTCGTTCATTTGTAAAGAGGAAAGTGGGGGAATTTACAAAAATAGGGCTTAAATCCTGTTTTGCTAACGAAAGTTTTCGTAACTTTATAAACACATAACTGTGGTGTTTCCGAAAATTAACAGGTATGGTAGGATGGATGAAAGAAGAGAAGAAGGGCATATCTGCCCACGGAAGTGAGAGATTACGGTGAAAATAACGATTAAGACAATCGCCGAGCTGGCGGGGGTATCCGTGTCGACCGTCTCTAAAATCGTAAACAACTACGATGATGTCGGCACCGAAACGAGAGAGCGCGTGCTGCGGATTATGGAGGAGCACGGGTATGAGGTCTCCAATGCAGCCAAGGCTCCGAAACGTAAATCCCAGCTGGTCGGCGTTGTATACGCGGGTAAAATAAATGCCGAGTTCAATCACCTTTTCTTTGTGGATGTAATCAACGCTTTTAAGAAAAGAATCGGTCTGTTAGGGTACGACCTGCTCTTCTTCTCGAATGAGAGACTTGAAGATTCGGAAGGGGACTATTTGTCCCGCTGCCGGCATTATCAGGTGGACGGATGCATTATTATTTCCGGCGACGAGATTGATTCCGGAATCGGAGAGCTGGATCAGAGCGATATTCCTTGCATCGGAATCGATCTCGAGCTGACCGGCAACCGGTCCGGTTACGTCATGTCGGACAACAGCCATATTTCGAACCGGGCCGTGGAGCATTTTTACCTGCAGGGGTACAAGGAATTTGGATTTATCGGCTGCTCGGGGACAAGCCGGATTTCACAGTTCCGGGAGCAATCGTACAGGGAGGCTTTGCAGCGTTACGGCCTGCCTGTCATGGAACCGTTCTTCCGGAACGGAAGCGACTTCTTTGAGCATTCCGGTTATGAGGCGATGACAAGGATGATTGAAGCGGGGCAGGTTCCGCGTGCGGTATTCGCGGCTTCCGATCTGCTAGCGATAGGGGCGATTCGGGCAATCAGAGAGAAAGGGCTGAACGTCCCGGGGGATGTTGCGGTTATCGGCTGCGACGATATTGAAGCGTGCCAATACGTCAGCCCTCCGCTGACAACCGTAAGACAGGATAAGGAGAAGATTGGCCTTCTGGCGGCTCTAATGCTGTATGACCTAATGAACGGCCAGCTGCAGTCGAGCTCGGTTATGGTCGCGCCGGAGCTGATCGTGCGGCAGAGCTGCGGTGCCGCACGATCATGAATAAGAGCTGTCTCCAGATTCCCGGTTACGACCGGCCTGGAGACAGCTCTTTTGTTACTATGATTGAGGTTTTCTCAGCGGCGGCGAAGGGCCGTTGTATTAATAACGCCATAACGGAACAGCAGCTTGCTGCCGAGCCAGCCAACGATGCGATCGGTCAGGAAGCCCATCAGACCAAGGCTGATCAATCCGACAAAGATCCAGTCCGTACGGAAGTAAAGTCTGGAGTTCCAGATGAGGAAGCCTACGCCTTCGTTCGCCGCAATCATCTCTGCGCCAATGATCGCCATGTACGAGGTGCCCATAGCAAGCCGGATGCCGGTGAAGATATAAGGCGTGGTAGCCGGAATGACGACATGAAGCAAAATCTGCCATTCGGAAGCCCCCATGCTGCGGGCCGAGCGGATCCGGTCCTCTTCGATAGCGAGCACGCCGGTTAACGTATTAATAATGACGATAAATAGAGTCGCGTACATAATGAGGGCAATCTTCGACTGCTCGCCAATGCCGAACCATACGAGGAACAGCGTAATAAACGCGATAGGAGGGATAAACCGGACAAAGTTCAGGAACGGCTCCGCAAAGACGCGGATCGCGGTTACTTTGCCGATGGTAAGTCCGATCGGAATGGCAAGAAGGCTGCCAAGCGCCCAGCCGGCAAATACCCGGTAGAAGCTGATGCCGATATATTTCATCAATGAACCGTCACTCAGCAGCTCCTGCGCTCCTTGCCAGGTAGCGGCGGGACCCGGAATAATCTCCGGGCCGTAGATCCATGCGCCAACCTGCCATACGATGAAGGTGATGACCCACAGAAGCGGAATCGTTACCCATTTCTTTTGCAAAACCTTCACGGGTACATGCCTCCTTCCAGTTCGGCGTCAAAGTGCGACTGGATATGGCGCTGAAGCTCGTTCAGCTCCGGGGAAGCCGGGTCGCGCGGATAGCCGAGCGGAACCTGATAGATGCTGGAGATCTTCGCATTAGGTCCGGTAGACATAACGGCGATCCGTTGTCCCAGCAGCAACGCTTCCTGAATATCGTGGGTGACGAAAATAACCGTCTTGCCGGTTTCCCGCCAGATCTGGCTTAATTCCTTCTGCATGATCCGTCTTGTCATTGCGTCCAACGCGCCAAACGGTTCATCCATAAGCAGAATCGCCGGATCATTGGCTAATACGCGGGCAAGCTGAACGCGCTGCTTCATGCCGCCGGACAATTCGCGCGGGAATTTGTTCTCATGGCCGAACAATCCGACAAGCCGGATATAGCGTTCCGATATTTCCTTGCGCTCGTCCTTTGGCATCTTTTTCATTTTCAGGCCAAACTCTACGTTTTGACGGACCGTCAGCCAAGGGAAGAGGGAGGAGTCCGCCTGCTGGAAGACAACCGCTCTTTCCTTGCCGGGCTTGTCGACTTCATCGTTCCCGACGCGCAGGCTGCCTCCGGTCTTGGAGACAAAGCCTGCGATCATATTAAGCAGCGTTGATTTGCCGCAGCCGCTTGGGCCTAGAAGAACGAAGAATTCTCCGCCCTTCACGACTAGATCAATATCTTTGATGATGTAGTGAACGGAGCCGGCAGTTCCGGGCTTCACGTCGGAATAGCTTTTATTAAGCCGTTCGATCGTAATCGTATTTGGAGATGGACTCGTATTCAACATTTGTCATCTCTCCTTATTTCTTATAGGTGAACTGATCGGGTACAGCCTGCTGCACGCTGTCCAAGCTCAGCTTATCGGCCAGGTTGAAGTCGTTCTGGATAATGCCGGCTCCTACCATATAGTTCTTCTGATTGGTCAGGCTGTCGAAGGATTGCTGGGTAAAACCAACGGTCCAGTTGTTCGTCGCCAAATCCCGGATTGTTGCTTCCTTCGGCTGCTTGGTCTCCTTAAACAGAATGTCGGCGGTTTCATCCGGATTAGCCGCAATGTACTTGGAAGTCTCATCCAAGGCCTTCAGGAAGTTGGCAACCGCCTTCGGATGATCCTTAATCAAGGAATTAGGGGCGATAATCGTACCCCCGATCCGCACGGAGGTTTTGGACATATCGGTCAGCTCGTGGACGCCATCAATGGCTTTGAATTTATCGATCAGCGTAGCGCCTATGACCCAGCTGGCGTCGATTTCGCCTTTTTTGAGCGCCACGTAAGCCTCGTCGAAGCCGCCTTGCCCAATCTCTTTCGTATCGCCTACCGCTACGCCGTTATCCTTCAAATAAACATCCCACAAGTAAGGGAGGAACGTGCCGCGAAGGGTGCTTAGCTTTTTGCCCTTTAGATCGGCAGGGGACTGGATTTCATCCCGGACAAACAGCTTCCATTGGGCAGCGGATGCCTCGGTATCCGTGCCTGTCGCGGCAATAATCGAAAATTCGCCTTTGCTTACCGCGTTCAGCGACGGAAAGTCCGCGCCCCAGCCGATATCCGCCTGCTTGATGAACAAGGAGTTAATACCCTCCGCAGGCGTAGCGAAGGTAATGATGTCCGCATCAATGCCGTATTTCTCGAGGAAGCCCTTGCTCTTCGCCACGCGGAATACCGGGTTGGTCGACGTATCGGCGATTTTGATTTTAATCGGATCGCTAGCCGCTTCAGCCTGCTGGCTGTTTGTCGATTTCGCTTCAGCCGCTGCCGGCTTATTCTCCTTGCCGCCGCATGCGGCAAGGGTGAAGGCAACGGCCAGAACCGTTGCGAGAATACCGAACTTTTTCATCTGACTTCGCCTCAGCTTTCTTCTCCGGATTCGGCCGTGCTTGGGTTTTCTTCGACGGTCGCGACGCAGAATGCGCCTTCGCCGTACTCTCCGGTGCCTACGACTTCCACAACCGAATCGGTTCCTTTTGCCGCGGCGCCCGGCACCCGGTAGTTGGCAACGTCGAGCGGAACAATCGCTTCTTCAACAGGCTTCTCGAGCTGAGGCACCCACTCGTAAGGGACGCGGTAAGCACGGTAAACCATGTTGGCGTTAATTTTGTTCTTGTAAGGGGAGATGTACTCCCATACCAGTTCATGCTCGCTCGTCACCTCGAAAATCCGGCCGTCGGCGCCTTCGGTAATCAGCGTATTGCCGTTTGGCAGGCGCTGCGCGGAGCTGATGTACGGGCTGTAGAAACGATAGGAATCGAGCGGAGCCATAAAGCCGGCTTCCGTTGGCGTATACTGCCATTCAATCTCGAAAGTGACCGGATTGATCTCGAGAATACGGGAATGATCGCGGACTGCATTTTTGATACCGTAAGGAGATGCAGGATTCGGAAGACCGTAACCGCCCCAGCCGCCGTTATCGAATACAAGCAGATTGCCTTCGCCAGGCAAGCCTTGCGGAATGATATGGGCATGATGCTGACCGATAATCCAGCCCAGATGCTTGACTTCCGGCTTCGAGTAATCCGGACCAAGCTGCCAGACGATTTTGCCGGTTTGGCGGTCCGTGATGGCGATAATATTGGATTCTCTCGCATCCCAGATAATGTTGTCCGGGTGGAAGCGCTCGTCGCCGGCATCGTAAAACTTGTTCGGACCTACCCACGACGCGGAGTTGATATGCATCCAGTCGCCGCCCGTATTGCCGCCGAAGTGACGGCCGTTAGGATCGCGGAACAGCACGTTTTTCGCCGCTTCGTCAAAGCCAAGCTCTTCGAAATGGTCGCTTACCGCCCATTGCCACAGGATATTGCCTTCCCAGTCCACTTCGAGAATAACGTCGTCAAGCAGCAGCTTATCGGAGATCTCCGGCTTGGTTACGTTGCGGTGAGCAAGAATGAGGGTGCGTCCGCCGTTTGTCTGCGGTTCCTGTCCCGGAGCATAGTAGCCAACCGGATTGCCTTCGCGCTGGTAATCATGATGCGCGCGCGCCATCCACTCCGGCTCGTAGCCCGGATCCTCTATGTATTCGAGGCGGTTGAATTTCCATACGATATTGCCGTTCCAATCCACTTGCACCAGATCGGCTTCGTCTTGGAAGCCGTATTTCGGATCGCGTTCCTTGGTGCTGCCTACTACGTAACCGCCCGGCAAAATTTTGTTCGGGAAGCCTCGCAGACCTTTCCACAAGTGAACCTCTTTGCCGCTCATATCAATCAGCAGGGCGCCAACGTTGGCCGCCTGGAAAATCGTATAACCGCTCCATGCTTTCTCAGGCAAATAAACCGTAGCTCCGGTTGGATAAATAGTGGGATGTCCCATGTTCAACACTCCTAAAATGAATTGTGAAGCAATTCATGCTTCGTAAGCATTAGCTAAAGTAAAGTGGATTAATAATTCAGAAAATAATTTTGATTCGGTTTGGCGGCAGGCGGTTTTTTTGGTTGTTCTTCCGTTTTTTCTACCGCTTTTTGCTCTTCGTATTCCTTGACCATTGCCATATAGCGCTCCGAGAAGCCTTCCAGATTGGCATAAATACGTTCGAAAATTTCCTTCTGGCAGGCGAGCTCTTCCTCGCTAAAGCTGCCGAACAGCAGACTGACTCCACGCTTGCCAAGCTCCGGATACCGTTCTAACAGCTGCCGGCCTTCCTCCGTAATGTCCAGCCATACGTTCCTGCGGTCGCCTTGCAGACGCTGCCGCTGTGCGAAGCGTTTCGCTTCCAGCTTGTCGCAAAGCGCCGTTATTGCTCCGGAGGTCAAATCAAGCTGCTCCGCCAGTTCTCCAAGCTTTTGCGCGCCGCCCAGTTGAATGCTTCGGAGAATAAGGAAGCCGGGCAATGCGATATCCTCCACGGATATTTTGTCGCGTTCCTTAACGAATCTGCGGACCATCCTTCTGAACAGCCAATCGTTTTCTTCCATTTGGGATATGAAATCTGCCATGTCGTTCTCTCGTTACCTCCTATAGGGCCGCTCGTGATGATTCTTACTGCGAAAGCATAATCCGAAGAAAACAAAAAAGGCCGCAACAGACGTCCCGTGATCAGGTACGTGAGTTGGGCCTTTGGTTATCCAATCGGCGTTATGAAATTAGTTCAACGTTAAAAGAATGAACGTTGAAGGATTATGGATTGATATTAACCTCATAATTCCGACAAGTCAAGTGGTATTTAAAAATAATTATTTTACGCCTTATGCCTTTCCCTGAATTGAAGCGGGGTCATGCCTTCCTGATCGCGAAAGCATTTGCTGAAATAGCTGGTCTGGGAAAAGCCGGTTTCCAGCGCAATAAGCTTGACCGCTAGGCGGGTTGAGGCAAGGAGCTGCTTCGCCCGCAAAATACGCGCTTCGGTCAGGAAGTCGGAGAAGGACTTGCCAAAGGTTTGATTAAATTTCCGGCTGAAATAATGGGAACTGTACCCGGCAATCGTTGCCGCCTGCTCAAGGGTAAAGGGTTGATTACAGTTGGCGCGTACGTAATTGGCTGCCGCCCGGATTTTGTCCGCGGCTTGATGAACGGACACGTTAAGCTGGCTGGCGGTAGTCTGAATCCTGGTGAGCAGCTCGTACAGCGTGGAAGCAGCCGCGTATTCGTCATCTACTTCATAGCTTCTGCCAAGCCCCAGGAGTCGCTCCATCAAGGCTTCAACAGGAGCAAGATCGGGCAAATGAAAAAGCCATGGTTCATCGAGACCTTTTCCGTCCAGCAACTCCTCTGGCCTTACGCCGTAAAAATGGACCCAACGAATACTCCAGGGATCCCGGGCATCCGAATGATACGTTTGTCTAAGGCCGGGTCCGTACAGAAAACCTTGCCCCTGCGTCAGCTCGTAGGTCATGTTGTCCGTATGCAGATAACCTTTGCCGCCTAGCACAATGTGCAAATTGTAATAACGGTCCAGGTTGTTTTCTGTTGTGGCAAATTCCCGGTTGACGGCATGCTCCGGAAATTCGCTGTAGCCGCCGATGAAGTCGGGAAAGCAGATGTGACGGGGGAAAATGGGCTTGGGGAGGAAGATATGTTCTTTCATTGAAAACACCTCGTAATAGCGCAATATTTTTATACGATATCTTCTTTTAGAAGATAATATAGCAACTAATGAATGAATTGATGACAATATTTTAATACAGTTCGCATCTTTTTGTCATATCCTTCTGCCTGGGCGTCCACTAGAATGGAGGTAGTAGCAAGATAAGCTAAGGAGGATGTCGTCATGGCAAAATCGATCCAAATGGACGAGTTAACGTTAGGGGTATGTTATTATCCGGAGCATTGGCCGGAGGGGCTGTGGGAGGATGATTTCCGCCGCATGCGGGAGATGAATATCTCGGTGATCCGGATGGCGGAATTTTCTTGGGCGATGCTCGAACCGCAGGAAGGCGTATTTGATTTCAGCTTTTTCACGCGGATAATGGATCTGGCGCATCGTTACGGTCTGAGGGTTATTCTGGGTACGCCTACCGCAACGCCGCCTGCTTGGCTGACGCATAAATATCCAGAGGTGCTGAATGCAACGAAGGAAGGAGTATTGATCAAGCACGGCATGCGCCGCCATTACAATTATTCCAGCGCGAAATACCGGGAGCTTTCCCAGCGAATCGTGCGCAATATGGTGAACGCTTACAAAGACCATCCTGCGGTTATAGGCTGGCAGATCGATAACGAATTTAACTGCGAGAAAAACGTGTTTTATGCCGAAGCCGATCATGCCGCTTTTCGGGTATGGCTCAAAGAAAAGTATGAGACGTTGGACAATCTCAATAAAGCATGGGGTACGGTTTTCTGGAGTCAGACCTATACGGATTGGGAGCAGCTGCACCTGTCGCAGACGGATTCGCCGAACCCGCATTTGGCATTGGACGAGAAACGGTTTATTTCGGATAACGTCATTTCGTTCGCCAAGCTGCAGGTTGATATTATCCGCGAGCTGGCGCCGCAGCATTGGGTAACGACTAACGGATTGTTCGGCCATCTCGATAATCATAAGATGACGGATGAGCTGCTCGATTTCTTCTCGTATGACTCGTATCCGCAATTCAGCAGCGTTTTCTATAACGACAATGAAACCGACCCTCTGCTTGACCGCCAATGGAGCATTAATTTGACCAACGTCAGGTCCATCTCGCAGAACTTCTGCGTCATGGAGCAGCAGTCCGGCCCCGGCGGTTGGGTTGACCGGATTGAGATGGGAACGCCAAGACCGGGTCAAATCCGTTTATGGTCGTATCAATCGGTGCTTCACGGAACCGATCTTCTTGTCTATTTCCGCTGGCGCACGGCAACGTTCGGCACCGAAATTTATTGGCATGGCATTAATGACTACCACAACCAGCCGAACCGTAGAGTGCGGGAAGTGGCGCAGGTAGGCGGCGAATTCGCGAAGATTGGATCCCTGATCGCAGGTACGGCCTATCAAGCGGAAGTTGCTTTTATGCAGGATTACAACAATAACTGGGATGGAGAGATGGATGTATGGCATGGCCCTCTGCAGTGGCAGAGCATGCGCTCCTGGTTTAAGCAGCTGCAATACCGGCATATTCCGGCAGACTCCATTTTCTTGCGCTCGAATACGACACTCGAGGATTTAGCCAAGTACAAAGTAATCGTCTATCCGCATTCGGCGATTATGACCGATGAGACGGCCGAGCTTCTGACCCGCTATGCGGAGCAGGGCGGCAAGCTGTTCCTAGGTGCCCGCACGGGGTACAAGGATATGAACGGACAATGCTACATGCGTCCATTCCCGGGTCCGGTTGCCGGACTATGCGGCATTACGGTTGAGGACTTTACGCTTATTAAAGGCAAAGTGAATGCGGCAGAGCTGCAATGGGAAGGCCGATTGTCCGAAGGCACGAAGGCGGTAGGCTTCAACGAGGTGCTTAGCGTTCAGAACCCGGAAGCGGAAGTTGTCGCCCGGTACTCATCCGAATATTATCAAGGGGAGCCAGCGTTAACCCGCCGGAATGTTGGGGAAGGCCAAGTCTGGTACTTAGGAGCTGCCTACAGCGAACCGGTAGTCGATGGGATTTTGGATGAGATTGGTTTACGCTCGCCTCTCGCGGACCGGATCACTGCCCCGGCTGAAGTCGAGATCGGTATTCGATCCTCGAAGGATGCTTCTTACGCTTTCCTGCTGAACTATTCGGATAAGCCGGTTGCGATTCAGGTGAAGCAGAGCGTAACAGACCTCCTGACCGGAGCAGCAGTGGAAAACGATGTAGAGATGCCGGCTTACGGCGTTATGATTTTGGAACTTTAATATATGAGCCCCGTGGGATTTTCCTGCGGGGGCTTTTTGCTGCGCAAACAAAAAGCCTGCGGCAATCAGCCGCAGGCAACAATAGAGAATATATAAAGGGGGGTCTTGTCCCTTATTATAGGAGCCGATAATGAAAGGAACCTGAGCGGAATATTACAGGAAGGTTACAAGTTCAGTTGATTGATACGTCCATCCGCCATTGCTGCTGAGGGAAAATAAAATTCTTTAATGAAAAATAAAGTTCTTTAATTCAAGAAGATTATTATTTGTCTGTGAAAATAAAGTTCTTTAATGCCATATACTTGGGAAGTTCCCCCTCACAGGTACAGAATGAGAGGTAGCTGTCTGACGATAAGAACATCTATCTACAACCGGAGTCGCGTTAACTGCGACTCTCGTTATAGATAGATGTTCTTGTTTTAAACAGTACGTGATCCCTTTCGGATTGCACGTTTTATTTATTCATTGAGCTAACGGGCAGGATTGCGTGGTAATATAAGGTGATAAATGAAAGGTTATTATGAAGTGGAGTGAGATACTTGAAAGGACCTTTTGGAGTTCAAATCAATGATAGTGTTTATGCAAATGAAGGTGATTTAGGGCATAACGAGTTTTTGGAAGCGTTTATTGAATTTATTGAGAGCAAGGGGTGGCAGTTTGGCGGTGGGACTGCTCAAATAGATGCAAGCGGCGAAAGAGCAGACGATTGTGATTAAGAAAGGGCGGATAGATTAGTCGATTCGCGAATATGTTAAATGTTGAAGTGTTGCGAAATCCGTAAATAAAGTATTAGATTAAATTTATATATAACACATTTTAAAGGAATGAAATCTAAATGAAAGTTCGTTATTTAATCTTTGCTTTAGTGATATTCGTAATAATAGTTGTTGGCTATTTAATCTATTGCCTTGGTTACGGAAATCCAATATCTAAAGGGATGTTTAAAGAAGAAGTCGAAGAATATCTCAGAAAAAACTATCAAGATGAAATGATTATTGAAAGTATTGAGTATAGCTTCAAAGAATCTACATCTAGCGATCAACATTTTATTGCAGTTGTTCATCCCATGAATAATCCAAATCAGATCATTAGAATTGATAAAGGATACGATGGTAATCTTCAAAGTTATAATGTTGAGAATTAATAACAAGGGTAACAAGTTGTTCAACTAACGGTGAACGTTAGTTACATAATGACAAAAAAAACATTGAAAATTGTTATTATATATCTAATTTAGAGCCTTATATGTGACTGGCGAAGCATGGGGATCCATGAGGAAGCATATAAGTTGTAGCCGTACGCCTGGGCAGAGGTAAGGGGAATTCCCCTTACCTCTTTGTGTTTATTCGAGAGGAGAAGAAGCAAATGAAAACAATTCAATACGATTTGTTTGAAAATCCATATCCCGGAAGAACACTTATTGTAGGTATGACTCCTTCAGGATCGCATTATGTTCAGGTGTACTGGATTATGGGAAGAAGCGCTAACAGTAGAAATCGAGTATTTGAAAGAGAGGGGGCTAATGTAAGAAACAAAGCATTTGATCCTAGCCTAATGGAAGACCCTTCTCTAATAATTTATTATCCTATACGACATAGGGATAAAGTACACATTGTCTCTAATGGTGATCAAACTGAAACTATTTATGAAGGATTAAAGGACCAAAGATCCTTTCACGAATCATTAATGCTTCGAGAGTTTGAACCAGATGCTCCCCACTTTACCCCAAGAATCTCAGGTATAATTAACACAGAACTTAAACAATACAGCCTATCAATTCTCAAAACAAAGGACAATGATCCTTCAGTTTGTATACGTAACATGTATCAATACAGCGGATTCAAAAAGGGAATAGGTCATTGCATACATACCTATAGTTCAGAACTGGATGGTGTACTTAAGCCATTCGAAGGTGAACCATTTGAGGTACCACTATCTGATTCAATTAATGAATTAGCAGACTACTATTGGGAACGTATAAATTCTGAGAACAAAATTGCATTGTTAGTAAAGTTTATTGATGTGCAGAATGAGGATATACACTTGCAAATTCGAAATAAGAATTCAACTATCGGGAGACTATAGTTCAAACAAAAGCTTCAGCGGATCGAAGGATCCTACTGCAGCTTTTGTTGAAGTAAAGGTTACTTTAATCAGAATTAGTTAAAGGATACGTAGAGTATCTTCTCGAATTAAACGTAAAACGTATCTGCCGAGGTAAATCGCGAATGAAAACAAGTGAATTTAGAAAGCTAATTAAGAAATATCTAGCACCAGAACTAAACAAAATTGGATTTATTGGAACAGATCATCACTTTGTAAAAGATAACGGCAGCCACGTAATCAATGCTATTGTGATACAGGCGGATAAGTATGGTGGATCGTGCGTTGTAGAGTTGGGGGTTCACTTCGATTTCCTTCCTAATACAATTAGAGAGTTTATCCCTGTAAGCAAAATAACTGTCTATGACTGTGAGTTTAGAACACGATTGATTAATAAATTAAACTGGTTCCAATCAAATGTTCTTCGTCAAAAGAAAAGTGAAGTTTGGTTTCGGTATGATCATACTGAAGATGAGTCAAGAGCAAGGGCATTAATACAAGAAATGAAAGATATGATACTAGGCCAGGGGTTAAGTTACTTCTCTCAGTTCAATGAAGATTTCCCTCGTGCAATAACCTCAATAAAATTGAATGAGTTATCACAACGTACAAAGAAATTAGACAGTTACGGAGCACCCTTGAATTTAAGATTAGCATTGTTAATAGCACGTACCCATATCTTCCTCGAAAATAAGGCTGAAGCCGCTAATTTTGCCCATTGGGGACTTACAAACATAGGTAAGACAACTGGACTAATACAGGACTTCACAGAAATAATGGATTACGCTAACGAAGAACATTAGTTTCAAAGCATGCATAATACGGCTGCAGATTAGAGATCCGCTGCCGTTTTTTATGGAGTAAAAGATTTAACGCAGCAAATTATGGAGGAGAAGGTATGACCATTATAAGTATCGAAGGTGCTAGTGCTGTAGGAAAAACAAGCACATCCTCTGAACTGGCTGCCATTCATGGGGCTTTTCATATCCCTGAAATTAATACCTGGTGGAAAGAACGACCTAACCCTGAATATAGAGAATGGTGGTTTGAACGTCAGGCAGATCGATGGAGAATAGCCTTGGAAAACAGGAATAAGCACTCATTTGTTGTTATAGACATCGATTTATTTCAACCCTTTTGGTATAACTGGGCGTATGATTTTACTTTATTTGATAATCAGTCGTTAGAGTTTATAGCCGATTACTATCGGAATCTGATTCTAGACCAAAAAATCGGATTCCCTGACAGATATTATCTACTCAGCTGCAGTGAGGATGAACTAATTAAACGGAAAGAATCGGATTCTTCGAGGAAACGAGGGGGCTTTGATATGAATTTACAGTTCATTAAGCCACAAAAACATTACTTCCAAGCGCTTAATAAAGAGGTTCCCGATCTTGTCCATTTTATAGATTCCGTGAGCGTTGATAGAAATATTAGGGAAATCATTACATCGATTCCGAGTACCCAAAATAAGCATACTTACTCAATCGAGTTGTTTGATTTTATGGTGGACTGGCTATCTCGAAATAATGCTGATCAGTTCAGATGAGTCGTTACGCTATCGGGGAACTATAGTTCAACGAAACTTGGAGCAGTTGCCGCGGCAATTTGCTCTTCTTTTTTCATTGAAGTAACGGGCAGGATAGAGGAACAGACGGTAAGGTTGTTCTCGAACAGAAGAACAAATTAATGATATGATGTTGTAAATGGAACAGGCTAGTCGAGCCTATTTTCTATTTTCGTGAGGGAGTCGATAAATGGGTATGGGAAGTACGAATCAATGGGATGCGGAATGGGAAGTATCAGAAGAATTGGCTCATAAATTAATAAGCAGTCAGTTTCCGCAGTTAGCTTCACAAAGCGTACAAAAACTAGGATACGGCTGGGATAACACTGTTTTTCTTATCGGGATCGAATATGTATTTCGCTTTCCAAGAAGAGAAGTTGCAATTAATCGTTTAAGGATTGAAGAAAAGATACTACCTAAGCTTAAAGATTATTGTTCCATTGCATATTCGTTACCTCTATTTTTTGGGGAAGGGGATTATAATTATCCTGCACCTTTCCTAGGCTACCCCTATTTATCAGGAGAGTTTCCAATCGGATTAACTGACAAGCAACGTGCGTTATCAGCAACAACGCTCGCGCAATTTTTGAAAAGCTTACATGCATTTCCTGTGCAAATTGCCCAAGAAAATGGAGTTCAACATGACCATAGAAATTTGATTGATATTGTAATGCGTAAAGAAAAGTTGCATAAATTCATTTCCGACCTTGCCCTTCATTTTAGTGAAGAAGAGTATCATGAATTATCGAACTATTTGGAACAGCTTGGAACTGAAAAAGTGAAACCCAAAAACGTATTCCTCCATGGAGACCTTCATTTTAAAAATATGCTGGTAGACGAAAATGGAATAGTTTCAGGGATTATCGACTGGGGAGATATCAATATTGGACATCCTGCTTGCGACTTGAATGTCGCGTATAGCTTTTTGCCTCCGGATGCGCGTTCAGACTTTTTCAAAGAATATGGGGATGTCGATGAAGAAACGAAGATATTAGCTCGATTGATAGCCATATACATTCCCATTTTGATCATGATGCAGGCAATTGATTATAAAGATGAAAAGTTGGTTGCTGAAGCAAAAGCGATCATAAAACGTGCTCTCGCTGATTAAGAAATTCATTCCGCTATCGGGAGACGATAGCTCAATCATGTCACAGCGGCGGCCGTCCATTCGATCGGCCGCCGCTCATCGTTGAACGAAAGGGCAAGATAGTTGAATGATTTCGCGAATAACTTAAGTCATGACGAATTTACGAAGTTCGCAAAAAAGACGTTAGCCGAAAGAGGTTCTTAGTTTAGGAGGGGTCTATATGATATTAGAAAAAGTTATAAATAGAATTGTAATACAAAGTGAATATAAGAATTTTGTTGAAAAGTATATAGATAATATACTTACCGAATTTAAAGGTAAGATTCATAGCATTTATATGTGTGGCTCAATTCCAAAAGGAACTGCTATACCTTTTAAGTCAGATGCAGACTTTACTATTGTATGTGTAAATCCCAATGATATTGATTACGAAAGATTGACAAATATTAAAGACAGGCTCTTGGAAGAATATCCTGTAGTAACTAAAATTGATACGATAATTTGCTCGATTGACGATGTATTAAGTAAACCAAATGAGTGGGGTTTTTGGGTAAAGATAATTTGTGTTTGCATTTATGGTCATGACGTTGGTGAAAAAGTACCATCGATAATTATTTCTCCAGAGTTCATTTTAGACTTAAATACAGAGACCAAGGAGGAAGTAGATCGTATACATAGTTTACTTTCTAATGCTAGTGATAACACAATGAAAACTAGATATATTAAAGGTTACTCTAAGAGATTAATTCGTGCATTATACTCTTTGGTTTTAGAAGATACAGGTGTATGGCAAGATGACATTATTAAGATGAAGAATGCCATATTAAACTATTGTGAGATTGACTCCGCTTTAGTTGATTATCTGTATGCTTGTTACTTGGATAGTAATGTACTTGTTGAAGAGTTTCTGGGAATTGCGGATGACGTATATAGCTATTTTGAGAACGCCTTAAATGCAATGGCTGCTTCCAGAACTTCCTTCGGCTAACACCATATTGACGCTCCGGGTCACTCTGAGAAGCGAGTGACCACATCCAGCCACTAAGCCCGTCGGGACGTCACTGCATTAGGTGTTCGGCAAGCCTCACAACTATAAGCAGCGACTCTAATTAAAAAACATAAGACTATTGAGCTATCTGGAGAACGATAGTTTAATCAACGCATTGGTGGTGGCCGATCAAAGGAACAACTGCCGTATTATTTTTGCTTCTCGATTACTCAAATAAGGATAGTTCGCAAGTTTCATAGATAAGATATTAGACAAAAATGACAAAACTAAGGGGATCAAATGTTACAGGATATATATAGTTACTTGAAATATAAGTTTCCTGAATATCGAAGTGATATCAACGTACGTTTTGAGTTAGGTGAACCATATCGAAACGGATCAAAACGAAGAATTGCCCAAGTAAATAAAAGAGTAAATACAATTTTCGAAGAGTTGTTTAAACCGACGGATTTTATATATGTCTTAATCAAAGACTGGGGACCTTATGAAGATATCATGTTTGGAAATCCAACCCCGGACTATCTATATGAATTGCTTCAAGAAAGAACAATGGAAGAGGACACCCTCTTTGAGATCGATGAAGACGAGGATGAAGACGGAAATACAACAGAAGTTAAAAATCAGTATCAATTTAAAGTAATATCGGGTTTAGTTTCGTCAATTCCATATAAAAAGATCCTTGAAGGGATTTCTCATTATGAGCAGGGAAGAAAACCGTCCATTGGACAAAGAGTTTACTTTTTAAGTCAAGATAAGGACATTCTATTTCACATGTACGATGATAGAGGGTGCATCGCACACGCCATTTCAATTGGAAGCTTAAAGACTCTATATTTAAAGTATAACGATTGGATTGTGGACTACTGGAGAGAATACATTGACGGTATATTCAAGGATAAGTGATTCTCGTCTAAGTGATGAAAATCGTCGATAAATTAATTTTTGAACAGTAGAAGCAGAAACGGTCAATCGCACACGATCCGAAAGTACCCGATCTTGCTTTATAGCAAGGCAGGGTACTTTTATTATGATCTGTGGTTGACCGAAGGATTTAGTAAGACCTGGTTGTCTTGATGCGACAGGTTTTCGAACCTTCCTACCGATGGTTGTCCCTTTAGATGTTGTTCCAGATATAACTCGACGTATTTCAGAATCAGTTGATGGCTTTGCTTAGGATCGGGTGCTTTGGCTTTCCACTTCAGAATAGGGGAGTACGTATAAAAATCCGAGAAGCTTGAATGTTTTATTCCTTTAAGCTGCAAAATTTGACCGCCTTCGGATATCGCTTGGTCTCTTCTACGGTAGAAGTTGTCTGCCCAGTCATTATAAACGGCCCGTTGTATCCCTTCTTCCGACAACTGCTTGTCGCTTGGTTCGGGCAGACCTAGCCCATTCAAATAATTATCGGTGCAAATCCATAGAAAAGATTGATCCGCGGAAAGCGGGGTCCGTGTACTCCCATAAAAGGAGCCGTCCAAACTAATTCCCACCTTGAATCTTTTGTCTTTGCGAAGCACGGCAAGGGCGTCATCCCCGCCGAAAGAATGGCCGGCAATTGCGGTTTCCTCTATATTGAGACGATGGTTGAAACGTTTATCCATAATTCCCTCGTTCAGCTTTTCCAACTGATCCAGCACGAACCTGTCGTCTTCCGCCCAAACATTATCAATGATACGGTCCCAAGCCGGAAGTTGAAGTTCCGGAGGAGCTTTTTGGGACATCATCCGACCGTCGGGATAAACAGTCGCAAGAGTACCGTAGGTGTGCTCAACTACGGCTACCACATAACCTTTGCTAGCTAAATCCGTGACAAGATAATGATAGGCGTACCGTGCGCCTGGCCAACCATGCGAAAAGATAACGACTGGATACTGGCTTTGATTATTCGCCATATCGGCATCCATGTAGGTATACGTCCTCGCAAGGCGCATGTAGCTCAGCAAGAAGGAAGGAATATGCAAGCGCTGGTTTATGTAATGGCTCAAGCCGGTTAGTTCGGGAATATACGGAGCCTGCTGTATTCTTCCTTTGATTTGTGCCGGATACCAGATTTGAACGTTCATCTCACGGTATTTATTCGTCTTCTCCATAGTCTGCTCGGGCCTGCTTGTGTCAATCCAGTGATACATGACTGTACCGACCGGGTTATTTCCAGACGGAACCTCTAGCGAAGGAACGGGTATCAAATAAGGCAATGCCCAGCACATCAGCAGCAATCCGAGTGAGGGTATCAATCCCATACGGATGGGGGACATACGCTTTCGCTTGAATAATCCCGGAACAGCGGTCACAAACGAATAGAAAGCGAATAAATACGAAGGAACCATTTGCCAGCGATATCCTTCGGTTAATAGGTGAACAGTCAATGGAACGGGCAGAAGCATACAAAAGAAGCGTAAGTAAGATTGATTTCGATTCATTGTCATCATGCTAATGGTCAGCATAATAAGCAGAATGGATTCCCAAATTCTCATTGCTCCATGGTAAGGCTTATATATAAGGCATGGTTCATGTAAGGATGCCCTTTCTCCAAACTTTATTGGTCATGAATAGTATAGTGTAATTTTATTTTTTCCCCAAAAAAATATGTACAGACTCTCCGGGCTCTTTAGTTTAATAGGGAGTATGATGAGAGAAAGTGCTCAACTTTGCTTGCAAAGCGGGGCACTTTTTTTGTCTCAAAAATTGCCGGATTGTAAAGGCTGTAACCTTTAAATTCATCGTTGCGTCTAGAAAGTACATCTGAGCAGAAAGGAAGAATATAAATATGCGTAAAAAAAATCTCATGCTGTCCAGTCTCCTTGTTGCAACCGTGCTTTCGGCAGGCAGCATCCCGCTAGCACACGGAGCAGAAAGCCAAGCCGCGGCCTCTGCCGTTACTTTTAAAATTAACGATGTTCATTATAGCAATAACACGGGTAAGCATAGCCTGCTCTCCGCCCCTTATGTTAGCAACGGAAACACGATGGTTCCCGTTAGAGCCGCTGCCGAATCTCTCGGCGCATCGATAAGCTGGAATAACAAAGACCGGATGATTACCTTGTCGGGGAAAGCCTTCGGAACGATAAAATTCACTTTGAACTCTTCTTATGCGGTAAATGCGAAAGGAGAGAATATCAAGCTGCCCGAGCAGGTTCGCCAGGCAAAAGGAACGGTATTTGTTCCAGCCCGTTCGTTGGCGGCTCTTATGGGGGCCCGCCTGCAATGGGAGCCTGCAGCCCATACGGTTACCCTTATCAATCAGGCAAATACTCCCGCAGGTCTCGATTTCAATTATCAGTTTACGAAGGATACGGAAGGATGGAAGGGCGGCTTTGCCGATATGCCGACCAACTATTACAAAGAGATTTACGAGCTCGACTTTGCGCGCAGCTTGATTCCGGTCCCGAACAATACTTCCAATTACGGCCTGAAGCTGTCCGGGCATAATCGAAGCGATGATTTGTTTATGTATCTTTCCAAAGGTATTGAAGGCTTCAAACCAAATACTTCTTACAACGTTAATCTGAAGTTTGCGATGTACACCGAAGCGGAAGGAGGGTCGATTGGTATTGGCGGCTCGCCTGCGGAATCTATTTTCTTAAAGGCCGGTATCCTGCCCACCGAACCGTTGTCCGTGCCAACCTCTTCTTCGGGTGAAGAATATTACAGAATGAACGTGGACATCGGCAGCCAAGGAACCGGCGGCAAGGATGTAAAGGTCATAGGCAATGCGGCTAAACCGGATGTGGACAAGGAAGGGTATCAGCGTGTTGAGTTTGACTACAACGCCAAGGTAACGGCAAACGCCAAAGGCCAGATCTTTATTCTTGTTGGCTCCGATTCCGGATTTGAAGGGCTGACTACGCTTTACTTTGACGATATCAAGGTAAGCGCTAAGGTCGCAGATTGAGGAAAATAAGACACAAGAAGAAACAAAAAGCCTGCGGCAATCAGCCGCAGGCAACAATAGAGAATATATAAAGGGGGGTCATGTCCTTTATTATAGGAGCCGATGATGAAAGGAACCTGAGCGAAAGATTACAGGAAGATTACAAGTGTTCCTGACGCAAAATTTTCTCGACAATCTGCTCAATCGTGGTCCCGAGATTTACGAATCCATTGGCATGAACAATTCCTTGAAGCAAACCTCCGGAAGCGGAATATTCGAATTTACTGGCATTGAGGTTGTCGAGCAGTTCCTGTTTGGCGGCGTTACGTCGGTTACCGACGAGGCTCGCAAAGAGATGCTGGCTCAGGTCGGGAAAAAATTCAGCTCGCTGTAATAGGATAAGAAAAAAAGAAAGCCGCAAATTTGCGGCTTTTTTCTCATCTCCGGATAATCGAAATAATCTCCTGCAGCTCGGGCAGATGCTTGTGCTTGCTTTTATAGCCAATTAACAGATCATTAGTGACAGTCAGATTGTCGAAGCAAGTATGAATGCCGGCCTTCGAATTCTCAAGCAGATAAGTAGGGATCACGCTGATTCCGGCTCCCAACTCTACGGCCCTGATAACCGCGTGCAGATTGGGAATCACATGCTTGGGCTTGATTAGAGGACGTCTCTTGAAATGCTCTCTCCATAAACGTCTAATAATCGGGAGCTCCAGCCCGTAGGAAATCCATCGCTGCTCGGACAGCCATTCCTCGATCTCTTTGGGATGGCGAAGATCGGGGACCTCAAGCGAAGCAGGGGTTATGATCGTAAACGTCTCTTCCATTAACAGCTCATACTCAATGCCGGGTAAGATAAATTTCTTGGGAGTAATAATGAGCTCCACTTGATCTTCTTTTAACAGCTCCAGCAATTGGTCTGCCGTCCCGAAGTAAGAAACGCTGCACATGCCGGAATTCGTAACCTTGGGAAGAAACAGCTCCTGGAAATACTCCAGGGATAAGCCAATGCGGAACACCTTGTTGTTCGGCAGGGACGTGGATTTCAGCCCGGCCGTTGTTTCCTCCAGCGATTCAACTAGCGGCGCAACCCGGGAATATAGCTCTTTGCCCCGTTCGGTTACGACAAGTCTCCTCGATACGCGCGTGAATAACGCTTCTCCAACTTCAGCCTCCAACGCGGCTAGATGCTGGCTCATGGCTGGCTGCGTCATCATTCTGGTTTTGGCGGCCTCGGAGACGGAGTGATGCTTGTAGATAGCAATAAAGCTTCGGTACCATTCAAAATCGACCATCTTATTCCTCATCCTCTATCGTTCATAAGTAAAACCAAATTATAAATATTTTTATGATTTAATGCAATTTATATAATTAGTTTTATTGTCGGGGCAAGGGTATAATGGGGTCTGTAACATTTCTTTACAAATGCCTGTTCATGAGTTGTCCGAAACGGGGTACATTATGATGTAGCCGAATTGGAACCGTGGAACTATAGAATAGAGGAGAGATCGTATTTTGAAGCACTTATTTACTCCGTACGAAATGAAAAGCTTGTCCTTGAAAAACCGCGTCGTTATGCCGCCGATGTGCCAATACTCGGTAACGGCCAAAGACGGCATAGCAAACGAATGGCATTACGCGCATTACGTCAGCCGCGCGGTTGGCGGTGCGGGATTGATTATTATCGAAATGACGGACGTCGAGCCGGACGGCCGAATTACGGACTATGATTTAGGATTGTGGTCGGATGATCATATTCCGGCGCTAGCCCGCATCGTTGATGCCGTCCATCAGCATGGGGCCAAGATAGGCATTCAGATTGCCCATGCCGGCCGTAAAGCCGAGGACGCGGAGCTGCCGGTAGCCCCGTCGGCTATTCCGTTTGACGAAAATTCCAAAACGCCTCGGGCTTTGACTACCGAAGAAGTAGAGCAAATGGTGGAGAAATTTAGACTTGCCGTGCGCCGTGCCGTACAGGCTGGCGTAGATACGATTGAGATTCACGGTGCCCACGGCTACCTGATTCACCAGTTTGTGTCCCCGCTGACGAATAAAAGAAACGATAAATACGGTCAAGACCGGACGTTATTCGGCAAAGAAGTGATTAAAGCCGCAAAAAGCGAAATGCCGGACCATATGCCGTTAATTATGCGGATTTCCGCACGCGAATATGTAGAAGGCGGCTATGGCATTAACGAAAGCATTGCTTTCGCGAAAGAATTAAAAGAAGCGGGCGTCGACCTCTTCCATATTAGTGCGGGCGGCGAAGGTCAGATCGCGGCTGCCGGCAGACCGGGTACGCATGCGGGTTACCAGGTGCCTCTCGCGAGAGCGATCAGAGAAGCACTGAATATCCCGGTTATCGCAGTCGGCAGACTAGACGATCCTGCGCTTGCCAACTCCGTGATCGGCAACGAAGACGCGGACCTCGTGGCCGTAGGCCGAGGCATGCTTCGCAATCCTTACTGGGCCCTCGAAGCAGCGAGCGTTCTCCACAAAGAAATCGATCCTCCAAGACAATACGAGCGCGGTTTCGCGCGCGGTTAATAGATATCGAAAAAGCGGTGCAGGACTAAATCCTGCCCCGCTTTTTTGTGTTTGGTTTCTTGAAAATCGTTCTAATTCCAAACGGAGCACTCGATGATTCTGGAGCAATGGCGATCGAAAGAACATCGAATGCGCAGTTTGCTAATTAACAGGACTTCTTTTCATTAGCCTGCTGTCATTGCCAGTTGCGTATTTTGCCCGGTGCAATTCCGTAGGCGTCTTTAAAGAGATGGTAGAAATGGCTTAAATTATCGAACCCGGCGTCGTAAGCGATATCCACGATGGGAAGCTGCGTGGTGAGCAGCAGGTTTTTGGCATGTCCAAGCCGCAGGTGGTTCAAATAAGCCGTTGGCGTCATGCGGAGATATTGCTTGAAAACGCGGTTAAGATGGCCGTCGCTCCGGTCCGTCAATTCCCGTAATCTGGGCAGTCCGGCGCTGAAATTTTCTTTGCGCTGCAGCTGCGCGAGCAGATGATCGAACCATTGCGGCAGCGGTTGCGTGCCGTCATTGCGGAAGTGTAGGAAGAAATGGGTTAAGGCATCGTTTAGGAAGCTGCGGGCCATCGTTCTTGCCTTTTGCTTATCGGTCGAGTTAAATAGCTGGATTTGCTCGCTTTTCCTCATCAGAGCCTCCATGTCTGTTCCGGGCAGCAGGATGACGGGCGGAAGCTGCGGACTCCGGAGCGCCTGGGCAAACGCCGCGTGGCCAATGTAGTCGAAAGCCCCCTCCACAACCTCTTTATAAAAGTTGACGTTCAAGAACCGGCAATCCTCGCCTTCCAGCAAATCATAGCTATGCGTGTCATCGGGACGAATGAACACCATAGCTCCCTCTTTCAGAAATTGAGTATCTCCGTTGACCAGATGCGTGCATTGGCCGGAAATGACGATAAAGATTTCGTAGAAGTCGTGTCCATGCAGCGGATACGCATGTCTCACCGAATGTACGATATGGAAATTGGATTGCACCAGCGGATCAATCAAAGCCGCCGCATACAACATGGGAACCGTCATGGCGGCTGTCTCCTCGTCGTTGTTATTATTGATGTTAATATAGCACAAAAAAAGCATCTGCATAACAAGACGATAATTTGCCTCGAATGCTACGATAGGGCCGAATCATGCATCCTTCCTTACCTAATATTGAAGGAATGGCATCATTCCAGCACAATCCATACATTTGAAAGCAGGTTGATAAGCATGCGCTCAGTAACGCTAAACGGCAATTGGACGATGAAAAGAACGGATGAAGCGGAGTGGAACAACGCAACGGTTCCGGGCTCCGTATTCCATGATCTAATGTCTGCGGGTAAGATGGAAGATCCTTATTACCGCGATAACGAATACGATATTTTGGAGCTGACGAAGTTCGATTACGAATACCGCCGCAGCTTCCTCGTTGACGGGGATCTGCTGCGGATGGACCGCGTGCTGCTTCGCTGCGAAGGGCTGGATACGCTTTGCGAGGTTTACGTAAACGGACAAGCCGTATTAAATACGGACAATATGCACCGGACATACGAAGCGGATGTGAAGGGGCTGCTCACGGAAGGCAGCAATGATATTCACGTCATTATCCGCTCGGCCACGAATTTTGTGCTTGCGAAGGACAAGGAGCTTTTCCTGACGAGCTGCGCCGACGCCGTACCGGGCATCTCGCATCTGCGCAAGGCGCATAGCATGTTCGGCTGGGATTGGGGTCCGCAGCTGCCGGATATGGGCATTTGGCGGGACATGTCCCTCTGCGGATTTAATATCGGCCGAATCGATGATGTTTACATTACGCAGCAGCATGGCGACAACAACGTTTCGGTGAACATCGCCGCAGAATTGCAGCGTTGGTCCTCTGACGAGTCGCTTGCTCTTTTCGCCTCTATCGAGACACCGGATGGTAGGACGCTGGAAGCGTCGGCCGTCCAAATCGGAGACAACGCAAGTCTTGTGATTAATGTTCAGGATCCCGAGCTGTGGTGGCCGAACAATCTCGGAAGCCAACCTTTATATGCGGTACGGGTTGAATTGCGGAGCGGAGACCGTATTCTGGATGAACGCTCGCTGAGCATCGGCCTTCGCACGCTGCATGTCGTGCGCCAACCGGATAAGTGGGGCGAGTCATTTGCGTTTGAAATAAACGGTCATCAGATCTTCGCGATGGGCGCCAATTTTATTCCGGAGGACAACATCTTTGGACGGCGCAGCGACGAGCGGACGGAACAGCTGATTCAAAGCTGCGTTGAGGCTAACTACAACTGCATCCGCGTCTGGGGCGGCGGGTACTACGCTGACGATTACTTCTACGATCTGTGCGATAAGCACGGCTTGATCGTGTGGCAGGATCACTTATACGCATGCGGAGCTTACGATTTTAACGATGAGTTCAAGGAAAATATTCGCCTCGAGACGATCGACAATATGAAGCGGATCCGTCACCATGCCTCGCTGGGCCTCTGGAGCGGAAACAACGAGCTGGAATACGCTTGGGCGTATTGGGGCTGGACGGAGCGTTACGGCGAGAAGCAGCGCGACGATTACCTTAAGCAGTTCGAAGAGTTCCTGCCGGTGCTGTCGCAGTCGCTTGATCCAAACACGTCCTATTTGGTGTCATCGCCATCCTCCAAGGGCGGTATCGATGATCCGAATAACGAAGACATCGGCGACATGCATTATTGGGATGTCTGGCACGGGCGGAAGCCGATAACGGAATACCGGACGCTGCATCCCCGTTTTATGTCCGAGTTCGGCTTGCAGTCTTTCCCTTCTATTAAGACGGTCGAGACGTTTACGCTTCCCGAAGACCGTAATATTTTCTCGCGGGTCATGGAGGCTCACCAGAAGAACGGCACAGGCAACGAAAAGATCATGTATTACATCAGCGAATATTTCAAGTATCCGAAAAACTTCGAGAAGCTGCTGTACGTCTCCCAGCTCATTCAGGCCGAAGGCATGCGGGTTGGCGTGGAGCATTGGAGACGCAACCGCGGCAGATGCATGGGGGCTGTCTACTGGCAGTTGAACGACATCTGGCCGGGCGCATCCTGGTCCAGCCTCGATTACTTCGGCAGATGGAAGGCGACGCATCATGCCGCCAAGCGCTTCTTTGCGCCGGTGCTTGCATCCGCTCTGGAAGACGGGACAACGGTATCGCTTCACGTGACCAACGAAACGCTGCAAGAGGTCAATGGGCAGCTCCGCTGGAGACTGCTGGACCGCAAGTCGGAGACGATCCAATTCGGCGAAGCCGAAGTCACGCTTGACGCTCTCGCTTCGGAAGAGATTGTCTCGCTGGATTTCTCGGAGACGCTGACGACCAAGCAGCTGCTCAGCCAAAGCTATCTCGCCTTCGAATTTGTTATGGGCGAAGAGACGATCAGCAAGGGTACGGCCCTGTTCGTGAAGCCGAAGCATTTCGAGCTGCTCAATCCGGAAATCCGCGTCGAGGTGACGGAGGAAGACGACCGGTTTATCGTTACGCTGGACAGCCAGGCGTTTGCGCCGTTTGTTCTGTTGGAGCTGAGCCATGCCGATGCTCGTTGGAGCAACAATATATTTGCTCTATCGGCCGACCGTACTACCGTTGTGACGGTACCAAAGGACGGCTTGTCCGAACCGCTTAGCCTGGCTGCGTTCCGCAAGGAGCTAGTCGTTACAAGCCTATACGATACTTTTGAATAAAGCTCTTCCTAGAAGGGAGGACACACGTCCCGGCAATAGCCGTATATGTGTGTCCTTTCTCTTCGGGGCTGCCAATTAAAATTGACAAACATTGCGATAGAAAACCAATCGTTGTTGCGTAGTTCGAAAGGCCGGCCCTGCGTACAATTAAGCTAGAAATAGAAAGAGGTGATACGATGTCTGCCATACTTAAATACAAATGGCAATATCTCATGATCATGCCGGCCGTCGTGCTGCTTCTGCTGTTCAGCTACGTGCCGATGGCCGGTATACAGGTCGCGTTCAAGGACTTCCATATCGGCTATACGATTTGGAACAGCCCTTGGACCGGCTTCGAAAATTTCGCATTCCTTCAGGACAGCCAATTCTGGCTGGTGGTGAAGAACACCGTGTACATCGCGTTGCTTAAATTCGTATTCGGTTTTCCCGCTCCAATCATTTTGGCTTTGATGATCAACGAGGTAAGCCACGGGGGCTTCAAACGATTCGTTCAATCGGTCAGCTATCTGCCCCACTTTTTCTCCTGGATTGTAGTCGCTTACATTCTGCAGTCGCTGCTTACTCTGGACAACGGTCTCGTTAATCAGCTGATCGTGTCTCTCGGGGGTGATCCGGTATTCTTCCTGGGCTCGACCGAGTGGTTCCGCCCGATGATCGTCGCCAGCGGATTGTGGAAGGAGGTTGGCTGGAACACGATTCTGTATTTGGCCGCGATTACGTCCATCGATCCGCAGCTCTATGAAGCAGCCAAGGTGGAAGGAGCGGGTCGTCTGGCGCAAATCCGGCATATCACGTTCCCGGGTATCCTGCCGACGATTTCCATCGTTCTGATCCTCAGCATGCCAAGTCTCATAGCGGTCGGCATGGATCAGATTTATCCGCTGATGAACCCTGCCAACCAACCGGTTGCGGATGTTCTGGATACTTATATTCTCCGGAGCGGTTTGCAGCAGGGCTATTTCGGCAGTGCGACGGCAGTAGGATTGTTGTCCTCGGTTATCAGTCTGCTGCTGGTTCTTAGCACGAACCAGATATCCCGAAGAATCAACGGAGAGGGGCTCTGGTAACCGATGAAACGTTCAACCGGCGAAAAATTCGGACAGGCGGTTATTACCCTGCTCCTGCTGCTGCTCTGCCTGACGGTCCTTTATCCCTTCGTTTACATGCTGGCGATTTCCCTCAACACGGGAAGCGACGCCGCCAAGGGAGGCGTATATTTGTGGCCGAGGCAATTCACGTGGTCCAACTTCCATATCGTGCTTGGCAATAAGGTCATTCAGCACTCTTACCTGATTACGATTATGCGAACGATTATCGGCACGGTGAGCGGGCTTCTGGTAACTTTGCTTGCCGCGTTTGCCTTATCCTACCGGCAAATGCCGGCGAGAAAGGCGCTGCTGACGATCGTGCTGATCACGATGCTGTTCAGCGGCGGTCTCATTCCGTTCTATATCCAGCTGTTTAATCTGTCGCTGATCAATACGTTCTGGGTATACATTCTGCCAAGCGCCTTTTCGGCCTGGAACATGTTCGTCATGCTGAAGTTTATCCAAGGCATACCGGAAGCTTTGATCGAATCGGCGGAGATGGATGGCGCCAAGCCGCCAAGAGTCCTGTTCTCGATTATCATTCCGTTATCCAAGCCGATGCTTGCTGCGCTTGGTCTATTTACGGGCGTTATGCACTGGAACGATTGGTTCGCAGGCGCCTTCTTCGTCTCGGACCAGAATCTGATTCCGGTCCAAACGTTCTTGCAGCAGCTGCTGTCCGCCCAGGATATCTCGGTGGTGATGGGTTCTAACAATAGCGTGGAGGCGCTCGCGCGAGGCAGCAGAAACCTGGCCCAAGTGACGCTGATGTCCGTCAAGATGGCAACCGTTATGGTAAGCGCCATTCCGATTCTGTGCGTGTATCCGTTCCTTCAGCGGTTTTTTGTCAAAGGCGTACTCATTGGTTCGGTCAAAGGATAGAGCATTCCGATCTTGTTGCAAGTTATCGCAGGGTATTAGGATTAACCACATATACCAAATAGCTAGACAGAGAGGGGAAAAAAATATGAAAAGTCGCGCATTTTACGCGAAATCGACCACGGCCGGCGCGCTTGCGGCGCTTATGCTGGCATTAACCGCCTGCTCGGGCGGAGGCGGCAATTCGACGAACTCGCCATCGAAGGATCCGGAACAGACCGGGCAGACGGCCGAGGGAGGCAAGCAAGGCGGAAAGTTTGATCTGTGGCTCGGATGGACGACCACCGTCAACAACGACAGCATGGTTCAAAAATATTGGAGAGAGAACGAACCATTTGTCGATGTGCAGATCGAGTCCACGCAAGGCGACGCTTCCACCGCGCTTAACCTGAAGCTGAATACGGGCGGCTTCGACGATGCGGCCATCTTCGGGCGGAGCGACGTTATCAATACATCCATGGTTCGCTCCGGCACGATTCAGCCGCTTGAGCAATACTTCGACATGCCGGACAAATATCCGGGACTCGCTTCGATTCCGAAGCAATATCTGGATGCGATGAAGGACAAGGACGGACATATCTGGTCCATTCCGACGTGGTTTGACCAGAATCCGCAGGATCCATGGCCGGGCTGGGCATCTCTTGGCTGGTTCGTGCGCGAGGACGTCCTGGAGAAAGCGGGCATGAAGAAAGAAGATTTGGCTACGATTGAAGGCGTAGAACAATATTTGAAGGCGGCAAGCCAGCAGACGGACGCCTCCGGCAACAAACTCATTCCGCTTGGCTTCCTGTCGGATGCCAATGACGAGAACGTCATTCTGAACACGTTTGGCGTATCGACCAGCGGCGGCGGCGTCGTACCGGTGGAGAAGAAGGGTGACGACTACGAGTTCATCTATGACAATCCGCAATACAAAGAAGCTTACAAGTGGATGAACAAAATGTACAATGAAGGTCTAATCGACAAAGAAGCGATCACGGACAAAAAAGAGCGCTACAAGGAAAAAAATCAGTCCGGACGCATTGCGATGAACGCTGGCGGCTTCTTCAACATGGACGCCTCGCTCTGGGAAACTCTCAATGGACCAACGGCACCGGCTTGGTATTTACAGGCTGTTCCTTATCCTAAGGTGGCCGGCGTAGACAAAGTCGGCATCAACACCATCATCAATCCGAATCCGGGGGATGACGTGTATATCAGCAAAAACACGAAAAATCTCGACGCCATACTCAAATTTTTCGATTATACGCTTACGCCTAAGCCGGAAATGCAGCAAGTGGTCAATGAAGGACCTGCGGGAACTTTCTGGGATTGGGTCGATAAGCCGCTCGGCAAATGGCATTATATCGACGAGAATTACACGGCTCTGCATGATTCCGGCGATGCAGCGAAGAAAGCAAGCACGACGCCTGAGCTTTACGCAACGTCCTCGTACAGCAACGAGTGGTATCCATGGTGGAATTACGAGGCTACAGACAGCGTAGCGGGACGCCAGAAGACGATCGACTTCACCAACGCGATCAGCAAAATGGGGGCCATTCGGGTCGCTGAGCCGTATGACTTGGTCAAATCCGAACCGGGCAGCCTGTGGGAGAAATATTCGCCCGAGCTGGAAAACGTAAGGAAAGAATACAAGGCCAAGCTGATGATGGCCAAGGACGACAAGGCCTTCGAAGCGGCATGGACCGAGTTCCAGTCGGCGCTTGAGAAACGCGCGCATTGGAGCGAGCTGAAGGATGAATGGCATCAGCTGCTGTCCAAGCAATTCCCAGGAGCATAAAAAAATATATATACGGCGCAGCTCAAGCCGTGAGAGAAGGGAAGCCGGAATGCCGGCTTCCCTTCCGTCGGCTGCGGCCGGGCATTTTCAGGAAAGGAGCGGAGTCTCTTGCGTTTTCCTCTCTCTCGATGGATTATCCGATTTACCCGCGGCATGAGTCTTCGCGGCAAGATTTTGTCCCTATACGTGCTCATCCTGCTGCTGCCTACGCTGCTATTGGGAAGCGGTTCGGCGTATCTGGTCGCCCGGGGCTTCCATAACAGCTACTTGTCCGCCGTGGATGAGACTGTTCTTCAGACGGCGCAGATTACGGATTTCAGCAAACGAAACTACGATTTATTAGCCGTCCGAACGGCAACCGACGGGGAACTGATATCCCGTCTCTCCAGGCATTACGACGATATGACGGAAGTGGTGGATACCGTCAATTACGTGGACCGTACCTTCCTGCTTACGGGCAAGTATTTGCCCGGTATTTTGGATTTCCGCATTTATCATACGAACGATACGCTCGTGCAGGACGGTCAGCTGTTATGGCGCCCGGAATCGAGAAGCATTGCGGGCCAGAAGGAAAGCACGTGGTATCGGGATGCCATGGCGGCCTCGGAGCCTCTCAAATGGAGCAGCGTGCCGGGCAGCCCGGACCGTGTCGTTATCACGCACAAGATTGTAGACAGGACGGGGACTCCGCTGGGTCTCGTTTATATATTGCTGGACTATGAAGCTGTCTTAGGAGAGCGGGTCGACCGACCGTTTAACGATAAGGGAAGCCTGTTCATCGTGGATAACAACCGGAGCATCCTGGCGGCAACCGACCGGGAGCAGATCGGTAAGAAGCTTGCGCTCAGCGAGTGGCAAGAGGGACTCAAGGAGGACAACATCAACGATAAAGCTCATTGGCTGGATCTCACGCATAGCAAAGAGCTGCTCATCGTTAAGCCGCTGTCATCCGGCTGGAGCGTTGTCTCGTCCACCGCGATGAAGCAACTGAGCGCGCAGGACCGCATGATTCTGCTTTTAATTGCCGGAATTACGATCTTCTTCCTGCTGCTCTCCGTATCGCTGATGATGACCGTCGTGCAGAACATCGTTCGGCGGATCCGCAAGCTTGGCAACCGAATGGGCGATCTGTCCCGGGGTGAATTCGAAGCGGCCATCCGCTACAGCGAGCAGGACGAACTCGGCGACCTGGAAAATAGGTTTAACCTGATGTCCGAGCGTCTAGGCAAACTCGTAGAAGATATCACGCAAGCCGGCTTGCAGGAGAAGGAACAGGCTTTCAGGGCATTACAAGCACAGATCAATCCGCATTTTATTTATAATTCGCTGGGGCTGCTCCGCTGGCGCGCCATGGATGCAAGGGATCAGGAACAAATTCAGATTATCGACGCGCTGACGACCTTCTACCGGCTGACGCTGAACAATCAGATTAGCGTTATTCGAATCAGGGAAGAGGTAGAGCATGTGAAGGCTTACCTGGAAATCTGCGAATTCCGTTATCCGGGCAAAGTCCGGCTGGAGTGGGAGATCGACGAATCGGCGCTTGAATTGTACACGATCAAGACGGTGCTGCAGCCGATTGTGGAGAACTGCTATCAGCATGGGGCCATTGTCCGCAAGCCGGATGCTTTTATCCGTATCTCCATTGAGAAGAGGGACGACCGGGTCGTTATGTCGGTGTTCGACAACGGGCAGGGCATTTCCGGGGATACGATCAGGCAGCTGGCCGATGGCGTTTACGAAGGGAAAGGTAACGGCTTTGGCTCCACGAATATTAAGGAGCGGCTGGCGCTGTATTTTGGCGACGATGCCCGTTATACGTTAGAAAGCGCTTTGGGAGCATGGACGCTGGTTACGATTGATTTTCCGGCCTGCCGGGTCCAGCCAGTCATTAAGAAGGGGCGATAAAGATGCTGAACGTACTTATTGTGGATGACGAAATATCGCATGTGCAGGGACTCGTCCGGTTTATCGAATGGGAGAAGCTTGGCTATGCAGCCCCGTCGACGGCGGAATCGGGAGAGGAAGCGGTAGAGATGCTTCAAGGCTGTGAATTTGACGTGCTGATCTCGGATGTTTCCATGCCCGGCATGACGGGAATCGAGCTTGCGGCGGAGGCGAAGCGGCTTCATCCCCATATTCAGATTCTGATGATTAGCGGCTACAACGAATTCGAATTCGTGCAGGATGCCATTCATGTCGGCGCTCAGGCTTATGTGTTGAAGCCGCTCAAGATTGAAGAGGTGGCTTCGCGTCTGCAAAGCTTCCGGAGCGCCATTGAGATGCGGAAGGAAGTTGTTGAACAGACCCGGGAGCTTGAGAAAAAAGTGTCGGGAAGCGTAAAGCTCGTTAAAGAAAGGTTCGTCGACGACCTGATTGCCGAAGCCCTTCCCGTCGATGAGCTGCTTGCTTCGTGGGACGGCCTGCTGACGCTGCCTGAGCTGGATTCCGGCTATCAGATTATCGTGCTTGGCCTGGACCGTAATCCTTCCTCCGGGCAGGAGGCGAAGCAGCGGATGCTGCTCGGAAGCAGCTTTAAGAAAACGGTGGAAATCGCCTTCTCCCAAGACGATTCCATCTGGCTTGCGCAGACTTCGTTTGACGAATTTGTCGCGCTCCACGTTAATCCGTCGCCGGCTGCGCGCGCCAAAACGGAGAAGCAATATCAATTTATTCAATCCATCATGAGCGAGCAGTACGGAGCAAGCGTAACGATTGGCTGCAGCCGTGAAGGCTCCGCATGGGAAGAAGCGCCGCTGCTGTACAGGGAAATACGATTCAGCATGACGAAGGCGAGGCTGATAGCCGACGGGCAGATCGTGCGTTACAACGAAGTAGAGCCCGGCGACTTCGCAGCCTACCGGATGCATGACGAATTTATTCCGGGCTTGCTTAAGCGGCTGGACTCCGGCGATGCCGGGCAGGTTGCCGAATACATGAACCGGATCAAGGATGCGCTGCTTGCGACGGAGAATGCTTCTTTCTCCTATGCGCAAGCCTTCGCGATGAGCTTCCTGGGCGAGTTGATCCGCCATTTGAAATGGAAGAACGAGCCGGATAGCGAAGCGAACATTTTGCTGTGGCGGCAAATGCTCGATTGCGGAAGCGCCCTGCAGCTGGCGGAGCTGCTGACCGGCTACGTGCAGCGTTATCTGGATACCGAGCAGAAAGCGCAATTGAACCAGCAGCATAACCTGATCCGGAGAGTATCCCTGTTCATCGAGGAGCGGCTTCACGAGCATTGGACGGTGAAGCAGTTGGCGGAGCATTTCAACCTGAATGCCAGCTATCTCAGCGTGCTGTTCAAGCGGGAAATGGGCCGCACGATCTCGGAGTTCGTTCAGGATACCCGTATTGAGCGGGCCAGGAAGCTGCTCCAGGATCCCAATATTAAAGTTTACGAGGTTGCCGAACAGGTAGGCATTCAGACAACCGCGTATTTTACTTACCTGTTCAAAAAGCTGGTAGGCGTCACTCCGCAGGAGTACCGGGATTACGGCTATTCTCCTGAGGACAAATGACCGGTATTATCTTCCGTGATTTCATTATACCGCCTTACGGGGGAGAGGCCATTGGCATAGCGGTTGGATTTTTATCGTTTTGATTGCCTGCTTGACTGAATCATCATATCGTCCATCATTATCCTTATATCGTTAATGGATTCGGGCTTCGTTTTTCCGTACGATTAGCGCATCAAATACATGAGGTGATTCTCTTGAACATACATTTTGACTCCGATTTGCGGTTATTTTCGATCTCGACGGCAAACAGCTCCTACGTGTTTGGATTAAACGATAAAGGGATCCTGCAGCATTTGTATTGGGGAGCTCCCGTTGAAGCAGCCGATTGCGCGCTCCTCATGGGCTCCCGTTCGCATAGCTCGTTTGACGCCGCGCTTGACCGCGAGGCGGAAGAATTCGCTTTCTGGGGCGGGTTGTCGTACATGGAACCTACGCTTAAGGTTCGCTTGCACGATGGCGTGCGCGATTTGCGCCTTGTCTATGACGGATATCAGACGGAAGCAGCGGGCGGCAAAGAGACGCTCACCATTACGCTGAAGGATGAGACGTATCCTATTGAAGCTCGTCTGATCTATACGGTAGTGCCGGGGCTTGATTTGATTGGGCGGTCCGCGGTTATCGCGAATACGGGCAGCGAGAATATCGTGCTGGAAAATGCCCAATCGGCGGCTTGGACGATGCCAACGCTCGAGAATTACCGGCTGACGCATGTAACGGGCAAATGGGCCGGGGAGTTTCAACTGAGGGAGACGATGCTGTCGGAAGGGAAGAAGGTACTGGAGTCCCGCCGCGGCTTTACCGACGCCCACGCGAATCCTTGGTTTGCAATCGACAACGGAAGAGCAACGGAGGAATCCGGAGAGGTATGGTTCGGCGCGCTAGCCTGGAGCGGCAACTGGAAGATCGTCGCGGAGAAAACGGCGTTTGATCTTGTGAGGGTAACGGGCGGCATTAATGACTTCGACAGCGAATGGACGCTGGCTCCCGGAGAAAGCTTCGAGACGCCCGCATTTGTCGGAGGCTACGCTTCCGGCGGCTTTGGTTCGATGAGCCGCATGCTGCATCGGTATCAGTATGAAGTCGTGGCACCGGGCCGGAGTCTGCGCAAGGTACTGTATAATTCGTGGGAAGCGACGTACTTTGACGTCAACGTTCAGGATCAGACGGCCCTTGCCGAGCGTGCGGCGAAGCTTGGCGTAGAGCTGTTCGTCATTGACGACGGCTGGTTCGGGCAGCGTAACCATGACCGCGCAGGCCTTGGGGATTGGACCGTTAATCCGGAGAAATTCCCGAACGGGCTCGGCGAGCTGATTGACAAGGTACGGGGACTAGGCATGGAATTCGGCATCTGGGTCGAGCCGGAAGCCGTGAACCCGGACAGCGACCTATACCGGCAGCATCCGGACTGGGTCTACCATTTCCCGACCCGCTCGCGGACGGAGCTGCGCAACCAGCTTGTCCTTAATATTTCCATGCCGGAAGTAAAGCGCTACATTATCGGCTTTATGTCCGAGCTGCTTGAGCGTCATCATATTTCCTTCGTGAAATGGGACATGAACCGGACGATTACCGAGCCGGGCATGATGAACCATCCTCTGAACCGGCAGAAGGAGCTGTGGGTCCGCCATGTGCGAAGCTTGTACGAGATTTGGGCGGAGCTGCGGGAGAAGTTCCCTCATGTCGCGTTCGAGACTTGCGCGGGCGGCGGTTCCCGAATCGACTTCGGCATGCTGCGTTACGCGGATCAGGCTTGGCCAAGCGACAACACGGATGCTTTCGACCGGCTGAGCATTCAAGAAGGCTTCTCGTATGCGTATGCGCCGAAGCTGATGACCTGCTGGGTGACGGAAGAGGTAAGCGGAATGAACAAACGCGTGACGTCGATTCCATACCGCTTCCACAGCGCCATGACGGGCACGCTTGGCATCGGAGCCAACCTGAATCATTGGAGCGAGGAGCAGCTAACGGAAGCGGGCGCCTTGATCGCGCAATACAAAACGATTCGTCCGCTCGTTCAGGAAGGCAGGCAGTATCGATTAAGCACGCTGAAGCATAAAGGCTTAGAGGCGGTGCAATACGTCGGTATCGGCGAAAGCGGGGAAGAGGAAAGCGTATTGTTCGCCTTCCTGCATTCGCAAAAGCTTGGCGACCGGTTCCCGCGCTTGCTCCTGCAGGGCCTTAACCCGGACAAGCAATACGCTATTAAAGGTATCGAAGGCGTGTTTAGCGGTCGGTCGCTGATGCGGATCGGCGTGGAGCTGCCGCTGAGAGGCGACTTCGACAGCTTGATGTACCATATCCAGGAACAACAATAATCCTATCCTGACGGGGAAGTTATCCTTTATGCGTGCTGCGGTACGCGGAAGGCGACTTCCCCATTATTTTTTTGAACAGCCGGGAGAAGTAGTAGGGGTCCTGGAAGCCGACGCGAATGCCAACGGCCTTGACGCTTTGGTCCGTCAGATCGAGGTATTGGCTGGCCAGTTGAATCTTCAGACGCAAATAATAATCGATCGGCGAATAGCCGGTCTTTTTTTTGAACAATTGGGTAAAATGGGGCACGGACAGTGCCGCTTCCGCTGCCAGCTCGGCTAGCGAGACATTATCCTCCAGATGCTCCGTCATATATTTGATCGCCTTCTCGATGTCGAGCTGCCTGCGCGGGCTTGGGGCGGCCTGGCGAAACGCGTGAACTAACCGGATTATGCCTGCCAGATGGCTGGCGAGCTGCGAGACGTAGGCGACATGATCCAGCGTATAGCCTTTCAGCAGCATCTCGTAACATTCGTCGAACAGCCCGATAATCGCCGAGGACCGCTCCACCGGGATGGGCATGGGGGCTGCTTTCCCCTGCTCGCCGAAGAAGGAGGACGCAAGCTCGCCCTTCAGATGGATCCAGTAGATGGTCCATGGCTCCTCTTCCGACGATCCGTATTCATGGGGCGTGCCGGCGGGAATGACGGTAAGCTCGCCCTTGCGTACCTCATGGCGCTTCTCGTCGTCCAGCTTGACCCATCCGCAGCCGTCCGTGCAATACATGACGATATAGGCCTCGCTTCCTTCCGGGCGGTGCCGGTAGTGATGCCGCGCGTAAGGGAAGCAGCCGATATCCGTAATGTGAAGGGGCTGGATAAGAGGATGGGCGGCATATTCGGCCAATATGTGATCGGGAAGCACGATCAGCTTCTGCGAAGGGAAGCCTTCTTCCTTTAATAGTCTATCCATGCCTTAAGATATCCTCCAATCATGCCTGTATATAAGGAGTTGCAGGTTCTAATAATCATCATATTGTCCATTATTATCATTTGATTGTCAATGGCGGTCCCTGCCATGATTGCGTACGATTAACCCATAACAATCGTACCTCGGGGAGGATGAATCAAGAATGGCTGCTGAAGTGAAAGTATGGGAGCAGACGGTAGAGCTGCCCACCTATGAAGTCGGGAAACCGGACCCTAATCCGATGTTTCTGGAGAAACGCGTCTATCAAGGAAGCTCGGGACGCGTCTATCCGCATCCCGTTATCGACAAGATTTACGACGAGAAGGTGATGAAGCCTTACCGGATCGTCTTTTTGGAAAATGAATTCGTGCAAATTCAATTGATGCCCGAGCTTGGAGGCCGGATCTACCGGGCGGTGGACAAAACGAACGATTATGATTTCGTCTACCATAACCAGGTTATCAAGCCGGCTCTGGTTGGACTTGCCGGTCCTTGGATCTCCGGCGGCATTGAGTTCAACTGGCCGCAGCATCACCGTCCGAACACCTACGGACCGGTGGAATGCGATATTCGGGAAAATGCGGACGGCAGCAAAACCGTATGGGTCGGCGAGATCGACCGGATGTACGGCACCAAGGTAACGACGGGCTTCACCCTGTTTCCGGGGAAGGCCTATCTGGAAATAAGCGCGCAGCTGTTCAACCGGACCTCCGAGCCGCAAACGTTCCTATGGTGGGCGAATCCGGCGGTTGCGGTCAACGACCATACGCAGTCCGTATTTCCACCCGACGTTCACGCCGTGTTTGACCATGGCAAGCGGGATGTATCCAAATTCCCGATCGCAACCGGGACGTATTACAAAATGGATTATTCCGAAGGAGTCGACATCTCCCGTTACCGCAACATACCGGTACCTACTTCATACATGGCGTACCGGTCGGATTACGATTTTGTCGGTGGTTATGACCACAACGTCAAAGCGGGCATTCTTCATATTGCCAACAAGCATGTGTCTCCCGGCAAAAAACAATGGACCTGGGGGCATGGCGAATTCGGCCAGGCTTGGGACCGGAACCTGACGGACGAGGACGGGCCTTACATCGAGCTGATGACGGGCGTTTATACGGATAACCAGCCGGACTTCACATGGCTGCAGCCGTACGAGGAAAAAAGCTTCAAGCAATACTTTATGCCTTACAAGGAAGTCGGCATGGTGAAAAACGCCACCATTGACGCCGCGGTCAATCTGGAAGTCGAAGGCCGGCAGGCTAGCGTAAATGCGTATGCGACTTCGGTCCACGAAAATGCCCGCATCGTACTGAAGGGGGCAGCCCGCACTTATATCGATCAGACGGCGGATTTATCGCCATCCCAGGTTTTTGCCGCAACAGTGGTTCTTGAAGAAGGGGAGCTGGAGGAAAATCTGAAGCTTGCGGTATTCGCGGAAAACGGCAAAGAGCTTGTCAGCTATCGTCCGCAGCGGAAGCAGCTGGAGAAGACGCCGGATCCGGCAAAAGCGATTGGCGAGCCGGAAGAGCTTCGCAGCACGGAGGCGCTATTCCTGGCGGCGCAGCATCTGGAACAGTACCGGCATGCTACTTACGAGCCTGATCCTTACTACTTGGAAGGACTTAAGCGTGATCCGGGAGATATTCGCCTGAACAATGCTTACGGCTTGCTGCTGCTGCGCCGCGGCCGGTTCGCGGAGAGCGAGACGTATTTCCGGCGCGCGATCGAGACGCTGACGCGGCATAATGCACGGCCATACGATGCGGAGCCGTTCTTCCATTTGGGCAAGGTGCTCAAATGGCAGGGGCGTCACGAGGAAGCGTTCGCCGCATTCTATAAGTCGGTCTGGTCCGGAGCTTGGCAGGCTGCAGGATACTTAAACCTTGCACAACTGGCTGCTGGCAACGGCAAATACGAGGAGGCGCTGGAGTTAATCGATCGTTCTCTCGATGCGCAGTATCGCAACCGCAAGGCCCGGCTGTTAAAAATGGCTCTGCTGCGCAGACTGGGACGCCTGGAAGAAGCAGGGCGGCTGGCGACGGAAACATCCGATTACGATCCGATCGACTTTGGCTCGCGCAACGAATGGATTCGCATTCACCTGCTTGAGGGCAGAGAAGAGCAAGCCTCGTCAGCGTTGGCAGCTCTCGCCGGCCTTATGCGGGATGATGCCCACAATTACATCTCGCTGGCGCAGGATTACGCGGATGCCGGATTGTACGCCGAAGCGCTTGACGTGCTGGGACGAATCGAGGAGCGTACGGCGGGCAGCGTCTATCCGATGGTGCATTATTATCAGGGCTATTACCACCATATGGCCGGAGACCATACAGCCGGCAACTACTGCTACTCGCTTGGTCAAGAGGCGAATCCAGCCTACTGCTTCCCGAATACGATTGCGGATTACATTGCTCTGACCCATGCATCCCGGATGCGCGCGGATGACGCAAGAGCGTTGTATTATCTCGGTAATCTGCTGTATGACAAGAAGCGCCACGCCGATGCCGCGGCAAGCTGGGAAGCCTCGGCCGCCATCGACGGCAATTACGCGACCGTGCACCGTAATCTCGCGCTTGCTTATTACAATAAACAGAACAAGCCGGAAGCCGCTTTGGCTTCGCTTGAGAAAGCGCATGCCTTGGCGCCGGATGACGCCCGCATTTTCTACGAGCTGGATCAGCTGTACAAGAAGCTGGCCTATACGGCGGAGCAGCGCCTGACCGTCCTGGAGCGGAATAAAGAGCTGGTGGAGCTTCGCGATGATTTGTATCTTGAATACGTAACGCTTCACAACTCGCTTGGCCGTCATGAAGAAGCGCTGAGGCTCATCTTCGCCCGCCATTTCCATCCTTGGGAGGGTGGAGAAGGAAAGGTGCCGGCTCAATACGTACTGGCCCGCGTAGAGCTGGCTAAGCAGCTTCTGGAGCAAGGGCAAGCCGGCGAAGCCATCAAACAGCTGGAAGCGGCCAAACAATATCCGTTGTCCATTAACGAGGGCAAGCTTGATGGCGCGCAAGAGAACAATATCAATTACTATCTCGGCATGGCGTACCGGATTCTCGGCAACGCTGAGCAGGCGCAGGCCTTCTGGTCGCTGGCTTCGGAAGGGCTAGACGAACCAACCAGCGCCATGTTCTACAACGACCAGCCGCCTCACATGATTTATTACCAAGGCGTGGCTTTGCGCGAGCTCGGACGCGAGCGGGAAGCCCGCAGCCGGTTCAATAAGCTGGTCGACTACGGCGAGCAGCATTTGTTCCAGCCGCAGAAGATCGATTACTTTGCGGTATCGCTACCGGACTTTCTGGTCTTCGACGAGGATCTGGACAAAAAGAACCGCATTCATTGCCACTACATGATAGCGCTTGGTCAATTAGGCTTAGGGCAGGCGGCAATAGCCGAAGAACATTTCCAAGAAGTGCTGGAGCTTGAACCGACCCACCAGGGTGCCGCTATTCATCGTTGCTTGCCGGCTTCGGCCTACATGTCATAATTTTTCGGGAGCGAGGTACAGTCTTGTCCGTGACTGCGCAGCGCTCCCTTATTTGCGGAAGCTGCTTCAATAAGAACGGGAGGTGCTTGAAGACAATGACAAGCATGCATTGGGAGAAAGTGATGTTCGAGGGTTACGAGGCGTGGAGAGGCCGTTCTTCAAAGCTGGAGTTGACGCTTATTCCGTCGCTGGGCAGCAAGGTCGTATCGCTGAAGGATGCTGCCACCCGCCGGGAGTGGTTGTCCCGCACTACGCTTCCGCTTGGCAACTTGGGTTATGCCAGTTCATTCGCGGAAGGCGACGGCAGCGGCTGGGACGAGATGTTCCCTACGGTTGACGCTTGCCGTCTGCGGCAAGCGCCGTGGGCGGATATCGATCTGCCCGATCACGGCGAGGTATGGTCGCTGGCTTGGCAATGCGGCCTGCGGGACGATCGGTTGTTTTGCGAAGTGGAAGGCCGCAGACTGCCCTACCGGTTGGAGAAGACCTACTCTTTTACGGAAGAAGGCAACTTGAGAATTGATTACATCGCACATAATCTAGGCTCCGATCCTCTCCCATTTCTCTGGGCGGCTCATCCCTTGTTTCAAGTCGAAGAGGGAATGGAAATTATCGTACCCGCAAGGCTGGAACGAATTGCGGTGTCCTACTCCCATAATCGCAGACTAGGCGATAAGGGAACGCTTCTGCCATGGCCACGGCCGCTGCCGGACGTTAGCTTAAATATCACGGAAGCGGCTGAAGCGGAAACCGCGGAGAAGTTTTATTTTGACGGCACGCTGCCGGAAGGCCGGGCTTCCTTGCATGATCCAGCCAGCGGGGAGATGCTTACGATGACCTTCCCCAAGGAGCAGGTTCCTTATTTGGCGGTATGGGCGAATTACGGCGGTTATTTGAATCAGTATCATGTCGCGCTGGAGCCGGCAACAGGCTTCCTTGACGATGCCTCCTCGGCTTGGGACGAGGGAGAAACCTCGGTTATTCCGGGTTACGGCAGGTACGAATGGTATCTTGAGCTGGAGCTTGAAAATAAACAAAACCAATAAGCAACGTCTATAACCTTTTTCTTCTCCGGGCTTTTTGTTGCCTCGCCGTTTTATTATCGGGTTCCGATTAATACAATGGGCTTAAAGAAGGTTGTCGAAGAGGGAGGAGGATTCGTAGGCATGGAGACGTTCGGCAGAGGCTGCCTCTGGCTTATTATTGGCGTGCTAGGCTTGCTGGTGCTCGCCGTCATTACCCAAAGCACGATTCATATTCCTTGGTTTATCTTTATTCCAATCGTCATTCTCGTTTTCTGGATGGCTTCGAAGAAAAACAAAAAATGAACCTTTAACATGCGGGCAGCCAGTCAGTTGATTGGCTGTTTTTCTTTGCGTCTTACTGCGCTAACGAACCTCCATATCGCTATTATCTCGAAATGATGGTATTTGGATTTGTAACGAATCCTCATATCGCTATTGTCCATAAAAACGTATTATGATGTCTTCAAGGAACCAAAAAGCGTTACGAGGTTTCGTTAGAATCGTAAAACTGTTGTTTTTTGATCGATAAGCATATGAGGTTTCGTTAGAGGGTTCACTAACGGATAATGGGAGGTAAATCTATAATGACCAGATTACAAGGGAAAATCGCTATCGTCACGGGTGTAAGTCGCCCCGGCGGAATTGGAGCCGCCATTTGCCGGGCGTTTGCCGCCGAAGGAGCCGATCTGTTCTTTACGCATCTGTATGACTACGATAAAAATATATATCCGAATGACGCCAATGAAAGCTGGCCGGATCTTTTTGCCGGGGAGCTTCATCAATCAGGTGGAAAAGTAGGACATATGGAGTTGGATCTTGCTTTGCCGGGTTCGGGTTTATTGCTGTTGGAAGAAGTGCGGAAGACCGTTGGTGTTCCGACCATTCTCGTGAATAACGCGACTTACAGCGTGGATGCAGATTTCCGGCAGTTGACCGAAGCTCTGATTGACGCGCATTGCGCGGTAAATATCAGGGGTACATTTATGTTGAGTGCCGAATTTGCCCGCATGCTTGAGGCGGAGCAATCCACCGGTGGCAAATTAGGCGGACGAATCATCAATCTTACCTCTGGCCAGGGGAAAGGGCCTATGCCCGGAAATCTTGCGTATGCGGCCACAAAAGGCGCTATTTCTATTTTTACCGAATCACTGGCCGCAGAGCTGGCACCGCTTTGCATAACCGTAAATGCTGTTGATCCCGGTCCCACTGATTCGGGCTGGATGTCCGAAGAGGTAAAGGAAGCGCTGCTGCCTCAGTTCCCTATGGGTCGGATCGGTCTTCCTGGAGATGCAGCACGTCTGATCACGTTTCTTGCAAGCGATGATTCAGAATGGATTACCGGTCAAATTATTCATTCCAGAGGCGGATTTTAAGGGTGTCAGAGCAAAACCTCATCCGTGAAATAAAACAGCAGCAGTCATCACGACTGCTGCTGTTTCGTATATCCATCCACTATTTCAACACGACGGACAATCCCGTGAAAATAACGCCAAGCGCATAAGCGCCCGCATCGGGATAACCGATGCTGCGTTCGCCGACGGTGCCGGCGCGGCCCATGCGGGCAACGATCGATTCGGTTTGTTTGGCGCCTTCGACCGCTGCTTCGGCAGCCGCAATGCCGGCAGCCTTCAGCTCGGTTCCCGCTTCCGCAGCGGATTTCCAGCTTTCCGCGTAAGGAATCAACGCGTCGATAAGCGTCTTGTCGCCTACAACGGCGCCGCGGCCAAACGATCTTTCGCCGGTTGCCTGAATGCCTTTTACTACCGCATCAAGCAGTTCCGCTACCTCGGCAACGGACAGCTCGGTTTTGCCCTCGGCATATTTGCCGCCCGCGCGGAAGGCCGAGCCCCAGATCGGGCCGGACGCACCGCCGCAATGCTCCATAATGATCAGGGAGCAGGCATGCAGGAAGCTGCCGATATCCTCGGACTCGCTCACGATATCCTTCCATTCCGCTTTCAGCTGCTTGAAGCCTTTTGCCACGCTCATGCCAAAGTCCCCGTCGCCGGCATGGGAATCCAGCTCGCAGAATGGCACTTCGTTCTCAATAATGATCTCGCTCATCTTATCAATGAGATAAGTCATATTACGGAGGGACAGCTTTCCGTTCTCGATTACGGCAAACTCTTCGCTCGTTTCAACGCGGTAAGATACGTTCTCTGCGATTGCCGCCTGCTCCTCCAATGCAACATAAGACACGTTCTCCGAGGCACCGCCGCGCACGAGGAAGGCAGGCGTATCGCATTCTTCGTTCAGCAGCTGCTTCAGCTGCTCGTCCAGCTTCATGATGGACAGGGATGCACCCGCCATATCGATGCTGGTCATGTAGTTGCCGACAAACACCTTGTTAACGGCAATGCCTTTTTCATGCAGCTCGCGCATGACGGCGTTGTTCAAGAGGTACAGCTCCTGAAGCGGAGTGCCGCCAAAGCCGTTAACCAGAACGGCAATTTCCTCGGTGGAACCGGCACTCATGCCCAGGCTGGCAAGCAGCTCCGAAACCATGCGCCTTGCCAGCTCGTTGGCGGAAATCCGCTTCTCTCTGCGGATCCCGGGCTCGCCGTGGATGCCAACGCCGTATTCCATTTCGTCTTCGCCAATCGCAAACGTAGGCGTGCCTTTCGCCGGAACCGTGCAGGAGGTAAAAGCAAACCCGATGCTGCGGACATGGGCAATCGCGTTCTCGGCCGCGGCTTTTACTTCGGCGAGATTCCGTCCCGCTTCCGCCGCCGCACCGGCAATCTTGTGAACAAGCACCGTACCGGCAACGCCGCGGCGTCCAACCGTATACAGGCTGTCTTCAACGGCAATATCGTCGTCCACTTTGACGTAATCGACCTGAATGCCGTCTTCCGCCGCAAGATGAGCGGCATTCTTGAAGTTCATCATGTCGCCGCTGTAGTTCTTGATAATAAGCAGCGTGCCTTGCTCGCTTGCCGTAGACTTGATCGCCTGATAGACCTGGATTTGGGAAGGGGAGGCGAAGACGTCGCCGCAGACCGCCGCATCCAGCATCCCTTTGCCGATAAAGCCGGCATGAGCAGGCTCGTGGCCGCTGCCGCCGCCGCTGATTAATGTCACTTTCGCGGCATTGATGTCTTTTTTCTTCATGACTTTATATTTAGAGTTGAATTCAAGACCCGGATGCGCCATCGCAAGTCCGTTACACATCTCGCGGACAAGCGTTTCCGGCTGATTGATGATCTTCTTCATCTTACGACTTCCTTCCTTGTTTGAAAGCCTGGCCGAGCTGATCGGCAACGATGATCGCAGCGGCTACCGCTTCCTCCGTAATCGGGAATGGCATAGCATGAATCGATTCTTCCGGGATGCAGGCAAGCGCCGCAACCTGTGCAAGCTCCTCGTCCGTAATGCTGTCTACGCCGATGTCGGAAAGACATACCGGCAGTCCAACCGCCGCGCAGAATGCAAGCACTTCGTTTACTTCTTCCTTTGGCGCGTTCTCCAGAACGAGCTGCGCAATCGTGCTGAAGGCAACCTTCTCGCCGTGGAAATAGTGATGCGTGCCTTCTAGCACGGTCAGACCGTTATGGATCGCATGGGCTGCCGCAAGGCCGCCGCTTTCGAAGCCAAGACCGGAGAGCAGGATGTTGGTCTCGATGATGTTCTCAAGCGCCGTCGTTACTTTATTGCTGTCGCTTGCCAATTTCGCTTGCACGCCGTCCTCGAGAAGTGTCTCATAGCAGAGCTTCGCAAGCGCAAGCGCCGCTTTGGTTCCGCGGGCGATTGGCGCCGCGCCGGCATGTACGCCGTTAGGCAGGCCGGCATTTACTTTGGAGAAGGAGCGGGAAGTTGCTCTTGCTTCAAAGTAAGTCGACAGCGCGTCGCCCATGCCGGATACGAGGAAGCGGGTAGGGGCATTCGCAATAACGGTCGTGTCGATCATAACAACGCTAGGGCTGGATTTGAAGTATGCGTAATCCTCGAAAGCCCCGTCATTCGTGTAAATAACGGCGGAATGGCTGGTTGGAGCATCGGTCGCCGCAATCGTCGGAACGATAATAAGCGCTTCGCCTTCGGCCACGCATTTAGCGGTATCGATCGCTTTGCCGCCGCCGAGTCCAATCGTGCAGGAGCAGTTTTTCTCGCGGGCAAGCTCTTTCAGCCTGGCAATCTCCTCGCGGGAGCATTCGCCGCGGAATCCGCTTTCAACCAGCGTAATATGGAATTTATTAGAAGTAAAGTCCAGCTTGTCCTTTACGCGCTTTACATCTTCGGGATGAGCAATAAGAAGGGCGGAATCGCCATACGATTGAACAAAAAAGCCGAGGTTAAGCAGTTCGTTTTCACCTTGAACGTATTTGCTTGGGCTGATAAATGCTTTTCTCATTTCGAATAACCTCCTAAAATGAATGGTCATGCAGGGTTGCTTATGCGGTAATTCATACTTCGTAATCATGAGCCATGGTAAGCTTTAGCTTACGGACTACTCTCATTATAAATTTAGGAGGCGGGACGAAGCATTGTACGATAAGCGCAAAATAAAGCAGATTACGATGGTGTTTTTATGCTCTAACCTTCCTGGAATTGTACTATTTTGTCCTGACGACGGGTTCTAGTATAATAGAGGCATCCCTTCAGGTTTGGAGCGATCCCAATGAACGCAAGATACGATCTGAAACAAATTATGGACATCGACAAATGGCATAAGCTTCAGGATTCCATGTCCCTTGTAACGAAGATGGCGATTATTACGGTCGATTACAAGGGTATCCCCGTCTCCAAGCATAGCGAATGCCAGGCATTCTGCCGCGAGGTGCGAAAGGATCCCACGTTATCGTCCTATTGCCAGAAATGCGACGCGCGCGGGGGACTCGAGGCGGTCCGGTCGAACAAGCCTTATATTTATCAATGCCATTTTCAAATTCTCGATATAGCGATTCCGATTGTAGTGGACAACCAATATATTGGCGCCGTTATGGCGGGGCAGGTAAAGCTGAGCGATCCCGATGTGCCGATTGAGCAGATCGTGACAAGGCCGCCCAATGCGGAGACGGATAAAAAGTTCAACGCTCTGCAGGAGCAGTACCGGTCGCTGCCGGTGTTGTCTTACGAGGAAGTAGAGAAAATCGCCGATATGCTGTTCCATCTATGCAACTATATCGTGGAGGAAGCGATCCGTAAGAGTGACATGCTTCAGATGTACCGTGACTCCTTGTCGCGCGAGAATCCGGCTGCCGCTCCCATTCATACGATTGATTCCTCCTATGAACATATACAAGCGCTGCAAAGCGAGCTGTCCCATACGCTGATTGAGAAAAAGCTGAAGAAATCCTCGAGCGTCTACCAGGCAGGCAACTCTATTCTGCAGCCGGCCTTTGACTATATTTTCCGCCATAAGCATGAGAATGCGGACCTCAAGGAGATGGCTGCCGTATGCCATGTCAGCCCGAGTTATTTCAGCCGGATCTTCACGAAGGAGACGGGCGAGAATTTCTCGGTGTTTGTCCCGCATCTGAAGATCGGCTGGGCGAAGGAGCTGCTTGAGACAACCGGGCTGTCCGTCAACCAGATCAGCGACGAGCTTGGCTTCGCAGACGCGGGTTATTTTATCAAGACGTTCAAAAAGTTCGAGAGTCTCACGCCTGCCGCCTACCGGAAAATCTACCGGGACAAGGCCTAATCGTTGCTTGCCTCGAAACGTCGTAACCGTTTCACCTTGTCCCTTTGTAATAAGCAGGAGAAAGCCCGACGTATTTCTTGAACACTTTGCTGAAATAATAAATATCGCTGAAGCCAACCAGCTCGGCGACCTCGCCGATGGTCATATGCGTTTTCTCCAGCAGCTCCCGGGCTCGGTTCACCCTTACTTTATTGACGTAATGCGTAATGGAGCAGCCGGTAATCTTGTTAAAGATCCGGTTCAAATAATCGAAATTGCAATCAAAGCGGGCTTCGATATCGGAGCCCGTTATTTTGTCCGGGTAATGCTGGTGGATGTAATCCAGCAGCTCGTAAGCGGTAGCCTCTCCTTTGGTGGACCGCTTCCTTGCGCTTTGCAGATGCTCCGCAAGATAAGATCGGGACAATTGGACGAACAGCTCTGCCAGCTTGAGGGCCGTCATGCTGCGGTTATAATTTTTCCGCTGGTATAGCTGCCCCATCTCATTCAGGTGATTGTACACTTGACTCCGCGCGTTTAGGTTCGCCAGGTTAAAATGCTTCGGGAAGCCATGGCTGCAGCCGGCCTCCGGTTCCTGATCCTCCAGAAAGAAGCTCCTCGCGTAACTCTCCATATCCTCGATATGTACCGTTTGAATATCCGGATGCTTGAAGTGAATGTAGTAATAGTCGCATACATGCTTCTCGAATCCTTCGTGATCCAGATTCGGCTCCAGCATAAACACGTCACCTTTACGCAATACGTAACGCTCGCCATTCTCCTCGATGTGCAGTTCTCCGCTTTTGATGATGTACAGAATATATTCGTCGACGTTCCGTTTGAAGTGAATCCAAGGGCTCGTGTAAGCCACGAATCCGAGAAACGTAACGGTAGGGACAAGCTCCATGTTTACGGCCAGCATAACATTCCCCTTTTTCTAAAAGTCGCTATTGTACAAAAAGTGTCTCGATCCGCCATTTTCAATCATTCTATCACAGGCTAATCTGATGGTGTGGTTTTAAATCCGGGAATCGTTGGGATGGTGCGTATGAGTAAATTAAAAATCGGTATTATCGGACTTGGCGGCATTGCCGACTTTCATAGCGAAGGCATACTCGCAAGCGGGGAGGCCGAGATTTGGGCGATCTGCGACGAGGATGAGAAGCGCCTTGCCGCAAGGCGCGCGCAGTGGAATATTCCCGAGGATCGTGCTTACCTCAGCTATACCGAGCTGCTTCGCAATCCGGAGGTGGATGCCGTCACCATCGGCACGCCAACCGTCAGCCACTTCGCCATTGCAATGGCAGCCATCGAGCACGGCAAGCCGTTTGCATTGGAGAAGCCGGTCGGGATGAACGCGGAGGAAGCGGCCGCCTTGCGGGCGGCTTTGCAGAATAAACCGCTGCCTCATATGATCTGCTTCTCCTACCGCTATAAAGCAGCCGCCCGATACGCCAAGCAGCTTATCGAAGAAGGAAGACTGGGCACGATCCGTCACGTTTATAGCCAATACTTGCAGGATTGGGGCATCCATGAAGATATTCCGCTTGTATGGCGGTTCGTGCAGTCAGTTACCGGATCGGGAGCCTTTGGCGACCTTGGCTGCCACATCCTGGATCTAACCCGCTTCCTGGTTGGCAATACGCAGCGCGTGATTGCCGATGCGGATACGATTATCAAGCAGCGGGATCTGCTGGACGGCTCCGGCCAAGGCGAGGTAGACGTGGATGACTTCTGCCATGTCCTCTCCCGGATGGAGGGAGGCATATCGGCTTCCATGCTGATCTCCCGTTTCGCTTACGGGCGGGGCAATTATCAGCAGATTGAAATTTACGGCTCCAGAGGCGCTCTTGTCTATACCTTGGATGCGGCAGACTCGCTTCAAGTGAAGTTCAAGGAGGAAGGCGATGAACAATTCCGGCCGGTCGACATCCCGGATCACTGCCGGACAGGTCAAATGCAGGCGTTCTTTCGCCTCTTGAGCGGCCAAGGCGACGGCATGGACGCCACGATAGAGGACGGTTATATCAATCAGTTGGCCGTAGACGCGATTATTCAATCTTTTACCGAAGAACGCTGGATCACCATTCAACAATAGGAGGCACTAACAAACATGAAGCAAATAAAAGTAACCGTATGGAACGAGTATCGCCACGAGAAGCATAACGAGCATGTAAAAGGCATCTATCCGGAAGGCATTCATAATGCCATTGGCGGATACCTGAAAACCATTGAAGGCCTTGAGGTTGGAACCGCTACGCTTGACGAGCCGGAGCATGGTCTCACGGACGAAGTACTGAATAACACCGACGTGTTGATCTGGTGGGGGCATCTGGCCCATCATGAAGTGCGGGACGATATTGCCGAGAAGGTAAGAGACCGGGTGCTGCAGGGCATGGGGCTGATCGTTCTTCACTCGGGCCATGCGTCCAAAGTGTTCGAGAAGCTGCTCGGAACAAAGACCGGCGCGCTCAAATGGCGGGATGACGGCGAGAAGGAAAGGCTTTGGGTTATTGAGCACGGTCACCCGATTGCCGACGGTCTCGGCGAATACATCGAAATTCCGAAGGAAGAGATGTACGGCGAGCGCTTCGAGATTCCGGCACCGGATGAGCTGGTGTTCATCTCCTGGTTCGAAGGCGGGGAAGTATTCCGCAGCGGTTGCTGCTACCGCAGAGGCAAAGGCAAGCTGTTCTACTTCCGTCCGGGACATGAAACGTTCCCGATTTATCATCAGCCGGAGATTCTTCACGTGATCAAAAATGCCGTAAATTGGGCAGCACCGGCACAAGGCGCGGCAGCATCCTACGGTCGCGTAGAACCATTAGAAAAAATAAGTAAATAATTTACTATTTCAAGGCGATTGACAGAAAGTTTTTCAGGGCCATATACTTTGAGGTAACCGGTTACGTAAAATGGACGGGGCAATACTTCATGGAATGAGATGGATGGTCTATGATACCGACAATCAGAGATGTTGCTAGAGAAGCCAATGTATCAATCGCCACTGTTTCCAGGGTTCTAAACGGATTAACAGGCTATTCCGATAAAACCAAACAAAAGGTGATTAAGACAATAGAGGATATGGGTTATCATCCAAACGCCATAGCGCGTTACCTGAACAACAGGCGCACCCAGACGATTGGAGTGATGTTCCCCGCCGTTACCAACGAGTTCGCATCGGCCGTTCTGCAGGGGATCGAAGAGTATGCGCTGGAGCGGGGCTACAGCGTGCTTGTATGCAATACGGCGGTAGACGGGAACCGGACGATGAAGTATCTGCAGGTGCTTCGGGAACGGCAGATCGACGGCATTATTTTTGCAAGCGAAGTGCTTAAGCATGAATACAAGCAGATGCTGGATACGATGCAGGTGCCGATTGTGCTCGTCTCCTCCGAGAATGAGGATCCGAAGGTTCCGTTTGTGAAGGTCGATGACCGGCAGGCCTCGTACGATGCGGTACGTTATCTGATCGACAAGGGACATAAGGATATCGCGATGATCGCCGGCACGGCGGAGGATCCGATCGCGGGCATACCAAGATTGCAGGGCTATAAGGATGCCTTGTGTGACAAAGGAATTCCGTTCCGCAGCTCGCGGGTTGCTTACGGGGATTTCCATTATGACAGCGGACAGGCGGCGATGGAGACGCTGCTGGAGCAAGAGCGCGGGATAACGGCCGTATTTGCCGCTAGCGACGAAATGGCCGTTGGAGCCATGAATGCCGCTATGCGGCAAGGCATCCGGGTGCCTGAGGATTTGTCCGTGATCGGCTACGATAATATCCGGCTGTCGAGGATGGTTTACCCGGCGCTGACGACAGTTGGGCAGCCGTTGCTGCAGTTAGGCCGCGATGCGGTCGACAAGGTCATTACGATGATTGAAACGGGAAAGATCGTCCCGAGCTTTATTGTTCCGCATGAGATTGTGGAAAGGCAGACGGTCAAGGATTTGCGTACATAAAACAGAAAATGCGTGGCGGGCCAGTGTAACGGGTCTGTCACGCATTTTCTGCTCTTAGATTGGGTGCGGGAGGTTCCACCATGTTTGGAAAATCCATGAAAAAAACGAAAAAGCTAAGCTCGCGGTTTGTCCTGCTGTTCTCGGCCGTCACCCTGCCGCTCCTGCTTATTCTGTTTGCTGCCGGTCATTACGCACAGGATGTCGTGCTTACGCAGGTGGCGAATTCCTATCAGAATCTGGTGAATTCCAATCTGAATATGATCGACCGCAGTCTGGACGATATAACGACGAATATGGTCTACAACGTGGACCATGATGAGAACTTTCAGAAGTTCGGACAGATTGGGCTGTCGGATTCCGAATACTATTTTGCCCAGATGGAGCTGATCCAGAGAAATTCGGCTTACCGCTCCTATTACCATACGGTAGACATGTTCTACGTGTATTCGAAGCCCAATAACGTTCTGGCGACAACCAATGTCATATCGGACACCGACCATGACCAGGTGAGCAGCTGGATTACGCAGACCCTGAATAACGCCGAAGAGCTGCATCCGCTTCTGTATCAATGGAAGATCGTCAAGATTGGGCAGGACTATTATTTGCACAGGGTCGTCAGCGATGATACGACCAATAACGCTTATATCGGCGCTTTGATCAGCATGAATACGTTAAAGCTGCCTCTTAAGGATGTGCGGACGGGCGGCGACGTGCTGTTTGCCGGAGAAGACGGGATGATTCTGTCCAAGCCGTCAGGCAGCTTAAGCAAGGATTTTCGGCTTCCGGCCGATAAGCTGGCCAGGAATACGTCCTTCTCCTATTCGGACGGAGGCAAGAAGCTGTTTGTCATTACGAGCAAGTCGCCGCTCAGCGGGATCAGCATGGCCGTGGTTCTGCCGTATTCGGATCTCTTGAAAGGGCTGAAGCAATTCCAGACGATTATAAATTTGCTTCCGCTGTTTGTCCTGATTATTCTGCTTGTCTATCTCTTTGTATTCCGGCGCATAATCCTGGCCCCGATCCTCCAGCTGCTTGGCACCATCCGGCGGGTGAAGGACGGGGATATGGAGATGAAGCTGCCGGATTCGCCGATTACCGAGTTTGCGATAATTAATCATACCTTTAACAACATGATGGACGAGATCAAGGATCTTAAGATCGACGTGTACGAGGAGCGACTGAACGCGCAGAAGGCGGAGCTGAAGCATCTGCAGACGCAGATCAATCCGCATTTTTTCCTCAATACGATGAACATTATTTTTCAATTGGCGGATTTGAAAAGATACGAGCTGGTGAAGAAGACGGTCCGCCATATGGTCGGCTACTTCCGGTTTATGCTGGGTACAAGCCGGGATACGATCACGCTGTCGCAGGAGCTTGAGCATATCCGCAACTATTTGGAGATTCAGAAGATGCGGTATCAGGATACCTTCGAATTCGAGATCGGGTGCGCGGAGGAGCTTCTGGATGCCCGTATTCCTTCGCTGCTCGTGCAGCCGTTTGCGGAAAATGCGATGATTCACGGCATGAGCGTCAAAGGAGAGCCTTTCCTGCTTCAAATCACGGCCTTGCGGGACGCCGAGGACTCCGGCCTGATGCAGATTGAAGTGAAGGATAACGGCAGAGGCTTAAGCGAGGAGCGGATGGAGGAGCTGGCATCGGAGCAATACAAGCCCTCCTCGGATGACAATCATATCGGAATCTGGAATGTGAAGAAGCGGGCGGCGATGCGTTACGGCAGCCTGGCCCGGATCAGCTTCCGGCCAAACGAACCAAAAGGATTAGCCATACGGCTGACTTTACCTATCGATCATACAAAGGAGCGGGATGAACATGGCGCGGATGCTGGTCGTTGACGACGAGAAATTTGCGGTGGACGGCATTTGCGAATGCAACGATTGGTCTACGCTGGGCATTGAAGCCGTGTTTACCGCCAATCACGCCGATGCCGCAAGAACAATCATGAAGGAGCACCGCATCGATATTCTCGTCTGCGATATCGAGATGCCCGACGAGGATGGATTGTCGCTGGTCCGCTGGGTGAAACAGCATTCCCCGCATACCGAGTCTCTGTTTCTTACGTGCCATTCGGAGTTTACTTACGCCAAGCAGGCGGTTAACCTCGGCAGCTTCGATTATTTGCTGAAGCCGGTCGACGGCCAGGAGCTGGTGCAGGCGGTCTCCTTAATGCTTCAAGCTGTTAGAGAGAAGGAAGAGAGCGTACAGCATCATGCCGAGTACCGCAAATACGCGGAGCTGTGGCGCAAGCAGCAGCCGCTGCTCGCCGAACGTTTCTGGCAGGATATGTTGTCGAGGCGTCAGCTGTCGTTCGGCGATTTTCTTGAGCGGGGACTGAAGGATGCCCAAATCGAGCTGGAAGCGGACGGCAGAGTGATGCCCATTCTCATCAGCATCGAAGAATGGCATAAGCCGCTTGATGCGCGGGATCAGGAGATTATGGAGTACGCGGTGAAAAAAGCCGCCGGAGAGCTGTTCCTCTCAGGCTGCGCCGGGGATGTGATTACGGACCGGAGCGGCGTGATGTTCGCGATGGTCTATACGGGAGGAGCCGCCCGGTCCGCGGGCAGCTGGACCGAGATCTGCAGAAGGTTCATCGAAGTATGCCGAACCTATTTCTACTGCCAGATCACCTGTTATATCGGAAAGTTCGTCAGCCTGCAGGAAGTGTCCGGGTTATGCGAAGGGCTGAAGGACAAGGAGCGTCATAACGTCAAGGAATCGCAGTCGGTCATTATGTACGTGCCGCAAGGCAGTGCGGCCGCGCCGCTGCTTGTGCCGGACAATATTAACGTAACGGAATGGTCGTCCTATATGCTGAACAAGGAACGGGACAAGGTGATCTCCTTGATTAACCGGAGCGTGGATAAGCTGGAAGCGGGTCAAATTCATCAGAACCAGTTGGAGACCTACCATCTGGACACGCTGCAGGTCGTTTACGGCTTTATGCACGTAAAGGGAATGAGCCCAAGCCAGGTGCCCAACTTCCCGCTGTGGGCATCGGCTCAAATCCGCAGCTTGTCCCAATACAGGCATTGGGCGGAAAATATCGTCTCTGCCGTCATGGATGCGGCCTTTACTGCATTAGAGAGCAACAGCGTGGTGCAGAAGTCGGTTCAGTATATGAAAGAGAACGTGGAGGAGGACATCTCCCGCGAGGATGTCGCCGCGCATGTCGGTTTGAATCCGGCTTATTTGTCCCGCCTGTTCAAGAAGGAGACCGGGCAGAACCTGATTGATTACCTCATCGAGACGAAGATGGCAAGAGCCAGACAGCTGCTCGATACGACGGGAATGACGGTCAGCGCAATCGCGCAGCAGGTCGGATATTCGAATTTTTCGCATTTTACGAAGATGTTCAAGAAGCAATACGGGGTTAATCCGCAAGAATACCGCAATGTCACAAAACGACTAGACTGAGGTTACAAAAACGGTAGGGGGGTCTGCCGGGCGGCCGTATACTTAGGACATACAAACAACAAGAAGGTGAAACACATGCCCGTGCTGCGACGGCTGCTGAAGCATCGCGCCTTGATTATTCTCGCGATACCGGGGATTATCATGCTATTTATCAACAACTATCTTCCGATGTTCGGCATTTTCCTGGCGTTCAAGGATCTGAACTATACGAAGGGCGTATGGGGCAGCGATTGGGTAGGACTGCAGAACTTCAAGTTCTTGTTTGCCTCCAATGACGCATGGATGATCATTAAGCACACGATTTTGTACAATGTCGCTTTCCTTGTCATCAATACGGCATTGGCCGTACTGCTTGCGATTCTGCTCAATGAGGTCAGGCGGAAGGTGCTGTCGAAGTTTTTCCAGAGTGCCGCCATTCTTCCGAATTTTGTATCGATGGTTATCGTTGGTTACCTCGTCTACGGCTTCCTGAATCCGGAGCTTGGTTTTATTAACAAATCGATTCTCGAACCGATGGGCAAGGAGACGATTGCTTGGTATGCGGAGCCGAAATATTGGCCGTATATCCTCACGATCGTCAATACGTGGAAGACGGTCGGCTATTCCGCCATCGTCTATCTGGCCGCGATTGTTGGGATCGACCAAGAGTATTACGAAGCTGCCCGCATTGACGGGGCGAGCAAATGGAAGCAGATGACCGGCATAACCGTACCGCTCATCACGCCGGTCATTATTATTCTGACGCTGCTTGCGGTAGGCCGTATCTTTAATGCGGATTTTGGTTTGTTCTACCAAGCAACGATGGCTTCGGGGATGCTGAAGGAAACAACCGAGGTTATCGATACCTACGTCTACAACGCTTTGCTGGTAACCGGCGATACGGGGCTCGCATCGTCCGCAGGTCTTCTTCAATCGGTCGTTGGCTTTGTGCTTGTCCTTACGGTCAACTATATCGTGAAGAAATTCAGCAAAGAAAACGCGTTGTTCTAGGGGGCCAAGCATGAAGACGAATAATCGCACAAACCCGTTTATCCTGTTGTTCTTAACCTTGTTCAGTTTGTCTTGTCTCATTCCGTTCTGGCTCGTTTTTATGGTATCGGTGACCAATGAGAACGATCTGACGCGAAACGGCTACACGTTCTGGCCTAAGCATTTCGACTGGGAAGCCTACCGTTACCTGATCCATGATTCCGCGAATATCGCGAGAGCGTACGGGGTAACGATCACGGTTACGCTTACCGGCGTTGTCATCAGTCTGCTGATTACCTCAGCTATGGCTTACGCATTGTCTCGAACTGAGTTTCCGTATCGGAATGCACTAGGTTTCTATGTATTCTTCACGATGCTGTTCTCCGGCGGACTGCTGCCTTGGTATCTGGTTTATACCCGGTTCCTTCATGTGCAGGATACGCTGCTTGCGCTTATCATACCGGGGTTAATCGGCGGCTTCAACGTCTTTATTATCCGGACGTTCTTTACGAACAGCATTCCGCCGTCCCTTGTCGAGTCGGCCAAGATTGACGGCGCGAGCGAGTACCGGACGTACTTCAGCATCATATTGCCGCTGTCCCTGCCGGTTATGGCCACGATCGGGCTGTTCACTATCGTATCCTACTGGAACGACTGGTTCACAAGCCTGGTGTTTATCAATAACGAGAAGCTGTACTCCTTGCAGTATCTGCTTAATAAAACGCTGATGAACGCTTCGTTCCTGCAAAGCATCGCGAACAAGGCCTACAGCAATACCGCCAATGTGACGCAGCCGCTGGAATCGATCCGGATGGCGATGGCAATGGTGGCGATCGGCCCGCTTGTGTTCGTGTTTCCGTTCCTGCAGAAGTATTTCGTCAAAGGGCTGACGGTAGGCGCAGTCAAAGGCTAAGTCCGAACTCGCTTCGGTTTAGTATACAGAACTTAAGCTTGATCATTTTGGGGAGGTCACTTTAATGAAAAGGTTTAGACACAGCTCGCTTGTTCTTCTGACGCTTATCCTTGCGATTGCGTTTGCCGCAACGGGATGCTCGTCGACGAACAAAGCCTCAAACGGCAACAAGGAAGAGAGTACGGCTTCGAGCTCGGCGAATACTTCGGCGGAACCTGCGAATAACGCAGCGAAGGCGCTTGATCCTTACGAGGTCGTGATGGTGTACCCGGACGCGCCGCAAGCCGATCTGGCCAGCGTGCAGACCGGAATGAACGATTATTTGAAGCAAACGTACCCGGAATTAAATATGACGGTGAAGCTGAATCCGATTGACTGGGGCGCTTGGAACGACAAGACGAACCTTATGATGGCGTCCAACGAGAAGTTCGACCTGCTGTTCACGGCCGACTGGTTAGGCTATAACCAGCAGGTATTGAAGGGCGGATTGCTCCCGCTTGACGATCTGCTTGCCCAATACGGCCCGGATATCGAGGCGGTAGAAAAGGATTACCACGAGCCCGCCAAACGCGGCGGCAAGCTGTACGGCATTCATACGCATCAGGAGCTGGGCGGCTCGCAAGGCGTCTATCTCGACAAAGCGCTTGTCGACAAATACAACATGGACTTATCCGCTCTGAAATCCGGCAAAGTAGAAGATCTGGAGCCGTTGCTTCAAATCATTAAAGATAATGAGCCGGGCGTAACGCCGCTGGCGGCGCCAAGCTTCCCGCTTGAAGCTTACTATTCGTCGGGCACGCTGGATACAATCTCGAGCGTAGCGGCGGTAAACACGTTAAATACGGATCCGAAAAGCCTTGATGTCATTAATTCTTTTGAAACGCCTCGTTACAAGGAGCTTGCAGACTTGACCCACAAATGGTTCAAAGCGGGCTTTATTAACAAAGACGCGTTGACTCCGGGGCTTGATGCGTGGAAGAAAATCCAGGCTGGCAAAGCTTTTGCGCTGGTAGGCGATATGGAGATTTTGGCTAACATGGAGATTGGCTCGGTAGCTAAAGCGCCTAACGCATCTATTAAAGCCGGCCATGAAATGATTCAGATCCCGTTAAACGTCGACAGACTGCAAACCGGCAAAATGACGGCGACGATGCAGGCCATTTCCAAAACGTCGAAAGACCCGGCCCGCGCCATGATGCTGCTGAATCTGTTCTTTAAGGATCAAAAGCTTCTGACGCTGTTCAACTTCGGCGTAGAGGGTAAGCATTACGTGCTGAAGAACGGCCAAATCGCGCTGCCTGACGGCAAAACAACAAATGACGTGGGCTTCTATCACGATATTATGTGGCAGATCGGCAACCAGATGCTGAACTACACCCGTGAAGGCGAAGACCCGAACAAATATCAGAACTACGAGAAGTTTAACGAGATGGTCTCGAGCCGTCCGGCCCGCACGTTTGGCTTTATCTTTGATCCGGAACCGGTGAAGAACGAGATTATCGCTATCGACAATGCCAACAAAGCTTTTGTGGACGGACTGAAATCCGGCCAGCTGGATCCGGAGGAGAACATTCCGAAATTGCTCGAGAAGCAAAAAGCGGCAGGCGTGGACAAAGTCATCGCCGAAGCGCAAAAACAGCTTGACGCGTGGCGCGCGGCAAACGGCAAATAAGCAGCAACACGAAGGGTATAATCCAAAGCGGTTATACCCTTCTTATTTGAACGGCAGATAAAACAGGAGAGCAATCGGCGATATGACTTCATTTTAGGAGGATACGATGAACAAGCTGAATAAAACAATGCTGCAGTCGCTTGCAGCTATAGTTGCCTTGCAAGGTGCGGTACCGGTATTCGAAGCGGCAGCCGGTGAACATACGGCGAAGGCTTATGCCGAAACGACAAGCAGTGAACAGCGCCAATTCGTGAAAACGATTACCTCGCTGACGGTGGATAAGGCCCGCTTTACGCCTGGCGAAGAGGCAACGCTGACTTTTGCATTGAAGGACGTCAGCTCCTGGAGCGGCGAGCTCAATGTGGAGATTTATCAGTTAAACAAGCTTGTGGCCAAAGGCGCGAAGGCCGTTACGGTCCTGCAGGGGCAAGGAGAGCTGCAGGTAAAGTGGAAGCCGCCGGCGGAGGACTATAAGGGCTATATGGTGAAGGCTTGGATAAAAGGGGCGGCCAGCGATGATTTTGTAACCGCTGCCATCGATGTGTCCAGCGATTGGAAGAAGTACCCGAGGTACGGCTATGTCGGCGAGTTTCCGAAGGAAACGGCGGAGCAAAGCGATGCGAAGCTGAAGCAGCTGTCCCAGGACTACTATTTGAACGGCTACCAGTTCTACGATTGGATGTGGCGGCACGATGTATCGGTCTATTCCAAAACGGACAGCAGCGGCAAGCCGCTAACTGACGAGAACGGAAATTTCATAACGGAAACGATGGATGCGGATACGCATTACACGGATTTGCTCGGACGCGAATTATTCCCGATGTCGGTGAAGCAGCAGGTGGCAGCTGCCCAGAAATACGGCTCCGCCGCGATGGCTTATGAGATGAATTATGCCGCGAGGGAGAATTATGAGGATTTTGGCGTCAGCCCGTTATGGGGGCTGTACAACAAGTCGGCGAAGTTCCCGCTTGATCCGGGCAACCCGCAGAAGGACCAGAACGGATTTACGTTTGACGTAAACGGCCATCCTACGTCGCTGTTCCTGCAGGATCCGGGCAATACGGAGTGGCAGGCTTTTATTACGAAGGAATTTAACCGCGCGGTAAACGAGTTTGGCTTTAACGGCATTCATCTGGATCAATGGGGAGCGAACGATAACGATTTTTTGTATGATTACAACGGAAACAAGCGGTATTACTCGCTAGATTACGGCAAGCTGATAAACGCGGTCAAGGATTCGCTTACCGTCAATAATCCGAATAAAAACGACGTGACTTTCAATATGGTCGGCGGCAATGCGGAATACAGCGCGGTGCCGAATCCGGCCACCAAGACGGACTTTGATTACAGCGAAATATGGCAGGACCGGAATCAATACCGCGATCTTCAGAAGGTTGTGGAGGATACGCGCGCCGCAAACGGCGGCAAAGCAATGGTTATCGCGGGTTATATGAACTATAAGCAGGCGACCGGCGTAACAACCCGCGGAACGGAAGCGGAGGATGTACCGGCCACCGTCGATTATCAGTCCCGGATAACGAAGGCTTACGGATGGGTTGGCAACTTCGGACGCAAGGATACCGACGCGGTGACCTTTACCGTAACCGTTCCGGAAGCAGGGAATTACAATCTTGTCCTGAATTACGGTCAAGGCAACGGGACAACGGGGCCTGAAGGCAAGCTGTCCGTGAACGGCGAGGTTGCGGAAGGCGTTATTCCTTTCTCGGTCAATACGGGCTGGGGCCATCCGACCGCGCAGTATACGGTACCGGCGGAGCTTAAAGCCGGTGAAAACACGGTTAAGCTGACGCTTAATACGAACAACCTGTGGCTCAACCTGGCCAGTCTGGACGTGGTGGGAGGCGGCGTGAACGACCGTTACGAAGCGGTAGACGCCAAGCTGGATACGGTTATAGTCGATCAGTACAGCAACGTCTACTATTTTGATACAAAAGGCGATTATTTGAAGTTCCACGTCCGCGTGCCGGAAGCGGGCGATTATCCGCTTGGCTTCAGCTACGCCTCGGATTGGCAGACGGTAAGCCGTGACCTGGTCGTTAACGATCAGCCGCAGGGCAGCCTTGCTTTCCCTGGCAACGGCACTTGGGATAAGTTTGTTGCGCATAAGGGTTTGGCGACCGTTCACCTGGAGGCCGGTGACAATACGGTTATGCTGAAGGCGCCAACGGATGATTTGGGCATCAAGCTGCGGTATATGACTGTCGGGAACAAAAAGTACGAGGCGCTATATGCGGACATCCCGCAGACGAACAGTATTTCCTACATCGAGAGCAAGACGGATAATTTCGGTCAGGCCGGTCAAACGGTAACCTATGAGGTGGATCTGGCGGACGCCATTGATAGGATTGCGGTGCTCTATCATGGCGACAACAGTCCAACGATGTCCGTGCTGGTAGACGGCGAGCCTGCGGAGAACGCGCAAAAGGTGTTGTTCCCGAAAACGCCTGGCGGCTGGGGCGGCGCGATGCAGCGGAAGGATCTGGAGGCAGCGGTTCCGGCCGGCCATCATACGATTACGCTCCGGATGGAATCCAGCGGCCAATATACGAATGTCGGCGGAGTGCTGGCCGGCGGGTACGAATACAGCACGGGAAGCGCGGTGACGGTCGGCGGTGTCATTCCGGTGGTTGGTTATGCCTCGGATTTTAACAACGAAAACGACCGGCTTGCGTTCAATGTAGACGCGGAGGAAGCGGGAAGCTATGATCTGCGTTGGTTCTACCGGAATAACGGGTCGGATGTTATGCCGCTAAGCCGCTCGGTTTATATCGGGGACGGAGCAGGTCAGACGGTAAGCTTTGCGCCTACGGCAAACGATGAATGGGGCGAAGCCGTGTTAAGCGGAGTGCAGCTTCAGAAGGGCGTAAACCGGGTAGTGATCAAGATGCTTGAAGGTACCGACATCGGCCTTCAGCTGGACAAGCTGATAGTTGTTCCCGCCGGTGGCGGCAGCCTTGCCGAGCGCACCTACGAAGCGGAAAGCTTAAATACGGAAACGCCGTTTTCGTTATACAAAGACACGGTAATGAATTTCGGCGAAGTCGGACAGCAAGTTACTTATCCGGTCACGATTCCGCAGTCCGGAGAGCAAAGCCTGATTTTTACGTATTCAAACCCGCGGGCGTTTACGACCCGTTCCGTCTACATTGACGGCGTACGAGCCAAGGATGCAAGCGGAAACGCTTTGAAGCTGGGATTATCGGGGACGGACAACAAAGACAGTTACAGCGGCGACGGGTATGTGATTATTCCGCATATGAAGGCGGGGCAGCACACGGTGACGATTAAAATGGAAGAGGACGATGAGCCGGGTATGATCCAGCTGCGCGGCGTAACGGCAGGCTATTTTGACGAATCTTCCGTACGGTTGATGGATGCGGCTCTGGCTTCTATGGGAGCTACCCATATTGAGCTGGGCACGGCGGAGAAGCTTGAGGAGGGGCCCAATATGCTGGCCCACGAGTATTACCCGAACCGCAGCAAGAAAATGACGGAAAGCACGAAGGAAGCGATGAAGGATTATTATAAGTTCTTCGCGGCTTACGAGAACCTGCTCTTCGACAGCAAGACCGATTCTGCCGCTACAATTGGCGTTAAGACCGCAGGAGGAAAGGACCTGGCGCTGAGCAAGGACGGCTCGGATAATACGCTCTGGTATACCGTCCGCAGGAATGCTTCGAACGAAGGGTATGAACATTACGATATTATCCATCTTGTTAATTTGCTCAATAACGACTCCGACTGGAGAAACGCGGCGAACGAGCCGGAGAAGCAAAGCGATCTGAAGGTTGATTATGCGGTTGGCGTCACCAAGCAGGATGCTGCGGGGCTGAAGGTGTTTGCGGCTACCCCTGACCGTGGGGAAGGCGCTATGACGGAGCTGACTTATACCTGGAATGGCGATCATATTGCGATTGATGTTCCTGCACTGGATTATTGGACGATGCTGGTCGTAGACCGCGATCCGAAGCAAGGACAAGTACAGCAGCTTGATCTAAACGGCAGTGCGGGATCAGGCGGGGATACGACGGTTATACCGCCGTCTGAGGGCAGTCGTACCGTAACTGAACAGGATGTGAACAACGCCGCAAACGGGCAAGTAGCCATCGTATTGGAAAAAGGAACGGACCGCGTGTTGCTGCCTGTTTCGCTCATCGGCAGCCTCGGCACTAACAAACTTGCTCTACAGGCAAACGGCGGTCTTGCGCTGCAGTGGAAGCCGGAACCGTTGAAGAAGCTTGCAGGTTCGGCCCCGGCCGGAGCCTATCTGGAGTTTGCGCTGAAGCCGGTATCGTCTGCCGCAACGCCTGCCGTTCCGACAGACATGAGGCTGAAAGGTACAGTCTATTCAGTTGAGCTGAATTTGAAAGCAAAGGAAGGAACGCTGCTAACATCCGTTCAGTCTGATCTTCAGGCTGGACTGGAGTCTAAAGTGTCAGCTCCCAAGCTGAATGGCAAGCTGCTTGGTTTATATGTCTATGACCGCGAGAATAGTCGGTGGAAGTATGCGGGGGGCAGATACAAGGCTTCAAATGGCAGCTTTGCAGCTGATTTGAATGCCGCAGGCACATTTGCCGTATTTGAATACGAGAAGAGTTACGTGGATGTAGGAAGCTCGAGCTGGTTCTACGAAGCCGTTGCTTCGCTGTCGGCAAAGCATATCGTTAACGGCGTGACGGAGGAACAGTTTGCTCCGGAACGGAAGGGAACCCGCGCGGAAGTCATGGCTATGATTGTCCGGGCGCTTAATCTGAACGGAAATGCGGTCTCCTCTGCAGCCGGATTTAAGGATGTTCCGGCAGGCGCCTGGTATGGCAAGGAATTAGCCGCCGCTTATGAAGCAAGGCTCATTCAAGGAGATGCTTCCGGTCGTTTTAACCCGAACGCTCCAATTACCCGCCAGGAGCTGGCAGTCATGCTGCTGAGAGCTTATAAGCTTGCAGGCGGCGAATTATCGGAGGCGGAAGCCGGCAAGACGTTGTATGCCGATGCGGCTCTAATCGCCGCCTGGGCGAAAACGGCGATAGCCGAAGCCGGCGCAGCCGGCCTGATGCAAGGGGATGGCGACGGGCAATTTGCTCCGGGACGTCAGGGCACACGCGCGGAAATCGCGCAGGCGATTGATAATTTACTTGAAAAAATCTAGTCCGGCACCTACCAAGGCTGAGCAGTTCTATCTGCTCGGCCTTTTTAATAGGGTAGAACTCCTTATATTATCAAAGGATCTGCTAAGGTATGTTTACATGCCTTTATGCTATAGTTAGAAGAATGGAAGATTAAGGAGGAGGTTTTTCTATGAATATCCTTATTACGGGTGCCAGCCGCGGACTTGGCGTGGAAATCGCTGCCGAAGCGCTGGAGCGCGGGCATCGTGTTCTTGCGGGCGTGCGAGATACCGCTGCGCAAGGCAAGCTTGCCGAACTTGCCAAGCTATACGGTGAGCACTTGGAGCTTGTGGAGCTGGATGTTACGGACGAAGCGGGAGTCGCTGCGTTAGCAGGGACCTTGCAGCAGCAAGGAAAAGCCATTGGAGCAATCGTCAATAATGCCGCCATTCTCGTAGAACGCAATACTCCGATCGAAGAGCTGAATATCGAAGAGGTAGCTAAAACCTTCGATATCAATCTGTTTGGGCCAATGCGGGTCGCCAAGCATTTTCTTAAGTTAGTAACCGAGAAGCATGGAGCCATTATCAATATTTCCTCCGAAGCGGGCAGCATCTCGAATGCTTATCCGGGAGATTACCCTTATGGCATCTCGAAGACGGCGCTGAATATGTTCACGCAGCAGCTCCTGTCCGCCGTGAAGGAGCGGGGCATTCAAGTGCTTAGCGTGCATCCGGGCTGGATGAAGACGGACATGGGCGGGGAGAACGCGCCTACCGATCCGCGCCAAAGCGCGAAGGGCATTCTGGATATGATCGAAGGTCAACTCGTGCCTAAGGGTAAGTTCAACTTTGTGGATTATACGGGCAAGGAAATGCCGATCTAGTAACCTAATATTTGTTGAAAAGCCTGACTCCCGACTGGGGGTACAGGCTTTTTTATGTTGTCGCTATTCTGCAGTTGATATGTCAATTCAGCTTGGCAAATAACATATATCATGATATATTGTTATATAATAAACACTTGTCAGAGGGAAGACGGGGGAACGAACAGGATGAACGAATCATCGAAACCGATGTATGAACGGATTTTCGAAGCGCTCCGCGAAGACATTGTGGAGAAGAAATACGTACCGGGCGACCGGGTTCCTTCGGAGAAGGAGCTTGGCGACGAATACAACGTCAGCCGGATTACGAGCAAGAAGGCGCTGGAGCTTCTGGCTAACGAAGGCTATATTATCCGGCAGCCGGGACGAGGCTCTTTCGTATCGGATCAGCCGGCGCCACAACCGAAGCAGCAGACAGCAATCGGGACGCCGGCACAGAAGACGCGCAAGGAAGACGGCAAGCTGCTGATAGGTCTTGTGATTACCGATTTTGCGGACAGCTACGGCAACGGACTGATTTATGGCATGGAGGAAGCATCCCGCCATCATAACTGCTACCTGGTTCTCCGGCGTACGTTCGGCATGCCTGCCCTCGAAGAGGAGGCGATCAAGGGACTGCTGGAGCTTGGCGTGGACGGACTTATTATTTTTCCGGCGCAAGGCGAATACTTTAATGCCGAAATTTTGAAGCTGGTCATTAACCAGTTCCCGTTTGTGCTTGTTGACCGCCATCTGAAGGGGATTTCGGCCAGCTCCATTGCAACGGACAATGTAGGCGCCGCCAAGGACGGAACAAACTACTTGTTTGAGCTTGGACATAAATCGATTGCTTTCCTGACGCCTCCGCCGGTGGATACAACCGCTATCGAGGAACGGATCGAAGGGTTTATCCAAGCCCATGCGGAGAAAGGGATTGTCGTTGACCGGGAGATCTGGATGGAGAATATTACGTCTACGCTTCCAAAGCACAATACGGAGGAGAACAAGCAGGAGGATATTCAGAAGCTGATCAGCCATCTGAACAAGCACCCGCAGATAACGGCACTGTTTGCGACGGAATTCAATATCGGGCAGATCGCTTATCAGGCGGTGCAGCAGATGGGCAAGTCCGTACCTAAGGACTATTCGATTGTCTGCTTTGACTGTCCGGAGACCAATGGACGATATCCGTTCACTCATCTGAGCCAGAATCAGCATGAGATGGGGCGCGTTGCTTTCGAGAACGTGCTTAAGCTGTGGGCCGGGCAATCCGTACCGAATAAAATTCTGCTGGATGCTTCGCTTGTTGTCAGCGACTCGACAGGTCCAGCCCAATCCTAGTTTTCGCGTACAGAAAGGCCTCCTTTACGGAGGTTTTTTTTATTTGCGCTTTTTCATGGCGGGCAAGGAATAACAAAAAAAGGTTAGAGCACAATATTTTTGCAGGGGGTGATGGAGAATCGTGGATAAAGAGAAAGTCGCTGGTCTCATTGATGAAAATTATTATAAAATCGAAGAATTGCTTGATCAAAAAAAACAAATCTGGTCCGGGCTACGTGGTCTTCTCAGGATTGTGGTGGCTGGGCGTTATTCTAAGCGTTATGCCTTGGGTATTGTGGATCCTGCTGCGAAACAAGCAAAGCACGGACCGCAACTTATATGCCGGGTTTCTGACTACAATCCTCGCGCTGACGCTGGACGTACTGGGCGATCAATTCGGATTCTGGCATTACAGGTTTAACGTCATTCCTCTTATCCCGACTTATTTCCCCTGGGATGTCACTTTAATGCCTGTAGGGGTCATGTTTCTATTACAGATAAAGCCTGCCGTCAGCCCATTCTTAAAAGCGCTGGTATTTGCCTTGTTAACCTCGTATGCAGCAGAGCCTTTTATTCATTGGCTTGGCATATATCAACTAATAAAGTGGCATCACACGTATTCCGTTCCGATTCAGTTTGGTATCTATTTATTGGCTCTCTACTTTAGTCGCCGACAAAAATTCCAAGAGCTGACTTGAGCTCGACCTATAAGAGGGGCAATCTTTGTGCATTTGATCCTAGGGGTTATTACCGTGCTCGCGGCATGGAGGTACGGGGACTGGCGGCATTGGCAAAGATATCATCATACGATGATGTTTATTGTCATTGGCAATCTGCTGTATAACTTTTTGACGGCGGGTCACTTCCTCTGGAAGCTGAAGCCGGACTTTTTACCTAACCATAGTATGACGGAAATGGTGTATACCTTTGTTATTTTTCCGGCGACGGCGTTAATGTTTATCTCGAATTACCCTGACCGGTATAGCAAAATCATCGGCCACTACCTGAGATACATCGGGGTATACGTAGGAGTGGAATGGTTCTTTATGCTGACGGACCGGATCATTTACCAGTACGGTTGGAATCTAAGCTGGTCTATCTTTTTTGACTGCACGATGTTTCCATTGCTGTGGATCTTCCACAGGAAACCGCTGGTTGCTTACGGGATTATGTTTCTGTTATGTCTGTTCTATATCTGGTATTTCAAGATCCCGGTTAATGTTCCCGTTGAACAAAGAAACTGATTGCTAAGAAGAGCCTCCGTTCTGGAGGCTCTTTATTTTGCGTCTGAAGTCCCGGTCAATTAGTATAAAGGTTGGTATAACCTTTTTAAAAATTATATATTGACATACCATATATATGCCAATATAATAGCAATATCAAATGAAAGCGTTTTATAGAAAGCGTTCAAAGGAAACAAGGAGGCACGAAACTGATGACGCAATCGACAGAAATTCCCGCATCCTTAACGCGACTAGTGGAGCGTATCAAGGAAAAAACAGCGGATCATCCGAAGTGGGCAGCAATATTCGAGAAGGCCATTCACAATACGCTGCAAACGACGATCCAGCGCCTGCCGGATGGTACCACATTTGTTATAACAGGTGATATACCAGCTATGTGGCTTCGCGATTCCGCTGCGCAGCTTCGCCCGTTCCTGGTGCTTGCGTCCGAGGATGCCGAGCTGGCCGATCTGATTGAAGGTCTTGTCCGGAGGCAAATGGATTCGATCCTGCTTGATCCTTACGCGAATGCCTTTAATAACGGGCCAACCGGCAAAGGACATCAGGACGACCTGACGGACATGGGGCCTTCCATCTGGGAGCGCAAATACGAGATCGATTCGCTTTGCTACCCGCTGCAGCTCAGCTATCTGCTCTGGAAGAATACCGGCAGAACCTCGCAATTTGGCGATACCTTCCGTCAGGCCGCGGATGCGATTCTGAATCTCTGGACAACGGAGCAGGAGCATGAGAGCGCATCGCCTTACCGGTTCCAGCGCTTCAATTGCGCGCCAACGGATACGCTGCTGCGCGAGGGCAAAGGCACGGAAACCGCATATACCGGAATGACATGGAGCGGCTTCCGCCCTAGCGATGATGCTTGTACATACGGCTACCTGGTGCCGGCAAATATGTTTGCGGTTGTCGTCTTGGGCTATCTGAAGGAAATTTCGGAAGAAGTGCTTGGCGATGAGGAGCTTGCGGCAAGAGCGGCTAAGCTTGGCGGGGAGCTTCATCAAGGCATCCAGACCTACGCGATTACCGAACATCCGCAATTTGGAAAAGTTTATGCATATGAAACCGACGGGCTAGGCAATTACAATTTTATGGATGACGCAAACGTACCGAGTCTTCTGTCGATTCCCTATCTCGGCTATACCTCGCAGGAGGATCCGATCTACCGCAATACGCGCGACTTTGTGCTAAGCAGCAGCAATCCGTATTACTTCGAAGGCGAAGCGGCAGCCGGAATCGGCAGTCCGCATACCCCGGACCGTTACATCTGGCATATCGCCCTGGCAATGCAGGGCCTGACAACGGATGACCGTTCCGAGAAGGAGAGGCTTCTCAGCCTGATGGAAGCCACAACGGCGGGAACGGGCTTTATGCACGAAGGGTTCCACGCGGATGATCCGTATCAGTTCAGCCGTCCATGGTTCTCGTGGGCCAACATGATGTTCAGCGAGCTTCTGCTTGATTATTGCGGTATTCGAGTACAAACAAAATAAAAGCGGTTTCATAGAGAGCAAGGCCTAACGGCGGCTTTCTTCGAAATATAGTGGGTTACTAAAAAAGGGAGGCATGAAAAGTGAAAAAATGGATCACGATGATCGCCTTGGTTACGGTAGTGGCAACAGCAGCCGGCTGCGCAAAAACAACGACAAGCAGCAATGGCAACGGGAATGCGAATGCAAGCAGTAATACGAACGCAAACAGCGAGCAAACGGATAACGCTTCGGGGAATTCCGGCGGCGGCAAAGCCGTAGAGCTGACGTTCTGGGGCGACTGGGCCGGCGACGGACAGAAGCAATTCCAGACGATGGTTGACGCTTTCAACAAATCGCAGGACAAAATTCATGTCAAGTATGTGCTTCAACAGGATCTGATTACGAAGTTCCTGACGGCTGCTACATCCGGCGGCGCACCTGACGTGCTGCTGTGGGACAGATGGCGGACACCGCTGTACGCACCGAAAAACGTGCTTCACCCAATCGATGATTTCATGACGAAAGACGGCTTGAACAAGGATGATTTCTACGGCGAAGCGCTGAAGGAATTGTCCAATAGCGACAAGCTGTACGGCCTTCCTTTAACCGTTGATGCGCGCGCACTATTTTATAACAAAAAACTTTTGGCCGACGCAGGCGTAACGCAGCCTCCTACAACTTGGGATGAGCTCGAGCAGGCTGCCATCAAGACAACCAAATGGAACGGAAGCAAGCTTGAAGTAGCAGGCTTCTCGCTTGCCGATAACGGACTCTTTAATATGTATCTTCAACAGGCAGGCGGCTCGATGCTGACCGACGACGGCAAGAAAACAAACTTCAACAACGAAAAAGGTCTGTCCGTGCTTGCATTCTGGGACCGCATGCTGAACCAGGACAAAGTGTATAAGGTTGGCTTCGAGCAAGGCCTTGGCGAAGGAACCGACGCTTTCGCAACCGGCAAGGTTGCAATGACTTACAACGGTCCATGGATGCTGAGCACGTATAAGAAATACGGCAAGGATCTGGACTTCGGGGTTGTGCCTCCTCCGGCTGGACCTAACGGAGACAAAGGCGGCGTGATGGGCGGCTTTGGCCTTGTTATTCCGGAAGCCTCGAAAAATCAGGAAGCGGCATGGGAGTTCATCAAGTGGTGGACGGCAAGCAAAGACAACGCGCTTCTGTGGGCAAAAACAAGCTTGAACATTCCTGGCTACAAGCCGGCGCTTGACGATCCCTTCTTCAAGGAAGATCCGCTCTGGCAGCCATTCCTCGATACGCTCGAATTCGCGAAGACTCGTCCGGCTCACCCTGGCTACTCCGTCATGGAGACCGAAGCGCTTATTCCGAACCTGGAGCTGTACCAGCAGAAGAAGCAGAGCGCGGAGGATACGCTCAAGAAAGCGCAGCAGCGGGGCGACCAGCAGCTCGCGGACAACGAAGACGTGAAGTAATTGAAGGTCTCCCGGTGGTACGGACCGGATGATAAAGGGAGGGAGACCTCCCTTTATCTATTCCGGCCGGCCTAACGGGATTCACTACGAAGGAGGGAGGAGTGCTGATGTCTTCAATGGGCAAGCTGAATCAGCATCAGGCCCGCATGGCCTACTTATTTATTACCCCAACGATGCTGCTGTTTTTCGCTTTTACCATTATTCCTGTCGTCATGGCGCTCTACTTAAGCTTTACGAACTACGATGTGGTCAGCCGGATGGAATTCGTTAAGCTCGACAACTACAAGAAGCTGCTTGAGGATGATCTGTTCTGGACGACGTTCAAGAACGTATTCTTCTATTCCGTTATTTTTGTACCGCTGAACATCATCATTTCCTTATTGCTTGCCATGCTTCTGAACTTCAAGCGGTTCGGCGTCAAGCTGTTCCGTACGCTCAATTATCTTCCGACATTAACCTCCGCCGTTGCGGCGTCCACGGTCTGGATCTGGCTGCTCCATCCGGAGTTCGGCCTGGTGAACAACCTGCTCAGCTATGTGGGCATTACCGGTCCGGCTTGGCTCGCTCAGACCGAGACGGCGATGTTCTCCATTATTATGGTGACGTTATGGCAGTCGGTCGGCTCCAATATGATCATTTATATCGCCGGCCTGCAAGGCGTGCCGGATTACTTGTACGAATCCGCCAAGCTGGACGGAGCAACCGCTTTTGCGCGGTTCCGTTATATTACTTGGCCGCAGCTTCGCCCAACAACCTTCCTTGTCAGCACGATGGCGATTATCGGGGCGCTGCAGCTGTTCGACCAGGCCTTTGTCTTGACGCAGGGCGGGCCGGGCAACGTGACCAAGACGCCTGTATATCTCATTTATAACCAGGGCTTCAACCAGCTCAAGATGGGTTATGCTTCTGCCCAAGCGTTTGTGCTGGCCGTGGCGATTCTGATCTTTTCTTTCATTAACATGCGCATTAATAAATCCGAAGAACCGATTGTGTAAGGAGGCACGCAAATGGCACAGCCTATTGTCAAATCCATTGCAGTACGCGCACCCAAGCCGCCTTCTTATACTCTCAAAAGGGTTCTGGTAGGCGTCCTGTTCTACGTGGTTGCGATAGCTATAGCGGCAGCAATGTTCTTGCCGTTTTTCTGGAGTCTGATTACTTCGTTTAAACCAAGCAACGAGATCTTCTCGGTGCCGATCAAGTGGATTCCGTCCAAGCTTACGTTAGAGCATTACCGGTCGGCGTTTACGACCGTACCGTTCGCGGGATATTTCGCAAACTCCTTTATCCTGGCCGCAGCGGGCGTATTATGCAACCTGTTCTTTGGGTCTATCAGCGGCTACGCCTTTGCCAAGCTGAACTTCAAGCTGAATAAACCGCTGTTCCGCATCTTGCTGGCGGCGATGATGATTCCGGGCATCGTAACGATGATTCCAAGCTTCTATGTATTGAAGCATTTCCCGCTGATTGGCGGCAATGACATCCTTGGAGCCGGAGGCAACGGCTTCCTGAATTCCTTCTGGGGAATCATTCTGCCGGGTGCGTCCGGTTCGTTCGCGGTCTTCTTCATGCGGCAGTTCTTCCTGACGCTGCCTTCCGACATGATGGAAATGGCGCGGATCGAAGGCGCCGGCGAGTTCCGCATCTTCTGGAATATTTATCTGCCGCTGACGAAGCCGGCGCTTGCAACCCTTTCGATCTTTACCTTCCAGGCGGGCTGGAACAGCTTCCTGTGGCCGATGATCGTCTTGAATGATCCGGCGAAAGCGACGATACAGATGGGACTGCAGGCGTTCTCGTTCAACCATCAGACCGATTTCGGTCCTATGATGGCCGGCGCGCTGATCGCGATCCTGCCGATTCTCGTCTTGTTCCTTCTGCTCCAGAAGTATTTCGTACAGGGCATTGCCTTTACGGGGACGAAAGGCTGATCGCATTGAATCGTAACAAACGATATTTTTGGCTGGCCGGCGCTGCGGCAGTTATCCTCATAGCGTTGGTCTGGTCATTGGTCTGGAAGGATAAAACGGCAACAGCCTCCGTCATTTGGCAGGAGCGGGCGGAAGAAGCGCAGCTTGAGCTGACCAAGTCCTTCTGGGACGACAAGCGTGGGCTCTACAACAATGCTGCACCTTGCATTGCCCAGCTATGCACCGATCCGTTTAATTATTGGTGGCTGGCGCATGCGGTGGATGTGCTGGTCGACGGCTACGAGCGCAGCGGCGATGAACGGTACACGGAGCAAATCGCCAAGCTGCATCAAGGATTGCTTGATCGCAACGCGGGCGTGATGATCAACGATTATTACGATGATATGGAATGGATGGCGTTAGCCTGGCTGAGAGCTTATGATGCCACCAAGGACGAGAAGTATAAGCAGGCAACGCTTGAACTGTGGGAAGAGATTAAAGGCGGCTGGAACGAGGAGATGGGCGGCGGCATCGCTTGGCGCAAGGAGCAGACGGATTACAAGAATACGCCGGCGAATGCTCCTGCGGCTATTTTGGCGGCACGGCTGTACGGGCATTTCCATAACGGGGAAGATCTGGCCTGGGCGAAAAAGATCTACGATTGGCAAAAAGAGACGCTTGTGGATCCGGATACCGGTCTCGTATGGGACGGAATCAACCGGACGGGCGACGGCAATATCGACAAGGAATGGAGATTCACGTATGGCCAAGGCGTGTTTATCGGGGCCGGCGTTGAACTATTCCGGGCAACGGAGGATAAGGCTTATCTGGAGGATGCCCGCCGGACGGCGGCTAATCTGAAGGAAGCGTTCCTGTCTCCCGCAACCGGCATGCTTCCATCGGAAGGCGACGGCGACGGGGGCTTGTTCAAAGGCGTATTAATCCGCTACTTGGGAGAGCTGATTGCCGCTGATCCGGATGGGCCGGAGCGTAAAGAATGGATTGACATGCTTCGGACCAACGCCAACAGCTTATGGCAATACGGCAAAGCGGAAGACAAAGCCGTATTCAGCAATTCATGGGCCGAAGCGCCGGATACGATCGTGCAGTTAAGCACGGAGTTAAGCGGAATGATGCTGCTCGAGCAGATGGCCGTATTGGAGAAAAACGGACAATTACAGTAGGCAGAGGATACGGGGAGAGTGAGAGCAATGGTGTGGGCGGCAAGAGCGGAAGAAGCGCAGCAGGCATTGGAGCAGTTGTATTGGAATCCTGCAATTAACATGTACGATATCGAAATTCCGTGCCCGGACGGCGCTTGCAATACGATTTTTCATTACTGGTGGATGGCGCATGCCGTGGATGCATTGGCGGATGGGCTGAACCGGACGGAAAGCGACTTCTACCGGGAACGGCTGGAGGCTTTCTACGAAGGAATATTGAACCGTAACAACGGCGCGTGGCCAAATGAGCTGTACGACGACATGGAATGGATGGCCATCGCTTGGCTGAGGGCTTATCAGGCGACCGGCGTAGAGAAATATAAAGGTGCGGCCCTTCTCTTGTGGGAGGATATCCAGACCGGCTGGAACGAGCATGCAGGCGGCGGAATCGCTTGGCAGAAGCCGCAGCTCGATTACAAGAATACCCCTGCCAACGCGCCTGCCGTTATTTTGGCGGCAAGATTGTATCAGGCGTTTGGCCGCGAAGAGGATCTGGCATGGGCTCACAAAATCTATAATTGGCTGAAGGCAAGCCTTGTTGATCCGGACACTGGCTTTGTCTGGGACGGCATGAACCGGACCGGCGACGGCTCGATTGACAAGGACTGGAAATTCACTTACTGCCAAGGCGTCTATATTGGCGCTGCGGTAGAGCTGTTCCGGATTACGGGCGACTCGGCTTATTTGCGGGACGCGGAACGCACGGCGAGGGCAGCGGCTGACGAGCTGCTTCAGGGCGGTCTATGGCCGGATGAAGGCGATGGAGACGGCGGTTTGTTCAAAGGCATTCTGATCCGGTATCTTGGCGAGTTAGCTTCCGTATCGGAGGAGCGGGCCGAGCTGTCGGCGCTGCTGGAGCAGCAGGGCCAGGCGCTCTGGACGCGTGGCGCCGATCCTGCGCGCAAGGTGTTCAGCACCTTCTGGAGCCTTCAGCCGGAAGAGCGCGTTACCTTAAGCACGCAGCTTAGCGGCATTATGCTGCTGGAGCAGCTGGCTGCGCTGGAGAAGCGCGGTCTGACAAGCACGGCGTTAACCGAGGAGGTACAGTCCTGATGGCGGCACAAGGAATTTGGGCAGAACGCGCGGCAATCGCGCAGGAGGATTTTCGCCGTCTGTTCTGGAATGAAGAGCGCGGCGTAATGGATCAAGTGGTGCCCTGCAACGGCACATGCAATGACCATTGGATTTATTGGTGGCATGCGCATGTGGTAGACGTATTGGTAGATTCCCTGGAGCGCACAAAGTCGGAAGAGGATGAGGTTCTGCTGGAGCGGGCATTCCGCGGGGCGAAGAAATGGAACGGCGATACGCTGCTTCATAACTACTACGACGATATGGAATGGATGGCGCTTGCGCTGCTGAGAGCCTATGGTGCGACGGGGAAATCGTTCTACAAGGAAGGCGCTCTTGAGCTGTGGGACGATATCAAGATGGCGTGGAACGATCATATGGGCGGCGGCATGGCTTGGAAGAAGGATCAGCTGGACTACAAAAACACGCCTGCAAATGCCCCGGCCTCCATACTTGCTGCGCGCATCTATCAGATGGACCGCCGCGAAGAAGATTTGGAATGGGCGAGGCGGATATATCGGTTCAACAAGGAACGGCTTGTGGATCCGGAGACCGGCTTCGTCTGGGACGGCATGAACCGGCTGGGCGACGGCAAGATTGATTACGATTGGAAATATACGTATTGCCAAGGCGTCTTTATCGGAGCCGGCATTGAGCTGTACAACTGCACGGGGGATGAGAGCTATCTTGTTGATGCTCAACGAACCGCAGGGGCGGCCGTCCAGGAACTTGTCGATCCGGAGACGGGCATGCTGCCGCGCGAGGGGAATGACGACTGCGGCCTGTTCAAAGGCATTCTGATCCGTTATCTTGTTAACCTCATCCGTATTCAGCCTGATTTATCGCTGCCATGGGTCAATCTGATCCGGCATAACGCAGGCTCCTTGTGGGAGAAGGGTCGCTCGGAAGCCGGCTTGTTCAGCTTATCCTGGGCCGGAGAGCCGGAGCCGGAAGTTCAACTGAGCGGCCAGCTTAGCGGCGTGATGCTTCTTGAGGCGATGGCGGAGCTGGAGAGAGACGGCTTCCTCGCGCCTAGGTAGGCAGCTTGCTCTGACGGTACAGCATCCGGAACTGCTTTGGCGTCTTGCCGGTACGCTTGTGGAAGCAGCGGACGAAATAAGGGAAGGAGCCAAAGCCGGTATCCTCGGCAATCGCGCCGACAGGATCGTTCGTATGAATAAGAAGTCGTTTAGCCTGTTCAATGCGGTATTGGGTGACATAATCAAGCGGCGTGCAGCCAAACGTTCTTTTCATGCATAAGGCGATATAGTTAGCGTGAAAATGCAGCTCCTCCGCCATCCGCTTGTAGCTCAGCGGGTCGCGGTAATGCTTGCGCAAATAGAGGGCGGCATCCTCGGCCAGCTGCAGATGGGAGCTTTGCGTTGTCTCTTCTTTGCTGTCCTCCTGAAGCTTAAGGAGGATTGCATGGAACAGCTGCTGCTCCTGCCAGCGGGAATTTCCGGCAGGATTCTCATAGAGGTGAAGAAGCTCGCGGAACTGTTCTTCCCCTCTCCCGAGGCTTTGTACCGGGCCTGAGCGCGGCAAATAGAAGGAGAAGTATTCGATAGGCGGATAAAGAGGCTCTTGCTCAGGCGGCAAGGGCTCTTTGTCATAAGGCTCGGGATGCCACTGTCCGGTCGTCTGGAAATGCAGCCAGTAGAAATGGGTCTCTTCCCTGCAAGGGATGACGGTATGATGCTCCAGGTCCGGACGCAAAATGCCGAAATGACCGGCTGGCAAGGTGAGCTCGTTCTCCCCCTCGGCTAGGTACAGACATCCTCTGGTCACAAACAAAAGATCGAATACGCCGATGCTGCTGCGGTCGGGATGCTTTCTGCCCGGCTGGTACGTATCTTCTCCGATTTGAACGAAGTGGGGCATAGGCGGACATTCAAAATGAAACATTATGCAGCTCCTCCATTTGAACAGGAATGAATCCAGTATAAGTAAATGCGGGACATACGTAAACATACCTCCGAATCTATTAAGTTGTGATCGGACAAATAGTAGTTGCGATTGTCTATCCAGCCCGGGGCCCGTCTAATGGTATATTCGAGACAGACGAATGGGAGGGAGCTTAATCATGAAGAGTATCTTTGAGGCTCTGCCGCTTGGCAGCATTCAAGCGGAGGGATGGCTGTATAACCAGCTTCGGATTCAAGCAGACGGATTAACGGGTCATCTGGAGGAGCATTGGCCGGACGTTGGCCCGGATAACGGATGGATTGGCGGCAACGGCGAAAGCTGGGAACGCGGTCCGTATTATCTGGACGGCTTGCTGCCGCTTGCTTATATTTTGAACGATGAGACATTGATCGCGAAGGCAAACCGCTGGGTGGAATGGGCGCTGAACAGTCAGCAGGAGAGCGGCATGTTCGGGCCGGCACGAATCGAAACGGTCAATAATGACGTAAGCAAGGAGCAGGATTGGTGGCATTACATGATCATGCTTAAGGTCTTTACGCAATACGAGGAAGCGACCAGCGATGCGCGGGTTATTCCGTTCTTGACGAAATTCGCGGACTACGTAGCCGGGAAGATTGAGGATCAGCCGCTGCAGGGATGGGCCAAAGCACGCGGCGCGGAGCTGCTGCTCTGCCTCATCTGGCTGTATAAGCGCACCGGCAAGGAAGAGCTGCTGAAGCTGGCTTCCATTGTAAAGGAACAGACAACGGACTGGACCGATATCTTTTATGATTTTCCGTTCTGGCGGAAGGTTGAGCAGTGGGATTGGAGAACGCATGTCGTTAATGTGGCAATGGGACTCAAGACGCCGGGCGTTCTCTACGAGCTGACCGAGGACAGCCATGAGCTGGAGGCGGTGTACCGCGGAATCGAAAGTCTGATGATTTATCACGGGCAGGCGCATGGCATGTTCTCCGGCGACGAATGGCTGTCGGGTACGCATCCAAGCCAAGGCGTGGAATTATGCGCGGTTGTTGAATACATGTTCACGCTGGAGCAGTTGACCCGGATTTTCGGAGATGGCAAATTTGCCGACGTATTGGAAAAGGTAGCCTTTAACGCTTTGCCTGCCGCCATCTCGGCGGATTGGACCTCCCATCAATACGATCAGCAGGTGAATCAGATTATTTGCAACGTAGCCCCGCGCGCCTGGAGCAACGGTCCTTATGCCAACGTCTTTGGCCTGGAGCCGAATTTCGGCTGCTGCACGGCTAACATGCACCAGGGCTGGCCTAAGCTGGTTTCCCATTTGTGGATGAAGGACAATGAGGGCGGATTGGCTGCCGTATCTTATGCCCCTTGTCTTGTCCGTGCGGATGTCGCGGGCGGCGTGAAAGCCGAGCTGCGGGTATCCGGGGAGTATCCGTTCCGGGAGCGGGTAACAGTAGAGCTTCAGCTGGATCGTCCGGCCAGCTTTGCGGTACGGCTGCGTATTCCGGGCTGGTGCGAATCGCCGGTCATTACGGTAAACGGAACCGCTGCAGAGCTTGAGATCAAGCAAGGTTATGCGGCCATTCACCGCGAATGGCAGACGGGGGACCGCATGGAGCTGTCTCTGCCGATGGAACCGAAAACCGTCTCCCGCAATTTGTATGCCGTAAGCGTGGAACGCGGACCTCTTGTTTATGCCCTTCCCGTGGAAGAGAGCTGGCAGCTGCTGCGGAAGCGCGAACGATTCCATGATTATGAGCTGTACCCGGCTTCCCCTTGGAAGTACGGACTGCTGGCGGATACGACATTTAAAGCGGTTACGAGCAGCGAAGAAATTCCGTACCAGCCGTTCCTGGCCGTCGAGTCTCCCGTTAAGCTCGCCGTATTGGGTCAGCTGGTGCCGGATTGGCGTATGGAAGGCAATAATGCAGGAACTCCGCCAATCGCACCGAATACAGATGATCAGCCGGTCACCGAGCTTGTGCTTGTTCCGTATGGCGGAGCAAAGCTTAGGATCGGGGAATTCCCGTTAATCGGCGAACGAAAGACATCAAGGACACGATAATACGGAAACTAACAGACGAGGTGTAAGAAGAATGACGGTAAATCAAGCAAACGAAGGATTATTTCACGGCGAACGCGCGATTTGGCTGCGTTTTGGACCGTACGAGGCTGCTCTTCTTCCCGAGATTGGCGGCAACCTGATTGCTTTTCGGGATGTAGAGAAGGAATACCGCTTCCTGCATGAACCAACACCCGAGGAGATGGAGAGCTTCAAGGCAAGGCCGATGATCCACGGCATCCCCGTGCTGTTCCCGCCGAACCGCTATGAGGACGGCAAATTCCCTTGGGAGGGGAAGGTTCATCAATTCGATGTCAATGAACCGGCAACGGGCAACCATCTTCATGGCTTCCTCTATCAAACGCCGTGGCAGGTTGAAGACTTCGGCGCAACAAAGACGGAAAGCTACGTGGTTGTATCGGTTCAGGTGGATGAGAACCATCCTTCCTATGCCAGCTTCCCGTTTAACTATACGATCCTTCTCCGTTACTCGTTAAGCGAGAACGGCCTGCTGCAGCAGGTGACGGTCCGCAATGACGGCGAAGAGGCAATGCCTTGCCTTCTCGCTTTCCATACTTCGGTGAACGCACCGTTTGTGCCGGGCGGAGAGGCTAAAGATTACCGGATCCATATGACGCTTGGCGAGCGTTGGGAGCTGAACGAGCGGATGCTGCCAACGAAGCAGTATCAGCCACTCAAGGAAGAGGAGCAGTTTATGCGCGACAGCGGCGTATATCCGTTCTTCGAAGCGATGGATAACCACTATACGGCACGCCCGCAGAACGGACGCAACCGGATGGAGCTGACCGATACAAAAGCGGGCATAAAGCTTGTCTATGATGTAGGCACCTCCTATAAGCAGTGGATGATCTGGAATAACAACGCGACCGAGGGCTTCTTCTGCCCTGAGCCACAGATCAACCTGGTGAACGCGCCAAATGTGGATCTTCCAGCCGATGAAATCGGCCTTCTGAGCTTGGCTGCGGGAGAGATTTTCGAGGAATCCAGCCGGTTGTATGTTATAAAAGGCTGATAGCTTGAGAGGCTGCCTCTCGTCATCTTCGGATGATGAGGGGTAGCTTTTTTTATGTGCGTGTGTCTGGTTGCTCGCTTAATCGCCCAACCGCGTGATCATGATTGCCGATTTCTGCACACTTGTTCGCCTTCACGTTGCTCGTCCGTTCGCTTACTCCTCTATTGCCGAATAACCTCTCGCAGACTCTCCTCTCGCAGACTCCTATCGTCGACTTGCCTATTGCCGAATAACCAGATTTCCCTAACCGATAACGAAACTACGTAACGCTATTGGCTCAAAAACGAGGCATTTGTAATTGTAACGAAACTACATATCGTTATTGACGGTGTATTGGTGCAATTTGACCGCCAAAATGCCAATTAGCGATATACAGTTTCGTTAAAACTGGCGAAAGACTGTTTTCCGCGTTCTAAGGCTCTGTAGTTTCGTTAGCGAGGCAAAGCGCAACTTCGCGCTGCTTTCTGCGTTAAAAATCATTAGAAATAGGATGGAATTTACAACAATTCGCGATCGATAGTGGGGGGAAATGATATGGGGATCTTTTTTATCATTGCGTTTGTCATTATGCTGCTCGCCGTGCTCAATATAGACGGGAAAATAAAGAAGCATTTGGAGAATCAGAAGCTTATGATCGAGAAGCTTGATCTTCTGCTCCATGCCCAAACCAATAAAGACTCCGAATAACAGGGGGAGCGCATATTTCGGTATGAAAAGTGCTTTGACCGTGTGCGAAAATATAGAATGTCGGGAAGCAAGGTTTTGACCGACAGTCGTATTAACGAAGCCTTTAAACTCCTGGTGCGAGAGTACGAGAAAATGACCGGTTTTAAAGATATGCATCACAATGCCATCATGCACCATAGAATCTCCATGTATGGGAACCTTGCGAAAAATGCGGAAAGCCGTTGCGCACGCCGCAAGCAAAAATGTGCGTGGCTTGCGGCGAAAGGGTTAATCCGACGAGCTGACTTTATTGGATAGATTTGGTCATGAGAACATGAGGGATGCTATCCTCCATGAATTTAGCCGATGCTACTTCATAGCCAAGCTTCTCATAGAATCCTTTCGCATGGGTTTGCCCGTGCAGTTTAACCTTGGGAAGTTCCTTTTCAAGAGCGATGCCTTCCAATGCGGCGATAATTTGTCTGCCGATCCCGAATTTGCGGTAAGGCTCTAGTATGCAAATGCGCTCTAGCTTGCCCATTCCTTCGACCGTGCGGATCCTTCCCGTGCCAACCGGTTGTCCATTGTAATAGGCTAGAATATGCTCGCATTTCCCATTCAACTGGTCAAACTCGTCAAATTCATCGGTAAGAGGTACTCCTTGTTCTTCAACAAACACGTTCTTTCTGATCGAAAATGCGCTCTCGAGCTCCTCGAGCGTTGCAATTTTGATTGGATTCATACTTTCTCCAGCCTTTCCGGATTTATTTTTATGGCGATTAACGTCATAATGAATAACAGCGGTAAATGCAGTATATAAAAAAATATAATTGTTGTAAATGCAACAAAATTTAACTGGCTGGCAGGTGGCAACATGAGGGAGATACTTCGTGAGGTTGGCATGATCGCGAGGGCATTGGATTCCATAAGCAATATCGAGTTCAAGGAGCTTGAGCTTACCAAAGGACAATACCTGTATCTGGTTCGCGTCTATGAGCACCCGGGAATTATTCAGGAGAAGCTGGCGGAAATGATAAAGGTGGACCGGACAACGGCGGCGCGTGCGATTCAGAAGCTTGAGATTCAAGGCTTTCTCGAGAAGAAAGACGATGAATCAAACAAGAAAATCAAAAGGCTGTTTACAACGGAGAAAGGCAAGCTGGCTTATCCATTTTTGAAGCGGGAAGGGGATCATTCGAACTCTGTGGCACTGGCAGGAATAACGGAAGAGGATGCGGAGACGCTTTTCCAATTGCTGCAGAGGGTTAGAAAAAATATTGAGGTCGAGTGGGACTCCGTGAAAAAGGGGAATAAAAGAGACTACTAAGAGAAGGCAGCCGTCACGAATGACCGGCTGCCGGGTAGGAATAGGCCCGTTCAACTTTACAGATTTTAACGTTGTAACTCTCATACCAGGCCTCTTTGCCTTTCTGCTGAGCAACCTGGTGCAGCCCGTTCTGCCTCCAGTTTTGTATCGCCTCCAGGCTCTCCCAATACGAAATCGTAATGCCCGCTCCCGAGGCATCCCTCACGCTCTCCACCGATAGGAATCCAGGCTGCTTGGCGGCAAGCTCCTCCATTTTGTCGGACATCGCGCCGTATCCATGATCCCCGTCCGTCCGTTGACTCGAAAAAATAACCGCATAACAAGTGTCCATTACCATGTTTATCAGGCTCCTTTCTGCGTTAATTAGACTATACTATTGATTGTTGGATAAATAAAATGAATGATAATAATGCTAAACATGAAAGAGTTTCATTTAAGGCGGGACAACGATGAATATAGAAAAGTACCGGATTTTTAGCAAGGTCGTTGAGGTGGGAAGTTTAACAAAGGCGGGGGAGCTCTTGAATCTGACGCAATCCGCGATCAGTCACGCGGTTTCCAGCTTGGAGAACGAGCTTGGCTTAAGTCTGCTTATAAGAAACAGGGCGGGAATTCAGCTTACGAACAACGGTGAACGTCTGATCCATCCGATCAGAGAAATTCTTCGCGCGAATGATATTTTGAAGCAAGAGGTAGCCGCTATAAAAGGAATCGAGATCGGAACGGTTAAGATCGCGACCTTCACTAGCGTTTCGATACAATGGCTGCCGCAAATCATGAAGCAATTTCAGAATCTGTATCCTCAAATCGAAGTGAAGCTACTGGACGGCAACTATCATGAGATCGAGGAGTGGATCGCGAATGGATCGGCCGATTTTGGCTTTGTTAATCTCCCTGCCCGCGAAGCATTTGATGTAGTACCGCTTCATCAGGATAGGATGATGTGCGTAATGAATGCCGGGCATCCTTTCAGTCACCGGAAGGCTGTCAGCTTGGGGCTGATTATGGAGGAGCCTTTTATTATGCCGGTTGCGGGCTGCGACACGGATGTACAACGAATCTTTTCGCAGAACAAATGTAAGCCGCAAATTAAATACGAGTTGGAGGATGACCATGCCATCATTGCAATGGTGCAAAGCAATCTTGGGATCAGCATTCTACCCGAAATGATATTGTCGCATCTTCCGGACAATGTCTGCTGCCGTCCGCTGGAAAGCGAGCATTACCGCCATATTGGCCTTGCCGCAAGGTCTTTTAAAAATGTCTCCCCGGCAGCCAGAAAGCTGATTGAATGGATTAGAACTTGGATTGCGTCCCGATAAACCTTTAGTTACACAAAATCTGAAACAAAAACAAAATTATATTTTGTTACAAATAAACTAGACAAAATATTCAAATGGCGCTAATCTGATTGTAAGAAACATAATCGATACAGAGGAAGAAGGGACTTTGCGTTGTTAGAATTAACGATAGACGAGCCCGATCGTCTCGTAAAGGTTGCGCATGCTCTTAGTACACATACCAGAATCGGCATCATAAAGCTGCTGCTTGCCAAGCCAAACCTGAATATTATTGAAATTGCGGAAGCGCTCGATATTCCAGTCTCTACGGCGGCTACCAATGTGAAGGTGCTCGAAGAGGCGGAGCTTATTCTGACCGAGCTTCAGCCGGCATCGCGCGGAGCCATGAAGGTGTGCAGCCGGAATTTCGACGATGTGCGCATGATACTTAATCCGATTGCTTACTATCAGAACACCAGCAAGGCTGTTGAAGTCGAAATGCCGATCGGCCATTTCATTAACTTCGACATCCAGCCAACCTGCGGGATGGCGAATACGACCGGCATGCTCTTTAATGAGGATGAACCGGAAAACTTCTATCATCCGGACAGCCGTACGGCCGAGATTATCTGGTTCCGAAAAGGCTGGATCGAATACCGGTTTCCGAAGAAGCTGCCGGCGGGCGCTAAGGTGAAATCGCTCGAGTTCTCTCTTGAGCTATGCTCGGAAGCGCCGAACTATAATAACGACTGGCCTTCCGAAATTACGGTATGGGTGAATGATAGGGAGATAGGCTCCTGGATTTCGCCCGGCGATTTCGGCGACCACCGGGGCAAGCTGAATCCGCCTTGGTGGAATGACTCCAGCACCCAGCACGGACTGCTGAAAACTTGGGCAATCGAAGAAAGCCGCAGTACCATCGATAACGAAAAAAGCTCCTCGACAACGCTTCGGGATCTGCAGATGGATCAGAAGCCTTTTATTACATTCCGGATTGGATTAAAGCCGGATGCCAAGCATCAGGGCGGCATGAATTTGTTTGGCAAATCGTTTGGCGATTACGCGCAAGGGATTATTATGCGGATGCAATACGAATAACGTCTAATTGTTCCAGATGTTTTGTTAGCACAAAGGCATCTGGAACTTTTTTATTGAATGATACAGTTTTATTGAAAGAAAGCGTTGACATAGTGATTTAACGCATGTATATTTTGTTTATAAACAAATAACTTGAAACAAATTAAAAAATGTGTCGGTATATACGAGCCTATGAAGGATCGCTAGCGGGGGCCGTTTGAACGGTACATAAGGGTCATGGCTTATTTGTTTACAGCGAGGAAATCATATCGTTCATTCATTATGAAGGGGGAAGTAACAGATGGCGAAATGGAGAAGCGGTAAAGTTTGGATGGCTGCAATGCTTTGTCTCATTATCGTACTGGCAGGCTGCAGCTCTAATAACGGCGGCAGCAAGGAAAGCTCCAATAACGGTAAGAACAACAGCAATGCGGCAGCACAGGAATCGTCGAACACGGGAGCAACGGCAGAAGGAACGGATGCCGGAGCCGACGCCGGAGCCGACGCGAAATCGAGCATCGAATTTATGGGCTGGGGCGGAGACACGGAGAAAGCCGTCTTCCAAAAGCTGATTGATGCTTATATGAAGAAGTACCCGAACAAAAAGGTAAAGTACACGGTTGTACCTCCAGGCGAGTATTACCAAAAGCTTGATACCTTGATCGCAGCTAAGAAAACACCGGATGTGTTCTACGCAGGCGGCGCGAACTTCAACAAGCTCGTAAGCAGCGGCGTGCTGATGAACCTGCAGAAGATGCTGGACACAAGCAGTCTGGTTGACCAAAGCAACGTATGGCCTGCCGCTCTGGACCGCTACCGTTATGACGGTACAGCTTCCGGCAAAGGCGACATCTACGGTCTTCCGAAAGACGTTGGCCCTTGGGCGCTTGCTTACAACAAAGATCTGTTCGACAAAGCCGGTCTTCCTTATCCTAGCGCAAAAGCCGGCGAATACACGTGGGACGATATGATTGCCGACGCGAAAAAGCTGACGGTTGCTAATGAACGCGGCAAGATCGATACCTTTGGCGTTGCCGCATACTCCACCGAATCTGCCGTATGGGCAAACGGAGGAGACTGGACAGACGGCAATGGCAAGATCACGATTGATACTCCTGAGTTTGCGCAAGCCATGCAATTTGTAGCGGACCTTAGCCTTGTTAACAAAGTAAGTCCTTCCAAGGACGATGAAAAAGCGCAAAACGGTTATTCGCGTTTCGTAGCGGGTAAAGTGGCGATGTTCCCGATGGGTCCATGGGATCAGCCGGGCTTCTGGGATCTGCCGTTCAACTGGGATATCGCTGCATGGCCGGCTAGCCCGAATACAGGCAAAACCGCAACTTGGCTTGGATCGCTTGGCTTTGTAGTATCGGCCAAAACCGAGTTCCCGGATGACGCCTTCCGTCTTGCGGCATACCTCAGCCTTGATCAAGACTCGCAAAGACAAAACTATCAGCTCGGCCAAGCGGTTCCGAACCTGATGGATATGGCTAAAGGCGAATTTATGCAAATGGACAAAAAACCGGAGAGCCGCCAAGTATTCCTTGATATTATCTCCGATTACGGCCGTCCTCCAATTGAAAACAGCTCGAAAAACACAAAATGGCTGGATACGTTCTGGCAGGACGCAAGCGCGGTCTGGACCGGCAAGCAAAGCGCAGCCGACTTTGTGAAGGCGGAGCAGCCGAAGCTTCAAAAACTGTACGACGAAGGCAATAAGTAAAGCAGGTTGAACTTGCTGGAGTACGCGGGGGAAAGACAATCGCCTTAAGCGATGTCTTTGCCCCTCTTACCTTCGGCCAGGGAGGATTATTAATGAAGAAAACGATAGGATACCGGCGCAAGGAAATAATCTGGTCGCTTATATTTGTCACGCCGCCCGTGCTTGGATTTCTGATCTTTGGGCTGGCGCCGCTCTTAACCTCGTTTGGTCTCAGCTTTATGACCTGGGATATGCTAACCCCTTCGAAGATTGTCGGCTTCGATAATTTTCATTACATGTTTAATGACGAGAAATTTTATAAATCTCTCTACAACACCTTCTTCCTGCTGCTCGGCATTCCGCTAGGCATGGTCATCTCGATGATTCTGGCTATTATGATGAACCGCAAGCTGGCAGGCATCTCGATTTTCCGGACGATTTATTACATTCCCGTTATCTCGCCGATTATTGCGGTATCCCTCTTATGGCAGTGGATGCTCAATTATGATTACGGCCTGGTTAACGAGTTTATTTGGAAAGTCTTCGGAACGCAAGGCCCGAATTGGCTCGGCGATCCGAATTGGGTAAAACCATCCTTCATTATTATGGGATTATGGGGCGGCGTAGGGGGTACGATGGTGTTGTATCTGGCCGGTCTCCAAGGCATTTCTTCTACCTATTACGAAGCAGCAGAAGTTGACGGGGCTACCCGTTGGCATCAATTCAGGCATATTACGCTTCCGCTTTTGTCGCCGATTCACTTCTATGTTGTCGTTATGGGCATTATCGGAACGTTCCAGTCCTTTAGCCAAATGTACATTCTGGCTGCAGACGGCGGACCGGAATACAGCGGCGCGACAATCGTGTACTACATTTTCCAAGAAGCGTTCAAATATTTCAACATGGGTTACGCAAGTTCGGTTGCCTGGGTGCTTGGCATCCTTATATTCATCATTACGTTGGTACAGTTCCGCTTGTCCAAGCGGTGGGTGTACCAGGATTAGGAGGCCTTTAAGCAATGGCTAATCAACGCCGTCTTATCAATACCTTAATATTCGTGCTGCTGCTTGCGGGATCCGTTATTATGCTGGGCCCGCTCGTATGGACAGTGTCGACTTCATTAAAAACGCAGCAGCATGTGTTCGACGTGCCTCCGCAATGGATTCCGGAACCGCTCACTTGGCTCAACTATAAGGATGTCTGGTCGAAGGCGCCTCTATTATACGGATTCATGAACAGCGCAATCGTTGTAGTGTGCGTGCTGACTGTCGGTTTGTTTGTGGCAGCGATGGCCGCTTATGCATTCTCCAAGTTCGAGTTTCCGTTCAAGGAATGGATCTTTATGGCGCTGCTTGGCACCATGATGATTCCTTATTCGGTTGTTATGATCCCGCAATATATCGGCTTCTCTGAGCTTGGGTGGGTGGATACGCTTGCGCCGCTTATCGTTCCGGGCCTGTTCGGCAATATCGTAACGATCTTCTTCTTCCGGCAGTTTATGCAGGGCTCTATTCCGAATGATCTGATCGATGCGGCAAAAATCGACGGCTGCGGCTATTTCCGCACCTTTACGACCGTTGCGCTTCCGATTGCGAAGCCGGCGATTGCCGCGCAAGCAGCGCTTGGTTTTATGGGCATCTGGAATGATTTTATGGGTCCGCTCATTTACCTGCATACGCCAGAACGCCAAACGATTCAAGTCCTTATCGCAAGCATGCAGTCCAACTATATTTCCACCTCGAATTACCCGTCCCTGATGGCGGCGTCGATTGTTGCGCTTGTGCCGGTTGTTATCGTGTTCTTTATGGCGCAGCGTTACTTCATCGAGTCGATGGCGATCAGCGGTATTAAGGGGTAAAGACATGAACGGATGGCAAATGAAACGATCCTTGATCGGCATTGGCATCGCGGTCGTACTCGCAGCAGGCGGAGGAGGGATATGGTTGCTTACGCAAAACCAGGATGAGCAGGGACAAGCAAGAGAGGCTGTTACGATGGACCGGACCTATCAGAATCCGATGACGCTGGGCCAGGAATGGGAGGATTACGGCATCGGCGATCCTTACGTGCTGCGCTACAACGGCAAATATTATTTGTACTGCAGCACGAAGGACTGGCGGGTTGGCATAAAAGCATGGAGCTCCGACGATCTGGTGAATTGGAGCTACGAAGGGCTGGTAACGGAAGAGCCGGTAAGCGAAGGCGCTTATGCGCCGGAAGTGGTGTATTGGAACGGTTCCTTCTATATGTATACGTCTCCTGCGGGCAAAGGGCATTACGTGCTGCAAAGCGACAGTCCCACAGGACCGTTCAAGGTAAAAACCGATAATCTCGGCCTTACGATTGACGGCTCCGTCTTTATCGACGATGACGCCAAATGGTATTTCACCCATGCCGAATCCGGAGGCATTATGGCTAGCAGCATGAGCGATCCTTATACGATCGAAGCAGGCGATAAGCTAAACACGTCATTGGGGCATTGGACGGAAGGCTCGATGATTATTAAGCGGGGCGGCACATATTTCATCACGTATACCGGCAATCATGTTTTCTCGAAAGGCTATCGCGTTAATTACGCAGTAGGGCATGAGTCGCCAACCGGTCTGTATACGATACCGGACAATAATCCGCTTATCATCTCGACGGACAAAGATTTTAACGGCCTTGGGCATAGCGCGACGGTACTTGGCCCGGATATGGATTCCTATTATATCGTTTATCACAATCTGGTCGGCAGCTCGGCCGAAGGACCTCCCGTAAGGAAGCTTAACATGGACCGCCTGACGTTTAACGGGGATAAAATGTCCGTGCTTGGCCCAACGCATGATGCGCCGGTTCCGGCTCCCGCGCTTCCGGCATTCCGCGATCCGCTTGGCGGCAGTCCAAGCGCGGATAAATGGCAATCGGCCGAAATCTCCGGGGCTGATGCGGCCTGGGTGACTTCGATGCCGACGGGGGACCGTTTTACGGCAGAATACAACGTTGCGCTAGGCAGCGAAAGCGGTGAATTGGAGACGATCTTCTCTTATACAAGCGCGGACGATTATCGCAGCATTCGGGTCAATCCGGCAGACTATTCCATTTCGTTACGGGATGCGGCGTCGGATAAAGAAGTGCAGAAGGCATCTTTGCCTGCGGGCATGGATTTCTCCAAGCTGCATACCGTTCGGGTAGAAGCGGACCGGAGCGGAACAAGAGTGTACTGGGATGGACTTCTGCTCATCGATAATGCGGAGCTCGCGGCAAAAGCCGGACAAATCGGTTACGCCTGGACAGGCGGCTTGAAGCCGGAGCTGCAGTATACGGCATTCTCCAATGAAGCGGGCGGCAGCAGCGACAACAAAATCATCAAGCAGGTGCCCGGCACGATGGAAGCCGTGCACGCTACAGCGTCCGGCAATAATGAAGTCACTATTCATCATGAAGGAACGCCTGACGGCAGCTACTCGGCCGAACTGACTGGCAAATCCGCTGAGCTTGCTTTCCCGGTATACGTCCGTTCGGACGGGGACTATATGCTGGCTGCGATGATATCGGATGCTTCCGCGGGCTCTACGCTTGAGGTTGAAGCGGGCGGCGTAAAGCGGTCCGTAAAAATTAAGGCGGAGCAGTTCGTTACCGAAGACGATTCCTCGGAATGGATGAAGGTTCCGCTAGGAACGTATCCGTTGAAGCAGGGCTTGCAGTGGCTTACGCTCTCCAAAGGAAAAGGAAATCCGGACATCCGGTTTATCGAAACAATCGAGGCGGCAGCGCCTGAAGGAGAACAGCAGGTTGCTTTTGACCCGGACTCGACCTTTGGGTATTGGCAGGAAGAGGGCGGTACCGTAGGGCTGCAGTTGGCCGGCGATAATTCGATGATATTCGGCGGGGATACCCGCTGGACGGATATGGAAGTTGGCGTGGACGTCACGCAGGACGAAGCCGCGGAAGACGAGGCGTCGATTCTGCTACGGACAACTATGGAATCCTCTTTTCGCGATCAGGTTGCTGATTCTTTTATCGGGTATGAGCTTACCTTCCGCAACGGCAGAATCATCCTGAAGAAAGTCAGCTACGAAGTGAATCAAGAGCTTACCTCCGGCGTACTGGAGCTGGAGAACGGTAAAGCCCATTCCATACGGATCAAGCTGAAGGGACCAAGCATCCAGGTATTCGACGGGGACAATGACGAGCCCGTTCTGACCTGGACGGACCGGAATGCCTTCCTGCATGGACGGATCGGACTTCGCGCGAGCTCTTCGGAGTGGCAATTCAGCCATATCACGGTAAATACGAAATCATAACATTCATTCATCATTAACGCAGCGCATAGGCGTAACAGAGAGCAGGGAAATACGTATGACAACAAAAATGTATATCAAAAACTACCCGCGGCCGCAATTCGTCCGCGAGCAATGGGTCGATTTGAACGGCGAATGGAACTTTGCGTTTGATGATGCCAATACGGGCGAAGCGAATTTGCCGGCTGTATTCAGCAGCGATTTGAAGATTAACGTGCCTTTTACTTACGAAACGCCGGATAGCGGCATTAACGACGAAAGCCATCATCCTTATGTCTGGTACAACCGTACGCTGGATATTCCGGCCGAAGCCGAGGGCTCGAGAGTGCTGCTGCATTTCCAAGCCGTCGACTATGTCGCGAAGGTATGGATTAACGGTACTTACGTCGGCTCCCATCAAGGCGGCTATGCGGCTTTTTCCTTCGACATTACGCCTTATATCGCCATTGGCGGGGAGAACCAGCTGACCGTTAAGGTAGAGGATAGCATGGACGCAACGCAGCCGCGCGGCAAGCAGCGCTGGGTGAAGGACAATTTCGAATGCTTCTACGTGCAGACGACGGGGATCTGGCAATCGGTATGGATGGAATTTGTCGCTCCCGTCCGCGTGGATTCCGTCAAGATAACGCCGGATATCGACAACCGCACCGTTCGTTTCGAATATCAGGTAGAAGGCGATTATTCGGCTTCGGATATCCGCGTGGAGACCATCATTAGCTTGAGGGGCAAACAGGTGAAGCAGATGAGCCTGACGGTAGACCGTCCTTGGCTTCAGCTGGATGCCGATCTCGTTCACGAGGCGAACGGCCCGTGGAAGCATAGCATGTGGTCGCCGCAGCATCCGAATCTGTATGACGTGGAGTTTATTTTGTATAAGGGCGATACCAAGCTGGACCATGTGTATTCGTACTTCGGCATGAGAAAAATCTCGATCGAGAAGGGCCGTATCCTGCTCAATAACGCGCCGCTCTATCAACGTCTTATTCTGGATCAAGGTTATTGGCCGGATAGTCATCTGACGCCTCCGTCGGAAGAAGCGCTGATTGAGGACATCGATCTTATACTGGACATGGGCTACAACGGCGTTCGCAAGCATATGAAGGTGGAGGATGCGCGCTTCCTGTACTGGTGCGACGTGAAAGGCCTGCTCGTCTGGTCGGAGATGGCCGCAACCTTCGAATTTAACGACAACGCCGTTCATAAGTTTACGAACGAATGGATGGAGGTTGTGCGGCAGCAGTACAATCACCCGTCTATCATCACTTGGGTTCCGTTCAACGAATCCTGGGGCGTCATGAACATCAAGAAGGACAAGAAGCAGCAGAAGTTTACCGAAGCCATCTATCATTTGACCAAAAGCTTTGACCCATACCGTCCGGTTATTACGAATGACGGCTGGGAGCATACGGTATCCGATATTCTGACTCTTCACGATTATGTGGAGACAAAAGAAGAGTTCGAGAAGCGTTACAGCAACAAGGACGCAATCCTGAATAACGAGATCTCGTTTAACCATTGGAAGTATGCTTTTGCGGATGGTTACGAATATCAAGGGCAGCCGGTCATCGTCAGCGAGTTTGGCGGCATCGCCTTCCAGACGGAAGCAGGATGGGGTTACGGCAACCAGGTAGCGTCGGATGAGGCGTTCTTGAACCGCTTCCGCAATATCCACCAGGCGATCAAGGACAGAGATTATATCGTTGGCTACTGCTATACGCAAATTACGGACGTGCAGCAGGAAATGAACGGAGTGCTTACGGCAGACCGCAAGCCGAAGCTTCCGATCGAGAAGATCCGCGAAGTGAATCTGATGTAATATGAAAAAAATAGCGAGGCAGGAATTACTCCTGCTTCGCTATTTTTTATGTCTAAGCCTTTATTTTACCGATGCAACCTGCTTCGTATCGTCTGCCGGCGTAACCTTCTTGTTCCATTCCGGCAGCGAAGCGACATATTCATCCGACATGCTGATCAGTCGGTGCGCTCTCGTAAAGGTGTCCTCCGTATCCTGCGGAGTTGTGACCGAGCCGCCCGCAATCGGATAGGTGATGCCGTCCGCGTAACCCGAGCCTGGCACAAACGCGCCTTTATCCGTAATGAAGGAACCGGTAGGGAGATAGTAACGTTCAGGCAAAATGTTGCTTGTATGGTTCAGCAGATCCTGTCCGAAGTGGACTTGATCCTTAAGCGAGACGCCAATCAAGTTCGAGATGGTCGGGAAAATATCCGACTGTCCGCCAACTTGAGGGAAAACTTGAGGAGTTTGATTAGGCACGGACATAATCAGCGGGATATTCATCATATCCGGCAGCGTATAGTCACGGCCGTAAATTTCCTTCATCAGCTTCTTCTCATTGTTGTTCAGGGAGTAAATCGGCAGTCCTTGATGATCACCGTACAAGACGATTACGCTGTTATCCCAAACGCCGTTTTTCTTCAGTTCGTCGATCAATTGGCCAAGCGCGTAATCCGCGTAGTTCTGGGCTTCAATGTAGTCGCCGACAAGCGTGTTTTTATAGCGGTCCGGCAGTTCCATCTTGTATTTGCTTTCCGGAATGCGGAACGGATGATGGCCGGACATGGAAATCAGTTGAACATAGAACGGCTGGCCGGTCTGCTGCATGCGCGCAAGCTCATCGGACGTCTTCGCGTACAGAACTTCATCGGAAGGACCAAAGGCAACGGGATCCTCCTTGCCAAAGAACCGGTCATCATAATATTTGCCCCAGCCAAGCGCCTTATACAGCTGGTCGCGGTTCCAGAACATAACGTTGTTCGTATGGAAGGTTGCTGTCTGGTAGCCGTTAGCGGCAAAGGCCTTCGGCATGCTTGGCAGCTCCTTGTCGGCATACACCTCGGAAGCCGCGCCGTTAGGCGGAACGTAAAGCGATGTATTCACGACAAACTCGGCATCCGCCGTATTGCCTTGACCCACTTGCTGGAAGAAATGCGGGAAGTAGAAATGATCCGCAGCCAGCTTATTCATATTCGGCGTAATTTCTTTGCCGTCGATTTTCAAGTTTATGAGGAAATTCTGGAATGCTTCAAGCTGTATAACAATGACGTTTTTGCCTTTTGCAGCTTCCCAATAAGCAGGCTGAGCGGGCTGAGCGCTTCCTTTTTCCTGCTCGACCATAGCCGGAGTGACTTCCTCCGCGTTAATCGGCAAGTCCTTGGAAGGGGCAAACGTCGCATAGATCTCGTAATTCAGGATCCCCATGTTTTTCGCCTGCTGGAATTCGTTCATATCCTGGCGGTAAGGAATGATGGCAGTTGCGCATGCGGCAACCGCAAGCACTTGTCCAGCCACAAACCAGCTTCTTCTTCCTTTGACCGACAAGGTGCGGCTCCAAGCGCGGAATCGCTTGCTGCTGGCGATCATGATGAACAGGAACACGATATCCGTAAAGATAAACAGGAAGTAAGGATCCATCAGCGAGAAGACGCTGCTGTTTACTTCGCCAACCTGGTTCACCTGGCGCAGCTCATGATAAGTAACGATAACGCCGAAATATTTGTAATACATAATAACCGCAAAATAAATACCGGTTAGAATGAGGTCGAGGATCAGGTAAGTCATAAACTTCTTCCTGTAAGCAAAGGCCTCGATAAGACAGAAAATAAATCCGATTGATGAAATGCCAGTCAACAGCATTTTAACGATATCTCCCGTGCCGCCATCGAATACGATGATCCAGACAAGGAGCATTTTTAGAATCATAATAATGGAAAAGACAACAAAAGGCTTGTTCAGCAGCGCTTTCCACCGATATCCGTTAGTCAAAACGAATCGTCTCCCTTTCATTCAGTTAATTACCAAGGGTAAGCTGTATAATATGAACGGCTGCCCCCGTATGTACCGATTGCAGCTCGCGACTTGCGGGATTAGTAATAGGGTTGTTCAAAATCGTACGTTCATGCATGCCAGCAGACGAAAAAGTGCTGCGGGGGTGTTTGACGGAAAAGCATCAAAGCATTAACCTCCGAGCACGCGTGTACGAAGTCTCTATTATTTACTTTACTACTATAATTCATTAAGAGAATGAAAAGCAAGATAACCGAAACGGAAGCCAGCATTTGCATAGGCTGGCTTTATTTTTTCGCTTCCTGTTTGACAACGAAATCTTATCTTGCCATAGCGGAAAATAGCGTTATGATGGAGATAGATTCATATCCTTTATATTTTAGGTACTGCAGTGTTTATCACGATTGGGAATCGCATAAAATAAGGAAAGAAACTAATATTCCCGAAGCGGGAGGTACCTATGCGAAAAACAGGTTGGAAAATAGCGACAGTAGCAGCTTTGCTTGCCGTTGCCATCGGTTTAAATATGAAATCCGATCTGTTCTCTGTTTTTGCGTCTGCGTCAAGCGGCGGAGGCGGTACGATCGATCAGCTCGAGGATGAGCTGGCATCGCAATTTCAAAGCAGATCCGAGCATTTTACGCTTCAATATAAAGGAGACAAGCACAAGCTTTCCGACGGCTTGCAAAATACGATTAATCTGGCGCTGGCGCAGGATGATTACACCGCGTATATTCTTGACTCCTATCTTTATACCATCCGCAGCTGGGGTAATCTGTCCACCATCAAGCTGGAGGCCAGATACCGCGAGACGACGGAGCAGACCGCTGCCGTTGATGCCATGGTCAGCCAAGCGATCGGGCAGATTATTACCCCGCAGATGAATGAGCATGAGAAGGTGAAGGCGATCCACGACTGGATTGTCAATAGACTGCGGTATGACGAAACCTTAAAGCATTACACCGCTTACGAAGCTCTCACAACGGGAACCGCTGTATGTCAAGGTTATTCGCTGCTTGCTTATAAAATGCTAAAAGCTGTCGGAATTCCTGTTCTTATTGCCGAGGGCAAAGTTAAGACCGGCGATCATGCTTGGAATATGGTGCAGCTCGGCGGCAATTGGTATCATCTCGATCTGACCTGGGATGATCCGGTTGTGAAGCAGGCCGGCACGCAGCAAACCGAGTCCCGTCTCAGCTATAGCTATTACTTGAAGACGGATGACGAGATGCGCGTTGATCATCAATGGGTCAAAACCTATCCGGCGGCAAACCATTCCTATGGCAGCGAGCTTAACAAGCTAAGGAACACGGACAGCGGGAAGGCGGATGTCTACGCTAAGCTCATCACCGATCTTGGCCTGCACTGGACGGAGCCGGAAAATACGGTAGCCAGCCTGGTAGAGCTGGAGCAGGAAATCCGCGAGGCCGTGATGGAGCAGCAGACGGGCATGAAGTTCCGTTATCTGCATGGCGCGCAGCTTGCGACCGATCTGCCGACGGCCTTTAAGGTGGCGCATGTATCCGTTCGCTATTCCGCCCGTTACGAGCCATACGGCAATGACGGTTCGATGCTTGTGCAGGTCCAATTGGATTATCAATAAAAATAGGAAAGAGCATTCGCTTGCGATCAAGCGAATGCTCTTTTTTGCGACACCATTGCGATATCAGCAGTATATATAGCCCGGATTGGCTTGAAAAGTACGGATTTGAGGTAATATATTGTACTTTCTGCAACGTAAATCAGCTTATGCAACGTAGCTGGCAGCTTCGCATCCGGACCGAGACTCAAATAGCTGTTCTTATTGCTGCTGCTCGCGGCTACGGGCAGCGGTCATCTGCTGCCATACGGAGCCGGCAGCTTCCTCGCCGCGCTCGATCCGCTCCAGCGCGATCTGCGCTTGCAGCTGAATCTCGAACTCGGCATCCTTCGCTGCCTCGCGCAGCGCTTCCACGGCGCTCTCGTCGCCGGCTTCGTACAGGAAGCGCGCAGCGCGCCAGCGGACAAGCTTGTTCGGATCGCGCAGCGCTTCAATCATCGGGCCGGTAGCAGCCGGATCGCCCCAATCGGACAACGTATCGCCGGCTGTACGGCGTACGGAAACGGACTTGTCGCGCAGCGCCTCGAACAGGTAAGGCATGGCTTCCGGCGTGCGCAGGTCGCCAAGATAAACGACGGCAAGTCGGCGGATCGACATGTTCTCGTCATGCAATGCTTTAGCAATCAGCGGCAGCAGTTCGGGCTCCGGAGCCATCCGCTCCAGCGCGGCGTAACGGACCTGCCATTCCGGCGACTCGAAGCGCTTGGCGATTTCTTCGCCAGAGAGCGGTGCCGGTCTAGCCGGAGCAGCGGATTCTTCGCCAGGACCTAATGCCTGGGCTGCCGAGATAAGCTCTTTCAGCCGGTCAGGCGTATAAGCAGCCTCCAGCTCCTTCACGATCTCGGCCGCAATCTCTTCAAGCTCGCCGTAACGGACGCCAAATTCCTCCAGCTTCCGCTCGCGGATCATCGAAGCGCCGGCCGCTTCGGTTACGGCATCGGTAAATTTCTGCGGCAGCGCGGAGCGGGCTTCGCGCTCGCCGTTTTTCACGCGTACCTGGATCGGGATGCCGCGGTACATCTGCACAAGCACATGCGCCTCGCCGTAGCTCTCAGCCGCAAGCGAGGCTCCCGCTGACGCGTCGCCATCATTGCCGCCTTGCAGCAGCGCTCTCGCGTCGGCGAGAATACGCGCCCAGTCCGCGTTAGCTACGCGGTCCAGCGCGATAAAGTCGGCCGTGCGGAAGATGCTCCGCACGCCTTCGATAGCGAGGAGAGTTTTCAACGGCTCCGGTGCGGACTCGATTTCTTTTTTCGTATAGGATTGTCTGATATTGCGCGGAAGCGATTCATCCACGTTCAGCTTCATGGAATTTGGACTTGGGGTTGGTTCTATTGAAATAAGTTTCATTTTCACTATGCCTCCCGTTCACTAACTTAAGCTTATTAACATAGTGTACATGAAAAAAACAGCTTACGCGAATACAGCTCGGCAGCAGTTGATTGGACATTCCCAAGTTGGTATCTTTAAATAACAGGGCGAGACAATCAGGAGGGATGTACGGTTGAAGCAGAATAAATTTACGAAATTTACGAAATTTACGAACAGCGAGCCGGTACAGCTGCAAAATTCCATAAAGCATCTGCAACGATGGCGCCAGGAGCGTCTCCGTAAAATAAAAACGAAGGATTATTCCTATTCCGTTCCGTGCGTTGAGCCGGACCTTTCCTTTTTGCATGAGAATCGGGCAAAGCCGTCTTTGACGTGGGTTGGGCATTCTACCTTCTTTGTTCAGCTTGCCGGTAAAAATATTATGACCGATCCGGTATGGGCCGGACAGATGGCTTTTCAGAGAAGACTGGCACCACCGGGGCTGCCGATTGACGACGTACCCCCGGTTGATATTATTCTTATCTCTCATTCCCACTACGATCATCTGCATATCCAATCGCTTCGGCGTCTTCAGGGCAACAAGCTGCTGCTGGTTCCGGCAGGGCTCCGCACGAAGCTCAGGCTGAAGGGATTTACGAATGTAAGAGAGCTGCACTGGTGGGAGTCGGTTGTTATCGACGGCATCCGCATTACCTTTGTTCCTTCGCAGCACTGGACCCGTCGCAATCTATGGGACATGAACAGCTCGCATTGGGGCGGATGGGTGATGGAGCCGGTTCAGAAGGAATCCTTGGATCCAACGATTTATTTTGCCGGTGACAGCGGTTATTTTTCCGGCTTCAAGGAGATCGGAAGCCGATTCGATATCGATGTGGCTTTAATGCCGATTGGCGCTTACGAGCCGGAATGGTTCATGGGACCTCAGCATGTGACGCCGGAGGAGGCGTTGCAGGCGTTTGAGGATACGGGAGCCAAATGGTTTGTACCGATGCATTACGGAGCGTTTAAGCTTGCCGACGATACGCCGCGAGAAGCTCTTGACAGACTGGCTAACGAGCGGGAACGAATCGGGCTGGAGGAACAACGTGTCCGAATTCTCCTTCACGGCGAAACTTGGCGCTGCCCAAGCCGGGAAAATAACAAACGAGAACAAGAGTAAGCCAAATAAGCACAGTGACTCTCCTTGGCAGGAGAGCTATACTTAGGATATATTGTTGCAATTGATTATCGCCATTACGGTGATAATTCATTTTAGGAGGAACTAGAGAACATGAGTCAGCCTATTCGTCTTGGCATAATTGGAGCAGGGGCTATCGGCAAGGTCCACTTGGAAACATTCGCGAAGGTTGGAGCGGAATCGGTATACGTTGCCGCGATTACCGATGCTTATTTGCCGCTTGCCGCGCAAAGAGCAGAGGAGTTTGGCATAAAGACGGTTCACGAGAACCCGCAGGCCTTGCTGGAGGATCCGGAGATCGATGCCGTTGTCGTTGGCGTTCCGAACCAGTTCCATGCCCCTTTAGCCATTGAAGCTTTAAAGCAGGGCAAGCATGTCTTGCTGGAGAAACCGATGGCGATTGATGCCGAGGCGGCCCGTACTATTTATGAAGCGCAGAAGGCTTCGGGCAAAGTGCTCATGATGGCGCAGCAAATGCGCTGGACCGGCATTAACCGCGCGATTAAAGCGCGTGTTGAAAACGGCGATCTTGGCCGAATCTATAACGTAAAAACCGGCTGGGTACGCAAAAAAGGCATCCCGGGCTGGGGCTCCTGGTTTACCCGCAAGGATATGGCCGGCGGCGGACCGCTGATCGACATCGGCGTTCATATGCTGGACCTGTCGCTCTATCTAATGGGCAATCCAAAGCCGGTATCCGTATACGGCTCCACTTATGCCGAATTTGGTCCGGAACGCCGCGGTATTGGCACTTGGGGCACGCCGAACTGGGACGGCTACTATGACGTGGAGGATCTTGCAACGGCACTCATCAAGTTCGATAACGGCGCAACGCTGTCGCTTGATGTTAGCTGGGCAGCGCATGCGGCGGGTATGAGCCAGGATCCGTTTATCCACCTGATGGGCAAGGAAGGCGGCGCGGCCCTTATCGGCAGCGACGGCAAATTCGTAACGCATGCAGGCGACGAGGTTATCGAGTCTAACATCGAACCGCTTGAGGGCGAAGAAGACCGCGTGCTGCTGAGCAAGCATTTCGTGGAGTGCATTAACGAAGGCAAGGAGCCGATTTCCTCGGCGCTTTCGGGCTACACCAACAGCCGCATTTTGGACGCGATTTACGAATCGTCCCGTACCGGCAACGAAGTGAAGCTGAACTGGGATTAATAGTATTAAAAAAGGCTGCCTTAATGGCGGTCTTTTTTGTTTATTTTTATCAACGTCTAGCTCTTTAGGTTAAAGAGTTGACGACAATATTTCAAAAATGTTCCAATATAGACAGGTTAATAAATTGAGGTGAAACGCTTGGCCAGAAAAACGATTGCGGTCGTCCTGCTTGTAGCACTTAGCCTCTTCACTTACTTCCGGACAAGCTCGGCAGATCAGGATCCCTATTTAATGACGGATTACAGCCGGCTGCATCCGGTTAAAGTGGAAAGAGTGGTGAAGGGGAAGGAGGAGGTGCAACTCATACACTTGCTTCAGGATGCGCAAGAACATCGTTTAAAGGTGTCGATAGCCGGGCAACGGCACAGTCAGGGCGGGCATACCTACTACAAGGACGGAGTTGTTGTGGACATGACCAGCTACAACCGAATTTTGTCCATCGACCCGGGGAAAAAGCAGATAACCGTTCAAGCAGGCACAACTTGGGAAGATATTCAGAATGCTGTTAACCGTTACGGTCTGGCCATCCGCACCATGCAATCCCAAAATACGTTTACGGTAGGCGGGTCAATCAGCGTAAATGCGCATGGCAGAGACATTCGAAACGGCTCGATGATCAAAAGCGTAGAGTCCTTCCGGCTATTGATGGCCGATGGGAAGATTAGGCAGGTCAGCCGAACGGAAAATGCCGAGCTGTTCCCATTGGTGCTGGGCGGCTACGGACTGTTTGGCATTATTCTGGACGTAACGCTGCGACTTGATGACGATGAGCTGTACGCCGTTACAACAGAAACGATGCCGACGAAGGACTACGTACAATACTTTCTGACCAGTGTTAAATCGGATCCCAATGTCCGAATGCACATTGGCCGTATATCGGTATCTCCGGACGGCTTCTTGACGGAGATGTTTGCGAAGAATTACTCGCTTGACCACTCTGAGCCGCTGGAGAAGTATAACAAACTAATCACGCGCGAGCCGTGGATGGCGCCGGGCAAGCTGTTGTTCCAGTTGAACCGGTCGTTTGATTGGGGAAAAACGTTAACCTGGGATCTTCAAACGAAATTTTTCACCGAGCAATCCGGCGAGCTGATCAGCCGCAATAACGCGATGCGTGCAGCCTGGCAGTTCATGGAGTGCGATCAGCCTGAGAGCAGTGATCTGTTGCAGGAGTATTTTATTCCGGTTAATCAATTCGATAGCTTCGTGCAAGCACTCGGGAAGATTGTCATGAGCGAGAACCTGAACCTGTTGAACATTACGGTACGGTATGTGAATGAGGATAACGAGGCGGCTCTTTCTTACGCCAAGAAAGATATGTTTGCATTAGTCTGCTTATTTAATGTTCCATTGTCCGATAAAGGTCAAGAGCATATGGAGCAGTCTGTCAGACAGATTGTAGATGAAGCGTTAAGCCGTGGAGGAACGTATTATTTACCCTATGCGGGTTATCCGAGCCTTGGGCAATTTCAGACGGCGTACCCGAACTACAAGTTCTTTTTCCAAAAAAAACTGCAATACGACCCGGATGAGCTGTTTGTGAATACGTTCTACGAGCAATACAAGGAAGGTGAGCTTTAACAAATATGAGATGGCTTGTTCGCTCACAGAGCATGGTGACCCTTGCAGCAGGCATGATTTATCCATATTATCTGCTGTTTTTGAAAAATCTAGGCAATAGTTACTCGAAATAAGGTCTTGCGTTTGCCGTCTTTACGATTAGCTCTGCAATAGTCTCTCAATGGCTCGCTCCCCGGTTGGACAAGCATAGCACAAAGATGCTAATGGTGAGCTCTCTCGGGATGATGGCTGCAATGCTCGCTTTTCCATGGGTAATGTCATATGGCTGGATTCTTGTTCTTCAGCTACTTATGGGGATATGTAACGCCATGCAAAAAATGAGCGAAAGACAGCTGTTGGCCGATCACACGGTTCCTGGTGGACGAGGCCTTGCGATAGGCTCTTATCATTTCTGGACAACGGTAGCTTCCGGCATTGCTATTGTACTTGGCGGGTATTTAATTGATTGGCTGACGATTAATGTATTGTTCTATTTAAGTGCATTGATTTATGGAGCAAGCGCATGGGCAGTGTGGCGGATGCAGAAAGCAGGAATAAGGACAGAAACTGTCCATTCCCAAAAGGTTGAATCTGTTAACAGCTAATGGGTATCTTTTTCCCATTTGGGTGTAATTGAACGTTCAGACTGTGGTATAATGGTTCGAGATAAATTGAGTTTGGAAGAGAAGGACGGGATTAAATACAATGATTAGTACAAGCGGCATAACGCTTCGCTTCGGTAAAAAGCCACTATTCGAAGATGTAAATATTAAATTTACGCCTGGCAACTGCTATGGCTTGATTGGCGCGAACGGCGCCGGTAAATCGACGTTTCTGAAAATTTTGTCCGGCGAGGTTGAACAGTCCAGCGGCGAAGTTCATATTACGCCGGGCGAGCGTCTTGCGGTACTCAAGCAGAACCATTTCGAATACGATGAGTTCAACGTCCTCGAAACGGTTATCATGGGCCATAAGAAGCTGTATGACGTAATGAAAGAGAAGGACGCCCTTTACGCGAAAGCGGACTTCACCGACGAAGACGGCATGCGCGCAGGCGAGCTGGAAGCCGAGTTCGCGGACATGAACGGCTGGGAAGCGGAATCGCAAGCGGCTGAGATGCTGAACGGCCTTGGCATTACGCCGGATCTGCACGACAAGAAAATGGCGGAGCTGGGCGGCAACGAGAAAGTACGCGTCCTGCTTGCGCAAGCGTTGTTCGGCGAACCGAACATCCTTCTCCTCGACGAGCCTACCAACCATTTGGACATCGAATCGATCCGTTGGCTGGAAGATTTCCTGTCCGGCTATGAAGGCACCGTAGTGGTAGTCAGCCATGACCGTCACTTCCTGAATACCGTATGTACGCACATTGCGGATATCGACTTTGGCAAGATCCAGATGTACGTGGGCAACTATGATTTCTGGTACGAATCCAGCCAGCTGGCTCTCGCGCTCCAACGCGGCGAGAACAAGAAGAAAGAAGATAAGATTAAAGAGCTTCAAGCGTTTATTCAACGCTTCAGTGCGAATAAATCGAAGTCCAAGCAAGCGACTTCCCGTAAAAAATTGCTGGATAAAATTACGCTCGACGACATTCGTCCGTCGAACCGCAAATATCCGTTTATCCATTTCAAAGGCGAACGCGAAGCGGGCAAATCCTTGCTGCTTGTTGAAGGTCTGACGAAGACAATCGACGGCGAGAAAGTGATTGATAACTTGACGATTGCCGTAAACAAAGGCGACAAAATCGCATTTGTTGGTCCTAACGGCCTGCCGAAGACGGTATTGTTCCAACTTCTCATGGGCGAGCTGGAAGCAGATGCCGGCACGTATCAATGGGGCGTTACGACAACGCAAGGCTACTTCCCGAAAGACAACGCGCCTTACTTCGATGGCGTTGAGCTGAACCTCGTGGAATGGCTTCGCCAATACTCCAAAGACCCGGACGAGACATTTATCCGCGGCTTCTTGGGCCGCATGCTCTTCTCCGGCGACGATGCGATGAAGAAAGCATCCGTTTTGTCCGGTGGCGAGAAAGTACGCTGCATGCTTTCCAAAATCATGCTGAGCGGCGCAAACGTGTTTATCCTCGACGAGCCTACGAACCACTTGGACCTGGAGTCCATTACGGCGCTTAACAACGGTCTGACCGACACGGATTGCACGGTTCTGTTTACATCGCATGACCATCAGTTCGTGCAAACCATTGCGAACCGGATCATGGAGATTACGCCTAACGGCTTGATCGACAGAATGATGACTTACGACGAGTACCTCGAGAGCGAAGAGATTAAAGCCCTTCGCGAGCGTATGTACGCGGTTTAATAATAGGAAAAGAGCTGTACAGTCCTTACTGTACGGCTCTTTTTTTGTATGCATGCATAAAAGGACTCATAGGGTAAACACTGTTTCTTTAGACCCTAATGGAATCGCTTGGGTATGATGGAGACAAGGTACTCTCGGGAACTAAGGATGAAATGAGGTTTGGTTACTGCAATGAATCAGTATGAAGAGATCAAGCAGGGCGAGAAAGGAGCCTTGGTCAGCATCGGGGCTTATATCGGGCTGTCGGCTATCAAGCTAGGCGCAGGCTATTGGTTTGCCTCTGGAGCGCTCGTTGCGGACGGCTTTAATAACCTGACGGATATTATCGCTTCGGTAGCAGTACTGATTGGTCTTCGCATCTCTCAAAAGCCGCCTGATAAGGATCATCCTTACGGACATTTTCGGGCAGAGACGATTGCAGCGCTTATTGCTTCGTTCATTATGGCGACGGTTGGCCTGCAGGTGATTATCAACACGGTACGTTCTTTATTCTCAGGAGAGCAGACCGTGCCTTCGCTGACTTCGGCATGGGTCGCTTTGTTTGCGGCAGCCTGTATGGGGGCCGTATACCTCTATAACCGCAGGCTGGCCAACCTGATCAATAACCAGGCTTTGCATGCGGCGGCAAAAGATAATTTATCTGATACGCTTGTCAGTATCGGGGCAGCAGTCGGGATTATCGGCGCTCAATTTGGCCTGCCTTGGCTGGATCCGGTGGCCGCGCTTGCGGTTGGCGCCATTATATGCAAGACCGCATGGGACATTTTCTACAGCTCAACCCATGCTTTGACGGATGGCTTTGATGCGAACGAGCTGATGACGCTGCGTTCCACGATAGAGGGGACGAAAGGCGTCAAATCCATTAAAGATATAAAGGCCCGCGTACACGGAAGCAATGTGCTCATCGATGTGATCGTGCAGGTTGACCCCGGTCTGACGCTTATTGAAAGTCATCGGATAAGCGATGAAATCGAGCAGCGGATGGAAGGCAAACATAATATCATGAGCGTCCATGTCCATGTGGAGCCGCATGAGGAGCCGTATCCCGGCTCCGGTCCTCTGCATTAATAATAATAACCTTAGCCGGGGCGGCTAAGGTTATTGGCTGTAGGGCTATTCATAATCAGTTATCCGTATTTCTTCAGCATCTCGAGGAATTTGTTGCCCGAGAGTGCCGGTGTTCCGGCATTTAGGCGGAATGCTTCGTCTGATCCCGGTCTGTTAATGCCAGGATGCACGGTAAAGAATAAGGTGACGCCTGCGTTTTTCTCAAGCTGTTTAGCCGTCGGGCTAAAAGCGCCATACGGGAAAGCGAGCATCTGACGCGTATTATTCAGCTCTTCCTTCAGCCTTTTTTCCATCAGCTGGGCATCCGCTTCAACGCGCGCCATGTATTCCTTCTTTGTCTCCACGCGCCCTTTGTCCGGCAGGTAAATCGGATTGCTCAGCATAGGGCCCTTTTTCTTGCCCTTTTTATCAAGCGGGGCATAGTCATGCTGGTTGTAAGTATGGCTATAGAAGCTGAAGCCTTCGCCTTTTAGCTTGCGCATCGTATCCCAAGTCAGATGCTTCGTGTGCACATTCTGATGGTCGCTGCTCGAGCCGATAACGAAGTGCGTAGCCGGAAAATTATATTTTTTCAAAATGGGAACCGCATATTGGTCAAAGCTTTCGTACCCGTCATCAAAGGTAATAACAACGGCGTTGTCCGGTACTTTCGCTTTGTGCTGCATGAAATCCTCGAACTGCTCAATGCTGATTACATTGTAGCCGTTATCGTTCAGAATTTTCATATGCGTGCCGAAACGGCTGGGCGAGATCGTCGCACCGCTTTCTTTCACATCGATATGATGATACATAAGGACGATAACCTTGTTCTTATAATGCGCTGGTTTGTTGGCGGAAGCCTCAAGCTGGTATTTGGACACCGGCCAAGTGATCGCAATGGCGATGACGAGGAGTGCAGCAATCACTTTCATTCTCACAACTTATTCCTCCTACGGATGTATTACGCGTCCAGCTGTCTTTCCGGCATAACCGGCTGAGAAGGCCGTTTTTTGGGCTTTGGCAAATTGCCGAAAGCAAACCAGTTGAATGGCACATAGCGGGCGAAGAAACCAACGACGAACCAGGATGCGGTCAGGGCAAGCGCGAAGCCGCCAAGATACCAAAGATGAAGCAGCCATGCCGTGCCCGTATGAAGCGGGTGTTCCCGGTAAAGAAGCAGGAAGAATGGATGAATCAGGTATACGCCAAACGATAAAGCGCCAAGTCTCGCGATAACCTTGGTCAGGACGTGCGGCAGCTTCTTGGACAATATAAACGAAATTTGCAATAAAACCAGTGCCGTCAGCACCCCATGAATATTCCACACCAGATCGAACAATGTAGTGTTGAACGATTTCAGGTGAAGTCTGGTCTCGTAATACAAATACACATGGGCTAAGCCCGCCGCGATCCACAGTGCCCACAGGGCAACCCACGTTACGACGCGAGCGTTTGTTGCATGCTTCCTTGCAATAATAATCCATTCTTTGATTTTCGGGTAATAAATCCCTAGAGCAGCGCCAAGCAGGTAATACGAGAAATAAGAGAACGACCAGCTGCCGCGGTTAGGAACGCCGGGGGCTGGTAGCACGTGCTTATTGATAATAAAGAAAGCCCATTGAATGGCAATCCCCGCGGGAATGGCCCATTTGATCGTGCGCGGATATTTTTTCATCAGCCACAGGAACAACGGAAACATCAGATAGAACTGTATGTTTATATACACGAAATATAAATGCGTATATGCCTTGCCGGTAAGTACTTTATCGATAAAATTATGGATTTCCGTTGATAGAGACCGATCCGGATAATAAAGGTAATGCAGCACCGTGAAATAAAATAAAGAGAAGACCAAATACGGAATAATAATGTACAACAACCGTTTCTTATAAAAGCTTCCGAGCAGCTGCTTGTCCAACGGGCGGGTATAATAATTGTAGAAGAGGACAAAGCTGCTTAGGAAAATAAAGGTCGTTGTTCCAATCTTCATAAAAATATTGAAGAAGTTGTAAAGAAAAAAGTAGTTCGAATCCACCATAGCCACGGTGGCAAACGAAGTGGAATGGACGGACAGGACGCCTATGATAGCCATTGCCCGTACGAGTAGCAGTTGGGGAATATTGTCCCTTTTCTGCAAGGTTGGTGAAGCCGTAGCCATTCGTTATACATCCTTCCTTAGGTTTAAGCTATTAACCTATTAACCTAGTTATTATAGTATAAACGATAAGGCCTACACAACAATTTGTCTTAATCTCCCAATTGAGATTAAGACAAATTTTGTTATTTTCCTTTATTTATTCTCTTGGTCTTCTGCGGGCTGCTCCGCTGTCCTGCGCAGCTTGAATCACTCTTTTGCGGACCTCTTCAACCACTCTTGCATTAAAAACGCTTGGAATAATATAGAACCTGCTCAGCTCATCCTCGTTGATGACGGAGGCGATCGCTTCGGCTGCGGCAAGCTTCATCTGCTCATTGATCGTGACGGCACGGCTGTCCAGCGCTCCCCGGAAAATGCCGGGAAAACAGAGGACGTTGTTAATCTGGTTCGGATAGTCGCTTCTTCCCGTGGCCATGACGGCTACGATATCTTCGGCCAGCTCCGGCCGAATCTCGGGCTCGGGATTTGCCATGGCGAATACAATAGGCTCGGGAGCCATCGATTGAATATGCTCCCGGGTCAAAATGCCGCCGGCGGATACCCCTATAAATACATCGGCATTAGCGAGCGCTTCGTTTAGCCCTCCGCTGATTCTTGCCTCATTGGTATTCTCCGCATACCATTGCCACATCGGATGGCTGTAGGTTTTGTCTGCCGTCAGAATCCCTTCGCGGTCAACCCCTACAATATGCTTGGCCCCCCCGGCCAGCAGCATTTTTGTGCATGCCGTTCCGGCAGCTCCGATCCCGCAAATGACAAACCGCGTATCTTCGATTTTTCGCTTTGTTAGCTTAAGGGCGTTCAACAGCCCCGCGTACAGGACGACGGCCGTCCCGTGCTGATCGTCATGGAAGACCGGAATATCGAGCTCGTCCCGAAGCCTGCGTTCAATCTCGAAGCAGCGGGGCGCCGATATATCCTCCAGGTTAATGCCGCCGAAGGCAGGGGCAAGATGCTTGATCGACGCAATAATCTGCTCGGTATCCTGGGTATCGAGACAGATTGGGAAGGCGTCCACGTCCGCGAACTGCTTGAACAGCATCGCTTTGCCTTCCATAACGGGCATTGCAGCATAAGGTCCGATATTGCCAAGGCCAAGCACTGCGCTCCCGTCGGAGACGACGGCAACCGTATTGCGCTTGATGGTGAGGGTGAACGCCTTTTTCGGATCAGCCTCAATAGCTTGGCACACCCTCGCGACATCCGGTGTATACACACGGGATAAATCATCCCGGTTTTGGATGGGGGTTTTGGGCTGGATCGTTATTTTTCCGCCAAGATGCAATAAAAAAGTGCGGTCGGACACATGCCGGAGGCGAATGCCCGGCACGCTCTGAAGTGCGGTTTGCAGCCGCTCGGCTGCACCGGCTTCCGTAATCTTCACCGTCAAGTCCCGTATGCTGATCTGCTTGTCGGTTTGAATGACGTCAATGGCTACAATATCGCCGCCTGCCGCTTCAATCGCGGAGACAGCTTTGCCGAAATACGCCTGCTGGGTATCGATCTCGAGACGCAGAATGATTGTTTTTCCGTCCATGCTCCGTTCCTTCATCCTAATCCGCTCCCTTTGCTATTCGACTGCGATATACGTATCCTTCTCTATAATAACAATAACCGGAAAAGGTTTGTACTATTCGAACGGGGGATGATTTTGTGCAAGCAAAAAGCCGTCATTGCAACAGCTGCAAGACGGCTTTAGGACAAGTAATCGGATTATATTCTTCGTTTCTTTTATTGATTAGGCTCTGGCGATAGCTGGCCGAAGCTTCGGGCTGCTGAATGACAGCCATCCATTTATCAACCGTTTCGGTCGTCTCCAGCATTTCGCCGAAGCCGTTTTTGATGAAATATTCGCAGTTTTGTTCTTCCTGCCCGGGAATCGGCTCGTAGAACAGCATCGGAATGCCTTTGCTCATCCCTTCCGTGCAGGTCATTCCGCCTGGCTTGGTTACAAGAACATCCGCCACATCCATCAGCTTGCTGACTTCTTTGGTAAATCCGATAATTCGGACGTTATTATGCCGGAACCTCGGATTCGCAAGCATTTTTTCTTTCACCTTTTCATTATTGCCTACGCAAAAAATAAATTGAACGCGTTCGCGCCACTCCGTCATATATTCCAGCAGGCTGTCTTCATACATAAGACCCCAGCCGCCGCCCATAATAAGGACGGTAGGAAGCGCCTTAAGTCCAAACTGTTCTCTGATCTGGACCTTATCGTAGGATTTCCAGAAAAGAGGATGAACGGGGATGCCGGTTACGGCAATCCGGCTCTCCGGCACGCTGTGTTTAATGAGCTTGTCCTTTACCAGGGCAGAGGAGACAAGGAATTTGTTCACTTCCTGGTTCACCCATGAACCATGCGCATCGTAATCGGTAATGACGGTACATAGCTTTATGTTCAGCCCAAGCCGCTTCAGGCGGCTGACAACCGCATTCGGAACAGGATGAGTACAAATAACGAGATCCGGCTTCAATTGGGCGATTACTTGCGAAGTATGTGTATAAAACATACGGTGAAGCGCAAGCTGCATAAATCGGTTTAGCGATTTTTTATAATTGCTGCGGTACATCAGGCCGACCATCTTGGGCTGCTTGCTGACCGTTTTGCGATAGGCGGAAATAATTAAAGGTCCTAGCACGGGATTAAGAAAATTGCCCAGCTCCATCACGCGGGTCTGTATATCCGGGTTGAGCTGGCGCAGGCCTGCTGCCAAAGCATGCGCGGCTTGCGTGTGCCCTGATCCGAATCCTTCGGAGAGCAGGAGCACTCTTTTCTTACGCATAATGTCACCTACTTTTCTAGTTCCATATTACGACTCTGCTCGATTTAAAACAAGTCATCCTGCTATTGAAGTTGCAGGGGCGATAGTCCTAGCTGACGGCTATCTCCGCTGCAAACGGAAAATCACGGGTTGCTTTGCAAGAAAACATTCTTATATGATATTGTGAATTTCTGCTGGATGAAGAAAAGCCGCTCGACGTACTAAGCGGTATTATAGCACATTGGAAATAAGTAGCGAGCATGCGAATGTGCAAAATAGGCTAATCCATTTATTTTTAGGAGGAATATTACATATGCAAGAAAATCGTGATTTTATCGTTCCGGGAGCGCTGGTTAAAGCCGATGTCAGATCCGGCCAATATATTGGCGAGATTGTTGAGGTAAACGGGCCGCGCGCGGTCTTTAAGGTGCTGGCCGTATTGAAGCATCCCGAGCAGGGAGACCTGCATCATCCTTATAATCCGGACGTCGCGATGTTCCATGAGCGCAAAGCATTGAGCTATACGGAAAAAACGAATGTGCTGCTTCGCGATGTGAAGCCGTTTGAAGGGGATGTGCCGGACTACAATGCCTCGCTGCAGGAGGCGGTTGCAGCCCAGATCGCCGCGCTGGACCGTCTGATGCGATGGTCCGCGCGCGGGCTGGAAATATTGAAGGAATTACGGAAGGAATATAAGTAACTAGAATAATTTCTTCTACTATAGTGGGGAAACGGCGACCTGAGGTCTGGTTGATTTATTTGTTTATAAAGGCGGTTTGCAGGGTGCTGCGGTAAGTCACCTGAAGGCCAAGCGCTTCGGACAAGGCGGCGAGCGGAAGGTAAGTTTTTGATTCCTTTCCTGACTTGAGCAAAAATGCGGGAGGAGTTGTCAGCTTGACCTTCTTGCCGTCGATTGTTGCGTACGCGGAACCGACGGCAAAGACGACCGCATGATTGTTGTAAGTAACCGTCGCGCTTTGGGCCGCGTTATTCCAGCTCAGCTTCGCGTCTAAGGCGTCCGTTATATCCCTCATGGCAACAAAGCTGCGGTTGCTGCGAAGGACGGGCGGGGCTGCCGAAGCGGGAAGCTCCTTGCCGGCCACAACAACGGACATTTGAACATTGGCCTGGCGGGGACGTGCGGTCCGGTAATCGCCCCAAATCGCGGTTGCGAAAGCGCGTCCCATTGCGGCGTAGCCTTGATGGTTCGGATGGATGTCGCCTTGCGCGATGGAGGTGTACTCCAGCTCATGGCCTACGAATAAGCTGCTGACGTCCGCAACCTGCAGCTTGATGCCGTCGGCCGCAAGACGGGTGCTTACAAGATCAAGCTTGCCGCGAAGCTTCGTTACTCCGTCGAGCAGAAGCTTGCGCTTTGCTTCGGGATACAGCTCGATTGTCGCGGAGCCGAACTGCAAAGGCGCGGGAACCGGCAAATATTGATCCGACATGACCATTTGCGCCTTGGGGTTCATGGCGGCTATCGTTCGGATTGAAGCTTCGAGATCTTTTTCGTATTGATCCAATATCGTTTGGATGTATGTGGTAATTTCTTCGGCGGTTGCTCTGGAATCCAGCTTCGTCATAACCGGGAGCAAGTCGTTTCCTCCGATCGTTAGAACGATCAGACTGGCGGAACGTATGGATTTAGCCATTTGAGCGGTTTGGCCGGCAAGAGTTTCCTTGCGGGGATCCTGCAGCTCCTTCTGGATATCGTCGGCTTTCACGGTACGGCCGCCCGAAACAGCCTGAAGCAGGCGGTTCAAGCCTTCTGCCTTAAGTCCAAGAATCCCGTAATTGACGTATTCCGCGCGGAGACCGTGGAACAGCGACTGCTCGTACACCTGCTCGACATAACCGTAAGGAACGGATTTTTCGGTATAACCATGCTCGTAACCCGCAGTTAAGGAATCGCCGAGAGCAACGATCCGATAAGGCTCCGGCACCCCCGATTCAGCCCTAGCCGGCGACCCTCCCCAGGCCGATGCGGCCAAGATCATGAAAGCTAACATGACAACAACAGATTGCATTTTCCTTGATTTGCTATACAAATGTTCATCCTCCTTTTGATAAAATGTTAGGCATAGTATAAGAACACGAACAATGTGCTGTAAAGTAAAGTTTTATCACATTCATAAAAATATTAAATTGATTCCCTTTTGGCCTGATGTTAAAATAATATAATAACCGCAATGGCGGAACACGGCCCGGAACATGGTCAATCTTAAACGAAAGCTTCATGCAGCTAATTATTTTCGACCAGATACGAACGATTTCCTTTAAAAGCTTCGGAAAGTTTGTGTCCGCGGATAAGATGCCATCAAGCCATCACGTTTAAGCTCGTAAGAATGGCAAGCAACAGGCCGATGCGCCTCGATTGCTGCCGTTCGATATACCGTTATTGAGCTATGCTTGCCCAAAAATCTTCTGATAGAAAGGTTGCACACGATGAAAGAGAAAATTTTTGGATTACCGCCGAAACAAGGTCTATACGACCCGCGCTATGAAAAAGACGCATGCGGCATGGGATTTGTAGCAAACATCAAGGGAAGAAAATCGCATACTGTCATTCGTCAGGCGCTGACATTGCTCGAGAACATGGAGCATCGCGGCGGTCAAGGCAGCGAACCTAACACGGGGGATGGAGCAGGTATCCTGATTCAAATCCCGCATGATTTCTTCGCACGTGAATTGAAAAAGATTGAGATTGACCTTCCGCAAGAAGGAGAATATGCCGTCGGCCTGCTGTTTATGCCCCATGATGAAGCCATCCGCAGCTCGTTCGAGCGCGAACTGGAGAGCATCATCCGCGAAGAGGGCCAATCGCTGATTGGCTGGCGTACGGTTCCTACGAACGATTCGAAGCTTGGCCAATCCGCTTTGTCGGTGAAGCCGTTCGTTCGCCAAGTGTTTATCGCGAAGAACCCGGGTATTCAGGACGAATTGTCCTTTGAGCGCAAGCTGTACGTCATCCGCAAACGCGCTGAGATCGCAATCCGTTTCGGCGGCAAAGAAGGCGGAGAAATGTTCTATTTCACAAGCCTTTCGAGCAAGAAGATCGTCTACAAAGGGATGTTGACTACCGAGCAGGTACGCTCGTTCTACCAGGAGCTGAACGACGAAGCTGTCGTGTCGGCTATGGCACTTGTTCACTCCCGTTTCAGTACGAACACTTTCCCGAGCTGGGAACGCGCGCATCCGTTCCATTATCTGATCCACAACGGCGAGATCAATACGCTGCGCGGCAACATCAACTGGATGCATGCCCGTCAGACGTTGTTCGAAACCGAACTGTTCGGCGAAGACATGGAGAAGGTAAAGCCGGTCATCAGCCCGGATGGTTCCGATACGGCGATGTTCGATAACGCGCTTGAGTTCTTGCATTTGTCCGGCCGTTCCCTTCCGCATGTTGCAATGATGATGGTACCGGAGCCTTGGTCGAACCATGAGAGCATGGACGACAAGAAAAAAGCATTCTATGAATACCACGCAACTCTGATGGAGCCGTGGGACGGACCTGCCGCAATGGCGATTACGAACGGTACGCAAATCTGCGCTTACCTGGACCGTAACGGCCTGCGTCCAGCCCGTTATTATGTAACGAAAGACGATCATATCATCCTTGGTTCCGAAGCCGGCACTGTGGAAATCGCTCCAGAAGAGATTGCGTACAAAGACCGTCTCCGTCCGGGCCGTATGCTCGTTGTAGATACAAAAGAAGGCCGCATTATTTCCGATGAGGAAGTAAAAGCGCAAATCGCGGCTGAACAGCCTTACCGCGAATGGCTCGACGAGCATCTCGTTGATCTCGAAGCATTGCCGGACGCACCGGAGCTTCCTGAACTGGATCACGCTACCGTGCAACAGCGTCAGCAGGCATTCGGCTATACGTTCGAAGACGTTCGCAAAGTGCTTGAGCCAATGGCGAGCAGCGGCCAGGAGCCGATCGCTTCCATGGGTTACGACGCGCCGCTTGCCGTATTGTCCGAGCGCCCTCAGCGCTTGTTCAACTACTTCAAGCAGCTGTTCGCGCAAGTTACGAATCCGCCGATCGACGCGATCCGCGAAGAGATCGTTACCTCGGTAAGCACGACAATCGGACCTGAGCGCAACCTGCTGAAGCCTGAACCGGAAAGCGCGCGCCATATCAAGCTGGATACGCCAATCCTGTCGAACGAGGAATTCGCGAAGCTTCGCCACGTACGCCGTCCTGGCTTCAAGTCGATTACGCTTCCGATCTTCTTCCCGGCTGCCGAAGGCGAAGAAGGCCTGCGCGCAGCGCTTAAGCTGATGTGCGATGCTGCGGACCGCGTTATTGATAAAGGCCATAATATTCTTATTTTGTCCGACCGCGGTATTGACAAGGACAACGCTGCAATCCCGTCGCTGCTTGCCGTAGCTGCTCTGCACCATCACCTGATCCGTCAAGGTACAAGAACAAAGGTAGCGATTCTGCTTGAGTCCGGCGATCCGCGCGAAGTGCATCATTTTGCCCTCCTGCTCGGTTACGGCGTCAATGCAGTTAACCCTTATCTTGCTTTCGAGACGCTTGACGATATGATCCGCCAAGGCATGCTCAGCAACATCAAGCATGAGAAGGCCGTTAAGAACTTCATCAAAGCGGCAACAAAAGGCGTAGTAAAAGTACTGTCCAAAATGGGTATTTCGACCATTCAATCGTACCGCGGCGCTCAGATCTTCGAAGCGCTTGGCCTGCAGGAAGAGCTGATTAACGAATACTTCACATGGACGCCATCGCGTATTGGCGGTATCGGACTCGATATCATCGCTCAAGAAGCGCTCAAGCCTCATAACAAAGCATACGCTGACCAAGAGGGCGGGGAGAAAGAACTCGACTCCGGCGGCGATTACCAATGGCGCAAAGACGGCGAAGACCATTTGTTCAGCCCGCAAACGATTCACACGCTGCAAATGGCATCCCGCAAGAACGACTATAAACTGTACAAGAAGTTCTCGAACATGGTTCAAGGCGAAGACAAGAAGCATATGATGCTCCGTTCGCTGCTCCAGTTCAAGGGTGGACGTCAGTCGGTACCTATTGAAGAGGTTGAACCGGTTGAATCGATCTTCAAACGTTTCAAGACAGGCGCAATGTCGTTTGGCTCCATCAGTAAAGAAGCGCATGAGAGTCTCGCAATCGCGATGAACCGTATTGGCGGCAAATCCAATACCGGCGAAGGCGGCGAAGATCCTGCACGCTTTATCCCTGATGCAAACGGCGATTCCCGCCGCAGTGCGATCAAGCAGGTTGCATCGGGCCGTTTCGGCGTAACGAGCAACTATCTGGTTAACGCGGACGAGATTCAAATCAAGATGGCGCAAGGCGCGAAACCGGGTGAAGGCGGTCAGCTTCCAGGGCGCAAGGTTTATCCTTGGGTTGCGGAAGTTCGCGGTTCCACTCCGGGCGTAGGCTTGATCTCGCCACCTCCGCATCATGATATTTATTCGATCGAGGATCTTGCCGAGCTGATTCATGACCTGAAGAACGCAAACCCTCGCGCTCGTATCAACGTGAAGCTCGTATCCGAGGTTGGCGTAGGTACAATCGCTGCAGGTGTTGCGAAAGCTCGTGCTGACGTTATCATGGTCAGCGGTTACGACGGCGGTACAGGCGCATCTCCAATGAACTCGATCCGCCATGCGGGTCTGCCATGGGAGCTTGGTCTTGCGGAGACGCATCAAACGCTGATGCTGAACAACCTGCGCGACCGCGTCGTTATCGAAACCGACGGTAAAATGATGAACGGCCGCGACGTTGCGATCGCAATCCTTCTCGGCGCTGAAGAATACGGCTTCTCGACTGCACCGCTCGTTGTACTGGGCTGCATTATGATGCGCGTATGTCAGCTTGATACTTGCCCGGTTGGCGTTGCAACGCAAAACCCTGAGCTTCGCGCGAAGTTTATGGGCGATCCAAGCCATGTCGTGAACTACTTGCACTTCATTGCGCAAGAGCTTCGTGAAATTATGGCTGAGCTTGGCTTCCGTACCATTCAAGAAATGGTTGGTCGCGTCGATGTTCTTGAATCGAAAAACCTGGTTGATCACTATAAAGCAAAAGGCATTGATCTTAGCCTTCTGCTGCATACGCCGGATGTACCGCAAGACGCAGCGCGTCATAACGTACAAGAGCAAAATCATGGCCTCGAGCTGTCGCTCGACATGCAAGAGCTCGTTCCGGGTGCGCAAGCAGCTCTGGAAAGCGGCGAACGCGTTCGCGGCACATTCCCGATCTGCAACACAAACCGCGTAGTAGGTACAATTCTGGGCAGCGAAGTAACCCGTCGTTACGGCGCGAAAGGCTTGCCTGAAGATACTATTTCGTACCACTTCGTTGGTTCTGCCGGCCAAAGCTTTGGCGCATTTGTACCGAAGGGCATAACGCTCTCGCTCGAAGGCGACTCCAATGACTATGTAGGTAAAGGCCTCTCCGGCGGTAAAATTATCGTTGCACCGTCTCCGAAAGCTACGTTTGTAGCCGAAGAGAACGTTATTATCGGCAACACGGCGCTGTACGGTGCAACGGATGGCGAAGCTTACATCCGCGGTATCGCCGGCGAACGCTTCGCGGTCCGTAACTCCGGCGTGAAGGTTGTTGTCGAGGGCGTAGGCGATCATGGCTGTGAATACATGACGGGCGGCCGGGTTGTTGTTCTCGGCGGCACAGGCCGTAACTTTGCGGCAGGTATGTCCGGCGGCGTTGCATACGTGTACGATGAGCAAGGCGATTTCTTCAATAACTGCAATATCGAGATGGTTCTCCTAGAGCGTCTGGAGACTGAAGAAGATGCTGCCGAGCTTCGTGGCCTGATTGAGCGTCATGTGGAGTACACAAGCTCTGCAGTTGGCTCCCGTGTCCTGAACGATTGGGAAGGAAGCCTCACGAAATTCGTTAAGGTTATTCCGAAGGACTACAAAAAAATGCTGGAGCATATCCGCAAAGCGGAAGATGCCGGCTTGAAGGACGACAAAGCGCTTCTCGCTGCTTTCGAAGAAAGCATGAAAGAGCTGGCTCGTACAGGTGGTTAATAAATTCAGGCTGGGCAGTTGCCCAGCCTGTTTTTTTTATAAGGTAGGAGTAGCTCGGAATGCCGGGAAAGGATCTCCTTCCGGTCGCTGTTGAAATCGTGGGGCTCTGAATTAATTAGGCTTAGGTAATCCCACGATTTCAAAGGCGCACGTTACACTCCTCCAGGAGATACTTTCCCTCTATTCCTTCGCACCCACCATTTAAAAAGGCAGGCTGCGCAAAATGCCGCTCGCCTGTTAAGGTGGGGACAGGGAAGAGCAAGAGCAAGAGGGGAGGGCAATGCAAATACTTTGCCTAATTCTAATTAATAAAACGATTAAAATATATTGTAAAACGATAAATGACGGATTATAATAACACTGAATCTAGACCGATGAGGTGGTTATTATGAACCGGGTATCCACTTTTTTTCTAAAGATAACCGTGCTATTAATGGCGATACCTGCGATTGCTGTTTGCGTATTTGCGGTGATTGCTTTGATACGGAATGACCCTAACCAATTTCCAGGCAGGATGCATCTATCGGATATCGGCTTTTTTGTAGCCGTAATCCCATACTTTATAGCTTTATATATGGCCATGAGATTGCTTGGTTACATTGACAAGAACATTGCGTTCTCGGAGCTGTCCGTCCGGGCATTAAAGAAGATTAAATATTGCGGTGTATGTATTGGAATCATTTTTGTGGCGATGATGCCGTTCGTGTTTGTCATGGCAAGACAAGAAGATGCGCCGGGGATTATCGTAATGGGATTGGCTGTAGCTTTTGCTTCCTTTGTAATCGCCGTGTTTGGAGCTTTGCTCGAGCGTCTGCTGCAAAATGCCATAAAACTCAAGTCGGAGAATGAACTCATCGTTTAACCTTCGAGGGCATAGCCGAACATAAAATAACCGTCTCCACGGAGACGGTTATTTTATGTTTTGGACTTGCATAGGATGAAACAGTAAGGAAGATTGTCTATCTATGAAAAAAAGGTTAGGAGCAGTTCTATCTGTCTCTAACCTATTTCTAACCATTTGTTACGAGATCTTACAAAGGCTTCCAATGAGATTGAAGCTGGAATTTTACGAAAAGATGGGCCCATATTCCTATTTTCGACAAAAAAAGAACTAATCTTACCACACTTTCCGACATATTCCAGCCGAACTGTTAGGTATAATAACATTATTGTTTTACTTTATTAGGAGTAGGGAGTCGGATAAAATGAGAGATGCAGAAATGCAAGTAGCAAGCACCGAAGATAAACGTACTGAGCTAAATATTAGGGAAATATTAATTCAACTCAATATTCCGCCGGAAAAATGGCCAGCGGACCTGATCCAGCCCTAACCATTGTCCCGGCCTAATTCATCATACGTTCTGCCCGCACGAAGGCAATAAACCGTTTCGTCTCTTCAGCTGTAAGCTTACGGCCGTCCACGCTTAAATTATACTTCTCCAGCAGCTCTTCGTCAGACAGCTCCAAATGATCGACAAAGTTACGAATATCTTCGCTTAACGCCGCTTGTGTATTCGATGTTCTTCCTACCAAATAATCTATGGAAACTTGATACAGGTCAGCAAACTTCGCCAAGGTCTCCGTATCAGGCTCTCTGCGGTTTTTCTCGTAATGAGATAATGCAGCCCTGGATATGCCGAGCTTCGAGGCGGTTTGCTCCTGTGTCCATTTTCTTTCTTCCCTCAAGCCAGCAATTCGGTTTCCTATATTCATCTTTATATCCTCCTAAAATGACTGACTTCCGCTACACCTATATTAATACGTAAACGTTAAAATTTCATTTGTTGCAACAAAACGTCGCAAAATATCCGCACACTCTTTATTTCCACTTGACATGCTACAAAACGTATCGTAAAGTGAAGGAAATGCTAGATACGTATTGTATCATTTATCCTCAGTATTCACACGTTTCGCCGCCTTTATTCCTCTCTGCTAGCGTAGCCGATAGAGTTAGGTTTCGCGGGTGAAAATCAGGTAAGGAGATGCTTTAACCATGGGGGCCGATCCGTTTATACCACGGTCTAATAATCGTATTCACCTGCACGAAGGGATAACGGCAATAGCTGGCCTGCTGGATGAGCAGGGCCTCTTGCTTACGGCTTCGACATGCCCGGTGTTGATCCTGAAAATGAGCCGTCATGGACTATGCTTTTTATCGGGACTACGTTTTCCTGTGCATAAAGGCTACATGCTGGATTTCCAGATGAAGCTTTCCGGCGTGGCGATTAATCTGCGCGGCCATGTCGTTTGGCGCAACGCAAGGGATAACCAATATGAGTACGGTATCGTCTTTCATCCTCCTAACCGGCTTCGGACTTTGCTGGTCCGCATGCTGAATCAGGAGCTTCTGCGTCAAAGCCCGCATCAGTACAAGATCCATGCATTATATCGGGCATTAAGCCATAAGGCAATCCAATAATAGCTGGCAGGTGGTAAACCCATGCAACAATCCATAATGGAAAATAGCAAGCTGATTACGACGAGTAATCCCGATTCCCCTATTGCTGAAGCGTACCGTTCTTTGCGTACGAATATTCAATTCTCTTCTATTGACGTACCCGTAAAGACGTTGATGGTTACGTCCTGTCAGTCCGGTGACGGCAAAACAACAACGATTGCGAATCTTGCGGTTGCTTTCGCGCAAGAGGGCAAGCGTGTACTTCTGGTTGATGCGGATTTGAGACGGCCAACCCTTCATACGGTTTTTATGCTGTCCAATCAGACTGGCCTGACGAATGTTTTGGCTAATCAGATGGATTGGGAGGATGCCGTGCATTCCACCTCGGTTGATAATTTGTTTTTTATCGGTTCCGGTCCCACTCCGCCTAATCCATCGGAAATGCTGGGCTCCAAAAAAATGAATCAGATTATCGAAGAGCTGTCCGCCCATTACGATATGATTCTGTTTGACGCTCCGCCTTCTCTTGTTGTAACCGACGGACTTGTGCTTGCTTCCAAATGCGACGGCGTAGTTGCTGTAATCAGCGTTGGAATGACAAAGCGCCAGCAAGCGAAAAAATTGTACGCCAGCCTTGAGCATGTAAAAGCGAAGCTTCTTGGCGTGGTGCTCAACAATAAGAAAAAGAAAAGCAAGGAACAGCTGTATTACACCTATTACGGTACAAACAGGAGGATGTAATGGGAGAGCAGCAAGTAAGACTCGTATTATTAGCCGGCGGTCAAGGCAGACGGATGTGGCCGCTTTCTCATTCGAAGCGTGCGAAGCAGCTTCTTCCCCTGTTGCCTGGACCAAGCGGTGATAAAGAGTCTTTGCTGAACAGGCTGTGGCGACAGCTGAATCAGGTCGGTTTGCAGCAGGATACGTTTATTACAATCAGCCACAATCAGACGGAAACTTTGCGCAGCCAGCTCTCCGTCAGCCTGAACGTGATACAGGAGCCGGAGACGAAAGGGAGCTACCCCGCCGTTGCCCTTGCTGCTTCCTATCTTTATTCGGTTGCTTCCATTCCTCTCCACGAGACGGTTGCCGTATTGCCTGCGGATCTGTATGTGGAGGAAGAGGACTGGCTTGAGACGCTGAAGGAGCTGCCGGAGCAGCTTCGCAGGCATCAATTAAACCATGCGGTGACAAGCGATGAGAGCGGTATTATCGTCTTCCGGCTGGAAAGCGTAATATCCGCTTTGACTGAAGAAGGTCTTCCCATCCAGTACGAGCAGCTTTTCCGTCGTTACGAGGAGCTTTATAGCCGGTTGGCAGGCAGAATGATCAAATTATTTGAAGAAAGCCCTACCTTCCGGATGCCGGAGCAGCCCTTTTGCCGCATTAACAGCTGGAACGATCTTGCTGCTGCCTTCCCGGAAAACGCTTCTATTTATAATGATTCGGCAGTTCCCGTAATTATGATGGGGCTGAGCAATATTACTGTGGCCGTTTCTTCTGCGGGAATTTTGATTGCCGATCAAGCCGCCTGCATTCCTGATGAACAGTCGCGGAATATAAGCACGGAACAGCAGCCGCTAACCCCTGGATATGAGGCTGGCCGATGGGGAAGTGCAGTCGTAATTAACTGCTTATCCTGCGAGGATGGACAGCAATCAATCACAAGAAAGCTCGAAATGGTAGACGGCGGGTTTCTAAGCTATGCCTTTTATTTGAAGCGGAAGATCGTATGGACGGTACTGGCAGGTGTCGGAGAGCTGGTCCGCAATGAGAAGAGAAGCATTATTAAGACAGGCGAAGTTGTCGAGCTTCTGCCGGGAGAGCGGCATACCGTTATGGCCAGGTCCGGACTCACGCTTCTGGAAGCTCACATCGGAACGGATTTAACCGAAGATGACCGGATTGTGCTCGGGGATCATTGGGAGGAAGTCCACACGGCCATCTAGAGTTTGCGGTAATGAAGAAGGGGGAAGCAAAGGGTGAAACGGGGCTGGAGAAGAGCACTTATTGGCATTGGAGCGGGATTGGTCATCATTGCTGCTGGGACAGGCGGATATGTCTGGCATCTGTACGGTTCGGTGAAGGAGACGGCGGACAAAATTTATGAGCCGATTCAGCCAACGGTATATGTAAGCAAGGATCCTGAGGTTACCGTCAAACCCCAGCAAGCGGCTCAAGCTTTAATCGAGAAACGGCATCCTTTTACGGTAGTGGTGATGGGCGTTGATGAGCGGGAGAATGATAAAGGACGCTCCGATACTTTAATTGTGCTTGCGGTTAATCCAGAGAAGAAATCCATCCTCATGTTCAACATCCCGCGTGATACGAGAACGGAAATTATCGGCCATGGTACAACCGACAAAATCAATCATGCGTATGCCTTTGGCGGAGTAGCGATGGCGAAAAATACGGTCGAGCATTTCCTCGATTATCCCATTGATTATTATATCCGGATTAACATGGAAGGCTTCGCCCATTTGATTGACATTCTAGGCGGTGTCGAAGTAAATAATCCGTTTGCCTTCTATTATGAGGATCATCAATTCGATAAAGGAACACTCAATCTTAACGGCGAGCTGGCGCTCAAATATTCCAGAATGCGTTACGATGATCCAAGAGGGGATCTCGGCCGGAATGCTAGACAGCGGGAAATCATGATGGAGGTTATGAAGAGCTCGCTTCAGTTCTCCAATATTACGCAGATTCAAAAAATACTGAAAGAGCTTGGAAACAGCGTCAAAACCAACATTACATTTGACGAGATGAAGACCTTTATGTCCGATTACCGGGAAGATCTCGGCAATATTAATACGGTTGAGATTAGCGGTTCGGGAAGCATGATCAATAAAATATGGTACCTTATTGTAAGCAAGGAAGAGAAAGAGAGAATTCATCAGCTGCTTAAAGAACAGATGGATACCAATCAGACGGCGTCTTAACAGGACGCTGTTTTTATCTCTCAGACTGTAAACGCTTACAGATAAAAAGACGACAAATTGTATACAAGTATTGACAACTTTCGCTAAATCCAATAAAGTAAAGATACGAAGTGTAACAACTAATCGGTATTGATACAATTAGTATTGGGAGCGGGGGAATAATGATGATGCAATTGGAAGAATGCTTTTATTGCGTGGGCTGCGGAAAAATGGTGAAGGTGCATGATGCAAAGGCACTTTTTCGGACCGGCTTTTTCCGTGTTGTCCTTCCGCTTGGCTGCTGCTCGGATTGTTCCCGAGTCTAACTAAATAAAGTCTTAATAGGCTGTTCACTTTCCCTCCCCCTTCTAATTCGCTATAATAGACGGACGATACATAGAACTAGATTTTGGAAAATAAAGCAATGATTCATCATTAGATGCATCATTTAAAGGGAGGGTATCATGGAGCAACTGATCGTACAGCTGCAGCAGGTTACGAAGCGAATCGGGAAGAAGACGATTATCGACAATCTGACGCTGGACCTGCCGATTGGCGAAGTTTTTGGTTTTCTTGGGCCCAACGGCTCGGGTAAAACAACCACGATCCGCATGATGGTTGGCCTTATGGCTATGACCGCGGGCGAAATCAAAATCGGCGGGTACAGCATCCGGACCCAGTACCAGCAGGCAATACGCAATGTGGGGGCGATTGTTGAGAATCCGGAAATGTACAAGTACTTGACCGGTTATCAGAATCTTGTCCATTTTGCGAGGATGATCGAAGGTGTGACGCCTGAACGGATTCAGGAGGTCATTGCCCTTGTTGGTCTGGAATCCCGCATTCATGATAAGGTGAAAACCTATTCTCTAGGGATGCGCCAAAGACTTGGGGTAGCTCAAGCCATCCTTCACCGTCCAAAGTTGCTTATCCTAGACGAGCCAACCAACGGATTGGACCCGGCGGGTATCCGCGAGCTGCGCGATTATCTCCGCCAGCTATCCAAGGAGGAAGGCATCGCCGTGTTTGTCTCCAGTCATTTGCTCTCCGAGATGGAGCTGATGTGCGACCGGGTTGCGATTATTCAAAACGGCAAGCTGATCGATGTGCGGGCTATCCATCAAGGAGGTCTGGATGTCGCGAGCGACGTAAATATGCTGTTCGAGGTAGACAAGCCTGCGGAAGCATCCGAAGTTGCGGCGGAGCTTGGCAAAGCTGCGTTCAGGGAAGGCGACAGCCTTATTATTGAAGCAAACCGCGAGTTCGCGGCGGACTTTAATGCCAGATTGGTTGCCGCAGGCATCAAGGTATACGGCATTCGCGTACAAACCAAGTCGCTTGAGGACCAATTCCTTGAAGTAACGGGGGGTGAACGCATTGTTTAATTTTTTCAAGCTGGTTCAGAATGAGAACATGAAAATTTACCGCCGCCCGCGGACGTATGTCATGCTGGGAATATTGCTTGCTTTGATCGCGGCGATTTCGATTATTGGTTATTTCGTAAATCAAAATCATACGATGGCCGCATGGAACATGATCATGACGGAAGTCATGATCGCTTATACGCTGATTACGGTATTTACGATTATTATCGCTTCCTCCGGCGTAGCCGACGAGTTCACAAGCGGCACAATCAAGCTGCTTCTGATTCGTCCATGGACAAGGTCCAAAATTCTGCTGTCCAAATACATTGCCGTCCTTCTGTATGCGCTTGGGATGGTTATTGTCATGCTGCTGTTTACCATCGTGCTGAATTTGATTCTGTTTGATTCCAGCCGAAACACGGCAACCGACATTATTTCCCCGCTGGTCTCGGGATCTATTGCCGCTTATTTGATCAAGTACGCCCTGTTGAAGTATGTGTCGCTAATCGTCACAACAACGCTGGCCTTTATGCTGGCGACCGTGTCCCGCAGCGGCGCGCTCGCTATCGGCTTGTCGCTGTTCCTGATTCTGGGTGTTAATTCCTTCACGCCGTTGCTCGCTGCTCTCAAATACAAATGGGCGGATTACATTCTGTTTATCCACCTTGACCTTACGCAGTATTTGAATGATACTCCGTTGCGCGACGGTTTAACAATGGGCTTCTCTATTGCGGTCCTGGCCGTCTATTATGCCATCTTTGTTGGTCTGGCCTGGTATGTCTTCAAGAAAAGAGACGTAGCGGCTTAAAGCGTAAAAACTCCCATTCTGTTCTTCCTTCCGGAAGAGCAGAATGGGAGTTTTTCGTTCCTGCCGATGAAGGTCTGATCAGACCGCTTACCAATTAACGTATCGGTCGATGAAACACGCTTATTGTCCTTGAACATGGGGATGTTGATCCTCCTTCCGTCCGGCCGGTATTTGACGTCCTACTGACTTTTATTCTCGCAAAGCTCGAAACATGCCAGAGTTATCTTCGTTCTATAGGAGAAAAATGGCGTATACCTAAGGGTCAGTACGAGTTTGCCGAATATAATGATAGTGTTGAGTTTTGATCTGACAGGATGGTGAGGCATGAACGTAATAGAAACAAGGCTGCCGGGAGTGAAGCTGCTGGAGCCACCCGTATACGGCGATCACAGAGGATTTTTTACGGAAAGCTATAACGAAAAGACGGCACGCGAGAATGGCATCCTCCATGCTTTTGTTCAGGATAATCATTCTTTGTCGGTAGAAGCGGGGGTTCTCCGCGGCATGCATTATCAGCTTCAGCCAAAAGCGCAGACGAAGCTGGTCCGGGTTACGGCGGGGGCGATCTACGATGTTGTAGTAGATATTCGCCGCGGCTCGCCAACTTTTGGACAATGGCAGGGCTTTATTCTAAGCGCGGCCAACAAGAGACAGCTGTTAGTTCCGCAAGGCTTTGCCCATGGCTTCTGTACGCTGGTGCCGAACTGCGAGGTACAGTATAAGGTGGATGCCTTGTACGCTGCGGAGCATGACAGGGGAATTGCCTGGAATGATCCGGCGCTTGGCATTGACTGGCCGGTGACGAAGCCGATCTTATCGGATAAAGACGCCAAGCATCCCGTGCTTGCCCAGGCGGAAATCAATTTTGTATATGAGGGGTGAGCATTCGCAATGAAACTGTTAATTACGGGCGGAGCGGGGTTCATAGGAAGCAACTTCGTTCATTATATGATGAGTCGTTATCCCGATTACGAGTTCATTAATGTTGATGCCTTAACGTATGCGGGCAATCCGGAAAATCTCCGGCAGGTGGAGGGTCATCCGAACTATACGTTTGTCAAAGCGGATATCGCCGATCAGGCGGCGCTTACCCCGTTGTTTGAGTCCGGTATTGACGCGGTCATTAACTTTGCAGCGGAATCCCATGTAGACCGCAGTATTTTGCAGCCGGGACTGTTTGTTCATACGAATATCGTCGGGACGCAGACGCTGCTAGATTTGTCCAAGACGTATCAGGTGAAGAGATACGTGCAGGTATCAACGGATGAAGTGTACGGTACGCTTGGTGCCGAGGGATTGTTTACGGAAAACACGCCGCTTGCGCCTAATAGTCCGTATTCGGCTAGCAAAGCCGGAGCAGACCTGCTTGTCCGCGCTTATCACGAGACTTACGGACTGCCGGCTGTCATTACGCGTTGTTCGAATAACTACGGACCGTATCAATTTCCGGAAAAGCTTATTCCTTTGATGATCCTCAATGCGCTGCAGGATAAGCCGCTGCCGGTTTATGGCGACGGTCTTCAGATCAGAGATTGGCTGTATGTCGAGGATCATTGCAAGGCGATCGATCTGGTGCTTCATCAAGGCCGGATCGGCGAAGTGTATAACGTTGGCGGCAGCAATGAACGGACCAACCTTCATGTGGTGAGAACCATTCTGTGGGAGCTGGGCAAGCCGGAATCGCTGATCCGCCATGTGGAGGACCGTCTCGGCCATGACCGGCGTTATGCGATTGATGCGGATAAAATTAAAAACGAACTTGGATGGACACCGGAGCATAGCTTCGAGAACGGGATAAAATCGACAATCGAATGGTATCTTCACAATAAAGAATGGCTCGAGCAAGTGGAATCCGGTGCGTACAGGAACTATTACGATACGCAGTATGCGAAAAGGCTCGAGTCCAAATGACCGCAGCGGGGGAGAAAAGGAAGCAGAAGGTAGCCGTTACGGGAGCAAACGGACAGCTGGGACGCGAGCTCGCCCTGCTGGATACCGAGGGCCAATTCGAGATCATTGGACTAAGCCGCACGGAGCTCGATATTACGGATTTGGAGCAATGCCGCAGCGTATTAGCCCGGCTTCGTCCGGATGCCGTTATTCACTGCGCGGCCTATACGGCAGTGGACAAGGCGGAAGCGGAGCCCGATGAAGCCTTCCGGATTAACGCTGCCGGTACGCGTAATATAGCCGTAGCAGCAAGAGAAGTTGGCGCCAAGCTATGCGCGGTAAGCACCGATTACGTATTTGACGGAACGGGAAAGGTTCCGTACAAGGAACATGACCAGACTAATCCACGGACCGTATACGGTAAGTCCAAGCTGGCGGGTGAGCAGGCCGTGTCGAGTCTTCATGACCGTTATTTTATCGTCAGAACCTCCTGGGTCTTTGGCGCTTACGGCAATAACTTCGTAAAAACCATGCTGAAGCTTGCTTCGGAGAGGGAGCAGCTAAAGGTTGTAGCGGATCAGTGGGGCTCGCCGACATACACCAGGGACTTGGCTATTTTTCTGCTGGAGCTTGTAAGCACCGATTATTTCGGCATCTATCATGCTTCTAATAGCGGCGTCTGCTCCTGGTTTGAATTTGCGAAGGCCATTATGGAGGAGAGCGGCAGCGGCACGAGGATCGAGCCGTGTACGACGGAAGAGTTTCCAAGGCCGGCTCCCCGCCCGCATTATTCGGTTATGGATCACGTCGCGATTCGCAGCAACGGATTTACGCCGCTTCCGCATTGGAGGGAAGCGCTTCGTCATTATTTATCCAATCCTCGCGTTGAGGGATAACAGCTCATCTGCCGGAACCATCGGCAAGTGAGCTGTTTTTGTGTTCCAAAAGTATACGCTTATGACAGGTCGACCACACTAAGTGAATGGGTATTTCAGGGGATATCAGTAATGGGGTGAGAGGATGATCGGTTGGCTTACGGCAATAATCCTATTTTTACTCCTGTATAGCGCTCAGCCTGCCGTCATTGTATGGATCGAGAGGCGTCTTCCGGCGAAGGCGGCTGCATGGATCGTCCTTTCTCTGGCCGTTCCCGTTCTTGGATTTGCGGGGTATTGGATGGTGGGGCGCTCTAGACGCATCAAGGAAGGACAAGCCGTCTCGAGAGAATACGAGCAAGCTGCCGAGCGGTTGTCTATTTGCGCAACCGGTCCGGGCGAGTTCGGGCAAGCCGGCCTGCTGGAGCAGGAGCCGCTGCTTCGGCTCCTTCGCGTTTCTTCCGGCAGACCGGTCACTTTAGGCAACGAAGTGAAGGTGCTGACAAACGGGAGGGAGACGTTTGCCTCTATATTAGAAGAAATGAAGAAGGCCAATCATCATATTCATCTGGACTATTACACGATTCGCGATGACGGGATTGGCCGGGAATTTTTGGATATCCTGACCGCCAAAGCCAAGGAAGGCGTTGAGGTTCGCGTTTTGTATGACGGAATTGGAAGCGTCAAATTGAGCAAGCGGTATGTCCGGGAGCTGAAGCGGTCGGGCGTGCAGGCAAGCTGTTTTTCACCGCCGGGGGCGGCTTTCCTCAACCGGCTCCTAAACAGCCGTAATCATAGCAAGATTGCCGTGATTGACGGGAAAGTCGGATTCGTAGGCGGCATCAATATCGGAGACGAGTATTTGGGCAAGGATAAGAAGCTTGGATTCTGGCGGGATACGCAGCTTCGGCTTGAAGGGGATGCGGTTTATTTTCTGCAGGAGCTGTTTTTGAAGGATTGGGAGCTGGCCGTCAAGGAGCGTCTGCCGGTGAATGCCGGTTATATGCCCGAGCATGATCCGGACGAGGCTCTGCAGGAGCCGGTGTTAATTGTGTCCAGCGGACCCGACCGGAGCGGGGAGCCTATTCTGGAGACGGCGTTTGCTGCCGTAAAAGCGGCTCGGACAAGCGTCTACATCTCAACGCCGTATTTTATACCGGATGAGAGTCTGCTGGCCATGCTGGGGAGTGCCGCAAAAAGCGGGGTAGACGTACGGCTGATCATCCCCGGTATTCCCGACACGAAGCTCGTTCTATGGGCGACCTTGTCGTATGTAGAGCGGATGCTGGAAGCGGGAGTCCGGGTGTACCGTTATCAAAAAGGCTTCATTCACGCAAAAGTGATGATCGTGGATGAGCTGCTTGCGGTAGTGGGAACGGCCAATATGGACATGAGAAGCTTTCACAGCAACTTCGAGCAAAATGCGGTATTGTTCGACGTCGGGACAATCAAGCATTTGAAGCGGGATTACGAACAGGATCTGCATGACAGCCGAGAGCTTGATCTGGAAGGCTTTCGGCAAAGACCGAAAAAGGAAAAGGCAGCGGAGGCCGCTGCCAGGCTGTTATCGCCGCTCTTGTAAAGAGCGGCTTATTTTTTAGCGTGGATAAAGCTGAGCACATGGCCCAAATCCTGCGGCTTTTCCAGATCGATTAAATCGCCGTAACGCTGCAGACGTTCCCCGATATTCAGAAGATGGAAGTCGGCCGGCTTTATGCCTCCCGCGTATACTTCTTCCCACTTGAGCGGCGTAGAGACGGGGGCGCCATAGCGGGCTCTTGGCGTATAGGGGGCCGAGATTGTTTTCCCCTTGTAATGCTGAAGATAATCGACATAGATCAGATCGCCGCGGTTTTTGGTCAACCTCTCGACGGTGAACAGCTGCGGATACGCGCTGGATAAGTAGTCTCCGACAAATTGGCCTAAGCCTCTCAGCTCATCGAAGGTGTACTTCTGCTGAAGCGGTACAACAATCTGGACGCCCGTTGCCCCCGAGGTCTTTGGAACGGATCTGATCTTCAGCGATTCCAGCAGCTTCCCGACAAGCGCGGCCGCTTCGATGATACGCGGTTCTTCCTCGCGGGAAGGGTCTAGATCCAGAATCCATTCGGTAGGGTAGTGCGGATTGCTGATCCGGTCGAAGGAAGCATGAAATTCAAGGCAAGCCAAGTTGCCAAGCCATAACAGAGTCGGAAGGTTGTCGAGATGAATATACGAGATCCCTTCGCTTTCGGCGATATGAACGAAATCCGGTTTTGGTTCCGGACAGTTTTTCTGATAAAACGATTTGCCCGCATAACCATGCGGATAACGGATGGTCGTCAAATAACGATCCTTGCAATGCTTCAGCAAAAAAGGCGACAGCATGGCGAGCTTTTCCAAATACATCAGCTTGGTGATCCCATGTTCGGGCCAAAGCGGCTTTTCCGGATTGGTGACGGTTATTTCCTGACCTTCCACCATGACCGTTGCGTGCCGCTTGGCAGATGAGCTTGTCTTGTTCATGAGGGGCCTCCTGATGGTTTTAGACCAAAGGATACAAGCTTGGGATGCCTTAATAATCCGGCGGATGTCAGTTCAAGCCCGGTTACGCGGCAAGGAAGCGGGGACGGCAGCCAAATCACGCTCTCGCCCTTAAGCTCAGCCGGCAAAGCCGGAAAAGGCATCGGCCAAGAGGGAGCATCGCTTCTTCGCAGCTGCAGCATCTGACCAAGCGCATCCCGCATCGCTTCATCAAGGCCAAGCGAGACGCTGCCGATAAAACGGCCCTGATCGGACATGATCAGGCTGGCTGCGCGGCCGTCGCGGCGCTTTACGCCTACAATGCCAACATCAAGCAGGAGAGCCCGTTTCTTTTTCAACCAATCGCGATGAGCTTTGCCTTCCTTATAAGAACTTTCAAGCCGCTTGCTGACTATTCCTTCCCACTGATGGTCATCGACCCATTTCCATAGAGCATCCGCATCCGTGTAGAGATCGGCTATAAGAAGCCGGTCGGATTGGATGGGCCTCAGCTTGGCAAGCAGCCGTTTATGCCGCTCCGCATAGGGGAGCGGGCGCAAGTCCTCCTCACCGTCCTGCAGCAGGTCAAAGAGAACATAGAGCACTTTCCCTTTGCTTGAAGACGAAGAGAGATCCCCGCCAAAGCTGCGTTCACGGCTTAGCACCATTTGGAAATTCGGACGTTCGCCATCGTAATAGACAATCTCTCCATCCAGCATGCAAGGACCAAGTGCTTCCGCCTGCTCCTGCAACGTCCGGTGGATTTCCGGATAAACGGCATTTTTGTTCAGCAGCTTGCGCGAGAACAAGTCAATCCTGCCGTCATCGTGAACCGTAGCAACGATTCGGACGCCGTCCCATTTGATCTGGTAGATCCAGCCGGATTCCTTGGGGATACGATCATCCGCGACAGGGATCATCGGCTCGGCAGGCAGCGTAAAGACCGTCATTAAGAGACGGTCTCCGTTGCTTTAGGCTTCTTGGTTCTAGGTTTGCGCGGCTTTACAACCGGTTGGTCTGATGCCGCTTCAGGAGCTGCAGCCGCAGGTTTGCCTGCACCGGTATCGAGACCTACTCCGCCCGGAGGCAGCTTGGCTGCATCAAGGCTGGCTTGCAGGGCGGCCATCAGATCAAGCACATTCGTTTGCTCCTGTTGAGGCGCTACGCGAATTTCCTGACCGGCAACTTTATTATTGATAGCCTGAAGCATGTTGGCCCGGTAATCATCGGTATATTTGGACGGTTCGAACGGAGTGGACAGCTGCTCGATAAGAAGCTTGGCCATTGTCAGTTCTTTGTCGTTAATGGTAAACGATTCGGGAATTCCGGGAACATGGGAGATCGAGCGGATCTCATCCGGATAAAAGATCGTTTCCATCGCCAGGCAGTTATCAATAACCCGGATAGCGGCTAGGCTGCTCTTCGAACGAATCGATACTTTGGCTACGCCAATCTTGCCGGTATCGGACATGGCTTGAAGCAATAAACCGTAAGCGTTGCTTCCGGCTTGATCCGGGGATAAATAATACGTCTTCTGGAAGTAGACCGGATCGATTTCCTCGAGTGCGACAAAATCAAGAATTTGAATCGTGTGGGATTTTTCTCCGGCCAGCTGCTCTAATTCATCCTTCTCAAACAGCACATAACGGCCTTTCTCATACTCATAGCCTTTAATGATATCGTCCCATTCCGCCTCTACATCGCAATTCGGACAGCGCCGGACATAGGCGATCGGACTGCCGCAAGGCTTATGAATCATGCGAAGCGAAATATCTTTATCCTCCGTAGCGGTGAACATTTTCACCGGCACATGGACAAGCCCGAAGCTGATTGCGCCTTTCCACACCGTATGCATCTGGTTACTCCTCCTAAAATGATCTTCTTTATGCCTTCTCTTACTCTTATTGTTCCCGCAATGCATGAGAATCAATCAAATCGGGTATATTTTGCTTGAACCAATAATGCTTGCCGCAGGGAGGAGTGAACCGACTATGATGCAATTTGACGATTTGGAAAACAATGAGAAGCCGCCGGCAGACAAATGGGATGAAGGCCGCGACAATTACTTTATGGATATCGACCGTATGGTGAATGAGGGCTTAGGCGGAGGCACCGTGTCCGAGCATAACGGGTTAATCGATGAATCAACTACCGATTACATGGTTCCGGAGACAAAAGACTGACCTGCAGAGGCAAGTACGAAGGAGGCCGTGAAGCAAATGGACGTAAACCGTGCCAAACAAATTTATAATTCAGAGGAATCGATCAAGGTGCATCTTGATGACGGGAATTCCGTATGGATTGAGCATGTAGATGAAGCAAGCGGTACAGCTACCGTACAGGTCGGAGGAAATTCCAAGACGGTATCCGTTGATCGTCTGCAAGAAGGATAATGGTTTGATATTAAGAAAGCCGTCTGGGGCTCAAAGCCCAGATGGCTTTTTTGTTTTACAAATATAGTAAATGATTCTCATGAACAAATTGTAAAAAAATTGAAACCTTCGCCCCTTTTCTATCGTCTATACTAAGGTGTAATTTGGAAGTGATTTCTATTTTAGAGAAGGTGAGGAAAAGGAATGAAGAAATCAATGAAAGGCAAGCTGCTTGCAACGGTCCTGGCGCTCAGCTTGCTTCCGGTTGGAAGTCTTGCTTACGCGGCGGAATCAGGGACAATGACAGTTGTTTCCTCCACTGGCACAGGAGCAAGCACCGCCCCGGGTGGCGTACTGGACGAAAGCTTGGCGAAAATTTCGAAGGATGAAGCCGTTGAACGTTTCAGGAAGCTGTTTCCGGAGCTGAAGGATGCCGAAGTGACAAGCATTGATCTGGGTAATCCGAATCAATATCCGCCAAGCAACGAAATGGTCTGGACGATACAGTGGAACGTGTCCGTCGAGAACGGAAGTTATGGATTTGATACCAGAATTGACGCAATCACCGGGGATATCATTACATATTATAATTCGCTCCCTAAGGAAGAAGCTTATTATCCCGCTAAAGTATCGAGAGCAGAGGCTGAGAAAATCGCCAAGCAGTTCATTTTGGTTGCTTCTCCTTCCATGAAGTCGACAGACAAGCTTCAGCTTAAGCCGGTCGAAGGTGATTATCCGCAAGCTTTGTTTGGCCCGGTACAATACAGCTTCAGCTATCAGGCTCAAGTGAACGGCATTCCGACAACAAGCAATCAAATTCAGGTCGTTGTTGACGGTAACGGGAATATTATTAATTATTACGGTTTTAGCACGGGTAAAGATTACCCTTCTCCGGATACGGCCCTGACAGCTGAACAAGCTGCCGATAAAATAAAAAAAGAACTGAAGCTTCAGCTTGCCTATGTTCCGGGCGCTGATTATTACGTGAACCAGACGAATACTTCTGCCTACCGGCTTGGATATGTTGCGCTTAGCGGAATAGGCTTGATTGATGCCAAATCGGGCAAGTTCCTCGATGACCAAGGCCAGGCTATCGATTCTTTTCCGGCAACCGGCTATTCCGCTATCTCTTCTTCGGCAGCTGCTTTTAAGCCACATACAGGAGCGGAATTGACCAAGGAGGAAGCTATTGCGGTCGTGACTGCGGTTATCGGCAAGGAAAACGCAGAAGGAACCCAACAAGCTTCTACCAGCACAGACCGTGACGGCCGCAAGACGTGGTCGATTTATAACGGCAGCCCGTTTGGCGGTATTCAAACTCATGCCACAGTGGATGCAAAAACCGGCCAATTAATCGACTATTCTACTTTTTCATACCCGACCGGTGATTCCTCCGCCGCGGATCAAACGGCAGGGAAGCCGTCGATTACGGAAGCGCAAGCAAAGGCAAAAGCCCAGGATCTCGTCACTTCGTTATATCCGAATGCCTCCGGCAGCCTCAAGCTGGTAGACCGTTCGGGAACGGGTTCCTATAGTCCGGATACGGCCTTTATCTACAGCTTCCAGCAATTCTATAAAGACAAGCCGATCCAGTCGTCAGCTGTTCAGATCAATCTGGACGGACAAGGGAATCTGACGAACTATTATAATATGACTACACCGGCGGATAAGCTGAGCAAGCTGGATTCCTTAACCGCGAAACTTACGGAAGAAGAAGCGCTTAAGCTATACCGGGACTCTATTCGAACTGAACTGCAATACACTACAGTCGGAGGCAACTATGTGGATGGCAAGCTTCAGGAGCAGCAGGTAAAGCTTGTGTACATGCCAAAATTAACCGATGACAACAACTGGGGTGTTATTGTAAATGCGGTTACCGGCAAGCTGGAGCAGCAATACATTTTCCCTGGCACAACGGTGCAGAAGGGTGAAATTCCGGCAGACGCGAAGAAGCATTGGGCATCCAAATCGCTGCAAGTCATGTTTGACTATGGCATTATTAAGCCGGAAGCCGACGGACTTGTTCACCCGGACCAAACCGTGAACAACGGAGACTGGGTGAATATGCTGCTGGCCGGCTTTACGGGAGGACAAAGCTATATGACTCCGCAGAAGCAGCGGTTTGCCGACATTCCGGTCGACAGCCAGTATGCTCAGGCGGTAGAGTATCTGGTACAGAGAGGCTTCCTGAAAGCTTCCCCAACGCAAAAGCTGCACCCTGAGCAGTCTTTGACGCGCGGCGACTTGGCCGTATGGCTGACAAAGCTGCTTAAATACGACAAACTGTCCGAATTTATGTCCAATGATACCGATGTAACCAAGCTGAAGGATGCTGCCCAAGTCAAAAACAAAGGCGCCGTAACGATTGCGATGAAGCTGGGACTGTTAACGGCCGAGAACGGGAAATTTAACCCGAACGCTGCGGTGACGAAGGCACAAATCAGTATCGTTCTGCTTAGACTTGCAACCTTGCAGGACAAAGTGGATGCGCCGATTATGAACAGCAATTATTACTGATCGTTTATAAAAATAAGAAAAAAAGCTGCCGGAAGACGGCAGCTTTTTTTATCCCCCGAATGCATCGCGGAATGCCCAGCGGAGCTTCGTGATATCCACGTCCCACAGCTCGGCGATATCGCTGGCAACGTTCTCGTCCCACCAGTCGGACAGAACCTTGCGGTTTTTCTCGTTCTCCGCAATAAAGAGCAGGTTCATAATGACCTTTTTATAATACAAGTCTTCGGCCTGCTCCATTTTCTCTTTGGGCACCCATACCTTCAACCGTTTGACGGTTCGATACAGTTCATTGCTGCAGGCGCGGCGGATTTTTCGTGCGGACGGCAGGCCGGACGTATGCTTCTGGGCAGTTGACTTCATCGTGAACCGACTCCTCTCTAACTCATAAATATGCGTCCGAGTTTGAGACGGTCACTTCATAAGCCGCGTATTACTGTTTGTTAATGGACCTCGATGTAGCCGACCATGGGTCCGCCATTGTTCATATCGGTATGAACCTGGCATATAATGGGGTAGGTGCCGGCTTGCTCAGGCGTAAACCGGACAACCGTGGTTTGTCCTTTCTTTACCTCGCCTTTAATGCCGAGGCCTTCAATGACAAAAGGGTGGCTGCTGCCGTTAACGCCGCTGATGCGAAGCTCGACAGGCTCGCCCTTGCGGAGGCTGACAGTGCCCGGATCCCAGCGGTATACCTCCAGCTTTTTGCCGTCTTCGGTCGTTGTGCTGAATTCGCCCGTTACAAGCTGGATGGTCTGTACCTTTGCCGGCTGGCTGCTTGCCGTGCGCGTACGATCCCAACTGAAATAGACGGCTGCCAGGAGGATGATAAGCAGGGCAAACATAAATAGCTGTACATGCTTTTTATTAATGATAAATACACGTGACATAAGGATTCCTCCTCTTTATTCTTTTAATGGGAACGGTTTCGAAGTTATGCTAGTGTATGCGGAGGCCTGTCCCGGCATGACACCTTTCGTCGCATGGACAAGCCGGACTTCTGCCGGGTAGATGCTTATCCGCTTCGTATGGTAGAATACAGTCAATTGCTATTATTTAGGTTGGGGAAGGCGGGATGGAATGGATTTAATAAAGGATATATTGCACGAAATTTTAGTATGGATTGAAAGCCTTGGTTACTTCGGGATACTAATTGGATTGCTCATAGAGGTGATTCCAAGTGAAATAGTATTAGGTTTCGGCGGATACTTAGTGTCGGAAGGGAAAATATCGTATCTGGGCGCGATTATTTTCGGCGTGCTTGGCGCGGTTGGGCAGAACTGGATTTTATACGCGATTGGAAGATTCGGCGGCCGTCCTTTGGTCGAGAAATACGGCAAATATATTAAGATCAAGATGAAGCATGTCGATATCGCGGAAGGCTGGTTCAAGAAATACGGAGCGGGTATCGTCTTTACCGCCCGTTTTATCCCGGTTATGCGCCAGGTTATCTCGATTCCGGCCGGTATGGCGAAGATGAACTTCGGCTTGTTTACGCTGCTGACGGCGCTTGCTTCCATCCCTTGGACGATATTATTCGTTCATTTGGGCAAAACATTAGGTGAGAATTGGGAAGATGTCGATCAGAAGGCTGCTCAGTACGTACAACCGGCTATTCTGATTGCTATAGCCTTACTGATAATTTATGTGGTATACAAGTTTATTCGTTCCAGAGGCAAGTCTGTATAATTAAACGGAAAGAGGGATGAACATGAGCAGAAGCGTAGCAGAAAAATTAAACAAAGGGATTAGCCCGCAGCAGTTTGTTGAAGGAATGACCAAGAACAAGGAAGCATTTCAAGGCTGGTACGATAAATTTGAATGGGCAAACGATAGCGACCGCGAATTTTTCGAATCGCTCAAAAGCCGCAATGACCTGCGCGTCTTTATTCTGATGGCGGATTGGTGCGGAGACGTTGTCCGCAATATTCCGGTTGTATTCCGCGCGCTGGAGGCGGGAGGAGTTCCGGTTGAGGTACTTATTATGGAAGAAAATCTCGATACGATGGATCAATTCCTGACGATGGGAGGCCGCTCCGTTCCGGTTGTTATCGTAACCGACGCGGAAGGCAAGGTTATACACGGCACTTGGGGGCCAAGACCAACCTACGTCCAGGAGCCAATGGTGCTCTTCAAGAAAGAAAATCCGGACCGCGAAGCAGCGGACTACCAGGATAAGCTTGCGGAGACCCGTAAAGAAATTATGCGCCGTTACGGCGAAGGCGCCGGTTATCACGCTTTGGTTGTACAAGAACTTAGAGCGTTGATTGAATCGGTTTAAACGGATTAGAATGGAGTATTACGAACATGCGTATTGAAACGTTTACGCTTGGCCCGCTGCAAACCAATGCTTATCTATTGACGGAAAAAGATGAGCAGAGCGGCGAAGAGCGCGGAATTATTATCGATCCCGGAATGGGGCCGAAGCGGCTGCTGGACCGGATCGCCGGAGTTAAAGTTGAAGCGATTCTGCTTACTCATGCCCACTTCGATCACATGGGCGGCGTAGAGGAAGTAAGAACTGCTGCGGGCTGTCCGGTGTACATTCATGATCTTGAGGCGGATTGGCTGACGGATGCCCGCAAGAACGGCTCGATGCGGTGGTCGGACGTGACGCCGCCGCTGACGACAGGTCCAGCCGAATACGCGCTGGATGAAGGGCAGACGCTGACATTTATCGGCCATACGTTTAAAGTGTTGCATACGCCCGGACATTCTCCGGGCAGCGTAAGCTTCCTCTGCGGGAATGATATCTTCTCGGGGGATGTTCTGTTCCGGCAATCGGTCGGCAGGACTGACCTGCCGGGCGGCCGGGAGCGGGATTTGTTCGATTCGATTCAATTGAAGCTGTATAAGCTTCCGTCTGAAGTTAAGGTATACCCGGGACACGGGCCCAAAACAACGATTGGCTTTGAAATGGCCAATAACCCTTATGTGAGATGATTCATTAAGCGAACCGCCGGCTGATTCTGCCGGCGGTTTACTGCTTTTTGGGTTTCGTTTCCGGAAATATGGAAAAGCGGTTTCAAATCTGAGACAATATAGTTATGGCCTTTTTGTAAATGAAAAGTTTGAAGGGACGGTGCAGTTGTTTGGCGGATACTAAAGTAAAGCAGGTAGAAGAGGAAGCGGCAGGCACAGGCAAACGGACACCCGAGCAGGTTGCTGCCGAGAATGATCAAATCATAAAAAGCATGGCATCGCAGCTGTCGATTCCGATTACGAAAGTAAAATCGGCTGTGGCTTTGCTCGATGAAGGCAATACGATACCGTTTATCGCGCGTTACCGGAAAGAGATGACCGGCGAGCTCGACGAGAATGATCTCCGGGCGATTGAAGAACGGCTGCAATATATGCGCAATCTGGAAGAGCGCAAGCGCGAAGTAATCCGTCTGATTGACGAGCAGGGCAAGTTGACCGATGAGCTTCGCCGCTCGATCGAGGCATCGGGCAAGCTGCAGGAAATCGAGGATTTGTACCGTCCTTACCGGCAGAAGCGCAAGACACGCGCCAGCGTAGCGAAGGAACGCGGATTAGAGCCGCTTGCCTTATGGCTGTGGGCTCAGCCTCGCCAGGGCGAGCCGCTAGTCGAGGCGGCTAAATATGTGAATGAGGACAAAGGCGTAGGTTCGGCAGAAGATGCGCTTCAAGGCGCAATGGACATCCTGGCGGAAAATATCGCGGATGACGCAGCGATCCGTTCCTGGGTGCGGAAGCATACCTTTGACCAGGCGCTGCTTAAGACCGAAGCGAAAAACGCGGACGCCGAATCCGTCTATGAGATGTACTACAGTTACCAGGAGCCGGTCCGCAAGCTGCCGCCGCACCGTGTCTTGGCGATTAACCGGGGAGAGCGGGAAGATATTCTGCGCGTCTCGTTTGAGCTTTCCGCGGAACGGATTCATGAGTTTATTCAGCGCAAACTGCTTCGCCAGCAGACGGCGCCTGCCGTACGCGACGTGCTGTCGGCCGTTATCGAGGATGCTTACAAACGACTTATTTCCCCTTCGATCGAGCGGGAAGTACGCGGCGAGCTGACGGAGAAAGCGGAGGAGCATGCGATCTCCATCTTCTCGGAAAATCTTCGCAATCTGCTGCTTCAGCCGCCAGTGCGCGGCAATGTGGTATTGGGCGTTGACCCGGCCTACCGGACGGGCTGCAAGCTCGCCGTTATTGACGATACCGGCAAGCTGATGGAAGTTGCCGTTACCTATCCGACTCCTCCCAACAACAAGGTCGCGGAAGCGGAAAAAATCATTAACGGTCAGATTGACCGTTATGGCGTAACGCTTATTGTAATCGGCAACGGGACAGCTTCCCGCGAGACGGAGCAGTTTATTGCCGGCTTAATCGGCAAACGCAAGGCAGCTGGACAAGGCGAGCTGAAATATATTATCGTAAGCGAGGCCGGGGCAAGCGTTTATTCCGCTTCCAAGCTAGCGGCGGAGGAGTTCCCGGATCTCGACGTAGCCGAGCGCAGCGCGGTGTCGATTGCGCGTCGCCTGCAGGATCCGCTCGCCGAGCTTGTGAAGATCGAGCCTAAAGCGATTGGCGTCGGGCAATACCAACATGACGTCAGCCAAAAGCGGCTCGACGAAAGCCTTGGCGGCGTAGTCGAATCTGCGGTTAACCATGTTGGCGTAGACGTAAACACGGCGTCCGCGTCACTGCTATCTTATGTAGCGGGGATTAATGCAACGATTGCGAAAAATATCGTGAAGTACCGCGAGGAGAACGGCAGGTTCGTAAAGCGCGGCCAACTGCAAAAGGTGCCGCGGCTTGGCGCCAAATCATACGAGCAATGCATCGGCTTCCTGCGTATTCCGGAAGCGGCGAATCCGCTGGACAGCACGCCGATTCACCCGGAATCCTACGATGTTGTCGGTAAGCTGTTTGCCGAGCTTGGCCTGAAGCAAAATCAGCTTGGCACGGAGGAGCTGAAGGAGAAGCTATCGGGAATCGATCCCGCAGCCATTGCGCCTTCGCTTGGCGTAGGGGTGCCAACCTTGAAGGACATCATCGACAGCCTGCTCCGTCCGGGGCGCGACCCGCGCGAAGAGCTGCCGCCGCCGATCTTCCATACCGATGTTCTCAATATTGAAGATTTGACTCCGGGAATGGAACTGCAAGGAACCGTACGGAATGTTATCGACTTTGGCGCTTTTATTGATATTGGCATCAAGAACGACGGCCTTGTCCATATTTCGCAGATGAGCGATAAATTCGTGAAGCATCCGATGGACGTGGTATCCGTAGGCGACAATGTCACCGTATGGGTGCTTGGCGTTGATTTGAAAAAAGGCCGGGTGTCCCTTACCATGCGCAAGCAGGCATAATTTCGGGCTTGCTGACTGCATATTTTGGAGCCTATAATACAGATGTGCCTCTAAGATCCTACTAAGGAAGGAGAGGATGAACATCATTATTCAGCCCGATAACAATGCCATTCAAACGGAAAAAGAACGGTGCAGCAGCGCTCCGAATCATAAATGGTTTGGCTTGTCCTTGCAGGCGCTTGTTGTGTTATCCCGCAAACCTAATGCTTGTACCAGCGCGGAGCTGGCCGGTCATATGAAGTCGGAAGCAACGATGCTGCGGCGCGTGCTGGCTAAGCTGGCCCGGGAACAGCTGCTTGAGACCAGGGAAGGCCGTGACGGCGGTTACCGATTGAAGCGTGCCCCGGAGACGATCACGCTAGCCGATGTCTATTTGGCTTTGCGCGTAGGGGAGCCGTTATGCAGCGGAATGCTTGATACAACCGGCATCCATGATTTCGGTCAGGAGATGCGGGTCGCTTTTATGGAAATAACCGACGAAGTGGAACGAAGGACGCTGGAAGTGCTGCGGCAGGTTACGATTGCTCAGCTCTCCGAGAGGATTTGCACGCTCAAGCGAATGGATTTGAATAGTTAATGATGACGGCGGAAAAAATAGTCACACTATCCCAGTTGACTTTCCGCCGTCACGATTTTATACTGTTATCAAAACTGTTACAGATGCGAGCGTACTTACAGCATAAAAGGCGCCTTTTCATATTTGTAACTGTGTAAAATTATTCGCAGTTTAATCTGTGGTTTATTTCTCACAGTCGTCATTTTATTATGCCTTTTTTTGGTTTTAACTGAGCAATCTGGCACACAGATCATTTAATTATTGGAGGGAACCAACAATGACTATCGAAACACAAGTTGGCAAGGATTTTACGGAAGTTCTGACATCCCGTCGTTCTGTTCGTCATTATGATCCGTCGTTCAAAATCTCGGATGAAGAAATCAAAGAAATTCTCGAACTCGCAACTAAAGCGCCGTCTTCGGCAAATACGCAATCCTGGCGCTTCCTGGTAATCACGGACCAAGCGCTGAAAGATCAATTGCTCCCAATCGCGAACAACCAACAACAGGTTGTTGACGCATCGGCTGTTGTAGTCGTTCTTGGAGATCTGGAGTTCTACACCAAGCTTGGCGAGATCAACGGGGCGGCAGTTAAAGCCGGCTACATGACGGAAGAGATTGCCCAGCGCTTTACCGATCATTACACAAGCCTGTTCCCTTCTATTCCCAAGGAGCGCGTAACGGAGATCGTTGCTTTTGACGCCGGTCTTGTATCGATGCAAATTATGCTTGCGGCTAAATCCAAAGGGTATGACACGGTACCAATGGGCGGTTATGACCGTGATAAGCTGAAAGCTTTCTTCGAAATTCCGGACCGTTACCTGCCTCTTCTTGTTCTGCCGATCGGCAAAGCAAAAGAGGAAGGCCGTCCAACCGTACGTCTTCCGCTCGACGAAATCACGTTCTGGAACAGCGTAAAATAATTCCGGATGCAAAAAACTCCCGCAGCAGCTCGCTGGCGGGAGTTTTTTATTAAGACTTTAATGAAGAGTTATTTCGGGACGGCTTTCGTCTTCGTTTTTTGTTGTTTGCTTGCTCCGATAGAAATACCAGCATTCATTCAGCAGTTTAATCTGCCTAAGATCCTTCTTCTGAAAAGCACGCATCATTTGATTGCAAAGCCATTGTGGCATTCGTATCTTCTCCTTCCGGCCATACCTGATGTACTACTACAGTATGGAGAAGGGCGAATGTCCGTGCAGGTCCTACCACAATAGAATTCTCAGTTCTGAATCCACGGAAACCGAAATTCTATTTGGCGATTAATCCTACCTTTAAACGCGGTCGCTCAACTTCGAAAGGCCTCGATTGAGGATTATTCATTTTAGAGTTCTTCATCCTCGTACCATTGTTCAAGCTGGGCTTGCAGGGCACGAATCTCGGTGAGCAGGGCGATCAGCGGGTAAGCCGATTCCTTAACGGCTGCAAAATCGCGTTCCAGTTCATTAATGTAGTCCAGACCGGAGACGATCCGGATCGAGCTGTCGTGCAGCTCGACATTGTCGCATTCCGCGACCGCGTACGGCAGCTGAGGCACATGATCAGCGGTAAGTTTGTCAATTTCTTTATGAAGGCGCAGGTTCAGCGCGCTGAGCTGGTAAGCATGGGTTTCCGGCATCTCAACAAAGAAAATGTGGCTGCTGCCGTTCATAAGGACGTAACGCATTGTAGGCATGGTGAAAATAAACTCCCCTCGTAGGCCATCTATAATGATTTCTACTTGACAGTGTAGCCTATGAACGCTTTAAAATTCAAGTACTGGGGGAGAATACAATGACCATGAAAATGAATGACGATGAATTGCAGCAGTGGGTTGAACGCGTATCGCTCGAAAGCTTTGGACGACCCTTCATCCATCAGGCGACCTTTAACGGGCGTTTGAAGGCAACGGGCGGGCGTTATTTTACGAAATCGCATAACATTGAGATTAGTCCTCATCAATTAGAAGCGTTTGGCGAAGAAGAAACCGAAAAAATTATTAAGCATGAGCTGTGCCATTATCATCTCCATATAATGAAGAGAGGGTACCAGCACCGGGATGAGGATTTCAAAAAACTGCTCGCTTACGTCGGCGGATCCCGTTACTGCAATTCGCTGCCGGAGAGGGCCTCCAAGGCGCCAACTCCTTATAAATACATGCTTGTCTGCCGCAGCTGCGGTACCGAGTATCCGCGTAAAAGAAGGCTTGATCCAGCCCGATATGCATGCGGAAAATGTCGCGGAAAACTTTTTTTAAAAAACGCTTGACCTTCTGAAATGGCCGTGATATATTATTACTTGTCGCCGCGGTAATCAAGCGGTTGAAACGAAAGAAAAAAGCAAGTGATTGAAGCATTCCCTGATAGCTCAGTTGGTAGAGCACTCGACTGTTAATCGAGTTGTCACAGGTTCGAGTCCTGTTCGGGGAGCCATGGAGAGATACCCAAGTGGCTCAAGGGGACCCTCTGCTAAGGGGTTAGACTGCGTAAGTGGTGCGAGGGTTCGAATCCCTCTCTCTCCGCCATAATTTTCTTGGTGGACAAGTCGCTCGAGAGAGATGACGATAGCAACAACAAGTAAGTAAGGCCCGTTGGTCAAGGGGTTAAGACACCTCCCTTTCACGGAGGTAACAGGGGTTCGAATCCCCTACGGGTCACCATTTCCTTTAATGTAGCGGCTCTCGAGAGTTCGTTTTACAGCATGAGAGCCATTAGCTCAGTTGGTAGAGCACCTGACTTTTAATCAGGGTGTCGAAGGTTCGAGTCCTTCATGGCTCACCATTTTACTTCTCCCTCGAAGTGATGGTATGAAGGAAATGAAATTAAATGTGCGGTAGTGGTGGAATGGCAGACACGCTATCTTGAGGGGGTAGTGGGCGTACGCCCGTGGAGGTTCGAGTCCTCTCTACCGCACCATAACTTAAAAGTTCAATCCCTTACATCCGTAAGGGATTTTTTTGTGTTTTCTTTTTGAAATCGGATTTGTGCTTTGGACTTTGGAACAAGCGCGGCTATAATGAAAAGAATAAGCCATATCTAATGATACCTGCCCGGTGATAAGGAAAGCTCGAACGAGGAGTGATAAATCGCATGATTAAAGTGCTTGTTGTAGATGATGAAGTCAGTATCTCCAGCGCGATAGCTTATGCGCTGCAGCGTGAAGGATTTACGGTAGAAACTGCCGGTGACGGGATGGAGGCGCTTGAGAAGGTTGCAGCCTTTAAGCCGGATGTTATGGTGCTTGATGTAATGATGCCCAAGATGAACGGCTACGAGGTATGCCGGAAGCTGGAGGCTGGCAACAAACCCGCCATTATGCTGCTCACCGTTAAAAACGATATTGTTGATAAAGTGCTTGGGCTCGAGCTTGGCGCCGATGATTACATGACCAAGCCGTTTGATATTCGGGAAGTGGTCGCCCGCGTGAAGGCTCTCCACAGACGGCGCCAGATTGAAGCGCCGGAACAGGACCCAGATAAAGAGGGCAAATTGGAGCTTGGCGGAATAGCGATTGACCTTTTAAGCCGCACGGTCAGGATTGACGGAGAGATCTGTGATCTTACGCCGAAAGAATTCGATCTGCTGGCGCTTCTGGCGAAGCATCCGGACCGGGTATACTCCAGGGAAGCGCTGCTTGAGCAGGTGTGGGAGATGGATTTTGCCGGCGGTACGCGCACCGTGGACATCCATGTGCAGAGGCTTCGCAAGAAGCTTGGCGAATGGCAAGGACTCATACAAACCGTTTACGGTATCGGTTATAAAAGCACGAGGACAAACGGATGACCCGAGCTGCCGGTTCCCGGCATAGGTTCAGAATTGGCTTAAAAGGGAAAATCACCGTATTTCTCGCTTTGCTGCTCGCTTTTGTTGTCGTATTGCTCAGCATGCTGGTGCTTGCGGGGATTCGCGAGGATCAACAGAAGCGAATGGAGCAAAGCTTCTCCCAGCTGGCGAGTTCGGCAAATCTTCGCGTACGCGAGGAGTATCTGACCGGTGAGCGGGTATCCCCGGACGAATTTATGGAGCGTAACGGGCAGAGCCTGGCGGTAGATCTTGGCGGACAAAGCGGCATGGCGGTGACGCTGTACAGCGCTGACGGCCAATTCGCCGGGACATCGCTGCCGGTACAGCCGGTGACCGACGTAAAGGATGCTCTTGCCCATACCGCCAAAGGGCAGGAGGCCTATATTACGCTAGGCAATCAGGTGCTGTATCTGGCACCGCTTTATAATGCCGATCAATTTCTCGGCAGCGTACAGTTTCATGGCTCGCTCCAAGATCAGAAAATGTTTTACCGCCATATCCGCGACTTGTTTATCGGGACAGGGGCTGCCGTGCTGGCGGCCGGTCTCCTGCTTGGTTATTTGTACGTATGGAGGCAAGCCTTTATCCTTGGCAAGCTCAATCAGGCGGCCAAGGATATTGGGGAAGGCCGTTATTTGGACAAGCCGCCCGTCCGCAGACGGGATGAGATCGGCGAGCTTGCTGAAGGCATTTATGATATGAGCGGCAGTATCGCATCTTATGTCGACGAATTAAACGAAGAGAAGCAGAAGCTGCTGACGGCAATCAAGAGGCTTCAGGAACTGGAGCAGCAGCAAAAGCAGTTTATCGGCAATATCAGCCACGAGCTGAAAACGCCTTTAACTTCTATCCTGGCTTACTCGGATTTGCTTGGCCTGTATAGCGATGACCCGGTTTTGCTGCAAAATGCCCGTACCCAGATCAGCAAGGAAGCGGAGCGTTTGTATGCGCTCATCGAGAAGGCGCTTCAGCTTTCTTCGATGGATATTTACGATTTTGAGACCAATGCCTCTCAGTTCCAGGTGAAGCCGCTGCTCGAGGAGACGCTAAGCCGTCTGCATATTAAGGCGGAAAAACAAAAAATCTCGCTTTCCTCCGAACTAAAGGATGACCTTGTATGGGCGGATCAGGACAACCTCATGCATATGGTTACGAATTTGCTCAGCAACGCGATAAAATATAACCGCCCCGGAGGACGGGTTCGGCTTACCAATCATTCGGAAACGGAAGCCTCTGGCGAGCGGCGGGTCATTATCGAAGTCGCGGACAACGGTATCGGCATACCGGAAGAGCTTCAGAACCGGATCTTTGAACCGTTCTTTACCGTTAGCGACGACCGATCCCGGGAAACGGGCGGTACAGGGCTTGGCTTGGCTTTAGTCAGGAGCTTGGCCGAGAAGCAGCATGGCACCGTTAAACTGGCCGAATCGGGACCTAAAGGCTCAAGATTTGTTATCTCCCTGCCTGGTGAGCCATTGCCATAAAAGTTGTTACAACTTGGATACAATTCAGATATGTTTTCGACATAGAGGCCTTCTATACTTATGGAAACTGGTACAAATCCGGGGGGATAACGATGAAACAGATCATTAAATTAGGCGCCGTGTTGTCGCTCGCAGCCGCACTTGCTGCGTGTTCCTCTGTACAGAGCGGTAATCAAGCCAATAACGGCAATGACACGAATAAACATGGGGAATTAACGGTTGTAAAAAGCCCAGAGAAGAAACCGAACCAGGAAGTTATGGTGCAGCGGATTCATCGCTTCGAGGGTGCGAGCATGGATAAATGGCTGTCCGACGATCTGGTTCAGCTTATGTACACCAAGCTTGTCAAGCAAGCCACGGCTACGGAAGAAGCTCAGTTCGAATACAATACCGTAAGCGTGGATTTAAACAATAACGAGCAGAAGTCGGCTGAGGAACCGGTGAAGAAGGTTCAAACCGTCGAAAAAGAACAGTCGTCTCCGGACGGCAAGTATGCGTTCGTTCAGCAGTGGAAGGATAAATATACGGCCCGTAATTTTATTAAAGAGAGCAGCACGGGCAATACGATCGAAATTAAGGGCAGCAATTACTTGGAGACCGGCGGCTGGCTGAACGATACCACGTATGTTCTAGCGGCAGGCTCGATGAGCGGGCTTGGCGATATCCGCCAAATTGCGGTAGACGGAACCGTAACTCTTCTGAAGCTGGATGATCCGGCGCTCGGCGACCAGCCTTTCGTGAATTTTGGTGTCGGCCAAGGGCGCATCTACTACACGGACAATAACCAGACCTTAAAGCAATTCACGCCTGACGATCCGAAACCAGCCGAATTGGTCAAACATGCGATGACGTTCCAGGTGTCGCCGGACGGCAAGCATCTTGCGGTCGAAATCCAAAAGCAAGCCGGGAAGGCGGGCAGCGAGCTTCGTATTTTCGACTCGAACGGAAGCGCGGAAGGGCTCTCCATTGCGAAAGGCGATTTGATTCCGTATATCGCTTGGTCTCCGGGTTCCTCCAAGCTGGCGGCCGCGTTGTATACCGAGAATCAGAGCGGGATGAACGGGGTTTATATTTTCGACTCGGCAACCGGCAAGGTTTCGCCGATTGGCCCAAGTTATTTTCCGCAATATCCGTTAAGTTGGAATCCTTCAGGTACGCGCCTTGGCGTGACGGTCGCCGATAAGGACAGCATGCCCGTTACGCACATTATTGATTTTCAATGAGAATATCCACGAGGAATCCGGATCACGCGATCCGGATCTTTTTTGTGCTCATTTGCACGGATGAATTGTTACAGCTTCGATACAAGCTCGAAATTTTTTGGATATATCGGCTTACTATACTAAGTTCATCAGCAAGAAACAACAACGAATCAGCGAAGGAGAGAACAGATGAAATAAAGACAATTGAAATACATCGAGGCAATAATGTTTACAGGTTCGTTACAAGCCCGAAATTTTTTGGAGATATCGCCGCTCTATACTGAAGTCAGTAAGGAGCTTCAAACAAAGAGAAACAGGTTATAAAGACAGAAAGTAAAAAGGTTAGAAGTTCGGAAATAGAAAAACAAACTCAACTCTAAAGGAGATAATCAAAATGAACAAAAACATGAAAAGAACAGTCGCAACAATGATGATCGCAGGCATGACGGTATCCGGAGCAGCAGGGGTATATGCCGGTACAAACATGGAGAAAATCAGCGCGTTCCTGAACCACAGCATCGGGTTTAAAATCAACGGCAGCACGTACATTCCGAAAGACGAGAACGGCAATACGCTTGCGCCAATTACTTACCATGACACTACTTACCTTCCGGTTCGCGCGCTTTCGAACGCACTGAACACGCCAATCCAGTACGACAGCAAAACGAATACGATCTACATCGGTACAAGCACTACGGATCAATGGGTACTGACCAACTACTCCGCAGCACAGCTGGAAGAGATCAAAAAAGCATTTGCCGGCTTTGAAGGGTTCGAAACGGCTTATGCTCCGCAAATCATGCTCAAAGGCGACGCTCTGCAAAAGGTAGCGGCAACGGGTGACGGCGTAAACCTTCTGTTCAAAAACATGACGGTAAACGTATCGCCGCGCGATTACTCTTTCGAATACGACGGTACGAACGTAACGCTCTCCAATGGCGCTAAAGCGAAATGGTACAACGTAAACGGCACAGACATGCTGACGGTAAAAGTGGATGACCGTTATGTAACGGTTAGCTCGCCAAGCAAAGCCTTGAGCAAAGCGCAAGCGGAAAAAGTAGCGGCTGCCGTAACTAGCGTTGGCGCCGTGCAATCGGATATGGCCGCTGTATCGTACACTGCCGCACAACTGGATGAAATGAAAAAAGCATTCGCCGGCTTTGACGGCTTCGAAGCAGCATACGCGCCGCAGCTGACGGTTAAAGGCGATGCGCTGCAAAAAACGGCAGCTACTGCGGACGGGGTCAACCTGCTCTTCAAAAACATGACGGTAAACGTATCGCCGCGCGATTACTCTTTCGAATACGACGGAACGAACGTAACGCTGTCCAATGGCGCTAAAGCAAAATGGTACAACGTAAACGGCACAGACATGCTGACCGTAAAAGTAGATGACCGTTATGTAACGGTAAGTTCGCCGAACAAAACCTTGACCAAAGCGCAAGCGGAGAAAGTAGCCGTTAGCATAGCTAAAGTTGGCGCTGCGCAATCCGATGTGGCAACCGTAACGTATACAGCTGCTCAAACGAAAGCCATTAAAGACGAATTTGCGAAATTCGCCGGCTTCACGGCTGCTTATGCTCCAACAAAAATGGCTAAAGACGACGCGTTCCAAAAAGTAGCGAGCGGAGATTCCGTCATCTTCTGGTTCAAGCACATGAACGTTCAAATCTCGCCGCGCGACTACTCGTACGGTTACGACAGCACAGCGGTAACGCTGGCAAACGGCGTAAAAGCGAAATGGTTCGCACCAAGCGGCACAGCTATGCTGAGCTTCCAGATCGACGACCGTTACGTTACAATCAGCTCGGCGGATAACAGCCTGACTAAGGCTCAAATCGAGCAAATCGCAACAGGCGTAGCGAAATTGAAATAAGCATCCTTCAGCACTCCCCGTGCGGCTTTCCAGCTGTGCGGGGAGTTTTTTTGTCCTCGAAATATTGATACAGCCCGGGCAAAAAGGTTTACAGCTTCGTTACAAGCTCGAAACGGTTTCGAGATAACGCAAATCTATACTTAAGTCTGTAAGGAGCTTCAAACAAAAAACAAATTCAACTCTAAAGGAGATTATAAAAAATGAACAAAAACATGAAAAGAACAGTCGCAACGATGATGATCGCAGGCATGACGGTATCGGGAGCAGCCGGCGCATTTGCCGGAAGTAACATGGAGAAAATCAACGCGTTCCTGAACCACGGAATCGGCTTTAAAATCAACGGCAGCACCTATATTCCTAAGGATGAGAACGGCAATAAACTTTCGCCAATCACTTATCATGACACGACTTATTTGCCGGTTCGCGCATTGTCCAACGCGTTGAATACGCCAATCCAATACGACAGCAAAACAAACACCATCTACATCGGCACAAGCATAACGGATCAATGGGTACTGACGAATTACACGGCTGCTCAGCTTGATCAGATCGTAAAAGCATTTGCCGGCTTTGACGGCTTCGAAGAGGCTTACGCTCCGCAAATGATGATTAAAGGCGATGCTCTGCAAAAGGCGGCAGCAACAAGCGACGGCGTGAACCTTCTCTTCACCAACATGACCGTCAACGTATCGCCCCGCGACTACTCGCATGACTACGACGGCACAAACGTAACGCTGTCTAACGGCGCAAAAGCAAAATGGTACAACGTAAATGGCAAAGACATGCTGACGGTGAAAGTAGACGACCGTTACTTAACGGTTAGCTCGCCAAACGGGAAGTTAAACAAATCCCAGGTGGAAAAAGTGGCAGCAAGCGTAACGAAAGTAGGCGTTGCTCAGACCGATCTGGTAAAAGTTTTGTATACAGCAGCGCAGCTCGATGAGCTCAAGAAAGCATTTTCCAGCTTTGACGGCTTCGAAGAGGCTTACGCTCCGCAAATGATGATTAACGGCGACGTTCTGAAGAAAACCGCAGCTTCCGCGGACGGCGTAAACATCATTTTCGAAAATATGACCGTAACGGTATCGCCGCGTGACTATTCCTACGAATATGACGGTACATCGGTAACCTTATCGAATGGCGCAAAAGCGAAATGGTACAAAGCAGGCGATACTCTCATGCTGACTTTAAAAGTGGATGATCGTTATGTTACTTTGAGCTCTCCGAACGCAAACCTGACTCAAGCACGCCTGGAAAAGGTAGCCATTACGGTGGCGAAAGTAGGCGCTGCTCAATCCGATCTGGCAAAAGTAACGTATACGACAGCTCAAAACAATGCGATTAGAGACGAGTTTGCGAAGTTCGACGGCTTTACTACGGCTTACGCTCCAACATTAATGACAATAAACGATGCCTTCCAAAAAGTAACCGGCGGAGATTCCGTTAACTTCTGGTTCAAGCACATGAACGTTCAAATTTCGCCGCGCGACTACTCGTTTGGTTATGACAGCACAGCAGTAACGTTGGCAAATGGTGTAAAAGCCAAATGGTTTGCGCCAAGCGACACAGCTATGCTGAGCTTCCAAATCGACGATCGTTACGTCACAATCAGCTCCGCGGACAAAAGCCTGACAAAAGCTCAAATCGAGCAAGTGGCAACAGGTATAGCAAGATTGAAATAAGTATCATCAGTATACTCCCCGTGCGGCTCCTGTAGCTGTGCGGGGAGTTTTTATTTTGATTCCGGGTCCGGGAATGTTTGCGGATTCGTTACAATACGGAAACATTTTGGAGATAACGGCTTAATATACTGAGTCAGTAACAAACGAATCCCGTTTCGAGGAGGAGTAAGTAGTGAAATGGAAAGGGATTGCCGCACTGCTTGCCATCGCGATCGTAATTGCTTGGCCTGCGCCCACCAACCAGCTTGACGCTGCTTTTAACAGCGCCGCACATTATAAGAATAAAGTTATTGTCCTCATGTACCACCATATTGATGCAGCGGAAAGCGGGGCAACGATATCTCCGAGCCGTTTCGGCACGCAAATGAAGATTCTGAAGGATAACGGTTACCATGTCATCAGCATAGAGCAGTTCGCGGACTTCATGCGCGGCAAAGGAAAGGTGCCGGATAATGCCGTTGTGATTACGTTTGACGACGGTTATGAGAGCTTTGACCAATACGCCGTTCCGATTATGAAAAAATATAAGTTTACCGCTGCTGATTTCATCATTGGCGCAAGCAGCGACAAGCAGAACGTACACACCAAGCATCTGACCTGGGATACCATGCGCAAGCTTAAAGCGGAAGGCTTCAGCTTCTACAGCCATACGTATAACCAGCATGATTATGCCCCGCTTGATAAAATGGGCCGTAAAACGGGACCTAAGCTTAGCAATCCGATTTATCTGCCTGATAAAGGCCGGGTAGAGACGAATGCGGAATATAAGGCTCGCATCGAAGCCGATGCACAGCTGATGGAAGAGCGGCTCAAAGAAGAACTGGGCAACACGTATCAGATTATCGCTTTTCCGTATGGCGTGTTTAATCAGACGGCCAAGCAGATTGAGAAAAACGCGGGCGTAACTTTATTTTTCACCACGCAACCTGGCATTAACAGGCCTGGATCCGATGAAGTTTTCCGCCTCAATGCAGGAACGCCAGCGCTTACGGGCAGCAAGTTTCTCAAGATGCTGAAGAGATACGGCTAAGGCTGTATAATAAAGGAGGAATCTATTGCAGATCATTGGAATACTAGGAGGGCTTATTCGTGAAATTAGTCAATTTCAAGGAAAAGGCGGCAGCTTCTGCTTATCGTTTGGGCGTACGGACGGATAAAGGCATAGTTGATGCCGGTCATGTAACCTTAAACGACTTATTGCAGGGCGGAGAGGCTGAATTAGGCAAGCTCCGGCAATACGTTGAACAATTTAAGGAACGTTATCTGGATGAATCGGAGATTAGTTTTGGACCATCCGTGCCGGAACCGGGGAAAATCATTTGTATCGGACTTAATTACAGGAAGCATGCGGAAGAGACGAATATGCCGCTTCCCGAATACCCTATTCTGTTCAGTAAATTCAGCAACGCGCTTGCCGCGCATGGCGAGGATGTTCCGTTGCCCCGGTCGACGCAAAAGGTTGATTACGAAGCAGAGCTTGCGATTGTCATAGGAAGCACGGCGAAAAACGTATCGGTGGACGAGGCTCTCGATTACGTATTTGGTTACAGTGCATCAAACGATCTGTCAGCCCGCGATCTTCAGACCCGGACAAGCCAGTGGCTGGCGGGCAAGTCCTGCGATAAATTCGCTCCGGTAGGCCCATACCTCGTATCCAAGGATGAAGTAGGCGATCCCAATGGTTTACGGATCAGCTGCACGGTAAACGGAGAGGTCCGGCAGGACTCGAATACGTCGGATATGATTTTTGACTGCAAGGAAATCGTCAGCTATATCTCGCAATGCATGACGTTGTCGCCCGGAGACATTATTCTGACCGGCACGCCGGAGGGCGTCGTGATGGGCTATCCGCCGGAGAAGCAGGTTTATCTCCAAGCCGGGGATGTCGTCACGATCGAGATCGAGAAGCTGGGCAAGTTAACGAACCGCATGGTTGCTGAAGCTTAATATATGTCATCGGTAAAAAAGAAAGCCGTCTTGGCCTGAGGTTCAGGCTAAGACGGCTTTCCGCGCATCAGCTTGCTTAATTTCTCTTCCGTATCGCTGTCCGGAGCAGGGGTGTAAATGCTGCAGCGAAGATCCGAGCCGCCCTGCAGCTGCAAGGACGTCAGATGGAAGAGCATCTTCCCCGCTTTGGCATGCCGGAATTCCAGCACAACCTCTGGCGCCGTCCGTACCTCGCTATGCTCCCACAGCTCTTGAAAGTCCGGATGCAACCCCGTCATTTCCTTCAAAAACTGATCATACCAGTTATCCTCTACGTATTGTCCGTAATAAGCCCGGAAGATCGACAGAAATCCGCTTGCGAACTGCTTCCAGTTAACGGCTAGTCGGCGCAGCTCTTTACGCGTGAACAAAAGGCGGATCATATTCCGCTCCTGCTCGGGGATCTGGGCAAAGTCTACAAAAACATGGGCGGCTGCTTCGTTCCAGCCGACAATCTGACAGCGGCGGTCCGAGATAATGGAGGGACATTGCCTAAGCTCATGCAGGATTTTGCGCAGTGGCGGACTAACCGCATCCGACGAGTAAGCGGGCATTTCGGCCGTGATGGACGGACCGGCTCCGGGCTCAATCGCTAGACCGTACAAATAATTGCGTTCGTCATGAGTCAAACGCAAGGCGGAAGCAATCGCATCCAGCACATTCGGCGAAGCTTGAATATCCCGGCCTTGCTCCAGCCAGGTATACCAGGTGGTGCTTACGCCGGCGAGCGCCGCCACTTCTTCGCGTCTAAGGCCGGGCGTTCTTCTCCGGCTGCCAGGGGGAAAACCAACTTCCTCGGGCGTGAGCTTAGCCCGTTGGTTTTTCAGAAAGCTCGAAAGCGCGGTGAGCCGCGTCTTGTTATTCATATTGAGCAGTACCTCCAAATGGTGATCCTGTTACTCATTATACTAGGATAAACGACAACTTGTAATAGGATACTTCATGTGGCAACATGATTTAATATCAGGTACTAATTTTGAGGTGTGAACATACATTAAGCGAATGCTTACGAGGCAAGAATCATCATGAATAGCGAACACCGCTATTCGGGTGATAATTCTTTTTAGGAGCTGATCTCTATGGAACGCGTAGTGGTTACGGGAATGGGCGTTATTTCGCCGCTTGGACAATCGGTTGACGAAATGTGGTCCCGGATGAAGCGGGGAGAGTCGGGTATTTCCCGCATAGATGCTTTTGACACGGCAAGGCTGAAAACGAAATTCGCGGGAACCGTTAAGAATTTTGATCCGGAAGCGTTGTTTGGCCGCAAGGAAGCAAGAAAGATGGACCGGTTCGTGCAATTTGCCGTTGCCGCCGCGGATCAGGCGTTAACGGATTCCGGACTTAAGCTGGATGAGACGGATCGCGATCGCGTTGGTGTATATGTCGGTTCGGGGGTTGGCGGATTAAGCACGCTGATGGAGCAGGACGAAATTTTACGCACCCGCGGTCCCGAACGCGTAAGCCCGATGCTGGTGCCTATGATGATTGCCAATATGGCGGCAGCTTCGATCAGTATCAGGTACCAATTAACCGGTCCTACGCTTGCTCCGGTTACGGCCTGCTCCATCGGAAATACCGCCATTGGAGAAGCGATGCGGCTTATCCGCCTCGGTATAGCGGATGTGGTTATCGCGGGCGGCGCAGAGGCAACGGTTAATGAACTGTCGCTTGCCAGCTTTGGCAACGCGCAGGCTATATCTTCCCGCAACGAGGAGCCAACGAAGGCCAGCCGGCCTTTCGACCAGAGCCGTGACGGATTCGTAATGTCGGAGGGAGCGGGTATCGTTGTGCTTGAGTCTCTGACTCATTCGAAGAAGCGGGAGGCTCGGATTTACGGCGAGGTGTTGGGTTACGGGGCAAGCTCGGATGCCTATCACATTGTTGCCACCCATCCGGAAGGAACCGGGGCGTACACCGCTATGAGGACAGCCCTTGCGGATGCGGGTATCCGTCCGGACGAAGTGGATATCATAAGCGCGCATGCCACAAGCACGGGGCTTGGGGACCGCTCGGAAGGCCAGGCCATAACCCGTTTGTTCGGCGAAGGGGAAAGCCGGATTGCGGTAACGGCGAACAAGTCGATGCTGGGCCATATGCTGGGAGCGGCAGGCGGCGTTGAGGCAATTGCCCTCCTGCAAAGTCTGCGCGAAGGAATCGTGCCGCCAACCATCAACCTAGATCAGCTGGATCCTGAATGCGGATTGACTAATGTTCCTGCCAATGTCCAGTCTGCTTCGCTTCGCATCGGGCTTTCCAATTCATTCGGCTTCGGCGGACATAACGCCGTCATCGTGCTTAGCCGTTTCGAGGGCTGACGAATAGCCGTAACGGGCTAACGATTTCTGCGCCGCTTCGCGCATCCGGAACTTCATATAGGGATGATCCGTCACGCGGACGCGCAGACCAAGAAACCGGAGCTTGGACAGTACGTATTCCGTCTCGTCGCCAAGAAAAGTCAGTCTGATCGTATAAGTATCGGATAATTCATCGTAATGAACCTGCTTGTCAAAGCAGGAGAAGGCATACAAAATCCGGGATAACTCCTTGTTATAATCCGGAATTATCTCAATCGTGGCGTGCTGCATGCGCTTATCCAGCTGCTGGGCAAGCGTTGCGGCCGCCTGATTGAAAAATTCCTCGCTTACCGGCAATTCTTCCACGCTATGAATACTCCGCAGTCTGGTCGTCATCAACGAGCGCGTTCTCCGGTTGTACCAGAGCAAATACCATTCGCGTTTTACCATCGAATACTCCAGTTTATAAGGTACGCCGGTTTGGCTGGGAAGGAGGAAGCCATCCTTCCGTGTATGGCGCAGCTGCATGCCCGATTTCTTCACAATCATCTGCCTTAGCGTTCTGAGCAGAGGATGGTAGAGGGAGGGGACGGCACTGCCCGCTTTTTCAACAATAATGGACCGCAGCGAATCGTAGCGTTCATCCGAACCGCCAAGACATTGCCGGAGCTTATCTAGCGTATCCGGCGATAGGGCAGCCGCGGCCTCCGGATGCTCCAGCATCATCAGAAGCCAGCGGCGTTCCTGAGCCGTAACCGCAAGGGCGCCATGCTCGTCAAGCTGTGCCATCATCCGGTAATTGAATATTTTTTCGAACAGGTTCATAGTATTCCGCCAGCTCCTTCCATTCCTTGATAAACTCCCGTCTTAAAGATACGGGCTCAAGCACTTCGCAGCTTGATCCAAAGCTGCGCAGCCAAGGCTTGATTTCCTGCGTGCCGTTAACCGTAATCTCGAACAGGAATGAAGCTTCATCTTCCTCCGTAATGACGCCCCATTGCCCCTGCAGCTGCACCCGGTCCTTGATAAAGTTTCTTTTTGCCCCTTCCGGATTAAAAAATCTGACCTTAACCGAGGTAGGTCTGCCCAGATCGACAAGCCAGCTGAAGCTTGTATTGCGCTCTAGCGCTGCCAGCTTTGTCGCATATTCTTCTTCCGTTACGAGTCCGCTTTCCTCAAGCTGCGTTATGCCTTCCATTCGAAAAATCGCGACTTGGGACCGGCCTGAGCTATAGCCAAGCAAATACCATCTTCCGTATTGGTGATCGTAAGCGACCTTTAGAGGCAGCATCTCGGTGAGCCGGCCTTCGGATGGCTTGACGAACATCGGATTCGTGTTTTTGGAATGATAGCTTTGGTTCGATTTGGGCGTGAAGTAGTGGAAGCTTAGCTTCCGCCTGGACTCAATCGCCTGCATGATCGTGTATAGATGCGCTTCGTCCAGAATACGCGAATGATAATGGTATTTATATAAGAAAAGGTCGCTGGCACCGTCCGGCAGCTGCCGCCGCTTCATCGCTTTTTTCAAGCTGTCGCGAAGCAGATAACCCTGTACGGAAGGAACCTGCGTATTCGCCATTACGTCCACAAAAGCATACAGATCCGACAACTCCTCGTCGGAGAGCATGCTTACGAAATCGTTGTGGGCCGTATATTTCTGCGGTCTTCCGCCCGGAAGCCGCCGGATAACGCCGGCCTGCTCCAAGTATTTCAGATCGGAGCGGATGGTCTTCTCGTCCGGCAGCGCAAGCTCCTCCGGCATTCCTTCGCAGCATAGATCCAGCAGCTCCAGCGGTGTCAGTGCTTGCTCCTGAAGGGAAGCAATAAGCAGAGATAAGCGGTAGCTTTCGGATTCCTTGAGCGATTTGGAGCGGAACAGGAAGAGCAGCAGCGGGTCCGCCGATTCGTAATAGCTCGTTCGCAGCATGTCCGCCATCGCTTTGTTTTGCTCCTCGGCTTGCTGAACGGATCCGGCAATGTCCTTGAGGCGCCGGATGGTCTTGTCGAAGGTATGTACGGAGATGCCAAGCCGGTCGGCGAATTGCTGACGGTTATAAGCGCCGCTTGTCAGCACCAGCATCCTCAGAAACTGGATTTCTTTATCGAAGCTTTCTTTTGCCACGGTTCATAAGCCCCTTTCATTGTCGAAGAGGTAGTTGCCTTTATTGTAACTTGGGCCGTTAAAAGAGGATAGGTAATCTTTCGTTGTATAGCGAGATACTTGCAGCGCATGTTAGACCGGATCAGGCTGGCCAGGCTTACTTGAAGTGCCGCCGCGCGCCAACGTTGTACGAAATGCAGCATAAAAGCGTGATCTAGCCGGTAATCCAAAATATCCTGCACGGAATGCAGGATATCAGAGAAAAATGACCTCAAATCGACCCTTATCGGCTCAATATCCTGCATTCTGTGCAATATAACGCGTCCATCATCCCTCAAATGGGCGAATATACTGTATTTCGTGCAACGTTAGCTAAGCTGGTGCTTCCGAAGTAATTTTTCCTTCGGAAAAATTAGGCTTATGCTTTCGAAGTAACTTTGAAAAGAAAAAGAAAAGCACTTTTTCTATTCAAAGTTTAAGCTTATGCTTCCGAAGTGATTTTTCCTTCGGAAAAATGTAATCGCCATACTTTTACCATGTTCCGGAAACGGGACATCGAAGATAATGGGGATGTAAAGCAACGGCCGGGCCGAACCGGGCAGGGATTTCGGTAGGATTCCCGCAGTGCCGGTACAGTCTCTGTACGCGGTATGCTGTCGGACTTGGTACGTACTTTACCCAATTATTGCGGAGGTTCGAATCCTCCATCGTCCTCACGGAGACGATCATGGTAGAGCTTAACTCGACTGCAAATCGAGTCCAATCCAATTATTCATGTTGCTTTGGGAAAATGCTCAGCAGGCTTATACAGCTGCACCTTACGCCGCAGCTCTGCAGTCCGCGGATACCAGACGGGAAGAAGCCTGCGCGAAAGGCCGCTGCCAAACGCACCGCAGACAGACCGGGAGCAAGACGAGTCTGCTGCGCTGAGGGAGGAGCAGGCCGGCCGGCAGGCGGATGCCGTTCTTTAAGCGGATCTCCGCCGCGGGTACGGGAGCATTTTCGCAAGAGCAACGCCAAATCCAAGGAGGTTATATACCTATGACCGCATATATAAACAAAATCACGATTCAAAACGATCAACGCGGGCTGCTGTTCAAGGACGGCAGTTACGTCAGGCTGCTGGGCTCAGGCAAACACCGCTTTCCATTTTTCTCGAAAATGACGGTAACGGTCATGGATATCACCAAGCCGTTTACGGTGCCGGACAAGGAACTGGCCTTGTTCCTGCATGACGACAAGCTGCTGGAAGAGCTGCATGTCATTGACGTTGCCGATGACGAATATGTGCTTCACTACGAGGACGGCAGATGCGGCAGCGTGTTAAAAGCAGGCAAGCATGCTTACTGGAAATCGGCCATTAAGCATACATTCAACCGATTGAGTACGCGGAGCCTCGAGCTGCCTGCTTCCTTAAATGCGGCTGATCTGATGAAGCTGAACGGCCTATACAACACGCATGAAGTAGCCGGCCATGAGAAGGGATTCCTGTTCTACGACAACATGCTGCAGCGCGAGCTTGGTCCGGGCAAATACCGGTTCTGGCGCACGCCGGTTTCGGTTATCGTACAGACGATGGATATGCGCCGGCAGCAGCTCGACCTGATCGGACAGGAAATGATGACGGAGGATAAAGTGACGCTTCGCCTTAATTTTGTCAGCCAATACGTGCTGCACAATCCATTGAAGGCGATGCAGATCAAGGGCTTCGAAGAGCAGCTCTACATCCAGCTTCAATTAATTCTGCGGGAATACGTAGGGACGATGAAGCTGGATGAGCTGCTTCGCACGAAGCAGGAGATTGGCGCTTTTGTGCTGGAGCGGCTGGCGGCCCGGAGCGGGGAGTATGGAGTAACATTCCTGAACGCGGGCGTAAAGGATATCATTCTGCCGGGTGAAGTAAAAGACATCATGAATACCGTACTTCTGGCGGAGAAAAAAGCGCAAGCTAACCTCATCACGCGCCGGGAAGAGACGGCTTCCACAAGAAGTCTTCTGAATACGGCAAAGCTGATGGATGAGAACGCCACGCTGTACCGCTTGAAGGAGCTCGAGTTCCTGGAGAAAATTTGCGACAACGTCGGCAGCGTATCGCTCACGGGCGGCGGCAATCTGGTCGAGCAGTTAAACCAGCTGCTTGGCGGCAAACGTTCAGGATAGGGAGGGGCAACCATGATGGATGAGCAATACCGGATGAAAATAGAAGCCGAGCTTGCGCGTATGGAAGCGGAAGAAAATATCCGTATCCTGTACGCTTGCGAGTCCGGATCGAGGGCTTGGGGCTTCCCGTCAAAAGACAGCGATTATGATGTCCGCTTCCTTTACGTGCGGCCGGTGGAATGGTATTTGTCGATCCGCGAGCGCCGGGACGTGATCGAGCGCCCGATCAGCGAAATGCTGGATATTAACGGCTGGGATCTCCGCAAAGCGCTGGCGCTGTTTAATAAGTCCAACCCGCCGCTGCTGGAATGGCTGCAATCGCCAATGAAGTACAGGGAGCCCTATTCCACCGCCGAACGTATCCGCACCTTGTCCGGAGCAACCTTTTCGCCTAAGTCCTGCATGTATCATTATCTTCATATGGCCAGGGGCAACTATCGCGAATATTTGCAGGGCGAGACGGTCCGGGCGAAAAAATATTTTTACGTGCTCCGTCCGCTGCTGGCATGCGGCTGGATTGAGAAATACAACGCAATGCCCCCGATGTTGTTCGAGGAATTGGTGGAGGATTTGATTCCTGAGGGTAGTGAGCTCTACGGCATAATTGAACGCCTTCTAGTCCGGAAACGCGCGGGAGAAGAGCTTCGTACGGAACCCCGCATCGGGCAGCTCAATAATTATCTGGAGGAGCAGATCGCTTATTTCGACCAGACCGCTAAAGATTTGAACACGGCGGAAGGTCTGAAGGGCGAACAGCTGGACCAACTCTTTCGGGATGCCCTGCTGGAGGCATGGGGAACAGTAAGTGTATAATGGTGGCAGAGAAGGAGGGAAGCCGGATGCCAAGGGAAGTTCGGGTCAGCGAGCTCGCTGCGCTTAAGGAAATCGCGGAGATGCTCAACACGACCAACGATATGGATCAGATGCTCAGCGATGTGCTTGCGAAGCTGCTTGAAGTAACGGATTTTACAACGGGATGGATTTTCCTGATCGATGACGATGTTCCGGGAAATACTTGCGCTGCCCATCATAACCTGCCTCCCGCCTTAACCGCCGGCAATTACGCGCTTATGTGCGGGGAAGACTGCTGGTGCGTGGAGCGCTACCGCCAGCGCAAGCTTACCCATGCCGTTAATATTATTGAATGCAAACGCATTACGTATGCGGTAAGCCATCAGCTTGGGGACACGGAAGGCATTACCCATCATGCAACTGTTCCTCTTAAAGCCGGCAAGGACCGGTTCGGGCTGCTGAATATCGCGCAGGCGGGCAAGGAGCATTTCAGCGAGGAGGAGCTTGCGCTGCTGCAGGCTGTTGCTCTGCAGATCGGGACGGCGATTAACCGGATTCGCCTGTACCAGACGCAAGAGCGCAATGCGATGCTATACGCCAAGCTGGGCGATGTCATCCAGCGTATTAACGGCGTTCAGGACGTTAATCAGCTGCCTATCAAGGCCGTTCAATATATTGGAGACGAATTCGGGTGGCCGAATGTCTCCTTGTTTATGTATGACGGACAGCAGCTATCGCTTCGGGCTTTGTATTCCGACGGGAAATTAACGAAGGAATGGCAGACGCTTGCAGTTGAAGCTGCCGGTCCGATTGAGGCCGCGCTCCGGGATAATCGGATTGTTATCGAGTCTTCCTGCATGGAAGGCAATGAATTAGACTCGGTTGGCATTCCTCCGTTCCGGTCGGCAGCGGGCATTCCGCTACGCGTGCGCAACCGGACGATTGGCGTCATGTTTATCAGCAGTCCGGATCAGCGGCAATTCGACGACCTGAACGAGGACTTTATGTACTCGCTTGGGGATCATTTTACGTTATGCGTGGAAAATCTCCGTATTTACGAGCATCGGAGCGAGCTTGCCCGGATGGAGGAACGGAACCGGATGGCGCGCGACCTTCATGATTCCGTCGTGCAAAAGGTCTTCTCCTTGTCCTTCCTGGCAAAAGGAGCGGAAAACGTGCTTGCCGGGCGAGATCCCGTCGTACAGCGTTCGCTGCACGAAATTCAACAGCTTTCGCAGGAAGCGCTGAAGGAGATGCGCACGTTGATCTGGCAATTGCATCCGGCAGGCCTCGAGAACGGTCTGCTTCCGGCGCTTAAGCAATACGGGCAAGGCCTCAACCTGACGATTTATGACCGGACGGACGGGGTGCAGGAGCTGCCGCGCGCGATTGAAGAAGCCTTCTGGCGGATCGGCCAGGAGGCTCTGAACAACGTCAGGAAGCATTCCGGCAAGGAGACCGCCTACATCCGGCTGATTAAACTACAGGACGGGGCAGCTGTTCTGGAGGTAAGGGACGAAGGGACAGGCTTTCAGGTTGACCGGAAAAAAGGCCGCCAGACCATGGGGATGCGCTCCATGAGGGAGCGGGCGGAGACGCTTGGCGGTTCGCTGTCGATTACAAGCGGACGGGGCAAACCAACCATTGTCAGGGCGACGATTCCGCTTGAATCGGTACAGGCGCATTGCATGGAAGAGAAGGGAAGCAATGGTGACTACTTATTATGAAAATCAAAATTCTACTTGCGGATGATCATCAGATTGTTTTAAAAGGAATATCGTTTTATCTTGCGATGCAGCCGGATTTCGAATTGGTCGGAGAGGCTCATAACGGCAAGGAAGCGGTCGAGAAGGCCGGCGAGCTTCAGCCGGATATCGTCCTGATGGATTTGAATATGCCGATTATGGACGGAATCGAAGCCAGCGCCTTAATCAAGGAGCAGCATCCGCATATCAAAGTTCTGGTGTTGACCAGCTTTGCCGATCAGAGTCACATCGTCCCCGCCTTGCAAACCGGCGCTATCGGCTACATGCTGAAGGACGTGGAACCGGATCAGCTTGCCGAAGCCATTAGGAGCGCCTATAAGGGAAATATTCAGCTGCATCCGGATATTTCGCGAGCGCTGCTAAGCCGCTCGGAACCGGAGCCTAGACCGGAGCCGAATATCCCATACCCGAATAAGGATAAGTCGCTGGAAGCTTTGACGCCTAGAGAGCTTGAGGTGCTGCAGCTGCTGACAAAGGGATTGAGCAATAAAGACATTGCGCAGACGCTGATCGTTGCGGAAAAAACCGTAAAGACGCATGTCAGCAGCATTTTAAGCAAGCTGGATTTATCGGATCGCACGCAGGCAGCCCTCTTTGCGGCGCCGCTCTTTCAGAATAAGGGGCAGATGGCTTAAGCGGATCTCAGCCTATAGTCGTAAGACCAGTCCCGCTTTATTTTTCCGCCTATTAGCCGATGTTGGCGAAGGTGAAACTCTATAAAATAAAGACAGTTACAAAAAGTTACTACACATTATTTTATGGAGGGAATTAAAAAGATGAGTACTGTACTGTTCGTAAAAGCAAATGACCGTGGAGATATCGCTGTCAGCGTAAAGCTGTATGACGCGTTCCTCGCTAGCTATAAAGCAAATCACCCGCAAGACACTGTAATTGAGCTGGACCTGTTCAAAGAGGAGCTTCCTTACCTGAGCGCAAACCTGATCAACGGCGGCTTCAAAGCGGCTCAAGGGCTTGAGCTGACTCCGGAAGAGCAAACAGCCGTAAGCATTGCGGACAAATACCTGGATCAATTTATCGCTGCCGATAAAGTGGTATTCGGCTTCCCGCTTTGGAACTTCACGATTCCGGCTGTTCTGCACACTTACATCGACTACCTGAACCGTGCAGGCAAAACATTCAAATATACGGCTGAAGGCCCGGTTGGTCTGCAAGGCGACAAAAAAGTGGCATTGCTGAACGCACGCGGCGGCGTATATTCCGAAGGTCCTTTTGCAGCGGCAGAAATGTCCCTTAACTATGTGAAGAACATCATGGGCTTCTTCGGCGTAACAAACTTCGAGACGGTTATCGTTGAAGGCCACAACCAATTCAGCGACAAAGCGGAATCGATCATTGCCGAAGGCGTTGCAACAGCTGAGAAAGTAGCAGCTAGCTTCTAATTTCAGTTTTGAATAGCTTGTTGAACGAATGAGTTTAAATCCCGCATTTTCCTTAGCAAAAGGGAAAATGTGGGATTTTTACGTCTAAATGCGACAAATTTTGACAGATCTCCGGTACGGCATTACAATAAAAATAGGACTTTAGACACATCTAGATGGTAGTGGCGGAGAGGGTAGCGGATGAACAAAGAGTTTTTTTCGGAAATGAGAAAGATCAGTCACGAGGACGAGATGAGATCTAAGCTGCTGCTTCATGGCGTAAAAAGGATACTCGAGGAGAAGCAGGAGAAGCGAAAGCGGGGCTTGCTTGGTTTTTTAAAACGCAAAACGAACCATTCATAAATAACGCACATACATATATGCAGTCAGGCCCTTTGGCCTGGCTTATTTTTTTATCCTTCGGCACACAAACCTTTTGAGTCTCTTCTTAGTATAAATGTAACTATACAGATGATCAGCTGCAAAGGAGTGAGGCGTATGTTCGAGACGATACTAATCGATATGATCCCTGCCGGCCGAAATAATCGTCCAGGCACTCCGATTAATGGCCCATATTTTATTACCGTCCATGATACGGCGAATCCGGGAAAAGGCGCGAATGCGCTTATGCACGCTAAATATTTGAAAGGCGAGGCTGCCGAGGCTTTGCCGGTATCCTGGCATTTTACCGTTGACGATACGCGGGTTGTCCAGCATTTGCCGATTACGGAGCATGGCTGGCATGCGGGTGACGGGAGCCGGGGAGAGGGGAACCTTAGCGCCATCGGAATTGAAATTTGCGAAAACGAGGATGGCAATCGCGCGGAGGCCGAGGCCCGTGCCGCAAGGCTGATTGGGGATCTGCTTTATAAGCTGAAGCTTCCGATCGTAGCCGTTGTCCAGCATAACCACTGGAGCGGGAAAAACTGTCCGCATCTTATAAGGGCACGCAAGAACGGTTGGGAAACCTTTCTTGAAGGAGTCCGGAATCAGCTGAATGCTCACTTGGGGGAGGAAGATGTACCGATGACAGAAGCGGAAAGAAAGCAGTTCGAAGCGTTGGTGAACCGGGTAGCGGAGCTTGAGGCGCAGCATGACATGAAGGTTCCTTCTTGGGCAAAGCCTGCGGTAGAACGGGCTATTGAGCTGGGGTTAATCGATGCTCCCGCTGACGGAAACTCCCGTGATTTCTTTAGAATCCTGACGATTATGTACCGGAGAGGCTTATTGAAGGATTAACATTTCACAGCCTGTTATTTGACTGAGTAAACCCCTGGCCGAAAGCGACCAGGGTTATTGCTGCTTTATGCCTTATGAAATTTTTCGGGCATGGAGCTTGCGGCGCTTTTGCCTCAGCTTCGCCGTGACCGCGGGTTTTAACTCCAACCGTGTAATAAGCTCCTCTTGCGTGAACGGCTTTTCCCTGCCCCATTGGATAACCTTGACCATATAGGGACTTTCGGGGTTTTTCATATGGTAGAACCCGGGTACGCGCATAACCCTGGATAAGTTGGTGATCATCGGATCAGATTCGAAGGTTTGGGCTAACGCTTTTTGAATAGGGACGAATTTGTTTATTTTCCCGTCTTGCATGATCCAATAGATGTGATAACCGTTTTTCGTTTCGACGATCATCGTATCCTTGATGCGCTCCCCGTGTTTGTTCATGAATTGTTTTTTTAACTCGGCTACCCTTTGTCTTGTCCGCTGGGCTAAAAGCTGATATTGGCCATTTTTATTTTGCGTGAGCGTAATGGATTGAAGCCGTTCCGAAGGGTCGGAGAGAATGGAGTCGATCTTCTGCTGGATCTGTTCTTTCGTTTTGCAGCGCGCGGAAATTTTGTTGAGGTCGACATCGATGAACTGTGCTCTGATCGCTTTAAACGGGCTGTCCTTCGCCGATTCTCGGCCGTTAATTTCCACGAAAACGGCATACCCCTTCTTATTAAGCCACAATACGTTAACTAGCTTGTTCCTTCTTGAAAAAAGCTTGATTTGGGGAACCCGCTTTTCCAAAGAACGAAAAGGCTTCCGCAAGGTAATTGCGGGAAGCTCGGTAACAAAGCTATAACCCCGGTTTTTGCCTTTGGCGTCAGAGACTAATAAGAAATGCAATTGATCGTTCGGCTTGCAGCCGAGTTTTTTAAGAAACCGGTAGGCGTGACCGGAATAGAGCTGAACAGGTCTGGAAACTTTCGCCCGGCTTTGGGTCATTCAACCACTTCTCCTTGTAAGCTCTCGTAACCTGGGAGGTTCGTATCTAAACAATCATATTCTGACAAGATGTTATTCGTGTGGAAAGGCCGTACCCATTTTTTAATTGAGAGACGGGTACGAGCTCTCGCGTAGTGCGGCCCTAAAAAAGTAAAGCCGCCATGGAAACAGGCGGATTATATAATCCCTTTTCAAGAACCGGGTGCGAGCGCGGAGAGAGAGCTTGAGGCTGAGGAGCGTGAGCGACCGCCTTTGTTTTTGAATCTCGACACCTACAATCAAATTCAGGAGATTCAAAAACAACAGCGGCCGAAGGCGCAAGCTCTCGCGTAGTGTCAACGCAATCGCTTGCCCCTAGACCAAGCTTTCTTGCAGTGCGACCTTAAAAAAGAAAAGCCGCCATGGAATTAGGCGGCTTATTATATCCCCATAAAAGAACCGGGTGTGAGCGCGGAGAGAGAGCTTGAGGCTGAGGAGCGTGAGCGACCGCATTTGTTTTTGAATCTCGACACCTACAATCAAATTCAGGAGATTCAAAAACAACAGCGGCCGAAGGCGCAAGCTTTCTCGCAGTGCGGCCCTACGGTAAATAAGGTTCAACCACAGTTAAGCTGTATTCCAAGTTACAGTTCAACCTAAATCAAAAGCACAAGAGAAGCCACAGCATCTCTCCGCGCCACCACCCGGTTCGCTCTTCACAACAACCACAGTTAAATGAACGCCATTATTGGCTCATTAGAATCAAGCGCTTTCACAATGGCCCGTGCTAGAATGGAGAAAGAGATTCCTTATTTCATCAAGCATGGAGAGGGTGTAATCATGGTACGCATTGGTATCGTTGGATTAGGAAACATGGGAACGGGGCATGCCCGTTATTTGATTACAGGCGGCGTTAAAGGCGCTGAATTGACGGCAGTATCCGACGTTCGTCCGGAGCGTCTGGCAGAGGTGAAAGCGGAGTGGGGCCAGCATATTCAAGGCTTTTTGAGCCCGCAGGAAATGTTCGAATCCGGCACGGTTGACGGCGTAATTATCTGTACGCCGCATTACGATCACCCGGAGCAGGCAATCGCTGCTTTAAACGCAGGACTGCATGTATTGATTGAAAAACCAGCAGGCGTCTATACTCGTACGGTACGCGAAATGAACGAAGCTGCCGCGAAGAGCGATAAAGTATTCGGAATCATGTACAACCAGCGCACGAATCCGTTGTACGCGAAGCTGAGAGAGCTTATTGCTTCCGGCGAGCTGGGCGAAATTCGCCGCACGAACTGGATTATTACGGACTGGTACCGTTCGCAGAGCTACTACAACTCCGGCGGCTGGCGCGCAACCTGGGCCGGCGAAGGCGGCGGCGTTCTGATTAACCAGGATCCGCATCAGCTTGATCTGTGGCAGTGGACAACGGGGCTTATGCCAAAACGCGTCCGCGCATTTTGCCAATTCGGCAAGCACCGCGACATCGAAGTCGAAAATGACGTTACGGCTTATGTCGAATACGAGAACGGCGCTACGGGCGTATTCGTAACTTCGACGTTTGAATCGCCGGGTACGAACCGTTTTGAAATCTCGGGGGACCGCGGCAAAATCGTGATCGAAGATAACAAGCTGACCTTCCATCGCCTGCGCGTACTGGAATCCGAATTCAACGAAACTTACACAGGCGGCTTTGGCCAGCCGGAATGCTGGAAATTCGAAATTCCGATTACCGGCAGCGGCGGCAGCCATCAGGAAATTACGCAAAACTGGGCGGATGCCATCAACAAGGGAACTCCTCTTATTGCGCCGGGCGAAGAAGGCATCAAGGGCCTCATGATCTCGAACGCGATGCTGTTATCCACTTGGACGGATAATTGGGTTGACCTGCCAATTGACGAGGATCTGTTCTATGACAAGCTTCAGGAGCAAATCGCCAAATCCGATTCGAAGAAAAATGCGAACGAATACCATACGCTGGATGTTACCGGCACGCACTAATCAGGAGGCCTAACAATGTCAAAAGCTAACGGAATGAATTACGCGCCGCAAGGAAAGCCGCGTCCTGTCGTATCGCAAGGCGAGTTTATCTTTGCCGCGATGTCGCTTGACCATGGACATATATACGGAATGTGCAACGGCCTCCGCGAAGCGGGCGGCACTTTGAAATGGGTGTACGATCCCGATCCGGCGAAGGTAGAAGTATTCTGCCGTGCGTATCCGGAAGTACAAATTGCCCTTTCGCAGGAGCAAATCCTGCAGGATCCGGAAGTGCAGCTGGTTGCGGCGGCAGCCGTAACGAACGAGCGCGGGCCTCTTGGCGTTAAGGTTATGCAGCATGGCAAGCATTATTTCACCGACAAGGCTCCGTTCACAACGCTGGATCAATTGGCCGATGCCAAGCAGACCGCTTCCGAGACGGGCAAAAAATATTCGGTTTACTACAGCGAGCGCCTGCACGTGGAAAGCGCTGAATTCGCAGGGCAGCTTATTAAAGACGGCGCGATTGGCCGCGTTTTGCAGGTAATCGGCTTAGGGCCGCATCGCCTGAATGCGCATATGCGCCCGGAGTGGTTTTTCCAAAAGGAGAAATACGGCGGCATCCTATGCGATATCGGCAGCCATCAGATCGAACAGTTCCTGTACTATGCAGGCGTTAAGGACGCGAAGGTTCAGGGCAGCAAGGTGGCTAACTATAATAACAAGCAATATCCCGAGCTTGAAGATTACGGGGATGCTACTCTTATCGGCGATAACGGGGCAACTAACTACTTCCGCGTAGACTGGTTCACGCCGGACGGCCTGTCTACATGGGGAGACGGCAGAACGATGATTCTTGGCACAAACGGATACATTGAGCTCCGCAAATACGTGGATATCGCAAGAAGCAACACGGGCGATCATCTGTTCCTCGTGAATGGCGAAGGCGAGCATAAAATCGAAGTGAAGGATCAAGTAGGCTTCCCTTACTTTGGCGCACTAATCCTTGATATCTTAAACGGCACGGATCTCGCGATGCCGCAGGAGCATACCTTTAAGGCAGCCGAGCTGTGTCTCGAAGCGCAGAGACAAGCAGTCAAGGTCGAATAGAACAACTAAAAGCGAAAGAGGGATTCCGATATGAAGCTGTCCATCTTTACAGTAGCAACGCCTGAGCTTTCTCCTGAGGAGCTGGTACGCGTAGCAAGCGAAGCCGGCATCGACGGCATTGAATGGCGTTACAAGGAAGCTCCCGAGAATGCGGCTGAGCATAAGCCGTCCTTCTGGGGGAATAATCTGTGCACGCTGCTTCCTTCCGGCGGCGAAGAAATGGCGGACCAATTCCGCGAAGTCGCGGCTGCGCATGGCTTAAGCTCGATCAGCGTAACGCCTTATTTGGCGGCAGGCGATTTGGAAGCAACGGAGGATGTACTCCGTAAAGCCAAACGCGTAGGAGCTCAATTTATTCGGCTTGGCGTTCCGGGTTACGACCGTTCCCGTCCATTCGGCGAGCTGTTCACCTTGGCGCGTCAATATTTGAAGGATGCGGAAGGCTTATGCCGCCAATACGGCATTAAAGGTCTGGTTGAGACTCACCATCAGACAATCGCTCCAAGCGCATCGGCCGCTTACCGCCTTGTCGAAGGCCTTGATCCATCCTTTATTGGCGTACTGTACGATCCGGGCAATATGGTGCATGAAGGGTTTGAGAACTACCGGATGGGGATGGAGATCCTTGGTCCTTACCTCGCCCATGTCCATGTGAAGAACGCTGCCTTCGCAACCGACGGCACGGCCGAAGACGGAAGCGTGAAGTGGAAATCGGAATGGAGCGGCGTCAAGGAAGGCGTTGTGCCTTGGAAGCAGGTTATTGCGGATTTGAAAGCGGTAGGTTACGACGGTTATCTAGGCGTTGAGGATTTCAGCGGACAATTCCCTGAGACTCAGCAAATGTTGAAGCATTTCGTTCAATATATGCGTGAGCTGCTGCAAGCCGAGGCTTAATATGCTGGATTTGCTTTACTGGTCAGACCAGCCGATCGAGCCGTTTTTTCACTCCCACATGCATTACGAGGTTTATTACTTCCATGGCGGCAAATGCAACTATCTGATCGGCGACCAGATTTATGAGCTTGCTCCAGGCGATTTGATTATTATGTACGGTATGACGCTGCATTGCGCGAAGGCTGACCCGTCGGTTGAATACATCCGGTCCATCATCCACTTTGAACCAACTCTCTTGCAGCCTTATCTCGAACTGCCGCATGCCCGGAACATTCTTCAGCCGTTTCAGCAGCTGAACAATTACCGGCTGCGGCTTCGGGGAGAGGATAAAGAGGAGGTTGAGCGGATTCTGGCCAAAATGGACGAATACCAAAAACGCGGCGATGCGGTTGGCGACAACCGGTTCCGGCTTGCGTTTGTGGACCTGCTCTATATGATCCTAGATCATTGCGAGCAGCCGCTTCTTAACCGCAACAGGCAGGAATACAGCTCAGATAAGGAAGCGACGGTGCAGCGCATTATTTCGGTACTGGAGGAGAACTATACCGAGGACTTGAATATGGAGCTTCTAGAGGAGCGGCTGCACTTAAGCAAGTCTTATCTTTCCAAGCTGTTCAAAGAAGTAACCGGCGTTACGATCTTTCATTATATTTATACAAGAAGGATCAACGAGGCTAAAATCCTGTTCTTGATGCAGCCGGAGCTTTCGGTTACGGAAGTATGCTTCCGGCTTGGGTTCAAGCATCTGGCTCATTTCAGCAGACTGTTCAAGCAGTATGCCGGCATGCCCCCGGAGCAGTTCCGCAAGCGCGAGCTAGTACAGGTTTAACAGGAAAGGCGTTATTCCTCCTCGAAAGTACTAAAACATAATAATCCCGATTTAGAACCTTGATGTATCAAGGTTCTTTTTCGTTTTGTCCGTGTTCTCCAGATATCCATTTCAAATACACATGTTGGACACAGGAACCTCCTATACTTCAACTTGTAAGAACATTAATAAAGGGGCAATGCCCCTCTACGAAAGGGATGTTATATATGAAATTCAAACAACAAAAAAGACTTGGGCTAGCCCTTGCCGCAGCATTATTAGTTTCCCCGATCTCCCTATCGCTGCCAGCAGGTCAAGCAGCGGCGGCTGTTACCAACGCAAAATTCAGCATCACAAATCAGTCTTTTAGCATTGAGGGAGTTAAGAGCAGCATCGGTACCATCAATAGCAACGGCTCCACTTTTATTGCATTGCGAAACTTAAATACGGCGTTGGGATTAGGAACAAATTTCGATAAAACGACTCAAGTGGTTACTGTTACGGGGCACAACCGGATCATGAAGCTGGATCTAAAAAACAAAACCGTGATGTTAAACGGTCAGCTCATTAATGGCCAACAAGCGATTTTACAGGATAATACAACATATCTTCCACTGCGCTTCTTGTTGGAACGCATGGGCTATGAAGTGACGTACACCTCAGGTTCCAAGCAAATCGGCATTAAAGCTATTGCCGAGAATAAGTTGATGATCCAAGCCCACTCGTTAAGGGATAACAGCGGCGGCAAGAAGCGATTCGTTTATTACCCTGTGATTTCAGGCATGGGAAATACGGAAGTACAGACCAAAATCAATGCGCAGTTGAAGCAAGAGGCTGAGAAGACAATATCTTTATCGAGCCAGCATAACGAATATGATGTTATCAGCAATAGCAATCTTAATGGAGCTTTCGAAGTTACGTACAACGAGAAAGGGAAGCTAAGTCTTTACACCTATTACGGCATCGATTCAGGCGGAGCGCATGACCTCCATAATCTCGTTCCTCATACGTTCGATCTGAATACGGGTAACGAGCTTTCCTTGAAGGATGTGACTGAGGGTAAGGCAAACTATGTGACGATCATTAACGATCAGATTAACAAACAAATCAAAGACCGTAAGCTTGACGTGATCACACCTTTTAAAACGATTGAGGCTGATCGTGGCTTTTACTTAAGCCATAACGGAGTGGTCATATACTTCGCCGAAGGTGAGTTAATGGGGGCTGCACAAGGCTTTCCTAGGTTCGTTATTCCTTTCTCGGCATTTAAGTAGTGGACAAGAACGATGCAAAAAGCGCCCTCCTTCAGCAGGAGATGGCGCTTTTGCGTGCTTAGATAAACTGCTTTACATCATTGTTACGGTTGAAACGGTATATAGCGATCAGTGTAAACACGGCAGCGAAGGCGACGAGAATGATCAAGTTGAGCACGAGACTTCCGATCGCCAGACAGTGCCGGGAAGTGGATGCAAAATCACAATTTAATGTAGCATCAATTCGAAAGACTTATTTAGGATTTGCTATCAGTCTTGCACTTTATGAAGGTAAAATAAAAAGTCTTAATGATTATGTGTTTGATTATCTTGAGGATTTAGATCAGAGATTGTTTATTGGCACAACAATTCGTCATTTATTAACGCATACACACGGATTAAACGGACCGTTAAAAAGAATTTTTTCTGCCGGTACTGACTGGCAATATAATAACACAGGAGTAAACCTGCTTATCCGATTAGTCCAAAAAGTATTTGGCCGCTCCCTAGCAGAAGTCATTGAAGATCAAATTCTGAATCCCTGTGGTTTTACTGAAACAGGTTGGAGAAAAGAAGAAAACGAGCAAAACACCAAACGGATGTACTCCGCGCCTATCAAGAATCAAGAATACCTTACATCGAAAGTATGATGCTCACTCTCCAATTCCATAATAAAAGCATGCATGCAAATTCAAGGCATGCCATAACAGGAGGGTGATTATGAAGGCTGTAACTTTCAATGGCATGAAGGACATGCAAGTGAAGCAGGTCGCTGATCCGACGATTCAGAGAAAAGACGGGATTATCGTCAGGATCACCTCGACCGCCATATGCGGTTCCGATCTCCATATATACCAGGGGGCGATTCAGGCCCAAACCGGATACGTGGTCGGACATGAACCGATGGGCATCGTCGAAGATGTGGGCCCTGAGGTGACAAAGGTCAAAAAAGGGGACCGGGTCGTGCTCCCGTTCAATATCTCGTGCGGCAGCTGTCATTACTGCCAGCATGAAATGGAGAGCCAATGCGACAACTCCAACCCCAATCCCCAAGTTGATACGGGAGGTTACTTTGGATTTACCGAACGTTACGGGAATTATCAGGGCGGACAAGCCGAATTGCTTTACGTGCCGTACGGCAATTTCATGCCGTTCGTTATTCCGGAGTCATGCGAATTGGAGGATGAGAAGCTCCTGTTCCTGTCCGACGTGCTGCCGACGGCCTATTGGAGCGTGGACAACGGCGGCGTGAAGCAGGGGGATACGGTGGTGGTGCTCGGCTGCGGCCCCGTCGGCTTGATGGCGCAAAAATTCGCCTGGATGAAAGGGGCCAAACGGGTCATCGCGATCGACAATCTCCCATACCGGCTGAACCATGCCAAAAAAATGAATAACGTCGAAATCTTTAACTTTGAAGATTTCGCAGACATGGGGCTGCATATAAAAGAAATAACGGGCGGGGGCGCGGATGTCGTCATCGATTGCGTCGGAATGGACGGCAAGAAGACGCCACTGGAGGAGGAAGAGCAGAAGGCCAAGCTGGTAGGCGGAACGCTCAGCCCGATCAACATCGCGATGAATGCGGTGCGAAAATTCGGTACGATCCAGATTACGGGGGTATACGGTTCTAAATACAACCAGTTCATGTTCGGAAACATTTGGGAACGAAACGTGAAGCTGACCATGGGACAGGCGCCCGTGATTCATTACATGCCGATGCTGTATCAAAAAATTATGGCAGGCGAGTTCGATCCGACGGAGATCATCACACATAAAGTGCCGCTCGATCAGGCTCATAATGCGTACAACACCTTCTACAACCATGCGGACGAGTGCATTAAATTCGTCCTGAAGCCTTAATGATGGCATGAGAAGAGGGGCTGTGCCAGTGGGTATTGTACCCTGTTGGACAGCCCCAAGTGTTTAGTCAATTATTCGTCTATATTGGCGGGACCCAGTTTCGTTATAGGGCTAAAACCGCCAGGTTTACAGCAAGCTCCTGGAAGACCCGATCCGCGCCTTCGGATAGGTTTCGAAAGCCCGCACCGCCGCTTTCGCAACCTCAATGTCGTTTGCGACCGTACTGCCGCTTGCGCCGACCGCCCCCACGATTCTCCCTTCGAACGACAACGGAATCCCCCCTCCGAACACGACCAGGCGTCCGTTGTTGGTCGTATTGATCCCGTATAGTTCCCCGCTCGGGAGCGCCAACGGAGCAAGGCTCGCCGTGGGCATTTTTAGCGCGACCGCCGTCCATGCCTTATTATGGGCGATGTCGACACTGGCCAGCCAGGCATGGTCCATCCGATGAGAAGCAACGAAATTCCCGCCATCGTCTACGATGGCGATCACTTCCGCGATCCCGAGATCCCTTGCCCGGAGTTCCGCTGCGTGAATCAACACTTTGGCGACTTCCAGAGTGATTTTCAACATTTGCGTCCTCTCCCTCTCGACTGATTCGATACATGATATGTACGAATCATACGCTTTAGGTATGCATTCGATCCCGTCATCATAGGCATTCGTACATCCATGAATGGAGCGGTTTTCCGCTTCCGACCCCCATACAGGAACAGGCGATCCCGGCTGTGTTAGCCGGCAGAGACTTATTTGGTTGCGCTCAATCGGGAACGTGGTTGCCGTACCGATTCTCCAACTGTTAAGTGAACAGCAAAGTAGACCCAATACACAACGCCATACATTAACGATGAAGGCTGGCAAGTGATGAATGTTGAAGATCAGTTTATTGCAAGCCGAGAACAATATGTGGGTGATACCGATTTAACTGAATCATTTGAATGTTTTGATCAAGCAAACGAGCTTGCGTGTCCGCACCGCAAATCCCACGCTGTTGTTCGGCATGGGAAATCAGCTTCCGTCGTTCAACTACTTGGCAGGATAATGGAGAATTTCTATGGAAATATGATGGTGAATTAACAGAATCTGATTCAAGAAAATATGGATGTGAGAGGTAATTTGTTCGATCTTGAGGTAAGCGAACATGCGAAAGCATCGTTCCTTGCTTGAGGATTATTCGCTTTTGGCAAGCTTGCCCGTGGGGCGTTCAACAGAAGGAAAAATCCGTATATACATAAACCAAGATATATCGATAATCCCTGGAATAAAGAAAAGCCGCTGCTCCTCCGCTCATCGTGCCGCATTTACTACAAGAGAAAACATGGAGAGATGTGCTACAGTTATCGAAACTGACGGAAAAGCAGCGGGTTTGAAATTCGGGAATCCATCAAACAAGTCTAACCTGCGGGAACTTTCATGTGAAGGCTTTCTTAAATAATGTCGAGCGGAACCTTTCTTGTCGGTTTGGGGAACGCCAAATCCAACATCCCCAAGTCTTCCTCGGTAAGCTTAATCTGTTCTGCCTCCGCATTCTCTTCGGCATGCGCTGCTGTCGACGCTTTAGGAATGGCAATCACGTCACCGCTTCTAATGCACCAAGCCAAGAGAATCTGAAGTGGCTTCACGCCATGTCGATCGGCAATCTCCTTAACCGCTGGATGCTCAACCAACCCTCTTCGTAAAGTGCCCGCCTGGGCGAGTGGACTGTAGGCCATCATCGGGATTTTTCGCTCTCTCAACCAAGGAAGCAGGTCGTATTCTACGCCGCGGGAACCGAGATGATACAGCACCTGATCGACCATGCAATGCGTCCCTCGTGCCGCGTCGAACAGTTCTTTCATATCGTCCGTGTCCAGGTTCGAGACGCCCCATCGCAAAATTTTCCCCGCTTCGACCAACTGCTCCATCGCTTCTACCGTTTCCCTTAGAGGAATGCTTCCTCTCCAATGAAGAAGATAAAGGTCGAGGCGGTCCGTCTTTAACCGCTTCAAGCTTTGTTCGCAGCTGGCGGCGATGCGATTCAGTCCCGCGTTGTGCGGGTACACTTTGGATACCAGAAACACTTGATCTCGTATCCCTTCGATCGCTTCTCCAACCAAGGACTCGGATCTGCCGTCGCCATACATTTCAGCCGAATCGATCAGGTTCAATCCAAGCTCCACACCGCGTCTTAACGTGCGAAGCTCTTCATTTTTCTTAGACGGCTCATCCCCCATATACCACGTACCTTGACCGATTCTGGGCAAAGACGTCCCATCAGGAAGGGTTACCACGCGCCCACCCCCTTGTTTTTTACAATATTTTTCCCGCAGCGCCTCATCCTATTCTCCATAGAAAATATATTGGGCGATGTTTTTGCAGTGGTCTCCCAAAAGTTCTAAGTTGCTAAGTATATCCAAGTAAATGGCGCCCGAAGTACCCGTACATAATTATGGTTCAATCGGTTAATATGCGCCTTCCGGAGATCATTCAAGTAACGGGCAGGATAGTTGAATGACTTCGCGAATAAATTTAAGTACGAAGTTCGCAGTAAAGACGTTGTAAGTAATTCCCGCAAAGTCGATACAATTATTAATTATTTTTGAGGTGATAATTTGAATAAGAACATAAATATAAAAACAATTAAATCTACCCTAATTCCTATAAGTCTTATTTTAATTATTTGTTGGTATCTATTTGATACTACAACTGGGGAGAGAGTTACTTTATTAGTAGCTGGCAGCCATAATATACTTATACAAGATAAAGATAATCATATTAGCGAAATATCTATAAGTATTGATCTTTCTGATCTAATAACTGAAAGAAAAAAACTATTTGACATAGAATATAAAAAGAGATTATTTCAACGTCCACGTCTTATTTCAATTAAACCAGTAAACTAAAAAATTGATCGTAAACACCATAATTCCATTGGTCATTCGACAAAGTTCATTATGCTATCGTAAGAACGATAGCTGAATAAGATTATGTGCAGCTGGTCATACGATCGACTGCTTTTTTTTCATTGAAGTAACGGGCTATTTAGCACAGTAAAACCTTTGGGCTTGTTCAAATTGTGATATTATTATTGAAATATCTTCCAAGGGGATGGTTTGATGAAATTTGTTATGATATTTGGTCCGCAGGCTGTAGGGAAAATGACAGTGGGGCATGAACTGGAAAAAGTAACTGAGCTAAAGTTGTTCCACAATCACGTAACAATTGAAATGCTAGCTCCCCTATTTGGTTTTAATGGTGAAATGTGGAGATTAGTAAATAAATTTCGTCAAGACATATTTGAAGCCGCCGCTGAAAGTGATATGTATGGAATGATTTTTACTTATGTATGGGGATTCGATTTGAATGGTGATTGGGACTATGTTGAGAAAGTTTGTAAAACAATCGAAGATAAAGATGGCGAGGTGTTTTTTATTGAGCTTGAAGCCGATCTTGAGAAAAGAATTGAGCGTAACAAAACTCCTCACAGACTTGAACATAAACCAACAAAAAGGGATGTTGCTCGTTCTGAACAGGATCTATTACAGACAATGGAGCAACATCGATTAAACTCCTTCGAGGGAGAAATTAAAAGAGAAAATTACATCAGAATAAACAACACGAATTTAAATGCTTGTGAGGTTGCTGAAATCATTAAGAACAGATTCGCTTTATAACGTTTTTTTGTTGGACTAATGAGTAACGTATGTTCAGCCATCCAGGAGCAGCTTGCTATAACGGTAGCTGCTCTTTTTTTATTAAGCTAAACAATCCTGTAGAGCTTAAGAAATGAGCTTTGTAAAAAAAGGAGCTCCTCGGTATGATGGGTTTGTCGAGAACACATCAGGGAGGAGCTCTTACTATGAAGTTTAAGGAAATAGACGCACAAAATCAACGGGTTGAACAAATTACTACCTCGCATCTTGTAATAGGGATCGATATGGCGAAAGAAATGCATGTCGCACAAGCTACAAATTTCCGCGGAATAGTGGTTTCAAAACGCCATCTCTCATTTTCCAATAGTATTGAAGGGTTTGAAAAACTGAGCCGCTGGATGAGTGAATTACAGCAGAAACATCGATTGAATAGGCTCATTATTGGAATGGAACCAACCGGGCATTTCTGGTTTAACCTGGCCAACTGGCTAGCAGATAAAAGCGTGCATGTGGTCATGGTTAATCCAGCAACGACGAAGAGAAATAAAGAAAACCGGGATAACAGCCCGTCAAAGAATGATCCAAAAGATGCACTGACCATTGCAGATTCCGTCAGCCGAGGTTTCTACTAAGAGTACACGCGTCAGTCACATGAGTTCCAGCGCTTGAAGACCTTGATGAGTGACCGAGAATTTTGGGTGACGAATAGTGTACGTCTACAGAATCGAATCGTACGCTGGTTGGACATCCGTTTCCCGGAATATCCTTTGGTGTTCAAAGACTGGACCTGTAAGCGTTCAATGGCGACTCTTAAGACCTTTCCTTGTCCACAAGATCTTGAGAAGCATACTGTATCGGATGTCATTAGTGCTTGGCGAGTTCATATGCAGCGTGCCGGGGGCACTACGGGGACCGAAAAGGCAGCGCGACTGATCGCACAAGCTAAACGAAGTGTTGGAGAACAGGTGGCTATTGAAGAAGCGAAAGCAGATTTAAAACGGCTCATTGAAGAGTTTGAGCGTGTGACATCCATGCTAGAACAGATCGAAAGGGACATCGAAGCGCTGCTTTCGGAGATCCCTATGGCGCAGCAGCTTCGCACTATAAAAGGGCTCGGGAAGATTTTCACCGCGGCCATAGCGACGGTTCAACTCGTTTGGAATAATCCCGTTTTCCGCCATCTGCATGAACATAATTTGCAGGAGAAGAAGATGAAAAAGCAGCAGTCCATCTTTAAGTTAATCGGGAAACTAGCACGGATCTTGGTTGGTATTGTTCAACGAGGAGAAGAGTTTACGCCAGAGAAAACGGTTTTGAACTGGACAGAAGCAGCTTAAGGTAGAAGTATCACGTATATTGACTCATTCGCGGGATTTCACAAAGAAAGCACGAGGACCGAGTTCGTTCTCCATAAGGGCTACGACCCATCCGCTAAACGCTATCGATCTCCACACCTTGGACAAGTATAACGAAGGATTGTAAGGGCAATGACCCGTTGAGTCATGGGAGGGTGAACGCCAAGGGATTAGTGGAGTATGTGTGCAGTAGAAAATAATTTTGGGGAATATTTCCTAATGATCCTCTATTTCCGCATGCCCAGCCCACCACCTCAATCGGGTTCCTTTGTTCTCTATCCTAAGATTGACCTGATCTAAGGTGTTGAAATCCTGCGAATTAGTGAGTATATGTGAGATAAACCCTTAAAACCGAGGGACGGAGAACTATAGTTCAATCATAAAAGCTGCAGCAGATCGGAGGATCTGCTGCAGCTTTTGTTAAAGAAAGGGTCAATTCAGCTCTACATAAGGGAATTTTCCGTTGAATGTGCTAGTGCACAACTGGATAAAAAAAGCTCTTTTGCAATCTGAATGAACAGTTTGACGCCGTGAGAAGCTTCCTTTAATGAAGGAACTGCCAGATGAATTTCTCTATAAGGCTGCGGATCAATTGTCCGGATGCGGACATTAGGTGGAATTCTTGATAACGATAGAGAAGTTTTCGATACGATCGAGATAGCTAGCCCTTCTTGAATCAGGTTCAACGCCGTGCTTATGTTATGACCATTATATTTGGTGTTCAACGTGGCTCCAAATTGCTGGAACAGCTCGTAAATCGGCGTTACAAACCCACCTTTGCACACAATCATAGGTTCATTGTCTAGATCCGTAATTTGGATTGTTTGGCGACTTTGCAATGGATGATCATCCCGATGGATCAGACATAATTCATCTCGGAAGAAAGGGATCGTTTCAAGTTCGTTGCTCGGCGGAATAATCCAACCGACATCGATCATTCTGGAATCTAGCCATTTTTTAATCTCATCGATGGTCCCATCATACAGTTCGAATGTCAGCCCCGGATGCTTTTCCCCAATAACCCGCAATAATTTCGGCACGAAGTGTGCAGACACAATCGGAAACACCCCAACACGAACAGTACCAACTTCAAACCCTTTTTCAGCAGTGACCTCCTGCTCAACCTTATTGTATCCGTGCAAAATCTCTCTGAATATGGCAAGCAACCGCAAGCCAATATCGGTGAGGATAACACCGCTTTTACGTTCCCGAATCATAAGAGTGACTCCTAATTCGGATTCAAGTGTAGAAATGGCGCGACTTACGGCAGGCTGCGTCATACTCAGTTGCTCACCAGCCTTTGTAAAGCTACCGGTCTCAACTATCTTTACAAACAATAAAAGTTGAGATTGATTCATAACAAATCTGATATCCTCCTTATGAGAAACATTCATTTTATTTATGCGTTGAGCTATTGTACCATAGTAAACACCATCAAAGAAAGGAGCTTGAAGAAAATGCAACTCTCGAGAACAAGAACATTTATCCTACTTACATTTTTAGTTGCGATGTGGGGGGTGAACTGGCCGCTCTCTAAATATGCACTTGAATTCGCAACACCGTTGCTTTTTGCTGGTTTGAGGATCACTATCGGAGGTCTCATTTTGCTTGTATTCGCTTTACCGCGCTATCGAAGTCTTAATTTAAAGCAAACCTGGCACATTTACCTGATTTCCGCAATCTTGAACATCATTCTCTTTTTCGGTTTTCAAACATTCGGACTGAGTATGATGCCTGCCGGTTTATTTTCGACGATCGTGTTCATGCAGCCCGTTCTGCTCGGAATCGGAGCTTGGTTGTGGTTGGGTGAATCCATGAACGGCCTCAAAATAGTCGGCTTGATTTTAGGCTTTATAGGAGTCGCTGTTATTAGCATCAACGATGGCTCCGGAAATATCTCGACCCTAGGTGTCTTGCTTGGTTTAGCTAGCACGGTTACATGGTCATTCGGTACGATCTATATGAAGAAAACATCTACTAAAGTCGATGCGATCTGGTTAACTACTCTTCAGATGATCTTCGGTGGAATTGTATTGTTGATTACGGGTACTGCAGTTGAAAACTGGACGGATATCGTTTGGAACCAGCCGTTCATCTCGACGTTATCGGTTATTGCAATCTTCTGCACGGCCTTGACCTGGCTCGTTTTCTTTTTGCTTGTCAAATCCGGTGAAGCCGGAAAAATTGGATCGTTTAACTTTCTAGTCCCACTCATTGCGATCGTGATTAGTGTTATTTTTTTAGGTGAAACAATTACTACTAAGATGGTCATCGGACTTATATTAATTATCTTAGGTATTGTACTGGTAAACCTCAAAATGAAATCAATGCCAAATCGGAACAAAGTGTAAATAATAATTCAAATGTTTTAATCATACGGCGAACTTGTGAGTCATGAATTAACGCATGATTGAAATATTCTACAATGAAAGTTCTGCTAACGGGAGACGATAGATAGTTCTAATGTTTTCGTTCCACAAAACTTCTTTATAAATATTATATATTACAAATTTCAACAAATTTTTCTTCTTATATGGGATATAATTGTGAATAGTCCATTTGTAAGGGCTTAATGTTTAAACTTTGGAGGTTATTTATTAATGGAAACAGGTACTGTCAAATGGTTTAATGCGGAAAAAGGGTTTGGCTTCATTCAAAGGGAAAACGGCGACGATGTATTCGTTCATTTTTCTGCGATTCAGAGTGAAGGATTCAAATCTTTGGATGAAGGTCAACGTGTTGAATTCAATGTTGTTAAAGGCCAACGTGGACCTCAAGCGGAGAATGTTGTAAAACTGTAATACAGAAAATCAAGCCTGTTCTTGACGATATGTCAGGAGCAGGCTTTTTATTTTGACTCCGCAAGTTTCATTGTTCTTGCGAAGACTTTGTTCTGTGTTACTATCAGAGGCTGGCATTGGATCGGTAGCCTTGTTCCGATAACGGATACGTCAGTTCCATATGACAATCACACGAGGCTGCCGGTAAGTTCGGCAGCCTCTTAAGCTAATGGACAGGATTGCGTGGCGTATGCTCCGAATTAATGATGAGAGAAAATTCCATATTTCAGCGGAGGGATGTGGATTGTTTATTTGATTTTGGTATGTATTGCTGTTGTTTTATATTTTTGGGGGTTTGTCGTAAATAAAAAGCATGAACAAGTTTTTAATAGAAGT